>CAKQRE010000007.1 GCA_934271265.1 uncultured Clostridia bacterium | reverse complement strand
GTATTTTTTAGGCAGTTGTGGTAAAGGTTTGCGCAGGCGTACTTTTCCGTACTTCAAGCAAAGATTTGCCGCAACGGGCAAAAAAGACGGCTTTAAGGCTTGATGGAGTTCAAATCTCTCTCGGCTACTATTATACACCGATTCTTCACACATTGCAATCTTTTCGGGAACACAACCGAAAAATAAACCGCTTTTTCTTTTCCCGCTTTATTTATAATCCACGTTGATCCTTGCGTGCAGTTTCGGATCCGTCTTCTTCAGCGCGGCGTCGATCTGGGCTTCGATCTCGTGCGGGGTAAGTTTCGTGTCGTAGGGAACGACCACGTC
Organism: uncultured Clostridia bacterium; assembly: GCA_934271265.1. GTDB lineage: Bacteria > Bacillota > Clostridia > Christensenellales > Borkfalkiaceae > UBA10281. Next base: position 7,110 of record CAKQRE010000007.1, on the reverse strand, counting down.
GAAAATCAGGTTCGTGTGCGTGTCGCCTTCGTTCATGCGGAAATCGTGCAGGGTAAATTCCGGACGGATCTCGGCAACGATCTCCACGCACTTTTTCTTCAGCTCCGACAATCTTTCGCTCGTGGTGATCACGGGATCCATATGGATGGTCGTTTTACAGTTGAACTTCTGTTCGATGCCGTGTTCGATGTTGTCGATTACGTCGTGCATCTGCAGAATATCGCCTTCGGCGGGGACTTCCACGTGCAGAGTGATCATTTTTCTGCCGGGGCCGTAGTCGTGAACGACAAGGTCGTGCACGCCGATCACAAGCTCGCTGTAATGCAAAGCATAGTCGGCTACCTCTTTACAGAATTCGGGATCCGGGGCTTCTCCCATCAGAAGATCCACGACCGACCGCATGGATTGGATCCCCGCAAACGCGATAAACAGAGAGACCGCAACGCCCGCATAACCGTCGATCGGAACGCTTTCGAAAAAGCGGGAAAGCACGGCGCAGAGAAGAACGACGGCGGTCGCGACGCAATCGGAAAGAGAGTCCGTTGCGGTCGCCTTCATCGCGGCGGAATTCAGGCGTTTGCCGAGGTTCCGGTTAAAAACAGCCATCCACCCTTTCACGAAAATAGAAAAGACAAGCACGCCGATCGTGACGAAAAACGTTGTTTCGGAAGAATATACGGTCGCTTCCCCCGCAACGATTTTTTTCACCGAACCGATGAGCAGCTGCACCGCAACGATCAGAATGACCGCGGAAACCGCAAGTCCCGCAAAATACTCCGTTCTCCCGTGCCCGAACGGGTGCCCTTTGTCCGGCTTTTTGGCGGACATTTTAAACCCGATCAGCGTGATAACGGAAGACCCGGCGTCGGAAAGGTTGTTCACGCCGTCCGAAAGAACGGAGATCGCCCCCGTCAGCGCGCCGACGACGATCTTCGCCGCGCATAAGATATAGTTTAAAATAATCCCCGTCACGCCCGAAAGTCTTCCGTAAGATTCGCGCACGACGGGGTCGTTTACGTTATCGGCGTTCTTCACGAAACGCCTTATCATTTTATCGAACATCATTGCAACAGAGCCTCGATCTCTTCCGCATGGGAAATGCCGAGCTCATACCCCTTTTCATAAGCTTTTTCGAGATTTTTTACGACGTACTGGCTCATCGAACCGAGTTCCGGCATCAGAAGAAGATCGTAATCGTTCCGCTTATAGCCTGCGGACGTATTCGACCAGTCTACCGCGTCGATCACCCGCAACGCAAACGCGATGAGGTTTTTATCGTTATAGTTTTTGCGCAGTTTTCCGAGCACGTCCACCCCGACGATCACGTCCGCGCCCATTTTTTTCACCGCCTCGTAAGGCATACGGCAGGCAACGCCGCCGTCCACAAGCAGTTTGTCGCCCATCGCGACGGGGGTAAACACGAGAGGAATGGAAGAACTCGCCCGAACGCACGGCGAGACCTTACCTTCCGAAAACCATACCGTTTTTCCCTTGTTGATATCGAACGCGTTGCACATGAAAGGAATTTTCAGCTCTTCGAACGTAACGTCTCCGAAAAGCCCATCCACAAGTTTCGTCATTTTTGCCGTTTTCAATATGGCTTTCGAGGTAAGCGGCGAAATGTTCAGATCGATAATATCCTTGCTCTTGAGCGTTTTTACCGTTTCGAACATCTCGTCCGGCGTCATCCCTTTGGCGTAAAGTCCGCCGACGACGGATCCCATGGAACACCCGGCAATGCAGTACGGTCTGATACCGTGCTCGTCGAGAGCTTTCAGAAAACCGACGTGAGCGATCCCGCGGGAACCGCCCGAACCGAGTACAAGTCCTAATTTTTTCATAAAAACCCACCTCCTTCACGCCGGTCTCTTCATCGAAGGGAACCGTCTTCCGAGGGAGAACAGCCGAAAGCTCATTCTTCCCCTTCTTCGTCTTCCTTCGGCAGGATCGTCACCTTGATTTCGAGGACCTTTTTCAGGTTTCGTTTCGTAACTTCTATTTTTAAATTGTTATAATCGAACGAATAACCGATCGGCGGAATGTCTCCGCACTTTTCGATGATCCACCCGCTTACGGTATTCGATTCGCTCTCTTCGTCTTCGCTCTGCGAGAAAAGATCGAAAAAGTCCGTCAGCTCGGCGTTTCCGTCCACAAGATACGTGCTATCGTCCAGTTTGTTGAAATAGTCCACAACTTCGTCGTGTTCGTCCCAGATCTCGCCGACAAGTTCTTCGAGAATATCCTCCAGGGTAACGATGCCGAGCGTTCCGCCGTATTCGTCCACCACGACGGCAAGGTGCACTTTCTGCCGTTGCATGCTTCTGAGAAGAACGGAGATGCGCATATGTTCGGTCGCCAAAGCGACGGACGTCACAATGCCGCGTATATTCGTTTCCCCTTTGGTACGGGCGGCGTAAAAGTCTTTTTCATGGATCATACCGACAACGGAATCGACGCTGCCCTTATAAACGGGAAGCCTGGAGAATCCGTATTCGAGAAAGGTCTTCTGTATCTCTTCCATCGGGCTGTCGATATCCACGGCAATCACGTTCACGCGCGGAACGAGAATGTCTCCCACTTCCGACTCGTTAAACTCGATCGCGCTGGAGATCAGATCCGTCTCGTTTTTATCGAGCGTACCGTCCTCTCCCGCCTCTTCCACGTATGTAAGCAGCTCTTCTTCGGTGATCACGTCATCGTTTTTGAAACGGAAGACCTTTCTCAGAAGGGCTTTCCACCCCGTGAAAATCATCGTCAGGGGGTACAGGATCACAATGAAGAAAGAAAGAGGATAACTGACGGCGCACGCGAATTTTTCGGGTGTTTCCTTGGCGACCGTTTTCGGGGTGATCTCCCCGAATACCAGAACAAGAACGGTCATAACCGCCGTCGATACGGTTGCCGAAACGCTTTCGCTTTTGATCAGGATCGAGAACAAAAGGGTCGCAACGGTCGTCGCGGTGATGTTCACGATATTGTTTCCGATCAGGATGGTAAACAAAAGCCTGTCGTAATTTTCCGAAAGCTTATAAGCGCGGCGGACGGTCGCCCCGCCGTTTTCGAGCTGAGTTTTCAGCCTTGCCTTGTTGAGAGAAGAAAATGCCGTTTCCGTTGCCGAGAAAAATGCCGATAATAAAATCAATACTACAAGTAAGATCACGTATATCGGTATACTGTCCGGGTCCATAAAAAACTCCTTATCTTTTCATTCCGTATCCCCGTTTCTGTTCTTGTTATCCGGAAAACACAGAAATTGATTGCTTTCTATTATACCATATTCCGTTTGATTTGTAAATGACTTTTTATTAAAATTACGATAAAAAGTATATTCCGGAAAATCTTTTTTCACCCCTCCCCGGAAACCCCGCGATCGCCCGGCGCCGATTTCATATAAAAACAAGCAGTTTATCGACTTATAGACGAACATTTCACAAAACACCAAACAATATCCGCCAAAGCGCGCCGGAACCTTTGTGAAAGGAAAATAAAAGAGAAAAACCCGTTTCTTTCTTTGCTTGACAAAAAAGGGAAAAAGTATTATTCTTTTTTTATCAAAACGGCGGAAAGCGAAAACGCCGCGTTTTCCTGTTTCCCGCCCGAAAACGCAAAAAAGGAGACGGCTGTTATGTATGAAGTTTTAAAAAGAATCAACGGACCGGAAGACGTGAAGAAGCTGAATTTAAAAGAACTCGAGCTTCTTGCGGGAGATATCCGCGACGCCCTTTTCAACAGACTGACGAAGATCGGTGGACACTGCGGGCCGAATTTCGGTATCGTGGAAACGGAGATCGCGATGCACTATGTTTTTTCCTCTCCGAAAGACAAATTCGTCTTCGACGTTTCCCACCAGAGCTATCCGCATAAAATGCTGACCGGGCGCTCCGCCGGCTATATCGACGACTCCCGCTTCCGCGAAGATTCGGGATACACAAACCCCGAAGAGAGCGTGCACGATTTATTCAACGTGGGACACACCTCCACGTCCGTTTCCCTCGCGACGGGGCTTGCCAAAGCAAGAGACCTTCTCGGCGGCAGGGAAAACGTGATCGCACTGATCGGAGACGGATCGCTCTCCGGCGGAGAAGCATTGGAGGGGCTGAGCGTTGCGGGCTCGGAACTGAGATCCAACCTTATCGTCATCGTGAACGACAATCAGCAGTCCATTTCCGAAACGCACGGCGGCATTTACGAAAACCTGAGGCTTTTGCGCGAAACGGACGGCAAGGCGGAGAACAACTTCTTCAAAGCCTGGGGACTCGATTATGTTTACGAGAAAAACGGAAACGACATTCCTGCCCTGATCGAAGTTTTCCGCAAAGTAAAAGATATCGATCACCCGATCGTCGTCCACCTGAACACACTGAAAGGAAAAGGCTACCGCCTTGCCGAAGAAAACAAGGAGCGTTGGCATTGGACGGTTCCTTTCGATAAGGAAACGGGTAAACCGACGGTGAGCTGCCCTACGGAAACCTATACCGGGATCGCGCGGGAATATATTCTGAATAAAGCGAAAAAGGATAAAAAGTTCGTTGCGATCACGCCGAACATGCCGGGCAGCATAGGGCTTTCCCCCGAAGACAGAAAGGCTCTCGGCGCGCAGTTTGTCGACGTGGGCATCGCCGAAGAACAGTCCGTAGCAATGGCTTCCGGAATGGCGAAAGGCGGAGCGAAACCGCTGGTGATCACAAACACCACTTTCATGCAAAGGGCATACGACCAGATCTCGCACGACGTTTGCATCAACAAAAACAACGTGACGATCCTTCTGAATTATTCCGCCTTCGACGGACTTACCGACGTGACCCACCTCGGCATTTTCGGGCTGTCTCTTTTCACGAACATCCCGGAACTTACCGTTTTGTCTCCCACGACAAAAACGGAACTTAAGGAAATGCTCGACTGGTCGCTGGACAAAAGCGATCGCCCCGTGCTGATCTTCCTGCCCGGCGGCGACGTGAAAGACAGAAAAGGCGTTTCGTTTGACGGAAAGGTCTCCTATTCCGTCGAAAAAACAGGGGAAAAAGTCGCCGTGATCGCGCTCGGAGATTTCTTTGCCCGCGGCGAATCGCTTTGTGCCCGCATCGAAAAGGAACTCGGCTTCAAGCCGACCCTCGTCAATCCGCGTTTCGCTTCTTTCACCGACCGTGAACTTCTTCAGTCCCTGAAAAAAGATCACAAACTCGTCGTCACTCTCGAAGACGGCGTTGCGGACGGCGGATTCGGACAGAAGATCGCTTCCTTCTACGGCGATTCGGACATGAAGGTGAAAAACTACGGACTTGAAAAGAAATTTTACGACCGTTACGATCCGGAAGAGTTGCTCTGCTCGCTCGGCATGGACGAAGACTCCATGTTAAAAACAATAAAAGACCTTCTCGGCTAAATTTATACAAAATCACCATTTAATCGACTTATTGATTGACATACGAAAGCCCTTCGGTTTATCCGAAGGGCTTTTCTTTCCGAAGCGCCAACCGAGGTCTTCCCTCGCCCCGGATGCCGTTTCGATAAGAAATTCCTTTGCAGGCGTGTTTTCCGGAAAAAAATTCAAAAACTTTTTAAAAGATGACACATATTGGCATATTTTATGTGTTATAGTATGATCCGACAAGAACAAAGACGTCGGAAGCAATCGCCTGTCCGACACAAAGGAGAAAATTATGATCAATAAATTAATTCTGAAGGGCGCGATCGAAGGGCGCACGGAAAATCAGTTTTTACTCGGTGAAAATTACTTTTACGGCGTTCGGTGCGAACAGAACTACAAACTGGCTGGCAGCTGGTATAAAGAAGCCGCAAAGCGCGGGCATGCCGCCGCTATGTATATGTACGGTTACATGGCAATGTTCGGACTTCTCGGGAAAACCGACATTGCGGAGGGAACGCGTTACGTCAAACGCGCGGCGGCAAAGGGAAATCTCCACGCCATTCTCCTTCTCGCCCGCAATTATTATTACGGATTCGGCGTAAAAAAGAACGATAAAAAAGCCTTCCTTTTCTGGAAGAAAGGCGCGGAACTCGGCTGCCCGGAAGCGGAATATTATCTCGGGTTGTGCTACGAAAAGGGCATTTACGTGCGTGAGAACATTCTGAAATCGAAACGCCATTTATACAACGCCCTCGAAAACGGTTATTCCCTCGCAAAGGTCGCGATCGGCGACGACCGCCGTTCCGCCTGAACGGAATTGTCAAAAGAAAACCCGAATCAAATACTTTCGTATCCGATTCGGGTTTTGCTTGGCGGAGCGTCGGTAAACGTGACGTCTTTGACTGTGACGTCTTCATTGCACGCCGATCTTTTCTGACAGAAATTCTAATAGGCTTGGCATTCGCCATCACACGTTTGCGCGGGTCTGACAAATATATTCCGTGATGATAACGTTTTTCTGTTATATCCGATTTGTTTCCGTTTTCAATCATGAATAGTGTCCATAAATTTTTGTCTTTACGAAGAATTTCGACAGGTTAAAAGAAATTCAGCACAACCTTTTTCTGCAAAAACTTTTTTTCCCGCATTTGGGACACCTCAATTTTCTTTTTGTAAAAGTGTGTGCTCCAAAAATAAAATCTTTCATAGACGGAACGAACTTTTCTCCGCAATTCGGACATTCGTAAACACCCGCATCAACAGTCAAAACGCAACAAACACCTATGCCGGGAATTATAACTACAACCGACAAAACAATGCAAATAATTCTTAACCAAACAGGCGCGGAAAGCAAAGAACTTAAAAGAAGGATCGAAACACCTGCAAGCATTGTAATAACGGCTACGACAAAGGAAACCGCAATTCTTTTTTTTGCCTCTTTCCGTTTCTTCATCAAATCCGCAACTATATATTCTTCGGCATTTTCTTTATATCGCTTTTCATTCAAACGCTCACCCGAGAGTATTTCGTTTATACTCACATTATATAATTTGCTTAGAATTTGCAGCATTTCAACAGGCGGCAAATAATTGCCGTTTTCCCAACGCGATACGGTTTTGTTCGTTACGCCGACTTTTTCACCCAATTCGTCCTGAGTTAAATTTCTGTCTTTTCGCAATTCGGCTAAAAACACACCGATTTTCTTCATATCCATAACAATACTCCTTTCTTTGATGATGTTA
>CAKQRE010000006.1 GCA_934271265.1 uncultured Clostridia bacterium | reverse complement strand
TTATCACTAACTATTTTTACGGCGAAAAATCGGTTTATGACTGTGTTAAACGCTCGGCAATATACGGGAGAGTATAATTTTGAGCGTTTGCCTTGTCAAAACACGATTTTTCATCCGTAAAAACGCTTCGCGCCTTAAAGAGCTTATTTTTCGATGATTTTTCCCGATTTCGAAATCGATAGTACTCTCCGTACATCAATAGAGAAATCGGGGAAAAGGGCGAAAAAGGAGCCCTTAAGGTAATTAGTGATAGCGAATGCTAAGCCTAGATTCAGCATTTTGCGATATCGGAAAACGAGAATCCGATCGCAGATGGTTGTGCCGGCGCCGAAAAGGAGATTAGTTCAATGCTTGCCGTCGAAAGAAAAAACAGGATCCTTGCGATTCTTCAGACCGATAAAAGAGTTGTCGTGGGAGAGCTTTCCAAACAATTCAACGTATCGGAAGAAACCATTCGCAGAGATCTCGAAAAACTCGAGAAAGAAGGTCTCGTCGTAAAGGCGTACGGCGGAGCCGTTCTGAACGAGAACACGCAAAGCGATATGCCGCTTGCGGTGAGAAAGAGAACGAACGTGATCGGCAAGCAGAAAATCGCGGAGATCTGCGCCGGATTTATTAAGGATAATTCAAGCCTGATGCTCGATTGTTCCTCAACCGCGCTTTTCATCGCAAAAAGGATCAAAGAGAGAAAGAACATGACGGTCATTACCAATTCCGTCGAAATTCTTCTCGAACTGAAAGATCTGAAAAACTGGAAGATCTTTTCGAGCGGCGGGCTGTTAGGCGAAGATTCGCTTGCGCTTGTCGGGATCCAGGCGGACAAAATGATCCGTTGCTTTCACGTGACTACTTCGATCATTTCCTGTAAAGGGTTTAATATCGAAAAAGGTTTTACCGATTCCAACGATATGCACGCGTCCACGAAACACGCCATGCTCGAAAACTGCGACAAAAGGGTTCTTGCGGTAGACAGTTCGAAATTCAACAGGATCGCTTTCAACGTAGTCGGTAATTTAAAGGATATCGACGTGATCGTTACCGACGTGAGACCGCCCGAGAACTGGATGGAAAGGTTCCGTCAGGCGGGTGTTAAATGCCTTTATCCGGAGGAAAATCAATGAAAACGCAGGTTATTTGTTTTGCCAACAACAAGGGCGGCAGCGGAAAATCGACAACGTGCGCAAGTCTTGCGTATGCGTTTGCCGCGCGCGGAAAGAAAGTTCTTCTGGTCGACGGCGATATGCAGCTTAATTTAACGCTGTCCTTTTTCCCGGAAGAAAAAGCGCTCGAATTTGCGCAGGGCGAAAACAATTTATATGTTGCCGTAAAAAATCAGAAAGGACTTGAAGAGGATATCGTACATACCGAATATCCGAATATCGATCTTATCCCGTCTTCCACGCTGATGAGCTCGATCGAATGCGAACTCTTCACAAAATGGCAGAGGGAATTTATTCTGAAAAAACTGCTTTCTCCCATAAAGGAAAGCGGTGTTTACGATTACGTTCTGATCGACGCGCCCCCAACGCTCGGCTGCTGGGTGATGAACGTTCTGATCGCGAGCGATAAGGTCGTTCTGCCGGTCGAGGCGAGCCCGTGGGGGTTGTTCGGCTTGGCGAATATGCTCGAATTTATCGGTCAGGTAAAGGAACTTGCGCCTTTGCTCGAGCTTGCGGGGGTCGTGGTGACGAAAGTCGACGCGCGAAAGAATTATTTCAAGCAGACGATCGAAACGTTGCGCAATACGGAAGGGATCCGCGTGTTCGATCAGGTGATCCATCTCGACAGCTCCGTGGAATGGGCGCAGGATAACAGCAAACCCGTAGGAAGCTATAAAAAATCTTCCCGCAGTGCGGTCGAATACGGCTTGCTTGCGGATGAAATTCTGAAATCTATCGAATAATCAAGGAGGAACACTATCATGCCGGTAGGAAAAGGAAGTCTGAAAAGAGCGACAAAGGCGACAAAGGAAAAGAAAACCGCCGAAGTCGTAAAACAGGAGATCGTTGCGCTGACGGAAAACGGAGTGGTGGAGATCGACCCCAAAACCGTTGAATTCCGCACGACGAGAAAAAATGAAAAGATGATCGAATCGGTCAAAAAATACGGCGTTATTCTGCCTGTTGTCGTGGTAAAAACGGATAACGGGCTGAAAGTCGTCGACGGAGCGAGAAGACTGACCGCTTTAACGAAACTCGGGATCGAAAAGGTGAAAGCCGTTGTTCTCGAGGGGAACGGGGATCAGATCCGTAAGGAACTTGTGAAATTCTCTCCGAAATTCAACTGCGACGAATGCGACGCGGTTGCTCCCGCAAAGAAAGCGGACGATATTCACGAGAAGAAATTCAACGCGATAAAACGTCTCGGCGAAAGCGAGATGCCTACTTATTTGCTTTGATCCGTATCATGATACAATTTCCGGCGAAAGCGGGTTTTTGATCTTATTTTTTGTATTTTTACGGAAACAGGTAAACAGAGGATAATTTCAACGTTAAAAAAACCGTTCCGGTTGTCGAAGGGCACGCCGGAGCGGTTTTTATATTGTGGGATAGACAGGAGAGATCCGAATTCCCGAATTGTAACTAAAAAAGTGATAAAAAAGGGCTATTTGCATAAAAAAAACGGCAGACCGTATCGGGTCTGCTGTTTTTTCCTAAATGAAGCTCTATATCCGATTTTATGAATCAATACTTTCCGATCAGGATCAGGAAGCCGTCGAGGATCAGAATAATGCCGATCACAATGAAGAACCAATCGAGCATAAGCCATTTATTCAGGATCAGCATAACGCCGACAAGAATCGTTACGGCAGCTCCGATGATCGCCATAACGTTAGGTCTGCTCAGTTTAAACAAATTGACGAGTGCAATGGCGCCTTTTAAAATCAGGATAACGCCGAGAATCAGTACGGCGATTTCAACGACGAGCGAACCGCATACCAACAGTACTACGCCGCAGACGATCGCGAAGATTCCGGAATAATAAAAGTTGCGGATAAGATCGAGTGCACCGTAACAAATAAACAGGATACCGGTGATCAGCATCATGTACTTGAGAGACGCCGATCTGAAAATGCAGAACAAGGCGCCGATCACGAGATACAGGATCGCCGTTATAATGCGGGAATCGAATTTGATAACTCTTTTGTTTGCCATAACGAAAACTCCTTTTGTTTTTTCGCATATCATTATAGACTAAAGGAAAAAGAAAGTCAAGAAAAAATAGAAAAAGGAAGAAAATACGGCAGAAAAGAAGCCTTAAAGGTAATTAGTGATAGCGAATGCTAAGCCTAAACGTACAATATGAATAATAATTCATGTTTGCTCATTGAAATTAGTTTACAAATAAGGCAAGGTGTGATAGAATAAAAAGGAAACGACGTAATGAATCGTTCGTCGGGACGGAAATTTCGTCCCGGAAATCATTTCAGAAGAAACACAGGAGAAAAACATGTTAGAATTCAGATACGATACGCAACTTCTGATCGAAGGGAAAGATCTTGACGAAAACGCCATCCGCGACTATTTCGACCACAATTTCAAAGGCGATTGTCTTCTTGCGGTGGGAGATCCCGAAATGATCAAAATCCATTTTCATACAAACGAGCCCTGGAAAGTGCTGGAGTATTGCTCCTCTTTGGGCGAGATCTACGACATCGTGATCGAGGACATGGAACGGCAGGCAAACGGGTTGCATGGCTGAGGCACAACAAAAACTTCGGGAGAAAGCATTTTAATCGGATACCGCCGAACGGGCATACAAAAGAGGAACGCCGAAAAATCAGGCGTTCTTTTTTTGAAAATGACAAAACAAAAACGTGCATTGCTTACACAATACACGTTTTTTTTGGCAGGGGAGACGCGATTCGAACACGCAACCTACGGTTTTGGAGACCGCTACTCTACCGTTGAGCCACTCCCCTAAGACAGTAATAATATTATAGAGCAAAATTAAAATTAAGTCAACGGATTTTACGGCTTTTTTTGATTTATCCCATAAAAATTTTTATAAATCAGGAAGATCTTCTCACGGAGCGAATCGTGAATTTTTGCGAGATATCGGCAGGATAATAGGTTAGTCGCATGAAATTTCGGCGAAGAATGGATTTTTATCGGGGATAACGATTGACAAATATGTCAGGCGGAATTATATTATGCATATATTAATGATCCGAACGGGGGATAAAAGCGGTCTTTTTTTCCCGGAAACCGGTTTCACTTTGCCGCAAACAGGGATAAGGCAGAAGATCCTTAATATACTAATATAAGAGTATTTCATTCTGTATGTTTAACGTGAAAACAAAAAAAATTATAAAGAACGTATTATCGGGTGCAGTGCTGGCACTTCTCGGAGCAATGGCGGTCGTTTTCGCTTTTTTATATCTCGAAGATGCCGGAATCGCTTTTCTGGAGAGGCATAAACGACTGATCGAGATTCTGACCGTCGTGTTGGTTTCCGTCTGCGTGGTCGTCGGGATCGTGCTTTCGATCGCGGACAAAAACTTTGTTTATAAAATAACCCTTCTCGTGCTGATCGCGGCGTCCGTCGTTCTTTTTATTCTGTATCTTCTGAAAATAACGGGATTTATGGAAAAGATCGACAGCATAGAAGATCTGAGGGCGTTTGTGGCGAGTTACGGGAAATTCACCGTACCCATTTTTATTGCGCTTCAGTTTTTACAGGTGATCGTTCTTCCCATCCCCGGGTTTATCGCCATCGGGGCGGGCGTCGCGCTGTTCGGACCTTTTTACGGCAGTTTATACAGCATTGCGGGGATATTATCCGCTTCCTTTGTCGCGTTTTTGATCGGGAGACACCTCGGATATAAAGTCGCAAGCTGGCTTGTCGGGAAAGAATCGCTCGACAAGGCGCTTGAACTCGTAAAGGGCAAGGACAGGGTGGTTCTTACCTTTATGTTCATTTTTCCCTTTTTCCCGGACGATATCTTATGCTTTGTGGCGGGGCTGTCTTCGATGAGCGCGAGATACTATGCGATCATGATCACGATCACAAGGGTCTTATCCGTGGTGATCTCCGCGTATTCTTTCAACGGAAGCCTGATCCCGTACAACACCTGGTGGGGACTATTGATCTGGGCGTTCGTTTTTCTGATCACGGCGGCGCTTTGCATTTTCATTTACAAAAAAGGGGATAAGATCGAGGCGTGGTTTAAAGCCAGGTTTTCTTTCGGAAAGAGGAAAGAAAAAAGAAAGAGAAGGAACTGAAAAATTTACGACAAAAAGACCGAACGAAAAGACTTTGACGGACAGGGCGGAAACGATTGCTTTTTCCTGCCGTATGTGGTAAAATCATCTTTGAAAAAACAAGGACAGGTTAAGTATGGTTGACGGACAATTACTGACGGAAAAACTCGTAACTTACGCGAAATCGTTTCTCTATCTGAACGATCTTGACGAAATTTATATCAGAAACACCCTTCTGGTTCTCTTTAAGCTGAAAGCGCCGATGAAAAAGACGCCGAATCTCTCGTTTATCAGAGAGATGTCCGTTCCGGACGTTCTCTTCGAGGAGATCAGACAGTATGCCTACGAAAATTCCATTGCGGACGACGACGTGCAGTCGAATCTTTTTGCGTCTTTTATTCTCGGTGTCGTAACGCAGAAGCCATCCGAGATCAATCAGACGTTCACGAATCTTCGCGAAAAAATGGGCGCGCAGGCGGCTTGCGATTATCTGTACCGTCTCTGCATCATGAACAACTACATACAGAAAACGGCGATCGACCGCAATCTGAAATGGGAATGTAAGGACGGCGACAACGTCCTTGAAATCACGATCAATCTTTCCAAACCGGAAAAGAACAATAAGGACATCGCAAAACTTCTCACCGTAAAGACGGAAGACGAAGACAAATATCCGCTCTGTTCTCTTTGCCCGGAAAACGAGGGTTATCTCGGTAATTACAATTTCCCGCCGCGCGCGAATCTCAGAACGGTTTCCGTTGTTTTGCAGGGGGAAAACTGGAAAATGCAGTATTCGCCCTATGCGTATTACAGCGAGCATTGTATCGTTTTCAATACGGAACACGTTCCGATGGCAATGACACGTAAAACCGTTCTGAAACTTCTCGATTTTGTCGATCTGTTCCCGAATTATTTTGTCGGTAGCAATTCCGATCTGCCGATCGTCGGCGGATCCATTCTGAACCACGAGCATTATCAGGGCGGCAGACACGAAATGCCCATGCACAGAGCGGCGCCCCTTTACACCCTTTCGAGCGAAAAATTCCCGGACGTGGAAATTTCGATCCTGAACTGGTACAATTCGGCGATCCGTCTTGTCGGCTATAATCGCAACACCGTGGCGGAAGTGGCGGGAGATATCGTGGAAGCCTGGAAGAAATACGCCGACGACAGCGTAGGCGTGATCAACAGCGAGGATGAAAGACACAACAGTTGTACTTCGATCGCACGCGCTCTTCCGGACGGAAAGTATTGCGTAGAGATCATCTTAAGAAATAATATTACAAGCGAAAAATATCCGGACGGCGTTTTCCACGCCCATCCCGAACACCACAACATCAAAAAAGAGGGCATAGGGCTGATCGAAGCGATGGGCCTTTTCATCTTGCCGGGAAGATTGAAAAATCAGCTTGCGCAGGTCGTAAGCGTTCTGACGAAAGATACGGCGTTCGATCCCTCGGAATGTAAAGAGGGCGATCCGCTTTTCGTGCATAAAGACATGATCCTCGATCTTCAGAAAGAGTTGAAAACCACGCCCGACCGCGCAAAAGCGGAAGAGGCGGTAAAGGAATACGTCAATCGTACCTGCGTGGCGATCCTCGGCGATACCGCCGTATTCAAAAAAACGGAGGCGGGTCTTCTCGCTTTCCGCAGATTCCTGAACACCCTGCAGATCAAATAATGACCGTCGGGATCGTCCTGCGAAATTTAATAATCGTTTTTTGAAAGAAAAGGTGCCGTTCGCGGCGCCTTTTTTGTTGCAAAATAAAATGAAAAGGTATATAATGATTATTGAAAATTATAATGGAGGAGTTTTATGAATAAACTCGATTTACTCAGAACTCGCAGAACGGAACTTCTCGACAAAAGCAAGGAAATCAGAGAGAAAATTTCCGCTGTCGTTGACGAAAACAGTTTTGTTGAGTTGGACGCTTACAGCTTTTCCCGCAATGAATTTTACGGGGAAGACGCTCAGGGCGAAGGAGTCGTGACGGGACTTGCCACGATCGACGACACCACCGTTTGCGTAGTTGCTCAGAACGCCGCCGTTTTAAGCGGAGGCGTTACAAAGGCCAATTGCGATAAAATAACCAAGTGTCTGACGAAGGCGCTCGAAACGGGAAGCCCGGTGGTATGGTTTTTCGATTCCCTCGGCGTATCGGTCGGCGAGGGCGTAAACGTGATGGAAGGCATGGCGGAAGTGATCTCCCTTTCCGAAACGCTGAAAGGGGAAGTGCCGCAGTTTTCGGTCGTGACCGGAAAACTGTACGGAACGTTCGCTCTTCTCGCCGCGAATGCGGATTTCAATTTCATGCTTTCGTCTTCTCTTTGCGCTTATGCGAGCCCTGCCGTTTTAAGCGCGAAGTCGGGAAAGAAACTCGCGCCCGAAGAAGTTGCCGGCGCAAAAGCTTCGAAGTACAACGAGATGAACACGATCTCTGCGGAAAGTTTAGCGGACGTTCGCGCGAAGATCGTTTCCGTGTTGTCGATCCTTCCCGCATATTCGGAGATCGCCGCAGATACGGAAGACGATCTGAACCGCACGAGCGAGGGGCTCAACGAAAAAGCCTGCCCGGATTGTCTTGTAAAAGCGGTCTGCGATAACGGGGACTTTATCGAAACCAACAAAGATTTCTGTCCCGAAGTGAAGACGGGTATCTGCCGTATCGGCGGTATTTCTTCTGCGGTCATTCTTTTCGGAAACGGAAGCGAAGCGGCAGAACTTACCTTCGAAAACATTCTTAAAATCAAACATTTCGCGAATTTCGCCTACGATTACGACCTTCCTCTCGTAACTTTCGTCAACACCCTCGGGTTAAAAACGAATCTCGAGACCTCGAACACCGTCGTGCTGAAAGAAATTTGTAATCTCGTTTCCGCGCTGAAAGGCGTCCGTAGGTTGTCCGTCGTGACGGGAAAGGCTGTCGGTCTCGGTTACACTCTTTTTGCGGCGAAGAATCTCGGCGTCGATTATTCCTATGCTTTCGCTACCGGTTCCGTCGCTTTGTTCGACGGCAAGGAAAGCGCGGTTTGCTTCGGAGAGATCAGGGAAGACAAGCTGGAAGAGTTTTCCGAGCGCTATGCGGAAGAAAACGCCGACCCGATCAACGCGGCGAAAGGCGGATTTATCGATAATATCATCGAACCCGCATTTGTCCGTCCGTACGTGATCTCGGCATTGCAAACGTTGGTGAAATAAAATGGCAACGAGTAATTTATTGATGGGATTGACCGCCTGGGGCGTGTTTACGCTCGTGCTCGGTTTGCTCGTCGTATTCCTCGGAATGACGATCATTATTTTGTTCGTGACCCTTGCGGGCAAGATCGTTTCGAAGAAGGATAAAAAGAAAGCCGCCGCGAATCCGGACGACGAGGAGGAAGAAGTCACGATGACCCTTCCTTCCGCGCCTGCGGAAACGGCGAGAGAAGACGAGATACCCGATGAGATCAAAGCCGCGATCGTAGCCGCGATCGCCGCGTATTACGACGGGGAAAGGGCAAAGCCGGAATTCGTCGTCAGAAAAATCAAAAAAATTTAAGGAGAACAGATCATGCGTAATTTTATCATCACCATAGAAGGAAAATCGTATCAGGTAGGCGTTGAGGAAGTCGGGACTTCCGCGGGCGTTACGCCCGTCGTGACGGATATCAAGCCGCAGGCACCCAAGGCGGAAGCGCCGAAAGCACAGGCAAGCACACTCGTAAACGGCACGAAAGTGAAAGCTCCGATGCCGGGAATGATCAAGGCTCTTTCCGTAGCGGAAGGGGCGACCGTAAAGAAGGGAGACGTGATCCTCGTTCTCGAAGCCATGAAAATGGATAACGATATCACCGCCCCCTGCGACGGAACGATCTCTTACAAAGTAAACAAGGGCGCGAACGTCGATACCGGCGCTCTGATGGCAGTCATAGGTTAAAGGGGAGACACATGAATTTCGGATATCATTTGCTTTGCGAAGCCACGCTTGGACAGGAGATCGTGGAATCTCTTTCCAATCTGTGGAAAAGCACCGGGCTATATGACCTTGCGGCGAATTTCACTAGCTACGGGTGGCAGAATCTCGTCATGCTCGTCATCGCCTGCGTGCTCGTGTATCTCGCAATCGTGAAAAAATTCGAGCCTCTGCTGTTGCTTCCGATTGCTTTCGGTATGTTTATCGTCAATATTCCCGGCGTTTACCACGTTCTTTTCGGTACGAAAGGGTTTATCGTGAACGAATATTACACCGAGATCAAAACGGGAACGGTTACGGTAGGCTCGGAGGTGGCAAGAGGAACGATCGCCGAACTGTGCTCGAAATTCGGCGCGACGGGATCCTCGATCGACGCTTTGAAGAACGTTCTTTTTGGAACGGCTCATACGAGCGCAGACGGAAAGTACATCATCGCTTACGCTCTTTCCACGGAAACGGAACAGGTCGTCAGGGATTTCGGACTTTTCTACTACATCTATAAAGGGGTCGACTGGGTGATTTTCCCGCCGATCATCTTCCTCGGGATCGGCGTTATGACCGATTTCGGACCGTTGATCGCCAACCCCAAAAGCATGTTGATGGGCGCGGCGGCTCAGCTCGGTATTTTCATTACGTTCCTCGGCGCGGTTGCGCTCAGCGATCTCGGCGTATTCGATTTCACGACCCTTCAGGCAGCGGCGATCGCCATTATCGGCGGCGCGGACGGTCCTACGGCGATCTACGTGACGAAAAAACTTGCGGAAGAACTTCTGCCTGCCATTGCGATCTCCGCATATTCCTACATGGCACTTATCCCGCTCATTCAGAAGCCCATCATGCGTCTTCTTACGACGAAGAAAGAAAGAGCCATCCGCATGAAACAGCTCCGCAAGGTCTCCAAACTCGAGAAGATCATGTTCCCCATTCTCGTATCTCTCGTCGTCGGGATCCTTCTGCCGGACGCTATGCCTCTTCTCGGTATGCTGATGTTCGGTAACCTGCTGAAGGAATCGGGCGTTTGCGGAAGACTTGCCGATACGGCGCAGAACGGACTGATGAACACCGTAACCATTTTCCTCGGCACGATGGTCGGGTCGAAAGCGGTCGGAAGCGTGTTCCTTTCTCTGCAGACCCTCGGCATCATCGTTCTCGGTCTTTTCGCATTCTGCATGGGTACGGTCGGCGGACTTCTCGTCGGAAAACTCATGTGCAAACTTTCGGGCGGCAAGATCAATCCTCTGATCGGCTCCGCAGGCGTTTCCGCCGTTCCCATGGCTGCGAGAATCTCGCAGGACGTGGGCAGGGAAACCGATCCCGACAACCATTTGCTTATGCACGCTATGGGGCCGAACGTCGCAGGCGTTATCGGTTCCGCTATCGCCGCGGGCGTACTTCTCGCCCTGTTCGGCTAAGGAAGGAGATATTATTGAATTATGGCTAAAAAAGTTTTGATTACCGATACCATTCTCCGCGACGCGCATCAGTCGCAAGCCGCTACGAGAATGACGCTCGAACAGATGTTGCCCGCTCTCGATCAGCTGGACGACATCGGGTATTACTCTCTCGAAGCCTGGGGCGGGGCAACGTTCGATTCCTGCCTGCGCTTTTTGAACGAGGATCCGTGGGAGAGACTGCGTATTCTGAAAAGCCACCTGAAAAAGACGCCGATCCAGATGCTTCTTCGCGGGCAGAACCTGCTCGGCTACAAGCACTATGCGGACGACGTGGTGGAAAAATTCGTCGAATATTCCATTAAAAACGGCGTAAAGATCATTCGTGTTTTCGACGCGCTTAACGACGTGAGAAACCTTGAAACGGCAATGAAAGCCATCAAGAAATACGGCGGCGTGTGCGAAGCGACCATTTCTTACACCACGAGCCCCGTTCACACGAACGAATACTTCGTAAAACTCGCCAAGACCCTCGAATCGATGGGCGCGGACAATATCTGTCTTAAGGATATGGCGAACCTTCTTCTTCCGTACACGGCATACGACCTCATCAAGAGCATGAAAGCCGTTCTGAAACCGGAAACGAAGATCCACCTTCACACCCACAATACGACGGGTACGGGGGATATGGTAAATCTGAAAGCGATCGAGGCGGGCTGCGATATCGTCGATACGGCGATCTCCGCACTCGGCAACGGGACTTCTCAGCCCGCTACGGAACCCCTCGTCGCAACGCTTAAGGGTACGCCTTACGATACCGGGATCGATCTGAACAAACTCGTTCCGATCACCAATTATTTCAAAACGGTTGCGGCACAGCTCGAAAAATCCGGTTCTCTGAACCCGAACGTGAGAAAGATCGATATCAACACTCTGATCTATCAGGTTCCGGGCGGAATGCTTTCCAACCTGATGAATCAGCTGAAGCAGCAGGGCAAACTCGACAAGCTCGACGAAGTGCTTGCAGAAGTTCCCAACGTGAGAAAGGACTGCGGTTATCCGCCGCTCGTTACTCCGTCCAGCCAGATCGTCGGCACGCAGGCGGTGCTCAACGTTCTGAGCGGAGAAAGATACAAAATGGTCACGAAAGAATTCAAAGCTCTTCTCAAAGGAGAGTACGGCAAACTTCCCGCCGATCCCGATCCGGACGTACTGAAAAAGATCGTGGGCGACGAAAAGCTTGTTACGTGCAGACCGGCGGATCTCATCGCTCCCGAATACGAGAAGTATAAATCGGAAATGATGCAGTATTACACGCAGGAAGAAGACGTTTTGTCCTACGCGCTCTTCAACGAAGTAGCGGTGAACTTCTTCAAGTGGAGAATGGCGAAAAACAGCGGGATCGATAAGGATCTCGCGGAAAACGGTAACAAGGTTTATCCCGTATGAGGATCCTTGTCACCAATGACGACGGCATCTCGGCGGAGGGCTTGAAAGCCCTCGCCGACGTTCTGTCGGAAAAACACGAAATATTCGTATTGGCACCGGACGGAAACCGTTCGGGGTTTTCTCATTCTTTAACCATTCATAAAGACGTGTGTTTAAGGAAAGAGAAAATATCCGACCGTTATCCCGCTTATTCGTTAAGCGGCACTCCGGCGGACTGCGTAAAATTCGCGTTTCATAATTTTGCGGAAAATCCTTTCGATCTTGTTTGTTCCGGCATCAATCACGGGCTGAACCTCGGCAGCGATACCACCTATTCGGGAACGGTCGCGGCGGGACTCGAGGGCAATTATTTCGGCGTACCTTCCGTTGCTTTTTCCAACGTTGCGGCGGGAGATTATCTTTTTTCCGAGAATGCGAAAATGGTAAAAAAGATCTTTCCGGAGATAGAAAAGATGTTTTCTTCCCGTTATACGCTGAACGTAAACATGCCGAATCTTCCTTCGGAACAGGTAAAAGGAGCAAGGGTCTGTCCGCTCGGGATCCAGAGATATTCCGACGAATACGTCTCACGCGGGGGCGACGCCTACCGTCTGATCGGCGATCCGATCGATCGGGAAGAAACGCCGGAAGAGACGGACGTAACGCTATCGAAACAGGGTTTCGTTACCGTAACGCCGATCCTGTATGACAGAACCGATCTTTCCGTCGTCGGCAAATACGCAGGAAAGGAGCTGTTATGAAGACTGTCGTGATCGGCGGAGGAGCGGCGGGGCTGATCTCGTCCTGTTTCAGAGCGTTGAACGGCGACGAAGTTCTCCTGATCGAAAAAAACGAAAAGCTCGGAAAAAAACTGTACGTAACGGGAAAGGGCAGATGCAACGTGACAAACGACTGCGACGTAGAAGACTTTCTGAAAAACGTCGTAACGAATTCCCGCTTTCTGACGGGCGTCGCGCATCGTTTTCCGCCACGGAAATTCAAGGAATGGCTTTCTGCGAAAGTTCCGCTCAAAACGGAACGGGGCGGCAGAGTATTTCCCGTAAGCGATAAATCCAGCGATATCATCCGCGCCCTCGAATCCTATGCCCGCGAAGCGGGCGTGAAAATTCTGCTGAACGAGAAAGTTCTCTCTCTCGACGTTTCGGACGGCAAAATAACGGGCGTTACCACCGATAAAGAAAGAATCGCGTGCGACGCCGCGATCGTCTGCACGGGCGGAAAGAGTTATCCCGCCACGGGAAGCGACGGCGACGGTTATCGTTTTGCCGAACAGGCGGGGCATACCGTTGTTCCGCCGAAACCCGCGCTCACGGGGATCAATCTGAAAGGCGATTTTTACAAATCGTTGCAGGGGCTTACTTTAAAAAACGTGAGTCTTACCGTCTTTTCCGGCGGAAAGAAAACCTATTCCGATTTCGGCGAAATGTTGTTTACTCATTTCGGCGTGTCCGGTCCGATCGTACTTTCCGCGTCGAGTTATCTGAATAAGACCGATCTTTCGCAAGGGGTGCTCTCGCTTGATATGAAACCGGCACTCAACGAAAAGCAGCTCGACGACAGGATCCTGCGCGATTTTGCTAAGTTCAAAAACAAAAAACTGAAAAATTCGCTCGACGAACTTCTGCCTAAATCGATGATCCCCGTTGTGATCGCCGCATCCGGCGTGAGCGGAGATACGCCGAACAACAGCCTGAAGGCGGAAGAGAGAAGATCTCTTCTGAAAGCGATCAAAGAGTTTAAAATGGTTCCCGCGTCTCTTAGGGATATTGCGGAAGCGATCGTTACTTCGGGCGGCGTGAACGTAAAAGAGATCGATCCGAAAACGATGGAAAGCAAACTCGTAAAAGGGCTTTATTTCGCGGGGGAAGTGATCGATACGGACGCTTTGACGGGCGGGTATAACATTTCCGTTGCCGCGTGCACCGCATATGCGGCGGGTAACGCGGAAAGTCGGACGGAAAAAACAGAGAAAGGAAGATAAAACAGATTATGTATGCGATCAGAGGCGCGACGACCGTGGAAAACGATTGCCGCGAAGAGATATTCGAGGCGACGAAGGAACTTCTTGACGCCGTGATGAAGGAAAACGGCATCACGCCGTCGGAACTGATCAGTCTGCATTTCACGCAGACGAAAGATCTCGTTTCCGTTTATCCCGCCACGGCGGCAAGATTGAACGGTTTCGCTTCCGTCGCCCTTTTTTCCGGCGTGGAGCCGGACGTAAAGGGGGGACTTCCGAAGTGCATCCGCGTGATCGCCTATGCGGAAGGGAAAAAAGAAAACGTTGTTCCCGTTTACCTCGGGAAAGCGAAACATCTCAGGGAGGAGACGAAATGATCAACGTTTGTCTGGACGGACCGGCGGGTAGCGGAAAGAGCACGGTTGCGAAAGCGATCGCGAAAAAGCTCGATATTTTATACCTCGATACGGGAGCAATGTATCGTGCCTGCGGCTTAAAATGCAAAAAGCTCGGGATAGCAGCGACGGACGAGAAGGCGGTAAAGTCCTTTATCGGTACGATCGATCTTGAGATCAGCTATATCGAAGGCGCGCAGCACACTTTTCTGGATGGAGAAGATGTTTCGGACGAGATCCGCAAGCCCGACGTTTCCATGCTTGCTTCCGCCGTGTCCGCGCACCCCTGCGTTCGCGAAAAAATGGTGGAAATGCAAAGAAAGATCGCAAAAAGTACGGATTGCGTGCTGGACGGAAGGGATATCGGTTCCTTCGTTCTGCCGGACGCAAAGTATAAATTTTTCGTAACGGCGGATCCGAAGATCCGCGCCGAACGACGTTTTGCGGAGCTTACGGCAAAGGGCGAGAAGGTTGAATTCGACACCGTATACAAGGAGATCGTCGAGCGTGATTATAACGACAGTCACAGGGCTTTTTCACCTCTCGTCCGCGCAAAGGATGCCGTTCTTCTCGATACGTCCTCGATGACGCTGGAAGAAGTCGTAGATTTCGTGATCGGAAAGATAGAGGAGAAGTAAAACATGATCTATCGCATTTCCCGTTTCTTCGTTATGTTGTTTTATCATATCTGCTATCCGCATAAGGTTTTCGGTAAGGAGAATCTGCCGGCAAAAAGCGGTTTCGTTACGATATGCAATCATTACGGCGCGATCGACGTC
Organism: uncultured Clostridia bacterium; assembly: GCA_934271265.1. Taxonomy (GTDB): domain Bacteria; phylum Bacillota; class Clostridia; order Christensenellales; family Borkfalkiaceae; genus UBA10281. The sequence continues at coordinate 171,244 of CAKQRE010000006.1, read as the reverse complement.
GTCGTGATATCCGATATCTTTAAAAAGAAACCGTATATGCTCGCGAAAAAGGAATGGTTCGCAAACAAATTCCGCGCGTGGCTCTTCCGTAAATACGGGGCTATCTCCATCGACCGCGAAAAGCCTGAGTTTTCCTCGCTGAAAGAGTGTTTTTCCGTTTTGAAACGGGGGGATAATCTCGTTATTTTTCCCGAAGGAACGAGAAACAGAAAGGGCGAGGAACTTATGGATATCAAAGGCGGGGCAGCGCTTATCGCGTATAAGGCAAAGGTTCCGGTGGTGCCGGTCGTTATGCTTTCCCGTTACAAAAAATTTCGTAAAAACTATCTTCTGATCGGAAAGCCGTTCGATTTTTCCTCTTTTTCGTCGGAACACGCGGGCAGCGATCTGAACGAAAAACTGAGAGAATACATGCTTGAGAAAATGACGGAAACGAGAGAAGAATTGAAACGTATCGTCGGAGAAAAGAAAAGATGAGGGAAGTGATCCTTTCCCGCTATCACGGGTTTTGTCCCGGCGTGAAAAAAGCGGTGGAAACGGCGTATTCCGTTTGCGGCGAAGGGGTTTATATCCTCGGCGAGATCATTCATAACGAAACGGTGGTGGAGAAAATACGCTCCCTCGGCACGAAAGTAGTGGATTCTCCGGACGAGGTCTCTTCCGGAACGCTGATTATCCGTTCGCACGGGGTCGGGAAGCACGTTTTCGAAGAACTTGAAAGAAAGAACGTTAAAGTGATCAACTGTACGTGTCCGTTCGTCATGCGGACGCAGAAGATCGTGCGGGACTATTACGCGAAAGGGTATCAGATCGTGATCACGGGGGAAAAGACGCATCCGGAGGTGATCGGGCTTAACGGCTGGTGCGAAAATTCGGCGCTCGTGATCGACGAAAACTACCGCGATATCGATTTTAAAAAGTACGAAAAAGTGTGTCTTGTCTCTCAAACGACCTATTCGGAAGAAAAATTTCGGGAAATTTTGAAATTTTTTGGTAATCTTACCCTTAAAACGCTTGAAGTTTTTCCGACAATTTGCTATACTACAAGAGAGCGTCAAGAAGAGGCAGAAATATTGTCAAAAACCTGTGATGCAATGGTTGTTGTCGGTGGCAAAAATAGTAGCAATACTAAGAAACTGATGAGAATTTGTCAAGGAAATTGCAATTATGTATATTTCATTTCAAATCCTGATGAGCTCGATTTAAAAAAATTTAAAAATTTTAAAAAGGTAGGTATTGTTACAGGGGCATCGACGCCCGATGAACAATCAATGGAGGTTTTCTTAAAAATGGAAGAAAATACGGAAGTAAAAACTGAAGTAAAAAGCTCAAATGCGATGGAAGAAGCGCTGACCGCGATGGACGACGAACAGCTCAAGTTCAGAAGAGGTCAGAAAGTTGTTGCGACGATTTCGTCCGCTACCGATGACGGTCTTGCTCTGTACATCAACAACACGAAGAAAGAAATTCTTCTTCCCAAAGACGAGATCGATTGCGAGAACTACGACAAAGCGGAATATGCCGCAAAAGTCGGTGAAGATATCGAAGTCATGATCGTAGGGCTTAACCCCGTTGTATTGTCTCAGAAAGCCATTAAACAGCAGAAAGAAGAAGAGGAAGCGATCGCCAAGATCCAGAACGGCGAGATCTTCACCGTTACCTGCACGGGATTCAACAAGGGCGGTCTTACCGGTAAACTCGGCAGCTATGAAGTATTCGTTCCTTCGTCTCAGATCAGGATCGGCTATGTGAAAGATCTTGAAAAATACGTCGGAAAAACTCTTCGTCTGAAAGCCGAAAAGATCGAAAACGCCGGCAGAAGAAAGCAGATCGTAGGATCGCAGAGAGTGATCCTCGAAGCCGAAAAGGCGGAAAGAGACGCTGCGAAAGCCGCAAAAGAAGACGAATTCTTTGCCAATATTCACGAAGGAGACGTTGTGGAAGGAACGGTCGTTCGTTTCGCCGCATTCGGTGCGTTTGTCGACGTGAACGGTTTCGATTGCCTCGCTCATATCTCCGATCTGTCCTGGACGAACGCGGCTACTCCCGCGGACGTGCTTGAAATCGGTAAGAAATACGAATTTAAAGTTCTTAAATGCGATAAAGAATCCAAGAAGGTTTCTCTCGGTTACAAACAGCTTCAGCCGAAGCCCTGGCAGCTTGCCGGCGATAAGTATGCGATCGGCGAAACCATTAAGGGTAAAGTTGTAAGAATCGTCAGCTTTGGCGCATTCGTCGAAGTGGAAAAAGGAATCGACGGTCTTGTTCACGTTTCCCAGATTTCGCACGAATGGCTTGAAAACCCGACTTCCGTTCTGAAGGTCGGTGACGAAGTCGAAGCGAAGATCCTCGATATGGACGTTGAAAAAGAAAAGATGACCCTTTCCATCAAGGCTCTTACTCCCGCTCCGGAAGGCGTTTCGAGACCCAGAAGAGGGGATAAGAAAGCCGAAGACGAGAACGGCGAAGAAAAGCAGAGAAAGCCGAGAAGAGAGAAGTCGGAAGACGAAGGTCCGAGAGAATGGAACGAAGGCGGTCTCGGCGGCGTTTCCCTCAGCGATCTTATCAATAAAGACTAATTTTTAAATATCACTAAAAAAGAACCGTTGTTTCAGCGGTTCTTTTTATGTGTTCTGCAATTCCGGATCCTGACACCTGCACGGCTTATTTTGTCATCCAGATCCGACCCCGTAGCCTTGCCCGCGAAGGATCTCCGGGTTTTTTCCGGGCAAGGCTTATCCTGTCGGGGCGGAGTGACAAAATTGTTATTTTCGGATCGGAGTTCACTTTTTAGTCGGTTAGTCCGGAAATGAGGGCGGGGCGGAAGCTACGGTTCTGTTTTTAAACTTTTTCCCCGGTCCGCGGCAGCCGCAGTCACCGCAATCGCATCCGTCTCCGCATCCGTCGCACCCGTCTCCGGCAACAAGCAGCAAAACAATAAGAAAAACAAAAGAAAACGCGATTATGCAGAACAGGTTGAGCATGACTCTGAATTCCCCGCCGAACAGAAGATAGATCGTCTCGCCGAGAACGACCAGCCCGAGATAAAGGAAGATCAGACCGGATTCGACAGAATTTGCGCGAATTAACGCGTCGTTGCTTTTTTTGCATAAGGCAATGATCGCAAATACGATCGTCGCGACGTTCAACAGAGCGGCGAGGGTATTCGGGATCAGGAAAAGATATCCTTTACATTTGGAACTGAGAAACAAAAGAGATAAGTTCAGCGTGACAACTCCTGCCGCCATAAGAAAAACAGGGTAATTGCCGAAGAATAAGTTCAATCCGAATTTTGAAAAATAAGCTGCTATGACCATTCCGCAGGCAAACGAGACGACCGCCGGATTGATATATCCGTACTCATTCCGGTCGTTATCGTGCTGAACCAAACAATACACGATCGACGCAAGCGCGATCGCTCCGCCGGCAACAAGGTCTGCGATATAGGGCAGCCGTACGCCGACCAGATATCCGAGCATAAGACAAAAGATGCCGGCGATCTGCTCTATGTAAAAAATCAGGAATTCCTTATTGAATTTTCCTTTTAAGGATTCGTGTTTTTCCATTTGCATATTCCTTTTTTAAAAGTAAAGCCCTTCTGTTTTCGCGATTGACTTACGTGAAACAAAAGGGCAATTTTTATCGCGAATTTCAATTTGCTTTGCGGGAGCACCGGAAACCGCCTGATTTCGGCTTTGTTTATCCGGCAAACGGAAACAGCCCGATTTTTACGAAAAGCAGGAGAGACAAGCCGTAATAGGTGCACACGGCAACAAGATCGTTTACCGTGGTGATCAGCGGACCGGACGCGACTGCCGGGTCGATCCCGAGCTTCTTGAAAAGGATCGGAATGATCGATCCGTCGAGACTTGCGATCATCATGGCGCAGACGAGCGAGATCCCGATACAAGCCGAAACCTCGAAGCCGAATCCCTGACCGTGCAGGGCGGTCGTATCGGTCAAAAAAGTGAGATAGCATCCGACTAAGGCAAAGGCGAGCAATCCGATCACAAGACCGTTGCAAAGCCCTACGCGCAGTTCTTTCATGATAAATCTGAACATTGTTTTTCGCGTCAATTCTTCGTCGCTTAAAACGCGGATCGTTACGCCGAGGCTCTGGGTGCCCGTGTTTCCGCTCATATCGAGTATGAGAGACTGGAACGTGTACAGAACGACGAGAGACGCCGGGATCGACGCCTGAAATTTCAGAATGATCCCGCTGACGCAAAGCCCGAGCCCGAGCAGGGCGAGAAGCCACGGGATCCGCTTCCGCATGCTTTTGAAAAGGGGTTCGCAGATATCTTCTTCCTCGGTCAAACCGGCGAGTTTTGCGTAATCGTCGCCGAGTTCTTCGTCTACGACTTCCACAACGTCCGACGAGGTGATAACGCCGATCAGAACGTTATCGCTTCGTAAAACGGGAATAGAGTCTTCCGAATATCCCTTTAATTGCTCGATGCATTCGGAAACCGTTTCTTTTGCGTAAACGTAAGGGTAAGAGGTGGTGATGATATCGTCGAGCGGGGTATCTACGCGCGCGCGGATGAGGTCTCTCAGTTCGATCGCGCCGTAAAAGGTATTGTCTTTGTTCAGGGCGTAGATCGTTGTGATGTTGTCGTTTTCGGCTGCTTGCGAAATGACGGAGCGCATTGCCTGTTTCACGGACAGATCTTTTTCGATGGCGATGTAGTTCGTCGTCATCTTGCTACCGATCATGTCGTCGTCGTAAGAATCGATCAGCTGAATGTCTTCGACCGATTCCTTTTCCATGAGCTGGATGATCTCTTCTTTCTTTTCGTCTTCCAGTTCGTCGAGAACGTCGATCGCGTCGTCGGCGTCCATGCTTTCGATAATGTCGGCTGCTTTTTCGGAATCGAGTTCGTCGATGTATTCTTCAACGTCGTCGAGATAAGCGAAGATCTCGGAAACTTTTTCTACGCCGAGCAGTTTATACAGCTTGATCCTCTCCGCCTTCGTCAGTTTGCTGAGAATGGCGGCGATATCGTTTTCGTGGTAATCTTCGAGTTTTTCGGCAATTTGTTGCGGAGGTTCGTCACTCTTGATAATATTCAGCAGTTCTTCTTCATAGTCTCTTTTTTCGGGAAGATCCTGTTCGTCTTCGGTTTCGCCGACGATTTTTTCCTTGTTTTCGTTTTCTTCCATCGTACGTTGACCTCCTTTTTTCCTTTTACGTCCGGAAAATGCTCCGATTGCCCCGAAACGCAAGAACATTGTAGCACATTTAAAAGAATTTCACAAGAAATTATCCCTGACTTTTTGTTTTTTCAGAATAAAATCAAAGAGAAAAAGCAGTAAAAATCACGATCGCATATAGAATACGCTAATACTGTGTTCTGTAAGGTTATCGTTTCTCATTTTCGGCATTGAACCCGTCGCTTGCAAAAGCCCTGAAAGCGTTTTCTGTGTTTTTTGTGAAAACAAAAAAGTCCGCCTTAAGCGATTGAAATTTTTTTCGAGGTATGGTAGAATAAAAAGGAAGCTTTTGTTCCGCGCGGGGCGTAAGGCAGGGGATCGGGCGGAAAGAACAAAAGGGAATTATTTAACAGGACGTGGCGTTTATGAATGCGATATTGGAAAAGTGGAAAGAAAAACTTCTGGACGTCGACCGAGGAAATAAGCTGTTGGATTGTACGGAGTTCAGGCAGAGAATGCTTAAGCTTCTTTGCCCGAAAGCGGAAATGATTTTTTCGTCTCTCATGAACGAACAGACGATGAAATTTTACCCCGTAGATCGATATGTTTCGGAGTTGAAGATAGAGGGTGTAAGGGCAAAGGCGGATAAATCGAATTTCGTGGAAGATAAGGATCTCGTATCCGCGCTCGAGGACGGAATGTCTTCGGCGGAGATCCTTGCTTTCAATAAGGGATGCGAAACGGACAGAATTCTCGAGGGGATCGCCTCTTACGGCGAAAGCGTGATGGAAGAGCGCGGCATCAACGTGCTGTTTGCGACTTTCGGAATGCTCGTGTGGAAGGACAAGTTCGACGAGGAGTTTACCTACCATTCTCCCGTTGTTCTGTTGCCGGTGAAACTGACAAAGGTCGGATCGTCTTTCAAAGTCGGTGCGGCGGGAGACGAGGCGGAAACCAATCCGACGCTCGTATATAAACTGAAATCGGATTACGGGATCGCAATTCCTTCTTATGCGGAAAAAGGGTTTGAAGAGGAAACGCTCGGGCAGTATTTTTCCCGCGTGCGTCGGGCGCTTGCGAAAACGGATTTCGTTCTCGAGGAACTCTGCACGATCGGGATCTATTCGTTCTTAAAAATAAATATGTACCGCGACCTTAGCGATAATGAAGACGAAGTTCTGAAAAACGATAACGTGCGGAAGATCCTGCAGGCTTCTTCCCGGGAAGAGGCAAGGGAAGTCGGATCGTTCGAGACGTTGCACGAAAACGACGTTTCCTTTGAAGAGATCAAAAACGTGGTAGATGCGGATTCTTCGCAGTTAAAGGCGATCGCCCGTGCGAAAACGGGTGAAAGTTTTGTTCTTCAAGGACCGCCCGGAACCGGAAAATCGCAGACAATTACGAATATTATCGCGGAATTTATGTCCGACGGAAAGAAGGTTCTGTTCGTTTCCGAGAAACTTGCCGCTCTTAACGTGGTTTACGGAAATCTGAAAAACGCCGGACTGAGCGATTTTTGTCTGGAACTGCACAGCAGTATGACGAGCAAGCGGGAAGTGATCGACGAATTATACCGCACGCTCGAGCAAAACAAGGCGGTCGTTTCGCAGGAAGCGGATGCCGTGATGAAAGATTACAACGACGAAAAAAGCCGCCTTGACGGTTATTGCAGGGAACTGCATACGAAAATAAAATCCCTCGGTCTCACCCCGTATGAAGTTTTCTCCGAGGTGATCGGGCTGTCTTGCGAAAGAGACGTTGCCTATCGGTTCGAAGAGATCGGAAGAAAGGGAGAGAATTACCGGTTGAACGCGATCGTGGCTCTCGAGGAATATATTCGTTTTCTTTCTTTTACGGGGTATGACTATCATACCTGCGGGTGGTACGGATTCAAGATGAAATCGCCCGACGGAAAGACTTCCGAACGGTATGCTAAAGCATTTGCCGCGGCTTCCGAATATACCGAAAGTGCGTACGAGATCGCGACCGAGTTGAACGAAAAATTCGGTTTTGCGATCGAGAATATCGCAACTTACGATAAATTCTCGGCATTTATCGCCGATTTTGCGTCTGTCAACGTTGCAGAAAAATCGTTTTTCACGGGAAACGGCGCGAAAGAGCTTGCCGCGCTTACGGAAGAATACCTTTCCGACGGCGAGAAGATCGCCGCAATCGAAAAGGAGATCGGGGAGAATTATGAGCCTGCGGTTTTCGAAATCGATTTCAAAGCCTTGTCGGAGCGTTGCGACGGCAGGTACGACAGGCTTTTCGGCAGACTTTCCGCCGATTTCAAAAACGACGTCAAGGCGATTAGGAATTGTCGGAAAAACAAAGAGGGAGAGATCGATCTGTCCCTGATGAGATCGCTCGCGGCAAAGGGCGCGGAACGCGCCGCGCTTTCGGAGAAAAGGGAGGAATGCGGAAAGAAAATGCTTTCCCTTCTCCGCGTAAAACTCGGCAGGATGACGGACGGCAGAGCAAAAAGGCTTGCGGAAGCCTTCGCTACGATAAGCGATGACGCGGATACTTTCGCCTTGGTCACCGCGTTGCCTGCGGAAAAATGGAAGGCGTTTTACGCAAGATCGAGAGAGCTTGCACCTGTGTTCAAATTGATGGAAAAGGGGAAATCGTCTTACGGAGAATGTACGTCTCTCTTTTTGAAAGACGAGCCTGATTTTTCATCCCTCACCCTTTCTTCTCTCTGTCACAGATTTTCCTATTATGCAAAAAACATTGATAAAATCGTAAATTATGCTGCTTTTTATGATTTGTTGAAACGGCTTGATTCTCTTTCTCTCCGCGGTTTTGTGGATGACTGTATCCGCTTGCGCGTAAAGGAAAGCGAGTTGATCCCCGCATTTAAAAAACGGTATTACGGCGAGTGGGCGGATTATCTTTTAACGAACGATAAAGTTTTCCGGGAGTTCACGAGATCCCGCCAGGATCTTGCCGTAGAGAGGTTTTCGGATAAGGATAAACTGCGTACGAAGGTAAACCGCGCGAAGATCGCGGCGGAATTGCTTGCCTTGAAACCCTCGGCGGATTTTTCCTCCGCGGGAAGTCAAGTGGCTCTTCTGAAAAAGGAATATTTCAAGAAGAGAAAGCAGATGCCGGTGATAAGACTGCTTGAAACGATGACGGAGCTCGTGCAGACGTTAAAGCCGTGTTTTCTCATGTCTCCGCTTTCCGTCAGCACCCTTCTTACCGACAAGAGTTGCAAGTTCGACGTGGTCATCTTCGACGAGGCTTCGCAGATCTTCCCTTGGGACGCTCTCGGAGCGATCTATCGCGCGAAACAACTTATCGTCGTGGGGGACAGCCGTCAGATGCCTCCTTCCGACTTTTTCCGCGCGGGTATCAACGGCGGCGAAAACGACGAAGATGCCGACGACGACGTGGAATCTTTTGAATCCGTTCTCGATCTGTGCGCGTCCGCCATGCCGCAGATTTTCCTTCGTTGGCATTACAGAAGCCGTTCCGAAGATCTGATCGCATTTTCCAACCGCTATTTCTACGGCGGAAATCTCGTTACGTTTCCTTCGGCGAGAACGGCGGAAAAGGGATTCGGCGTAGACTTCTATTACTGTGAAAACGGCGTTTTTTCCCGCACGACAAAGTCGAATCCGACGGAAGCCAAGGCGGTTGCCGATCTCGTGTTTGAGAATTTCAGAAAATATCCAGAGCGCAGTCTCGGCGTAGTTGCGTTCGGATCCTCCCAGCAGGACGAGGTGATCAAAGCGATCGCCGCAAAGAGGAAAGCCGACCGCTCCTTCGAAACGTTTTTCGATAAGAGCAAGCCGTTTCCGTTTTTTGTGAAGAATCTCGAAACCGTTCAGGGAGACGAACGCGACGTGATTATTTTTTCGGTCGGCTACGGAAGAGACAAAGACGGAAAGTTTTATCACAACTTCGGACCGTTGAATCGCGACGGCGGTGAAAGAAGGTTGAACGTTGCCGTAACGAGGGCGAAATATAACGTTCAGGTCGTTTCTTCCGTAAAAGCGGAAGATTTCGATCCGACGAAAACGCAGGCGAAAGGGGTTTCGTATCTCAGAGACTATCTTATGTATGCCGAAAAGGGCATGGCGTCCCTCAGGGCGAGGAGATCCGGCGAGGGGGCGGCTGTTCTCGAGGATATCGAAAATACGATTGCACGGGCGGGGTATTCCTTTGAGCGGAATTACGGTTCTTCTTCCTATAAGATCGACTTCGCCGTATCGAAGCCGAAAAGCGGAGCTTTCTTTGGCGCCGTGGAATGCGACGGCGAAACGTATGAAAAGAGCGGAACGACGAGCGATCGCGACAGGCTGCGCGCGCAGATCCTGACCTCGCTCGGCTGGAATTATTACCGCATCTGGACTGCGGAATGGGTGAAAAATCCCGCCGTGGAAAAAAACGCGCTGATCGCGTTTCTTGACGCGCATGCGGGAAAGGAGGGGAAGATCCGCCGCCCGAAAGAAGAAAAGTCGGAAGAAAAACCGACTTTCCTCGACGTAAAAGTTCCGGAACAGGTAAAAACGGTATTCCCCGTGTACGAAAGCGCGGACACCGCCGCTTTGCTTGAGGAATACCGTAAAACGGAAAACTTCGAAAATCTGATTATGGCGATCCTCGAAAAGGAAGCGCCGATCCACGAGGAGTTTTTGTTGAAGAGGATCCTTCCCGTATTCGGAAAGGATAAGATCACGTCCGTGGTGAAAATGGATTTCGCATCCCGTATGAAAAAGGTAAAAAAAGCGAAGAAGGTCGGAGAGTTTTATTTTATCGATCTGAAAGCGATGATACCTCTTCGCAGATACGAAAAGGGCGGGATCGAACGGGAGATCCGTTACGTACATCCTTCCGAGATTGCGGACGGTATCTATAAAACGGTTTTGCGCGGCGTAGGGGTCGACAAAACGGGGATCTGCCGCACGATCGCAAAACTGCTCGGTTATGCGCGTGTGGGAGACAATATTCTGTTCGCGATCGGCTCCGAGCTCGATAAACTTTGCGGGCAGGGACTGATCGAGGAGAAGAACGGCGAATATTTTATTTCGGTCGACGAAGAAGGTTGATAAAAGTTCGCAAAATAAGGTGATATGGCGAAAAAGTTTTACGCCGTTAAAGGCGAAGAAAACAGAATATTCGAAACGTGGGACGAGTGCAAAGCCTTTCTCGAGGGGAGAAAAGGATATCGGTATAAGAGTTTTTCCACCGAAGAAGAGGCGAAAGCATTTCTGGCGGGAGAAGACTATTATTCCGACCGCGTTTCGGAAGACGTTCGCGAAGGCTATGCCGTTGCCTTTACCGACGGAAGTTTCGAAGAGTCGGTCGGGGCGTATTCTTACGGCGTGGTCGGTATCGCGCCGGACGGGAAAGAGATCCTGCTGAGCGGAAGAGGAGACGATCCCTCTTTCCTTCCGACCCGCAACGTGGCGGGGGAGGTACTCGGCGTTCTCGCCGCTCTTCGCTGGGCATATCTGAACGGGTATCCAAGACTTATCGTCTATCACGATTACGAGGGGCTTGCCGCCTGGGCGGAAAGAAGATGGAAGGCAACGGGCGCCGTTTCCGCTTTCTACCTCGCGGAGCTGAAAAAATATAACGGCTATATCGACCTTACTTTCCGCAAAGTAAAAGGGCACAGCAATCACTTTTTCAACGATAAGGTGGACGCTCTCGCAAAAGAAGCGCTGTTTGAAAAACGTTGCTGGTTTCCGGACGGGCTCGGGGCGTTTACCGCGCCGGAAGAAAGGTATTCTTTTCTTTGTAACGAGATCCACCGTCAGGCGGCGAAAGCCGGTTATGGCGAACTTTACGACGGCGTTTCGTTTTCTTATCGGGATGAGAGGATCGGTCTTTTCCCGAGAGGAAGAGGATTGCTTGTTTCTGGAACGAAAGGAAAGCTTTTTGCATCGGCGGTCCTCTCCGCAACGGAAACCGCGGACGACGGGGAAAGGGCGCGTATTTTCGGCGAGGCGTACGGGATCGACGTTCCGTCGGAAAGACGGGTTTCCGGAACGGAGATCTGCAGGCGGATCGAGGAAAAATGCGGAGAAAAAACGTGTGGCGACGCGATCTTGTTCGCGTTGTCCGATCTCGTTGCCTACGTGAAACAAAGTTTAAAAGAAAACGGTATTTTATATGACAGAATTTCTTCCGTTTTCAAAGATAACAACGGAAATTTTGAGCTTGTTTGCGATTCTGTTTCCATAGGGAACAAACAAAAGATAGAAAGAGCTTTTACTCTCTTTTACCGTTATCGAACGACGTATTTTACGGAAACGACAGAGATCGCGGAAACAAGATCGCGTCTTGATCGGATCGAACAAGCTTTACAAGAATAAATCGGGAGCAACGAAGATGGAATACGAATTGGTCGAAATACTCGGGTTGATCAGAAATAAGATCGGAAAGGACGTCGGCGTAATTTCCGAGACGGATGATAAGTTTTATACGACGAAGGAAGGCGACTTGCCGGACAAGCCGGAATATAAGGTCGTGGGCGTGATGCCCGATTCCATACGGAAAAAAACCTATTTCCGTTTCCGCAGGAAATCGGAAAATTACATCGGTTACATCGACGGCGACGGCGAAGCGGAACGCGGTTTTGCCGCGTTGATCGCAACTTTGCTCGAAAGCAGCGTGATCCGCGAATCTTCGGGCGGAAAGGGAGACAGTCTCAGAAATATCGTTCTCGGGGAAAGCAGCGGGATACAGATCCAGAAGTATATGCGCAAAAACGGGGTTCCCGATACTCCGTGTTGCGTGCTCGTGATTCTTGCGCCGGAAGGAAAACAGGGGGACTCGATCAACTTTCTTACGAATTTCAGGTCGAACGAAGCGGATAAAGTGTGCGCGGTGGACGATACTTCGATCGCCTATATTCGTTTTCAGGACGTCGCTACGGCGGAAAACGAATACCAGTCCATCACCGATTATGCGTTTACTCTCGTACAGTCCATTGAAGAGGAATTGGGTATCGCGGTGAAAATCGGTGTGGGAAGCACGGTAAAGAGTTTTTCGGAATGTTCCGTTTCCTATCAGCAGGCGGTATCTTCCGTAAGAACTGGTTGGACGTTCGATACGAAATCGCCCGTTACCACCTATAAAGACTTCATTCTTGTACGAATGCTCGAAGATCTGCCGAAGTACAAGTTGCAGGAATTTCTCGATATTCTTCTCGAACCGGAGGCGAAGACCGTTTTCGGCGACGCGGAGATGATCGGTACGGCAGAGGAGTTTTTATGCAGCAATCTGAACGTGAGCGAAACGTCCAGAAATCTGTATATGCACAGAAATACGTTGATGTATCGTCTCGATAAGATCGCTCGTTCCACCGGGCTTGATATCCGAAAGTTTCAGGACGCCGTGACCTTCCGTCTGATCACGATATTGTATAAGCTTTTGGGGTGATAAACGCCGTGGTCGATCGTTCCGAAAAGGAGGGAGTATGGCGAAAGCGAAAAAAATAATATCCGTTATTTTGTTTCTTGCGCTGCTTGTCGGCGTGTATTTTGCGGGATATTTCACCCGTAATCTGACGGACCCCGATCTCTCGAGTCTTCGTTTCGTGCTCGATTATTACAAAAAGTATTATCTCGAAGAATCGGACGATTACGTGGAGATCATGGCGAACAGTCTGCTCGATCGCTATTCCGCTTATTATTCCGCAGAGGAATACAAGCAGATTCGTTCGGCGTCGCAGGGGATCCGCGCCGGAATCGGTCTTTCCTTCTATCGGTCGGACAACGCGCCGTATATCGCTTCGGTCAGTTATAATTCCCCCGCGGAAAAAGCGGGGATCCGCGCCGGCGGGGTCGTTACGGCGATCGCAAAAAAGGGGGAAAGCAAAATTCCGATATCCGATTACCCGGCATTTTCCGAAGAGATCGGAAAATTTGTTGCAGGCGAAGAATTTGAACTGACCGTTTCCTACGGCGAAGAAGAACGCAACTTTTCGCTTGCAAAAAAAGAATACCGCGAAACTTACGTGCGTTATTGCGATAACGAAAAGGCGTATCGCTACGGCGATGACGAAAACGGCGGTATTTCGAGATTTTCCGACGATTCGCCCGTTGTTTCCCTGTCAGACATCCCGGAAAATACCGCCTATCTGAAATATACTTCTTTCAACGGTTTGTCATCCGGGCTTGCGGGGTCTTGCGGTCAGTTTGCGGACGCACTCGGGATCATGAAAGAAAACGGAAAACATAATCTTGTGATCGACCTGAGGGGAAACGGCGGTGGTTTTCTCGATATCATGTGCGGGATCGCGGCGCACCTGATCGACGGCAGACAGGGGGAAAAACAGATCGTCGTCCGCTCGGTCGACAAAAAGGGCAACGCGACCAATTTCTTTTCCGGAAAAGTAGATTACGCCGATTACGGTTTTGAATCGATCGTTTTTCTTGCGGACGATAATTCCGCCTCCGCGTCGGAAGCTTTGATGGGTGCCGTGCTCGATTACGATTCTTCTTCCCGCGTGAAGGTCGTTTTGTCCCGCAGCGGGACGGAAGGGAATTACGTTTATAAGTCTTACGGAAAAGGGATCATGCAGACAACGTATGAAAACTATATGACGGGCGAAGCGATCAAACTGACTACGGCAAAACTGTACTGGCCGCTGACGAATACCTGTATTCACGGAACGGGGATCACAAAACAGACGGATGAAAGCCGCGTATTCGAACCCGCATACGGAGAGGGAGACTACGAACTCGCGTTTGCATTCTCTCTTTTGAATAAAAAGTAAACACGTTATAACAATCGGATATAAAATAACCGATTAAGGTAAATTATCATTTTTTTAAATCGCCCGGGCGGAAAGGAAACCGACGGGCGATTTTTTTCGGTAAAAACAGGTTTTGCGTATGATTCCGAAGATCTTTCTCATACTCTTTGCGAAATGAAAAGATTCGACCCCGTAAAGAATATCGGCGATCGCGACGAATGCGTGAAACCGATGCCGAAAGAGAGGATTAAAAATGGAGAGATCTGATTGTTACAAAAACTATCTCGATTACGTAGCGCGCATTGCGCCGAAAACAAAGGAAAAGAGAAGCCTGTTCCGCGCTTTCTGGGTGGGCGGAACGATCTGCCTTGTCGGGCAGTTTATCCGTTATACGCTCGAACTCGCGTTCGGTTTGTACGGGGACGAGCTTGCCGGAACCACTTCCGTAATTCTGATTTTTATCGGGGCGTTGCTTACCGGTCTCGGCGTTTACGATCGCATCGGGAAATATGCGGGCGGTGGCTCGATCGTTCCGATCACGGGATTTGCCAATTCCGTCGTTTCTCCTGCCATGGAGTTCAAGTCCGAAGGGTATATTTACGGGCTTGCGGCAAAAATGTTTGTGATCGCGGGTCCTATCATCGTGTTCGGCGTGGCTTCCGGCGTACTCGTCGGGGTGATCTATTACGTGATCGGACTATTCGGGTGAATTATGGAAGCGACGATTTATTTTCGCGATCGCCCCGCGATCCTTTCTACGGCAACGATCGCCGGACCGAAGGAAAGCGAGGGGCCGCTCGGCAAGTATATCGAAAGAAGGCTCCCGGATGACGTTTGCGGCGAAAAAACGTATGAAAAGGCAGAATGCAAAATGCTCACATACGCAATCGAACATGCGATAAAAAACGGAAAACTTCATTTCGGCGATATCGGAATGATCGTTTCGGGAGATCTCCTTAATCAGATCATATCCTCCAGCTTTTCCGCCCGTCAGTTCGATATACCTTTTCTTGGGATATATAATGCGTGTTCCACGATGAGCGAAGGTCTTGCGATCGCCGCGGCGTTTGTGAACGGCGGTTATTTCGATAATATCGTCGTGGCGACGGGCAGTCATTTTTCCACGGCGGAAAGACAATATCGTTATCCGCTCGAACTCGGTTGCGTTCGCCCGCCGCAGGCACAGTGGACGGTCACCGGGGCTGGCGGAGCGGTCATTTCCTCGGCTGAGGGGTTCTGTCCGCGGATCACCTGCGCGACCTTCGGCAGGGTGATCGATTACGGTGTTACGGATGTGAACAACATGGGGGCGGCGATGGCGCCCGGGGCGGCTTCCACCATCGTGCGGCATTTCAGGGAGACGGGAAGGGATCCGTCTTATTACGATCTGATTGTAACGGGCGATCTCGGCGCTCTCGGCAGCCGGATATTGAAACGGCTCGTCTACGAAAAAGGGTATTCGATCGATCGGAATCACGTCGACTGCGGAGAGATGATTTATAACATCGAGGAAGAGGAGTTTCAGGGAGGAAGCGGCGCGGGGTGCAGTGCCGTCGTTTTTAACTCTTACCTCTATCGGAAAATGAAAAAGAGGGAGATTTCAAAGATTTTGTTCGTTGCGACCGGGGCGTTGCTTTCTACCGTTTCTTCTCAGCAGGGAGAGTCGATTCCGTCCGTCGCACATGCCGTAGCGATCGAAAACGGGGAAAAACACGTGTAAATTTAATTATCCAAAAATGGTAAAGAGATAATATTAATAGATAATTTTTGATATCAATGAGGTAAATCGGATGGTAACGATGCTGTTTATGTATCTGAAAGCTTTCGTTGTGGGCGGAACGATCTGTATGATCGCGCAACTTCTCATCAACTATACGAAGATCACGTCCGGGAAGATCCTTGTGTACTTTCTTCTTGCCGGCGTGGGATTACAATCGGTCGGATTGTATCGGTATCTCGTCGATTTTGCGGGGGCAGGCGCGACGGTTCCTATCTGCGGATTCGGGTATCTGCTTTGCAACGGCGCGATCAGCGGCGCAAAACAAGGTCTTTTCGGTGCATTCACGGGCGGACTTGCCGCAGCGTCTGCCGGGATCACAGCCGCCGTCGTATTCGGCTATCTGATTGCGATCGTTTTCAAGGCGCGTTCGAAAAAGAATTGAGCGGGGCGGTTTCGTTCGCCTGAATAACGCGTGCTCCGATGCCGGGCAAGAGTAAATAACGAGCCTTGCCCGGCATGGATTCCGTCTTTTATTCATTATGGTATGATTTTGGGCGTATCATCATATAGTATAAAAGATGAAAAAGAGGAAAAAGAAAAAATTCGGAAAATCGATCGCTTTTTTTCTGTGCTTTTGCGCCGTTTTCTTTTCGCTGTATTATTCTTCCAATCGTATCATGGAAGAAATTGCGCAAAAAAGCTACGTTTCTACGATTTCCGGCGCGTCATACGAGGCGATCGGGCACGTGGTGGACGAAGGGTATTCTTACGACGATCTGATGCAGATCGAAAAGGACGTTTCGGGAAATATTGTGATGGTGATATCGGACAGCCGAAAGGTGAACGCATTGGCGACTTCCGTTGCGAAATTTACATTCGATTATTTGTCTGCGGAAACAAAGAAAGGGGTAGACGTTCCGCTCGGCGCGTTTACGGGGATCCGTCTGATCGGCGGATTCGGAGTTCCCGTCCGGATGAAGCTGATCTCCGTCACGTCGGTAAAATGCAAAATTTCCTCTTCGTTTGAGTCTGCCGGGTTCAATCAGACAAGACATCTCGTGATCATGGAGATCGTTTCCGACGTATCCCTGATCACAAAATTTCACACGAAGGAGATCTGCGATTCGATCGAGGTACTCGTTTATGACAATCTGATCGTCGGAAAAGTGCCAACCGTTCTCGTCGATACGAGGGTGATTGGAGAAGGCAACGCGTAAATCGGCGCAGGAGAGTGTGAAAAACGAAAAATGTTTAAGAGAAAAGGGTTTTACAAGCCCTTTTTTCTTTTCAAAAAGGAAAAAATCTGCTAAAATATAGCATATGACGGAATTACTTGCACCCGCAGGAAACGAAAGTTGTTTCCTTGCGGCGATCGATAACGGAGCGGATGCCGTTTACCTCGGCATGTCCGATTTTTCCGCGAGAAAAAACGCGGAAAATTTCAATGCGGATAACATCGGTTATTACGTAAGCTATGCGCACTTATTCGGCGTAAAGGTTTACGTTGCCGTTAACACACTGATCAAAAACAACGAATTCGAAACCCTGTATAACACGGTGAAAGCCGCATATCTTGCCGGGGCGGACGCTTTTATCGTGCAGGACGTTTTCCTTGGGAAAAAGCTAAAAAACTTTTTCCCCGATATCGTTCTTCACCTCAGCACGCAGGCGGGGATCAACAATGCGGAAGGCGCGGAGTTTGCGAAGACCTACGGTTTCACACGGGTGATCCTCGCGAGGGAAACGGGGATCGCCGACATCGGTAAAATATGCAAAGTTTGCGAAACGGAGGTGTTCGTGCACGGCGCCCTTTGTTCCTCTTTCTCGGGACATTGTTACATGAGTTCCTTTATAGGCGGAAACAGCGGCAACCGAGGACTGTGCAAACAGCCATGCCGTAAGGAATATCGCCTTACCGGAAAACAGGGCGGAGAGTATCCGATCTCCCTTGCCGATCTGTGTCTGATCGACGAATTGAAAACGCTTGAAAAGGCGGGCGTATCAAGCCTGAAGATCGAAGGGCGGATGAGGTCTCCCGAATACGTTGCGGCAACGGTGGCGGCATATCGCGCCGCGCTGGACGGAAAGCCGTTTTCGCTCGACGACGTAAAAGCGACCTTCCATCGCGGCAATTTTACGAAAGGATACCTTCGAGGGGCGGACGGAAGTATTTTATCCGACCTTGTGCAAAGCCATATGGGGCTTCCGATCGGCAAGATATCGAAAGCGGCAAAAGGTGCGCTTACGGTAAACGGCTATATGCCCGAAAAAGGAGACGCCTATAAAATTCTGCATGGCGGGCAAGAGGTCGGAAACGCGGTCTGCACGGACGGGAAAAAGATCGAATATCGCGGAGACGCAGTTGCGGGCGACGTTCTTTCCTTAACGAAAAGCGAAAGTCTTGCCGCAAAGCTCCTTTCCGTTCATAAAAGAAAGAAAATTAAAGTAAGGGCGGAGATCGCTGCGGGGGAGAAGATAATTTTATCCGCCTGCGGGATCACGATGAGTTCTCCCGTTTCGATCGAAGAAGCGAAAACCGCCGCCACGACGGAAGAGGAAATACGGAACAATCTTTGCAAAACAGACCGCTATCCCTTTGAGGTCGCTTGCGAGATCGTGATCAAAGGAAAACCCTTCGTACCGAAATCGGTGATGAATAAACTCAGGTCGAATTTTTACGAAGCATTGTTTTCGTGTAACGTAAAACAATTAAAAATTAAAGATTATATCGAAGAAAATAAAGAGTTTTATATGAAACCGTCTTTCGGGAATATCGTCATGACGGATCGCGTGAATTTTGATTTTATCAACGAAGACGACCTTATCGTTTATTCTCCCGCGAACGATCGGGAGACAAATGCGGAAGAAGTAAAAGCAGCCGCGGGAAAACGAAAAGTGTATTTGTTTCTTCCTTCTTTTTGTCCGGAAGAAGACGCCGAACAATTGAAGAAACTTTCGTCGTCGTTCGACGGGGTGTATGCGGACGGGCTTTGGGCGCTTTCTTTCGCCGTTTCTTCGGGAAAACCGTGCGTTGCCGGGACGGGACTTAACGTTTTTAACGATATCGATCTCGAAGAGCTCTCTTCTCTCGGAATAAAAGACGTCGTTTTCTCGAAAGAGCTGTCCCTTTGCGAGATCGGCGATCGTGCGGAAAAGGGGTACGTTTTCACCCGCGGGAGCATCGGACTGATGGAACTGATTTACTGTCCGTTCGGAAAAACCTGTTCTTCCTGCAAGGCGAAAAACGAAGAAACGCTGACGGATAAAACGGGTCATTCTTTTACGGTAAGGCGGAGAAAGGTGAACGGAAAATGTCGCTTCCTCGTTGAAAACGGGCTGCCGTTATGTTCAGGTAAAACAACGCATAATTTCTTTGATTTTGTAGGTTTTTCCGAAATGCGCGAACGCGATTTTTATAAGAAAAACGAAGATGCGATCAAGGAAAATTATTCCGTAACGAAAGGAAATTTAAAACGCGGAGTGAAATAAAACACGCGTGAAGCATTCTATTGCAAAAAGGAAAAACAGAGGGTTTTTATGGATAGTTTGAAAACGTGCCGCGCCCTGGAGTACGATAAATTAAAAAAAGTTGCCGCGGCATACTGCGTGCTTGCGGAAGGAAAAAGAAAAATGGAAGAGCTTATGCCTTCCGGAACGTACGAGGACGCCGTACTTCTTCTCGATAAAACGGACGAGGCTTATAAAATGCTCTTCCTGCACGGGGTCGCGGGGATCGAATTTTACGACGAACCGGGCGACGTGTTCTCCCGTGCCGCAAAAGGGGTTACCCTTTCGCCGGGAGAACTTCTTCGCGTGGCGAGGTTTCTGAGAAGCGGAAGGGTATTGTATTCTTCCGTTGCGGCGGTTCCGGAAGGGGTCGCGCCCCTTCTGCAGAACGAGGCGAGCGGTATTTATACCGATCTCTATCTCGAACAGGAGATTTTTTCCAAAATTCTTTCCGAAGACGCGATCGCCGACGACGCCTCCGAAAAATTATCTCAGATCCGTCGCACGATCAAAAGACTGAACGAACAGATCCGCGAAAAACTTTCGTCTTTTATCCGTTCCGGTAACAACGACTTTTTGCAAGACGCTATCGTTACGATGCGCGGCGACCGCTACGTGATCCCCGTGAAAAGCGAGTATAAAAGCAGGGTGGGGGGATTCGTACACGATCAGTCGGCTTCCGGATCTACGGTGTTCATCGAGCCGACCGCCGTGCTCGAACTCAACAACGCCCTTCGCACGGCAACGCTCGACGAGAGAACGGAGATCGAGCGGATCTTAGCCGATCTCTCGCAAAAGGTGGGCACGCTCGCCGATAAAATGCGGTTTAACGAAGAGATCCTTGTCGATTTCGATCTGACGTATGCGAGGGCGATTTACGCCTACCGCACCCGTTCGAATCGTCCCGTTCTTACGGGAAACGGCGTAACGGACATTCGCAACGGAAGGCACCCTCTGATCGATCCGAAAAAAGTGGTTCCGGTCAGTCTGCGTTTCGGAAAAGATTTTCGTTTTCTGCTCGTTACCGGTCCGAACACGGGCGGAAAAACGGTAACGCTGAAAATGACGGGGCTTTTTTCCTACATGGCGATGAGCGGTTTTTTCCTGCCGGCGTCGGAGGGGACGCAGGTCTCCTTTTACGATCGTGTGTTCTGCGACGTGGGAGACGAGCAGAGCATCGAACAGAGCCTTTCCACCTTCTCCTCGCATATGAAAAATATCGTTGAGATCACGGAACAAGCGGACAAACGCACCCTTGTTCTCATCGACGAGATCGGCGCGGGAACGGATCCGGATGAAGGTGCGGCGCTTGCGCAGGCGATTATTTCCTATCTTCTCGAAAAGGGGTGTTCCGGCATTGTTACCACGCACTATTCCGCACTGAAGGAATTTGCCTACACCACGGCGGAGATCGAAAACGCAAGTATGGAATTCGATCGCGATACCTTCGCGCCTCTGTATAGGATCAACATCGGGATGCCGGGAACTTCCAATGCCATCGAAATTTCCCGCATGCTCGGTTTAAAGCCGGAGCTTGCCGAACGTGCGGTCTCTCTTCTCGGCGATCAGAAGATCTCCTTCGAAAACGTTCTGAAAGAGGCGGAAAAAACGAGGAGAGACGCAGAGAAGATCCGCGAGGAGCTTGCGGAAGAAAAACGTGCCGAAGACGAGAAACTGAAAGAGATCGAAAAGGAGAAGGACAAGCTCGAAAAGGAAAAAGAGAAATTCTATTCGGGCGCAAAAGCGGAATCGAGAAGGCTTGTAAACGAAAAACTCGAAGAGGCGGACGAGATCATCGATGAGATCAAAGTGTTGTTCGACAAAGCGGAACTCGACAGCGGGGATCTGATCAGGGCGAGGACGCTTCGGAATAAACTCGAGGACAAGAAGTATTCGCTCGAAGACGCCGACGTTTCCGTTACGAATTATAAACCCGCAGATCCTTCCGTTTTAAAGGAAGGGGATAAGGTTTACTATAAACCGATGGACGCGGTATGCGCGTTTTCTTACTACAACCCGAAAAAGAAAGAGTGTGCCGTTTATATGGGAACGGCGAAACTGAACGTTCCCGCGGGCGATCTCTTTTTCGTGGCGAAAAACGCAGCGAAACCGAAAACGACCGTCGCATTGAAACGGGAGATCGGCGCAGCGCCGAAACTCGAGGTGAACGTGATCGGGAAAACCGTTCCCGAGGCTCTGCCCGAAGTGGAAGCCTTCCTCGATCAGGCTGTCTTATCCAACCTCGAAGAGGTGAAGATCATTCACGGCAGAGGAATGAAGATCTTAAGTACGGCAATTCACGACATGCTTCGCAGAGACAAGCGGGTGGAAAGTTTCCGCTTCGGAAAGTACGGAGAAGGGGAACACGGCGTGACTTTCGTTAAACTGAAGTGATTTGTTTCACTGAAGTGATTTGTTTCTTTGTGCCGGGCATCCGGCTTGAATGACAGAAGTCGGCGAAAAAAGAAGCGAAAGCATTGCGAAACGAAGAGAAACCATGCCGCAAAGAATTGCATTTTTCCGCCGAACGTGGTACAATATTGCAAAGGAACGTTTTTCCGGATATTTCCGGAAATCCGAATAACGGCGCAACGACGCAACACGTTGTTTGTCGCAGGGCTCCGGAGGACACATGAGAGAAGTTTTATATGAAGAAAGCGCAAATCCGTATAATCTGAAAACGCAGAAAATCCTTTATATCGTTTACACGGTCTTTATCGTGATGACGACCGTCTTTGCGGCGCTGTTTTTTCTGCTCGCGTTTTACGTTCACGCTTCGTTTCTGATTTTTATGGCGTTCGCGATCCTGTCGGACGTGCTGTTCGTCTTTCTGAGACGAAAGATCTATTATTGCGTAGATCTCACGTTCGTTTCGGGATCCACAAGGATCGTGAAAGTGGTCAACTATCGCAGAAGAAAAAAGATCATCACGTTTGAAGCGAACGAAGTGGTGCAGGTCGGAAAGATCGGCAGCGATTCTTTTGAAAAACTCGCGACGTCTCCGCAGATCAAGAAGATATACGCTACGCCCAATCGCTATCTCGAAGAGGGCTTTTACGTGCAGGTGAACCAGGGCGGCGTCAATTATCTCGTACTTGCGGAGTGTAAAGAAGAATATCTTCAGAATCTCGTTCTCTTTACGGGCAGAAAAGTCATCGAAAAGGATTACAAATGATATATCTCGACAACGCGGCTACCACACAGCCGCTTTTTGCCGCCCTCGAAAGGGCGGAAAGTTTCAACGAAGCCTCTTTTTTCAATCCTTCCGCTTTGTACCGCGGCGGTCTTCGCGTGCGGGATGAGGTAGAGAAGGCAAGATCTTTTCTTTTAAGCCGTTTCCCCTCGGGATATGACGCGATCTTTACGTCCTGCGGTTCGGAAGGAGATAATACGGCGGTCTTTTCCTTTGCGAAAAGAGGGAATGCCGTCACGACGGCGGGAGAACACCCGGCAATTTACGAAAGTTTCAAGGCTCTTTCTCAAAGGGGCGTGGAACCTCGTTTCGCGAAACTGAATTCCGACGGCAGCGTAAACGAAGAGAGCTTGTTATCTCTCGTCGACGAAAAAACGACGCTCGTTTCCGTGGTGCACGTAAATAACGAGACGGGGGCGATCAACGATATCGACCGTCTTGCGGAGATCGTGAAAAAGAAAAACCCATCCGTGATTTTTCACAGCGACGGGGTTCAGGCATTCGGCAAACTGCCTTATGCGCCTACGCCTAGGATCGACGCCTACACGGTAAGCGCCCACAAAATAGGCGGTCTGAAAGGCACGGGGGCTCTGGTGTTCGGAAAGAAACTCAATCTTACGCCGCTGATCTACGGGGGCGGACAGGAAAACGGAAGAAGAAGCGGAACGGAGAACGTGTTCGGGATCGTCGTATTCCGCGAAGCGATGAAAACCCGTTTCGCGACGATCCGCGATGATTATGCGAGGATCGCGGAAACGAAAAGGAAATTTATCGAACGGCTGAATCGGGATAACGTCCGCGTGCTTTCGGGCGAAAATTCGTCGGCATATCTTGTCAGTCTTTCCGCAGAAGGGTTGCGGGGAGAGGTGATACAACATATGATGGAAGATCACGATATCGTGATCGGTACGGGTTCCGCCTGTTCGTCCCGCCATCGTCACAGCAGAATTCTGACGGAATGCGGATATTCGCCCGCCGTGCTCGACGGCGCGCTCAGGATCAGTTTCTGCGCCGACACCAAAGAAGACGACGCGTTGTTTGCCGCCGACAAGCTGAACGAATGCGTAGCAAAATTAAAAGGAATCATGAAAAAATGAACAAAGTTATCGTTATAAGAGTTTGCGAGATCTTTCTGAAAGGCAAGAACAGAAGTTATTTTCTTTCTCTGCTGGAAAAACACATCCGGAATTCTCTCGAAGAGATCCCTCATAAACTGGTAAAATTACAGATGCGCTATCTGATCGAAGAGTATGACGCATGCGACGAAGAGAAGATCCTTTCTCTTCTTCTTAAGATAAGCGGTATTCATACGGTAAGTCCCGGATATTCCACGGAAACGGATTACGAAAAAATCAAAGAGTGCGCCCTTTTCCTCTGCAAAGGGAAAACGGGTACCTTCAAGGCGGAAACCAATCGCGCGGATAAAACGTTTCCGATGCAGTCGGTGGAAGTATCGCGGGAACTCGGACACGATATTCTTTCCGCTTATCCGGACGATTTATCCGTAGACGTGAAATCGCCGGAGCTTGTATTGCACGTCGATATCCGCGAAAGCGGCGTAACGCTTTTGTATACCGACACCTTCAAGGGGATCGGCGGAATGCCCGTCGGTTCGTCCGGGCACGGTTTTCTTATGCTTTCCGGCGGGATCGACAGTCCCGTTGCCGGTTACATGATGGCAAAAAGGGGGATGAAGCTTTCCTGCGTGCATTTCCACAGCTATCCCTATACGGGCGAAGCCGCCAGGGAAAAAGTAATCAAACTTGCGGGTATCGTTGCGGAATATGCCGGTCCCATGGACGTTTACGTGGTCGGGTTTACTCATATTCAGGAAGCCATACACGAAAAATGCGCGGAAGAACTGATGATCACCTTGATGCGCCGCTTTATGATGAGAATCACCGAAAGGATCGCGGCTAAAAACGGCGGACAGGCTATCATAACGGGGGAGAGCCTCGGACAGGTCGCCAGTCAGACAATGGAGAGTATCACTTCCTCAAATTCCGTCGTGTCGATGCCCGTGTTCCGTCCGCTTATCGCGTTCGATAAACTCGAAACGATCGAGATCGCAAATAAAATCGATACGTACGAAACTTCCATCCTTCCTTACGATGACTGTTGTACCGTCTTTCTTCCGAAATATCCCGCGATCAAACCGAAAATGGAGAGGATCCTGCGCGAGGAAAATCGGCTTGACGTGGAAGGGCTGATTAAGGAAGCTTTGACGAAAGTAGAGAAAGTCTCCGTGTAAAAGGCTATCCGGAACGAATAATGCCGCTCACTGTTTCTTTTCGGAGCAATTGATCAATCGTTCCACCAATCGAACCCGGAAAAGTTTTTCTTTTTGCCGTCCGTTTTTACGGGCGGCATTTTTATTTGTTCTCCTTCTGTTTTTACGCCGTTTTCGAGTTTGTAAGGAGTCAGGGTATAACGGTAAACGGTATCGTATTTCAGATCCGTTATCGTAACGGTTTCCCCCGAACGCAATGTAAATTCTCTTTCGCCTTCGTTTTCTTCAATGAGAACGTTACAGTCCTCGTCGCAAACGACAAATATTTCAAAATTATTGTTTTTATAAGTGATTTTGTAATCTTTTATGCGTGGTGCAACAGGTTTGTTTTCTTGTTGCGGCTCGGTGCCGGCGAGGAAATAAAACGGGTCTCCGTCTTTTGTGCCCGTGGAGTAAAGCTTTGGTATGTCGCCCTCCGTATCTCTGACCACGTTGGTTTTTATAACGCCGTCCGGACGGGAAAATTCCGTCGGCGGATCGTTTTTATGCAAGGCGGACAGAACTTCTCCTGCGATTGCGGCGGGGTAGCTCCCGCCCGAAACGGAGTTCGCCATCGGAGAGAAATCTGCGTTACCGAGCCATACCGCAACCGTAAAGTCTCTTGTGAAGGCAACGCAGTAGGCGTCCGTATTTCCTCCGGCTGATCCGTTTGTTCCCGTTTTCGCGCATACGGGAAAGGGAAGAGTGGATAGTTTTCTCGCCGTTCCGTATTCCACGCAGGCTTGCAGCATATCCCGGACGATAAATGCCGTTGCAGGGCTGAAAACTTTCTCTTTTTTCGATTCGGCGCGGTAAACAAGGGTTCCGTCCTTTCTTCTGATCTCCGAAATGAACTTCGGTTTCGTATAAAAACCGTCTTCCGACAAAGGAAGATAAGCTCCGGCAAGCGTTTTTAAATCGATTCCGCCGCTGAGATTTCCGAGTGCGGCGGAAAGGTCGTCGTTTTGAATGGATACGCCGAGTTTTTCCGCATACGTTTTTGCCTTTTTTACGCCGAGATTACGATAAACGGAGACCGCCGCCACGTTGGAGCTGAAAGCAAGCGCGTCTTTCGCGCTGATATACCCCCGGTATTTTTCGCCGTAATTCGAGGGGGAGTATTTGCCGAAATCCGTTTTGCTGTCGTCTATCACGCTCGCTTCCGTAATGATCCTTTCTTCGATCGCGGGAGCGTAAACGAGCCACGGTTTCGCACAGGATGCGGGAACCCGGCATAGCGATCCGGTATCGGACGCGCATGCAATCACTTTGCCCCCGTCATTGGACAAAACGATTGTCGCGAAGTTGCAGGAAAGGTTGTAATCCGCTGCAAGAGGAAGGGCGGTTTCCGCCTCGTCCCGATAATAAGTTTTTACGGTATAACCGCTCAGACCGTTTTCGTTCTCAAGACCGAGGATGTTTGTCGCCTCGGCGAGAGCAAGGGAAACATAGAATTTTCGTCTCTCATAATTTTCCTTATAATTTAAGATAATATCTTTATTTATTGAATTTTTATATTCTGTATCGTTTATATATTTCTGTGCTTTCATCTCCGACAGAACGAGGTTTCTGCGCCGCTTTGCTCCCGCCGGGTTTTTAAAAGGATCGAGAACGGAAGGCGCTTTTACGAGAGCGGCGAGCATAGCGCCTTCTTCGGGCGTGAGAGCCGAAGGTTTTTTTGCGAAATATGTTTTCGCCGCCCGACCGATGCCGTAGCAACCCTCGCCGAAATAAACGCGGTTTAAGTAGGCGGTAAGAATCTCGTCCTTCGTAAATTTTCTTTCGAGTTCCCTTGTCAGTTTGAGTTCTTTCATTTTTCTTGTAAACGTTTTCTCTCCCGACAGGTACACGTTTTTCACGAGTTGCTGACTGATCGTGGATCCTCCTTCTTTCAGAGAAAAGGAGAGCAGGTTGTTTTTGGTCGCTCTGAAAAGGGCGCGCGCGTCGATCCCGCTATGGCGGTAAAAGCGTTTGTCTTCGATCGCAATGAAAGCGTTTTTTACGAAAGAAGGAATTTCGCGCGAACAGGTATAATCGTCGTTTCCGGTCAGGGCGTTTCCGTTTTCGTCCGTTACGATGCAGGCAACGCTCTTGCTTTCGAGGAGTTTCGGATCGAAACGAACCTCTTTCGTGACTGCAAAATAGACCGCCCCGACACCCGCAACCGCCGCCGAGGAAGTAAGAATGAGAAACAGAAGAATTTTCGCCGTGATACGCAACCCTTTCATACCGGATATTATGGGAATTTTTCCGATCATTATGCCGATATCGCTTGATAAATTTTCCGTTTTCCGCTATAATATTGTCTATGAAAAAATATCTGATCTATACATACGGTTGCCAGATGAACGTGCACGAATCGGAAAAGATCGCAGGGATCCTTTCGTCGAAGGGATACGAAAAGTGCGAGAATGCCGAAGACGCCGACGTAATCGTTTTCAACACCTGCTGCGTGCGCGAAAATGCGGAGCAGCACGCGTTCGGCAACATCGGAATGTTCAAAAAACTGAAGAAAGAAAAGCCGGGGCTGATCCTTGCCGTCTGCGGGTGTATGACCCAACAGGGCGATTTCGCCCGCAGATTACACGAATCCTTCCCGTACGTGGATATTATTCTCGGAACGTTCAATATCGACGAATTCGGCGACCTGCTCGACAAGAAGCTCGCAACGACGAAATCGGTGATCGAGATCCGCGAAAAAAACGGGGAAGTGACGGAAGGGATCAGACCGATGCGGTCGAGCTTTCCCAATGCCTGGGTGAACGTAATGTACGGTTGCAACAATTTTTGTTCTTACTGTATCGTGCCTTACGTCCGCGGGAGAGAACGCAGCAGAAAGGCGGAAGACGTGGTGAAGGAAGTCCGTTCCCTTGTGGACGAGGGGTATAAAGAG
This sequence comes from uncultured Clostridia bacterium, assembly GCA_934271265.1. Lineage (GTDB taxonomy): Bacteria > Bacillota > Clostridia > Christensenellales > Borkfalkiaceae > UBA10281. The sequence continues at coordinate 143,792 of CAKQRE010000006.1, read as the reverse complement.
ATCACTCTTCTCGGTCAGAACGTAAATTCCTACGGGAAAGATCTCGGCGACGGTTCCTCTTTTGCGGGGCTTCTGGACGAGATCGGAAAGATCGAGGGGAAGTTCCGCCTTCGCTTTATGTCCAACCACCCGAAGGATCTGACGGAAGAAGTTGTTGTCGCATTGAAAAACAACCCCCACGCGTGCAGGGCGATCCATCTTCCCGTGCAATCGGGAAGCGACAGGATCTTAAAACTGATGAACCGCAGATACACGGCGGAAAGTTATGAAGAGAAAGTCGGAATGATCCGGCGTATTTTACCGGGTTGCGCGATCACGACGGACGTGATCGTCGGTTTTCCGACCGAAACGGAAGAAGATTTCGGGGAAACCGTAGCCCTTCTCGACCGCGTCGGGTTCGACGGGGCGTTCACTTTCGTGTATTCCCCCCGCGAAGGAACGAAAGCCGCGGCGATGGACGGGCAGATCCCGGATGACGTGAAAAAGGACAGGATCATGCGGCTCGTGGAATATCAGAACGAGAAAAACCGCGACGAATCCAAAGAATACGTCGGGAAAACGGTTGAGATCCTCTGCGAGGATTTCGACGAAAAGAAGAAAAAATACATGGGACGGGACGAACGCGGCAGAATGGCATACTTCGATTCGCCGACCAATGCGATCGGAAAATTTCTTTCTGTGAAGATCACTTCGACGGGCGGCATGAGCCTGATCGGCGAGATCGCGGAATGACGTTTTTTACGAAAAATGAGGAACGGGCTGTCTCAGGCAGCCGGATACGGTGAATACTATGGCTGAAAAAAAATTCGAAAAGTCGGATATGATGAAACATTACGATACGATCAAGGAGAAATATCCCGATTGCATCGTGTTTTATCGTCTCGGAGACTTTTACGAAATGTTCTTTGACGACGCGATCAAGGTTTCCTCGATGCTCGATCTTACGCTTACGGGGAGAGACTGCGGACTCGAACAGCGCGCCCCCATGTGCGGGATCCCTTATCATGCGGCGGACGAATACATCGCAAAACTCGTCGCGTTGGGAGAAAAAGTTGCGATCTGCGAACAGCTTTCCGAACCGGGAAAGGGAAAAGGACTCGTCGAACGGGACGTCATCCGCATCGTGTCTTCCGGCACGGTAACGGAATCGGAACTGATCGACGAAGGCAAAAACAATTTCATCGCCTGCGTTTACGCCACGCGCGCTTCCGTCGGCATCGCCTGGTGCGATATTACGACGGGGCAGTTCTACGCGAAATCTTTCGAAGGAGACAATGCGGAATCCGATCTGTGCGATCATCTCGTCAGGATCTCCCCGGCGGAGATCATCTGCAATCCGCAGTATCTCTCCCGTGCGAATGAAATGCCCGTCGTACAACATAAAGTGATACCGATATTTAACGGCTATTCGGAACGGGCGTTTTTGCGGGAAAATGCGGAAAACGTCGTGCGGGAGCAGTTTGCGGTTCATTCTCTTTCCGTATTCGGCATCGAGGACGATCCGGCGGTGATCGGCGCGTGCGGCGCCCTTCTGGCGTATCTTCGCGAAACGCAGAAACACGCCCTTCGCAACATCGATAACGTTTCTCTGGAAGTTTCTTCCGAACAGATGATTTTCGACGCCTCCGCTCTCCGCAATCTCGAACTGGTGAAAAATCAGCGGGACGGGAAGACGTACGGCACTCTCTTGTGGGTGCTTGACAAAACGATCACCGCAATGGGAAAAAGAATGATGAGAAACTGGGTTCTTTCTCCTCTCACTTCTCCCGAAAAAATCGCTTACCGTCTCGACGGGGTGGAAGAGCTTTCGAAAAGCGCGGTGCTCAGGGAAGGACTTATCGAGTGTCTGAAGGGAATTAAAGACACGGAGAGGATCGCTGGGCGCATCTCCAACGACCGCATCACTCCGAAGGACTGCGAAACCCTCGCGAAATCGATCGCGGCGTTTCCGTCCGTCAAACTTCTGCTGTTCGGCGTTTCCGCAGCGATCCTGAAGGACGTGGACAAATACGTTTACGGCTTTGAAGATCTGTCCTCTCTTCTCGGAAGCGCGATCGTCGAAAACGCGCCCGTCGTCACGAAGGACGGCGGTTTCATCAAAGACGGATTCGATCCCGAGCTCGACCGGCTGCGCGGCATTCGCGAAAACGCCGCTTCCGTCATCAAAAAAATGGAGGAAACGGAGCGGGAAAAAACGGGGATCAAAAATCTGAAAATCGGTTATAACCGCGTTTTCGGTTATTATATCGAGGTTACCAACTCCTTTAAAGAGCTCGTTCCGTACGATTATATCCGTAAGCAGACCCTTACGGGAGGCGAGCGGTATATCACGGAAGAACTGAAAAAAGTGGAAGAAGAGATCCTGACGAGCAGCGAGCGCTGTAAAAAGATCGAAGGGGAGATCTTCGAGAAGATCCGCGGTATTCTTCGCGGAAATATAAAGAAATTACAGGATTCTTCCCGCGCGATCGCCTGTCTCGATTGCATTTTGTCTTTTGCTACGGTTGCGAAAGAAAACAATTACGTCCGCCCGACGATCGTTCCGGGCGACAAACCGATGAACGTCGTTCAGGGCAGACATCCCGTGGTGGAACGCGTTTCCAAAGAAACGTTCGTCGCAAACGATACCCTTCTCGATACGGACGAAAACAGAGTGCTTATCGTTACGGGCCCGAACATGGCGGGCAAAAGCACATACATGCGGCAAAACGCTCTGATCGCCGTCATGGCGCACATGGGTTCGTTCGTTCCCGCAAGGTCAGCCGAGATCCCCGTGATCGACCGTATTTTTACAAGGATCGGCGCGAGCGACAACCTGATTTTCGATCAGAGCACGTTCATGGTAGAAATGACGGAGGTCGCTTCCATCCTTCGCCACGCAACTTCGAAAAGTTTGCTGATCCTCGATGAGGTAGGCAGGGGCACGAGCACGTATGACGGGCTCTCGATCGCCTGGGCGGTCGTGGAGTATCTTGCGAAAACTGTAAAAGCGAAAACGCTGTTTGCGACCCATTATCACGAGCTTTCGGAGCTGGAAGGGATAATCGACGGCGTGAAGAACTATAAGATCACCGTCCGCGAGATCAACGGGAAAGTGGTGTTCTTAAGAAAGATCATGCGGGGCAGCGCGAACAGAAGTTTCGGGATCGAGGTAGCCTCTCTTGCGGGTATTCCGTCGGAAGTGACGGCGCGAGCAAAGTCAATTTTAAAGAAACTTGAAAAAAACGATCTCGCGAATTCATCCGCAGGCGATATCCCTTCGGAAGATGAGATCGAGGAGGAGATCGTTCCCACGCTTTCCGAAACCGAAGAGGCGATCCGTGACGCAGACGTGAACTGCATGACGCCGCTCGATGCGTTAAAGCTGATTTCCGATTTAAAGAAAAAGTTGCAAAATAACAGATAAAATCTAAATTTATCAATTGTTTTACGTGTTTGAAAACACGGGGATGCTAATTAAGACATATGGCTAAAATCAATATTCTCGATAAAAGCGTTTACAGTCGTATCGCGGCGGGCGAAGTGGTCGAAAGACCGTTTTCCGTCGTGAAAGAACTCGTGGAAAACTCGATCGACGCGGGTGCCCGCGAGATCTCCGTCACGATCACGGACGGCGGCAAGGAAAGCATCGTCGTAGCGGACGACGGGTGCGGCATGTCGGCGGAGGATCTTCCTCACGCATTTTTACCCCATGCGACAAGCAAGATCGAAAAGGCGGAGGATCTCGACGCGATCATGACGCTCGGTTTCCGCGGAGAGGCTCTCGCGTCGGTCGCATCCGTCGCGAAAGTTACGATATTGACCTGTGACGAGAAAAGCGACATCGGCTGTACGATGACGGCGGAGGGGGGTGTGCTCGGCGAGCTCGATTATTATCCCGCTTCCCGCGGTACGACGATCACGGTGAAAGATCTGTTTTATAATACGCCCGCCCGTGCGAAATTCATGAAATCGACCAAGGCGGAGGAAACGGATATCACCGGCATGATGGCAAGGCTTATTCTTGCAAACCCGAAAATCTCCTTTCGTTATGTTTCGGACGGCAAACAGATCTATAAAACGAACGGGGAAGGGCTCGAGGAAGCGATCATCCGCATTTACGGTTATGATACGATCACAAACTGTTTCAAAATCGAAGGAGTGAAAAACGGGATTTCCGTTTCCGGTTATATCGGAAAGCACTATTTCACGAAAGCGAACAGAACCTATCAGACCTGCATTTTAAACGGACGGTATATCGTGAACGCGACGGTGCAGTCTGCCATTCATAACGCTTACGCAAGTTATCTGATGAAACGTCAGTATCCCTTCTACGTGCTGACCGTACGCGTTTCGCCGGACGTGGTCGACGTGAATGCCCATCCGAATAAAACGGACGTCAGGTTTTCGGACAATCAGGTGATATACGGCACGCTGTATTCTCTCGTTTCCAGCGTGCTCGACGGGTCTTCGCAAGCCCTCGATATTTTAAAAACGAACGAATACCCCTCTCTCGGCGAAAAAGAGGAAAAAAATCTCGTTCCTCCCGGGTTCGATAAAGCGATCTCGTCGGCGAAGGAAGAAAAAAACAAAGAGATCGAAAACGCGAAATACGATTTTTCAAAACCGATACCCCCCGTTTACAAACCGGAGCAATCGTATGCGTATATACTGAAAAACGCCCCCGCGCAATCTGTTTCGGAAGGATTCGAAGAAGTGCGCGACAGCGTAAACGAAGGGGAAAACCTTTCCGGGGAAAAAGAAGAAAAGGTCGATATTTTTGCGGAGAATAAAAAATATATCGAACAGATGGAAAGAGAAAAAGAGGAAAAGCAAAAGTTGATCCAGCAGCGGATCGGCGAAAAATTGCCTTTCCGTACCGTCGGACAGGTTCTGACGACCTATCTGATCCTCGAACGGGGAGAGGAGATCTACTTCATCGATCAGCATGCCGCGCACGAAAGAATTTTATACGATAAATTCAAGGCGGCATATCTCGGAGCCTCCGAGCCGATGCAGCAACCGATGCTTGTTCCTTACGTATTGAAAACCAATCCGTCCGAATTCGATTTTATCGACGGAAAACTCTCCTATCTCAGGAAAATGGGGTTCGAGATCGAATATAACGACGATTCATCCTACGTTGTCTACCAGATTCCCTATCTTCTTTCCGATATCGACCTGAAAGCCTTTTTCGACGATCTGCTTTCCGATCTCGGACTCAGAAAAACGGATATGCCGGACATCGTGAACGAAAAACTGATGCAGAAAGCCTGTAAGGCGGCGATCAAATCGGGAATGAGCCTTTCCGAATCGGAAATGAAAAAATTGCTCGAAGACATCGACGGCGATATGGGGCTGAAATGCCCGCACGGCAGACCGATCGCCGTACGGATCACGAGAACGGAGATCGATAAATGGTTCAAGCGGATCGTATGAGAAAACTTGCGATCGTGTGCGGTCCCACCGCAACGGGGAAAACGGCGTTTTCGGTCGCGCTTGCCGAAGCGATCGGCGGGGAAGTGGTTTCCGCCGATTCCGTTTCGATCTACCGGGGGCTCGATATCGGTTCGGCAAAACCGACGGCGGAAGAAATGAAAGGGATCCCCCATCATATGATCGACGTTCTTTCTCCGGCAGAAACTTTCTCCGTTTCCGATTACGAACGGCTTTCCCTGAAAGCGATCGACGAAATCTATGCCCGCGGACGTTTTCCGATCCTCTGCGGCGGAACGGGGTTTTACATCCGTTCCGTCGTGTATTCGCTTTCCTACGGCGGAACGCCGGAAAATCCGCAGATCCGCGCGAAATACGCCGCAATGGAAAGAGAAAAGGGGAAAGACGCCGTTTATGAGGTATTAAAGAAGGTCGATCCCGAAACGGCGGCAAAACTTCATCCGAACGACAGCATGCGGGTGATCCGCGCCATCGAAATTTTCGAATCGACGGGAAGAAAAAAGTCTGAGATCAGAGACGAAATGAAACCTCGTTTCGACGCGTTTGCCGTCATGCCGGTTTTTCCGAGGGAAGAGCTTTACCGAAGGATCGATTCCCGCGTGGACGATATGATCGCCCGCGGATTATTCGACGAAGTGAGAGAACTGCTTAGCGGCGGCGTTCCGGAAACGGCGCAGAGTATGCAGGCGATCGGTTATAAAGAAACGATCGAAGGAATGAAAAGCGGCGACATGCATGCCGCCGCCGAAAAGATCAAACAGAACTCGCGCCGCTACGCAAAACGGCAGATCACCTTTTTCAAGGCGTTTCCGGGGCTTGTTTCCTACCCCGGCGATTCCGCGGAAGAGCGTTCCGCAATCATATCGAAAATGAAAGAATTTATGCTAAATAATTAAACTTTTTATGAAAAACGAAAGCACCCTTTGCGGGTGCTTTTTTCGTTTAAAGAAAACCTCTTTCATCGTGTTTTTTCACTTGATTTCGCAATGAGAAAAGCGGTGTCGTCATATCGTTTCGCGCCGGTAAAACCGATCGTTTCTTCCCATTTTCCGATTTCGCATACGATCGGTTTTTTACGTTTCGCAGAATACTCGTTCAAAAGTGCGAGGCGTTTGTCTCCGTCGTCGGTGCCGTCGTAAACGAAATAGTCGCAAACGTCGAAGTCACGGGTAAAGTAATATCCCTTTTCGAGCATCCTTTCGATCAGCGAACGGAGATAGTGTATATCCCTTTTTTCGAGTTTATAGGAAAAGCAGACCGTCGTTCTCGAACGTTTCGGATAGGGGAGCGAGGAGACGAAATCGTTGAAGATGACCCCTTGCGTTCTCTTGCTGAGTTTCAGACCGTATTTCTCCCTCAGGTGAGCTTCGGAAAACGGCAGATAATAGCCTTCCTTGTCGTTTACCCCGGCATGCACGCCGTATTTACCGATCAGCGAGGCAAAGGTATAGCCGAATTGATCGAGAAACTTTTTCAGAAGAAGGAGGGATACTTCCGCGTCCTCGTCGGAACGGTGCGGCTGATAGGTAATGCCGTATTTTTCCGTCAGCGTTTTCAATCCGATCGCGTTTTCTTCCGGAACGAGGAGTTTATAGAGGGACTGAATATCGTAAAATGTGTAGGAAATACGGGGAAGACGGAAACTGTCGCATGCGTCGTTCAGATATTTCACGTCGTTTCCCATGGAAAAGCCGAGAATCGTTTTCCCTTCGAACAGTTTTCTGATCTCTTCGTATTTTTCGATAAAACGGGGCGCTTTGCGGAATTCTTCCACGGAATAGGCAAATTCGACCCCGGTGCGTTTGAAGTTCTTTTTGTCGCCGACCCGAAATTTTCCGGGGAGAGGATTGAAGATAACGTCTTCTTTTTTGATTTCGTTGAAATTTTCGTCCGTAAGAACGTATCCGATACTGCACAGGCTTCCGTCGTCGGCATGACCGGTGCAGCTTTCGGTGTCGATCACAAGATATTCCGCCATTTAAAACTTCCTCATAAGCCCCACAACGACCCCGAGGATCGTCACGTTTTTCAGAATAATATCGGTCATGGTCGGATTTTCGGGATGAAGAACGACGTGCGCCCCCTTGCGGAAAAACCGTTTCACCGTTGCGGATTCGTCGAAGTACGCCACGACGATCTGTCCGTTTTCGGCGGTATCCTGTTTTTTCACGATGATCTTGTCTCCGCTTAAAATGCCTGCGCCGATCATGCTGCTTCCTTTTACTTTCAGCATGAAAAGCTCGTCTTCCGTACCGTACTCGGTCGGAACGGGCAGAAACTCTTCATAATTTTCATACGCGAAAATCGGCGTTCCCGCCGTGACCTGACCGATCACCGGAACTTTTAAAAAGGGAAGCTCTTCTTCGGTGAGATTGATCGCGCGCTTTTTGCTTTCTGCTTTGGATAAAAGCCCGCGTTCTTCCAGCTTGTTCAGGTAAACGTATGCCGACGCGGTCGACTTGATGTCGAGCGCGGCGCAGATCTCACGCATGGAAGGCGGATATTTCTTTTCCTCGATATAGTTTTTTACGTATTCGTAAACGGCGGCGAGTTTCGTCTCCATTTTTTTGCTTGTTTTTCTCATAAGCGAACGTTCCTTCTTTCGTCGCCCCGTCCGGCGGGGTCGCAAATTCGAGAGTACATTCAGTATACCATATTTTTTCATTGAAATCAAACATTTGTTTCGTACAATTTGATTGAAATTTCTAAAATTTAGGTGTATAATAAGGGAGAAAAGAAAACGGAACCGGACGGGAGAGAATCATTCATGAAAAACGATAAGAACAACAACGCGATCAATACGGGAGACGAAGAGGAACGTTGCGTACTGTACGACAGAGCGTGCATTCATTGCGGCGAATGCGAAATGTGCGATCTCGATCCCCTCAAAATCTGCGACAATTGCGGGAAATGCCTCGAGGTAAAGGACTATGCGACCATAGCCGTCGACTTCGACCTTACGGGGAAAAGGCAAGAATAAAACACCGCGGCGACGGTGTCTGTGGCGACGGAAATCCGGGCGGAAGACCGATCGTTCGGCGATGCAAAAGACGATACAAAATTATTTAATAAAAATTTCATAACGAATACACATAAAAAAGCGGGGAACGGAAAAATTTTTCTTGCTTTTTTTCTCAAAATCATATATAATGTCTATAGAAACGGTGCCGTTCCGGTATTATGCGGGGCGGGCGCGTTCCGATTAACCGATTGCGTCGTTTTCTGTCGGAAACGGCGGAAGGATTTTTTTTGACACAAGACGTATTATTCAAACTGATCGTATATCTGGCAAATTTCTGCGCGATCCTGATATCCCTTCCTTTGCACGAATTCGCGCACGCATACGCTGCGGTAAAAAACGGCGATTCCACGCCGATGGCTTACGGCAGATACACGTTGAATCCTTTTCGTCATTTCGACCCGATCGGGCTCGTGATGATGATCCTTCTTCGTTTCGGGTGGGCAAAACCGGTTCCGATAAACCCTTGTAATTTTAAAGACTATAAAAAGGGATGCGTTCAGGTTTCGCTTGCCGGCGTAACGGTAAACCTGATCCTTGCGTTCGTTTTTTGTCCCGTTATGCTCGTGCTGTTTGCCAAAGTACCCCTTAAGGACGGCGACGTGCTTCTTTATCTCAAGTATTTCGTCCTTATGTTGTCCGCCGCGATGTTTTATCTGAACGTCGGCTTGTTCGTGTTCAATCTGTTGCCCCTTTACCCGCTTGACGGTTTCAATTTTCTCTCGGCGGTCGTTCGCAAAAAAAGAGACGTCATCGTTTTTTTGAGGAAATACAGTCTTATTATCCTGCTCGTGATCTTTGTGCTCGGTTATATCGGAGACTGGCTTTCTATCCCGTATCTTGATATTATCGGTATTCTGAGAGACCTTGTCGCGAGGCCGATCATGTTGCTGTGGAGGTTGATTTTAGGAAAATGGTTATAACGGAAGAACTTGAGAAAGAGCGTGCGGCGGTCGAGGATACGACCTTGACCGACGGCGAAGAATACACGCTGAACGAATTGAAGGAAATGAGGGAAGAAGAGGAGTTTTCCGAGCCTCTGCCCCCTCTTGCCGATAAAGAGGGCGGAGAGTCGCCTTTGGAAAAACTCGAAGAAAAGCTCGAGGAAAAAGAGGACGGTAAAATTCCCGATTATTCCGATAAAGCGCAGAATTTCGAGTCTGTGGTGGACTATACCACGAAACTCTCCAATTTCGAAGGTCCGCTCGACCTTTTGCTTTTCCTCGTAAACCGAGCGGAAATCGAGATTCGGGAGATCTTCGTTTCCGAAGTGACGGAGCAGTTCCTTTATTACGTTCAGAACGCAAACGATCTCGACATGGAGAAGGAAAGCGAATATCTCAGCATGGCGGCGACCTTGCTCGAGATCAAATCCAAAGCGCTTCTGCCCGTATTCGAGTTCCAGGACGACGATGATTTCGGCTTCGAGGAACAGGATCCCGAAGAGGAGCTGTATCAGCAACTCGAAGAATACAAGCTTTTCAAAGAAGCGAGTATGAAGTTGCAGTCCATCGAAAACACCAATCGTTTTTATAAAGATCCGGACGAAAGCGCGAACGACGTGAGGATCGTTTACAAAGATTTTACCCTCGAAGGGCTCGTGAAAGCATTTACCGATCTTCTCGCGAGAACGGATCTTGAAAGAAGGATCAAAAACGAACAAAAACAGATCCCGAAGGAAGTTTATACGGTAGCCGATAAAATCGGTTATATCAAAAAAACCATGCTGGAAAGAGAAACGTGCAGTTTCTTCGAACTCTTTAAGGATACGGCGTCGCGTGCGGAGATCATCACCACATTTCAGGCGATGCTCGAACTTTTGAAACTGCAATATATACGCGTCGAACAGAAAAGCACGTTCGACGATATCACGATCACTTTATGCGAAGAAAGGAGTGAAGAAGTTGGAGACCTTAGCGAATATAATTGAATCCATACTTTTTGTATCGGGAAAAGCCGTTGCCGTAAGCGATATTTCCGAAAAACTCGGAGTATCCAACAAAGAAGTAACGAGACTTGCGAAAACTCTGCAGGAAAAATACGACGAAGCGAGCGGTATCAATCTGCTCATATTCAATAATAAATTACAGTTTTGTTCCAACCCCAAATATGCGGAAGACGTTGCGAACGTTCTGAACCCCATCAAGGAAAGAGAGCTTTCGAGAAGCATGCTCGAGGTCGCGGCGATCGTAGCGTACAAACAGCCCGTAACGAGACTTGATCTCGAAGAGATCCGCGGATGCAACAGCGAATATGCCATTCAGGTTCTTCTGAAACTGAAAGTCATCACCGTGGTCGGTCATAAGGACGCGATCGGAAAGCCCGCGCTTTTCGGAACGACGGATAATTTCCTGAAACGGTTCCAGATCTCCTCGCTTGACGAATTGCCCGATTACGACGATCTGATGAGCAAAATCAAGCTGATCCACGGCGGAGACGATACCTATCTGTTCCGTAAGGACGTTTACGACGCGCAGAACGATCCGGATTATCTTGCACGCCAGCAGGAAGCCGACGCGATCGCGGCGGGGCAGATGCCGGGCGCAAGCGCGACCGCAGCGACGGAAACGGTTACGGGTGAAAGCGCGGAAAGCAAAGAAGAGGAAAAAACCTTCGATTATTCCACGATCGGCGTAAGCGACAACGGCGCCGAGGGCGGACAGGAAGATTTATTTGCCGATCGGGAAAACGAGAAAGACGGCGAGGAAGAAGACGAACTGAAACCGGTTGACGAAGAAGATATTCCCGACTTTCTGAAAGACGAAAAAATCGAAAGGATCGGATGATCATGAAAAAATTTACAGCTTTTGTCGCAATGCTTTTTGCGGCGGTAGCCTTATGCGGCGTGTTCGGTTCCTGTAAAAAAGAGAACGAACCGGGCGGCGTAAAGGCGGATAAATTTGCGGGAACCTACCGTCTCGTGGCGATGTCTGCCGAAATAAACGGTGAGAATATTGATCTGATGAAAACGCGCGGTATCGACGAGTTTCTCGTGATAGGGAAAGAAGGCACGGGTTTTCTCTCGCACGAGCAGACGGATGGAAAATTTACCTGCCGCGTCGTAAAACTGGAATTTATCGGCACTTCGGCAAACGAGGAACTTTCCAATTCGGTTCGCATAAGCGACGGGAGAAACGTCGATTTCGTGGCGTTCCGCAAGGATAAAGAGATCCTCGAAAGCGATTCGATCCCGGTAGTGACCGGCGAGCTGAAAAACGCGGGGTCGGCAAGCGTGACCTTTAAAAAACTTTCCGACGATATCGATACCAAAAAAATTTCCGAAACGCTCGGCAAAAAGGTAAATTACGCATCGTACGATAATTTTCTCGTGAACGGTATTTATAAAGTTTCTCACGTAGACAGCAATCCGGATGGGGAAGAACAGGTGAATCCCTACGTTTATTTCGTATTCGATATCGACGCGGTCGCGCAGACGATAACGCAATATTACGCCTATAAAGCGGACGTTACGAAAAAAGGAGACGCTTACGTTCTTGCGGACGGCGCGCGCAAAATGAGCGTGCCGACAAAGTACAGTTTCCGCAAAACGTCGGATAATCGGTTTACGCTTTCTTTTAACGGCGAAACGTATTCCGTTTTCTACGATAACGGTAGAATAAGCATTTCAAGCGAGGCAAACACCCTTTACGAAACGGAAGCGACCGATCCGGACGCTTTGGCAACGGAGATCCTTGACGAATATCTGTCTTCTAAGGGTTAAGAGTAATACAAATTTTGCTCGGAATAAAATAACCCCTTGCGTTTCTCGCGCAAGGGGTTATTCTATGTGAGAAATCATGATCGGGACACGGTAAAATAAGGGTTCTGATATAAGGTTGCGGACGTTTTTTCGAAAAGATCGAGAAAGTCGTTCGCGATCGTTTCGTTGGAAAAAGCACCCGCGAAGTCGAATTTCGCATAAACGACTTCCTTTCCGTCTTCTTCGCGGATCAGAATAATCGAAGCAACGGGCGAGAGGAATTTCGCCCTTTTCAGTCTGATCGTATCGAATTTCTTAAAAGAATACTTCCATTCGTCGTCTTCGAAAAGAGCTTTGATCCCGTCGTCGAAAAACCGGAAGATAACGGGAGAGTCTTTTTTTACTATTTCCTTCGGAACCTCGATCGTTTCCAGTAATTCTGCCATAGATCCTCCTTCTTAATACGATTTCATAGTATACCTTTTTTATAAAAAAGTCAATCAAAAATCGAACGGAATAGGATATTGTCGCATTCTGTCATATTGTAGAAAAGGCGTGTCATTCGGGTGAACCCGCGCTCATAAACTTTTTATTGTCGTTTTCTTTTACGATTCCGCAAAAGTATGCCAAATAAGTTGACAAAATTTTTAAAATATATATAATATGTTATAGAATATCAAAGATAAAAAATTTTATATCGTATCGAAAATAGCAAAATAGTCGTAAGGCTATTACGCAAAGCTAAAGGGACTTACCGAGTCAGCCAGTTGCCGAATTACCGATTGTGTCGTGTAGTTTGGCTTTTTTTATACTTTTTCCGAAAGAAAACGGGATTCTTCGCGGGGAAGATTCCCGGCGCGGGTTTGGAACGGCAAAGCGATCGATACGTTACCGCGATAGTTTTTTTTAGCCCCGAAATTTTCCGATCAAATTCACACGGAGGAAAAATGAACAAGCCGATCGAAAAAAAACGCCTGATTTCCATCCTTCTCGTCATTTTATTTTCGCTTATGTCTTCTGCGGCGGTCGTTTACGCGGCGGTGCTTTTTTCGTTCCGCGTAAAAGGCGATATCGACGGCAATACGGACGCCGTCACCGATAAAAACGGCTCTTTGATCTCCCTTGAGACGCAAACGGAGAACGTAGCGTTTTCCGCAGGGAATACGGAACACACGATCCCTTTGACGGTCTCTAACAAATCTTCTGTCAATACCGTTTACGATTTCGGGTTGACCGTAACGAAAAACGGCGAAATTTCGGAAGACGATTTTTCCAAACTGAAAAGTTCGATCCTCGTTTCTCTGGACGGCGAATTTATCGGCACGCTTGCGGAACTTACGGATGCGGGGGAATACGACCTTTATAACGGCAGTTTTTACCTTGCCTCCGGTAGCGCGACAACTCCGACGAGCGCAAGTCATACGCTCGCGCTTTCTCTTCATATCGCGGCGGATCCTGCGGCGGAAGGAAAAACCTTTGTTCTTCGCGTAAATACGTACGTTCGCAATTCCGATTATCGCAAAGTCGTTTTCGTAAAAACAGAAAACGAGTTCAAAAAAGCCGCAGACGATCTGAACAGCGGGCTTTCCGAGGTGGAAACGATCGTTCTTGCCGGCGACGTTACGCTTAACAATTCTTATTCCCTGAAAAATCCCGTTTCGATCGACCTTTGCGGACGCAAACTGACCATAAACGGTGGGATCAAATATACGGGGAAAGGGAAACTTGCCTTTCTTTCTTCCGGAAAAGGAGAGATCGGAACCGACCTTAATGGAACCGTGACGGTAAACAACGCTGACGCTTATCTCGACGTAGCGGGGAAAACCGCGAGCGGTTTGAGCGTGACGCTTACTTCGTTTAACGTAGCGGAAGCGAAAAAACTGGTAACGACTCGCGCGGGAGAAATTTTGCAGGGGCAGGCAGAAGGGGGAGAAGAGATCTCTCTTTTCGGCGCGCTCTCTTTTTACAACGGAGAAATCGACGTTACCGCAAGCAAAAGCGGGAACTATACGTTAAGCGGAACGAAACTTACACTGAATAAAATCGACGCGACCAAGCCGGATTCCGTTACGATCGGCGGAAAAACGATCGAGTTTAAGATCATCGGAAATTCCCGGAACGATTCCGTTTTCGCTTCGCTTTTTGCCGATGCGAACGGCGAGTTAAGGCATATTCCTTCGAAACACACGACCGAAGCCATTACTTACGATCTTTTCCTGCCGGTGTATATCGAAAGCAAAAACGTAAAGATCGAATGGACTTCTTCCGATCCTTCTTCGATCGGCAACGACGGCAAACTTGCGGACACGCTGAACGAAAACGTGGAAGTTACCCTTTACGCCCGCGTTACCGTAAACGAAGAGACCTATCTTCATTCGTTCACTTTCAAGGTGACCAGCCAGACCCGCGAAACAAAATTCAAATACCTTGTGGCGCAGCTCAGCCCGATCACTCTTCGCTCCGTTTATAAAAACGACGCGGAAAGGGCATGCTTGAATACGGAAACGGGCGAGGGGAAGATCAAAACGCCTTACGTGTATCTCCCTGTGGTAAGCGCAAACGGCTATTACGATTACCGGAAAAATTTCCACATGTCGCATAACAGCGAGGGCGCGCCGATCGAAGCCGAAAGCTGGGCACATTTCCGCGATATCGGTTTAACGAATATCACGTACAAAGTGCAGAACGCCTATAACTTTATCTCCCTCGATACCGGATCGGCGGGAATAAAAGCCGTTTATCTGAACACCGCCACTTTTTACACCTTTGCGCAGATCGACGTAACGGGCGATTTCGGCTACAATTCCTCTTTGGGCAAACAGGAGACTTACGAAGCAACGGTGAACGTTCTCATCGAACTCGGAAGCAATTCCGATCTTTACGATCTTGCTATCGATCACGTCGAAAAGCAGGCGTCCGAAATCGATATTTTGCAAAACATTCTCGACACGCGCGTGAAATACGGCATGGGTAACGAACGGGGAGATTTCTATCTGCCTTCCGTCTATCAGACGATCGCGATAACCTACAGCGGGATCGGCAGCGCCGTTTCGAAGATCGAGCCGGAAACAGACGAAAGCGGAAAAATGCGCTATCATGTTTTTATCGACGCGGAAAAATTTTTATCGTCGGAATCTTCCGTCGGTATTAAAGTTACGGTTAAAATGAGCGGCGACCATACGACGGGACAGAGCAGGAATATTTATGTAAACGCCCCCGCCGTGATCAAGCCCGACGAAGACGGATTCGCCAATTACAGCGTTTTCAGCAGTGCGAAATATCAGACTTTCACCCAGCTTGCCGACTATGAAAAGGCAGATTCTTCCGCTTTCGGGTATACGGGAAAAACCGATCCCGATGCAACCGCCCGTGCGGCAAGGCTTGCCCTTCTGCCAACAACTGGTTTAACGGGTTATTCCACGGGATTTGTCATCGATACCGACAAAAAAACGATCACCAACAAGACGGGCGATTATATTCTCGTCCGCGACGCCGAACAGGAAGGAGTTAAAAACTTAACCTTCACGGTTGCAGATTTGTCGGGCGAAAAGTCAAATTCTTCTGTTTACCGATTTGTACAGTTGTTGAATTGGGCTACGGGGAGTGAAAAAACAACGCTCCCGTTTACGGTAACCGGCTTTTCTTCCGATTCCGGCAGCAGCAATTATGTTCAGTCGGACGGAAAGGAATATTTAACGGAAAAAGAAGTTTCTGTAATAAAAACCTATTTAAAGAATTCCGTCGGCTTTAACGATGATGAAATACCTGCATTATGGTCTGCCAACACGACAACAGCTCCGGGAATGGTAATAACGAACGGTGCAAAATTAACGGAAAAAGCAAATGAACTTATCAAGGCGGCAAATTTAAACGGCAGTTACTACTTCAAATATAATGAAGTCATGCAATGGGCGTTAAATGAAAGAGATTTCGGTAAAGAAACAGACGCGGCTGCCGGACCCCCGGACGGAAATCAAATCAGGCGTTATGATATTGATTTTACCGGGAAAGGTTCTCCCTCAACGTCTCATGGGTTCGACCGTTCTCTTTCTCCTTCCCAATGGGCTTTTTCAAGTTTTTATACTGGTACTTATTTAAAAAATTGTAAATATGACAAAGAACCTTATTCCGAAGATAACACTTCTTATATCTCGCAATATGAGGCGGAATGTATCATTGCTTTCTGGGCAGGTATAACAGAAAAAAATGATGATACAGCAAACATAGCAAGAGCCAGAGCATTTGGTGAAGTCTTTCTTGCAAACACGGAAATACCGACCTATCTGAATTCGGACGGGGCACAAAAATTGATCCGTGCGATATACGCCAAGAAGAATTCGTCTTCCGATTTTACTGCGACTTTAGACAACGAGGGTAATCCTTACGTTACAAATCTCGATTATTCTTTAACGGGAATATCTTATTATGAAAATCTGAATTCCATTCGATTGTCCGGTCATATCGATACGAAAACAAAAACCGTAATCGTTCCGGCGTTTATAACATCGCAAGCCGTAAACAACGCTTTTGACAGAATTACTTCGCTTGACAGCGATATCGCTGATCTGTCAAAAAAGCTGCAAACGTTTACCATGCGCGCCTGTGCAGAAAAAAATACAACTTTCGATCTGACCTATATTTCTCGTTTAACAGCAATTAAAAATCTTGACCTTTCGTATAACAAAGGGATCACAACAATCGGTGATCTGCTGAATCTTGAAATCAAATCGATAAAATCGCTGAATGTTTATAATGTTTACGTAGAGAATGAATTTATCGATTATGTCCTTAAAACAATAAAAACAAATAACAGTGAAGCCGATCTTATATATGAAGACCCGGGCACAAAGGAAGAGATAACTTATACGACAAGTGATGTATCTTCGGATGCGTTACGTTTTTTAAACGAGCTTACCAAGGTGGACAGCCCGTATCTTCAGCTTGCAAAAAAATCGTATACAAGCGCGGGTAGTTCTTCTACGATTCAATGGTATCTGCAATCCGGAAATCCGGCGTTTCTTGTAAGCGATCCCGGATCGGATCAGTTTACGGAAATAGATACCGCTGAGAACATGCAGTCCCTGCTTGCCAATTATTACTTCTGTAAAGAAAGCATTAATACCGATTACGGAGTATTGGTTAAAAATCATATTTATTGTCTTAGTTATTTTGATGGTAAGTTCCAATTCGTTGACAAGACAAATGATTTGGAAATTCAGCAAGGAGATGCTCCGGAGGCAACCGATATAACAGATTGGTCGGAAGCAATCGAGAGTAACTTAACAAATCAATCTGTACAAATCGGAGACACTACCGGAAGCATTCCTGCGATTCCTTCTCAAACTTTCACGACGAGTAACTTAAATGATAATACTCCGGGATTTGATAAAGTCGAAAAACTAACGGCGTTTAATTCTTATATTAATATCGACATATCTAATACAACGGACTGGAAAAGTGCAACAAATGGAATATATCATTGCACAAAAGCAGTTACGTTAACGACAAAGTATCGATATTATAAAGAAAAAAAGGCTTTTGCATTTCCTGAGCGATACTATTATTCTAACGGTATCCTTCAAAAGGTAATTTACTCAAAAGAAACCTCTAAATTTGTTGAATATACCGTTACGGAACATAGAACATATCATTATTACTACATTGAATCATCTGACAATTCCGATCAATGGCAATTGATTTACGATTCAACATTATCCGGATTTTACAAGAAAACGGATAGAAATATGTCAGAATATACTTATTTTTACTTCAGCCATGGTGAGGAAGATCAAAAAAAGCTATATTATCGGATGGGCACCGGCAGCGATTCCAGTCCTTACTATGAATGGACATACACAATTACATGCGATAGTAAAAGTGGTATTAGCGAGACTACAAAATCCGGTCCGGCATATAACACTTCGTCAAATCAAAGCACACCGACAGAATCGAAAAGTTTCTTAGAAGCGGATATTGTAGCAACGGAAACCAAAATAAAGGGACTAACAAACAGCTCCTCTTTCACATCATATGTGGATAAGGTCGAGAAGGATGCAAACATATACTTTAATTATCTGAATGAACTTACGAATGAAAGCAGTGTTCACAATGCAGTTTCAAACGCAAGTCGATTTTCCTCAGGACTATGGTTATATCGTTATACAGGAAATACTCAGGAAATTGCGGTTTACAAAAACGGAAATCGAGAAATTATTACCTACACAAAAAACCAAGGATATAGTTATCGGTTCGATAAATCTGAAACGGACAGCGGTTTCAAATTTACCGAATACGCCCTGCATATTGCGTCTGACCCCTTTAATATGGAAGCGATTCTCGCCGAAGCAAATACTCATATCGAAGACGCGCTTTTCGGTAACTACTACGGAAATTATTATTGTTATGCCGGAGCAACGGCAAAACTTTCCAACGGACACGTATATACAGCGCAACATGTTTATCGGCTTCTTTATAACGAAACAAACGGATTCTATTTCTCAGAATTATCGGAAAACCTTCAAACTTTCGATACCTTTACAAATGTAGACGATATGTTAACCAAGTTGGTAAATAACTATACCAGCACCAAATATATCGGTAGATTTTGCTATCTTACAACAAGTAACACAAACATGAAATACGAAAAGGGGTTGTATGTTGTCGATTATAACAACGCCTCGGGAACGTATTACTACAAATCCGCAGGAGATATTAAGCCACTATTAACTGTTGATGGGAATGGCTTCGATCCGTCGCGTTTGCAGAACATTCGCTATACAAGTGACAGCACTTATACGAGCGGAAAAAAAGGAACGGCAACGATTTACGTGTATGCAAGGGTGATCGAAACGGTTACGGAAAACGACGCAACGGTTAAAAAAATCTATGAAAGACCGTTTAAAGTGACTGTTTCCGGCTGATTATTTCCCAATATTTTCTTCAATCAAAAACTATGTTTTCGTCATCCTGACCCGACATTCCCGACGTGCCGAAGGAAGGATCTGAAAGCATAGCCCCCAAAAAACAAACCGTTCTCAGATTCTTCGTGAGCAGGGCTACGGGGTCGGCTCAGAATGACGAGAACGGATTGTGAGCAGGGCTGCGGGGCGGCGCCGTATAAAAAGAACGCCCCGGAATAACATAAAACTTTAAACCAATTCGGAAAGCATTTAAACGACATTTCAGGCAAAAGGAAAAACGGAAACGCTATGAAAAAAACGCATCGATTAAAAAAAGATAACAGAAAATTTGCGCTGCTATGGGCGTTTGTTTTCGTTTTTGCGATAAGCGGCTCAATTACGGTATACGCCTACTTTTCTTCCGGTTCCTGGAAAGACATTTCAGGTTCCGTCGATAAAAGTACGGTTGAAACCCAAGTGATCACGAAAGAAATTTCTTCTTTCGAAGGGCTTCTTTCCTACGCGGGCGGGACGAACGGTTATGCGGTAGAAGCTTCGTCTTCCGCAACCGAATCCGGTTACAAAGGTTTTTTCAACGACGGCAGAAAGGAAACCGTCTCTACCGAGCGTTTGATTTTAAAGTTAACGGCGGATATCAAATTGAAAACGGACGTGACCTTCCGCACGGACAGCCATATCGATCTGAACGGAAAAACTCTTGTTTTAAACGGGAAAAATCTGATCTTTTATCATACGTATCACGGCAATATCGTAATAAAAAACGGAAACGTGATAACGGGGGCGGTCGCAAGCGGAAACGACGCGGCTTCGACCGCTTTCGGAAAATTTATTTTCGACGCGCCCTATGCTTACCCCTCGTTTTATTCCGTTACGGCTTACCGGAACGCCACCGAGGAAAACGGCGTGATCAAATTTTCGGATGACAAAAAGATAACCGATTCTTCCTATTATTCGGTTATCGCCGCGGATGACAAAATGATCGGCTATCACGCCCTTCGCATCGCAACGGCAAAACTTGCCAACTATGCCGACCTTGTACCGGAAGAACTTTCCTATGACGATCTTTCCAAACTTACGGTGACGAACAATCTTTTCGCCGCAAATCTCTTTATTTCCGAAAAGAAATGCTTTACGGCAAGCGACGCCGCCGAAACAGAGCCTTGTTTTTACGTGTTCGACGATCTCGATTTCGTAACGCATATTCTTGCCTATAACGGGCTGACGGTCGAATACTCTTTTGTAAAAGCAAACGAAAGCGGAACGGGCAATATCTCGGCGCTCGGAAAAGTTACTTTGCCGGCTGAAAATTCCGGCGCGGAAAGCGGAACTCTGACCGTTACGGTAAAGAAAGACGGGAAAACGATCGCCGTTACCGAACTGAAAGCGCACCTTGTAAACCCCGCAAACACTTCTTCTTTTGTCCTTGCGGGAAAAACAATGATAAATGCGTTGATCGATCGTTTTTATACGGACTATACGGCAGAAGGCGACACACAGGCAACGAAAAAGCACGTTTTCAAGCGGGAAGTACAGTTTCCGGCAATGCTGTCGTTGCCGAACGGAGCCCTTTCGTTCGCTTACAGGGTTTACGGCGGGGAGAATCAGGCTACCGAATATACTTCCGATACGATCACAACGGAAAACGGGATCGTGAAATTCACTCCGACGGAAGCCGTTACGAAAATGATCGTTACGATCTCGACGACGATAAACGGCGTGACAAAATCGGAAAAGCTTGATATCAACGACATTGTGGCGACGGACGCAGGGCTTGTCCGTACCGAAGCCTCTCTCGCGCAGGACTTTATTTTAAATAACTACGGCGGGAAAATCACGCTTCGGGCGGAATACGACAGCGGCGGAAATCTGACGGGATTCAGCGATCAGATCATTTATTCCCTTAAAAACGGAAATGCGGACGTATCGATCAAAAAAATCAAATACGAACTCGTAAACGATATCAATTCCTTATATACGTTGACCGTTCCGGCGGGGGATTCAAACGGAAAACTTTCCGTTAAGGATTTCAAAACGAACAATCCGCTCGATTACGTGCAATCGGTTCAGCTGAACTGTACGTTTTCATTCGGCGAAGAAAAGCAAGTAACGCTGCAGATCCCCATCGAAGCGGTTGCCAACGATTCGGGCGACAACGTGAACGGATTCTTGCCCTATTATAACTATTACAATCAAATGTTCTATGCGCAAACGGGGCTTTTCACGATCAATTCTTTTGAAATGCCTTTTGCGTATTCCAATGACGGAAAAATCGTTTGTTACGATATTTTTACTCGGGACGCAAGCGGAAACCTTATCTGGAACAACGTGAAAGGAATTTCCGTTTCCCTGTATTATAACGGAAAGGATCATTCTTTGATTCCGAAAACGGAAAGCGGGGGAAGTTACCCCTATTCTTCCTACGTAAACGCTCTGACGAGCCACAAAGCAGACGGCGTGACGGAAACGGGAATGAAAAGTTATCAGAAGATCCTTTCTTATGGTGACGCTCGTTGGAAATTCAATATCGATCCGTCTGAAATCGGTTCGAAAGACGTTGAATTTGAAATCGTTTATAACTACGTTATGTCTTTAAACGACGGTTTTCAGGCGTACTCCAAACCCGTACAAAACGGCGAGGGAACAACGACAACCTATATCACAACCGCCTTTACGCTTCCGGGCGTTCTTTTGCTGGACGAAACAAAAGCGTCTCCCGACGCCGTTTACGATAAAAACCTGTATATCTGGATGTACGAGGCGTTCGGCGGCGTCGCTTACGACAACTCGACCGATGCGAAAAACTACGTGCTTGTTGACTGGTTGAAACAAAACCGTGATCTTGACGTTACCGATAATAATACGCTTGTTTCCGCGTCTTCGAAAACTCTGCTCGAAAAAGTGAAAAATTTCAAGGGGATCGAGTATATGACGGGCACTTCGTACGTCAACCTGAGCGGGATCGACCTTTCGGTCGATTACGCAAACACAATGACCTATCTTTCTCAGATGACCTCGATCACGACGTTGTATCTTTGCAATTGCAATCTTTCCGCTAATATCAACGCCGCAAACCCGAACGACGCCGATCTTGAAAGACTTACCGCTTTAAAGCGATTGACGGAACTTCATATCGAAAACAGCGTCGGAAATTCGTCGAATGAAAATAAAGTGTATTCCATGGAATTTTTAACTTCGTTTCCCAACTTAAACCGCGTTTACGTTTACGGTAACCTTGCAAATTCCACGGGTGATACGCCCGTCGGCGTTGGCGGTATTTTCTACGGCTCGGTCGGTCTTGTGAATATGGAATATTTTGCCGAACTTTCTTCTTCCGGCACGTCCGTTTACAATACCGCATCGACTTCCGCGCAGTTTTTATTCGAAGAACAAACGGGCGTGAACGATTACAAGATTCTGCAAAGCGTGGAATATCAGAAAAAATTGAAAAAAGGGATCCCGATCAAAGTCGTTTACGAATCGTTTGCAAATACAACGAGCAATACGCAAAAGGACGCCGTTGCCGCCTTTTACGGGCTTAAAACAAACTATAAGGTTGGCACTTCATCGTATTCCGTTACCGTAAACTCGCTCGTCTGGGGTTCGGATGACGGCGAAAACAATACGGAAACGACCAAGTTTTACGTTGCTTACACGTTTACGTTAAACGGTACAACGGTTACGATCAAAGTAAAATTCAACGTGGTGAGGGTAGATTGATGAACGAAAAAATCAAAAAACTGATCACCGATAAAAAACTGATAAGCTCGGCGGCAAGTTGCCTGTTTCTGCTGGTCGCGATCGTGATTATCGTCGTTGCGGTCATGCCGAAAGGGGTTGCATGGTTTTCGCAGAATAAAAACGTTTCGGGCAGCGGTATGAGTCTGACCGCCCGCGCGGATTATATGCGCTTTGACGATACGTTTACCGCCAAAGCCGTAATGAACGAAACGGTAATTGCTTCCGGTACCTATCGCCGCGATACGGACGGCAAGTATTATCTCTTGCAGGTCGACGAAAACGGCAATGCGACAGATGAATTCGATACCTCTTCCGGTGGGAAAAAATCGGTTTTTTACGATTCGTTATATCCCGGCGAATACATTGAAATGACCTTTCGTTTCACCTGCGCCGAAAGCCGCAGAAAGGAAAAAAGCGGCTATAAGCTGTATTTCGACGGGCTTACCCCGGATAATAACAACAAGACCGGTTGCGATACTTTCGAAGCGAACAATAAAGAATACAGTATTCTCGGCATATATCGTCTCCAGGTTGGAAATTATGACGACAAAGATTTTAACTCGTTGAATGATAAAGGCGTCTTTTTAAACGATTTGAAACCGATCGACGATAGTAATCCCGCTCCCGCTACCGCGGATATTTTCAAAGGCACGTGGAGCGGTGCGGAATGGGAAACGATAACGATCCGTCTGCATATCGATCTTACCGAATATAATAAGCTGGAAGGGGTCGTTTCCAACCTTCTCGCGGAGAAATCCGCCAGGATCGCTTCCGTTGTACTCGCACCGAACGAAGGAGGGAACGCATGAATAAAAAGTTTTTCTTTTCCCTTTCGTCCCTTGCGCTTGCGATCGTTCTCGCCGTGTGCGGAGTATCCGTTTACGCCTGGTTCAGCGCGACGGACAGAGCTTCCGAAATGGAATTCAAGTTCGCAAGGATCAATTCCGAAGTCTATTTCTACCGTGCAAACGACGAAAACAAGAACGGCGTACCCGATCGGATCGAAGAAGGGTATTGGACGGATAAAAATATAGCGAATTTTCCGGAAGCTTATTTCCCCGAATTCCGCGGCGCATATTCTTTTGAATTTATCGGAAAACGGGAAGCCAAAGTGGAAGACCTTGTGACGACCGAGGATACGATTTCATTTTCGGGAGGCGGAAATTCGCTTGCGGATATCGTGCCTTCCAAGGTGTTTACTTACCGTTTCCGCATGGTAAACAAAGGAGATTCTACAAACAACGTTTCTATTCTCATCAATGCGGGTTCCGCGGCTACGACGAATCAGCAGGCGAAATTATTATTGAAAACGCTTGCCGTTTCCTGCGGCGAGGTGGTCGTTAAGCGCGATACGACCGGCAACGCTTCCGTCGATACCGTTCGATTTTCAGGCTATCAGTATCTGAATCAGATAAAAGACGGCGGCAGTCTTCGCGTGTTATCCGATTATCCGCTCAGCGGCATGGACGCGCAGATGGCGGAAGATAAAAAAGCGAATAACGAAAAGCAGATCGTAAATACGCGCGATTTCTGGATCCGCTTTCAGATGATCCCGTATGAAGAACTGATCAAAAATAATATTATTTCGGAAGCCGAATTACCAAAAGATACATATCAAAGCCTGCAAGGATCGACGATCGATAAACTGATCGATTTTTCCGTGCTGTTCGAGGTGAAGACCCCCGACCCGTCGGCTTCGGCTTAAATGCTGTAGAAGAAAAGGGATAAAATAAGCCCGACAATAAAAACAGGCGCTCTGCCATAGCAAGACAGAGCGTCTGTTTTTTTACGGTTTTGCCGCTTATTTATTTCGTGAAGTATTTTCCGCTTTCGAGCAAAAGATATTTTAAAATGAAGAAAACGGGAATGTTCAGTGCGAAAATGCAGGGGATCGCGATATACGAAAGAACCTGCGAATGCGAATTGAAATCGATGGACGAGAACAGCGCGACGGCAAGCACGATGATAACGATCTGGAACGTTATGATCAGCGAAACTTCCATTGCGCTCCTGAACGGGGCGATCTCGGTCACCTTATTGTTGCCGGAAACGAAATAACGGATCGTAAGGATCAGCGGAACAAGGAATGCCGCCGCAACGATGCTTCCTTTTGCCATCCAGCTCCAGCCGACTTCCTGTGCGAACACGTAATTCATCAATGCCATTTCACCGAACAGAAGAATAAAGAAAAGCCATGCCGTATTCATGTTCAGTTTGTTTGCAAGAATGTATTTGCCGGAAAAACGATTGGTCGCGGAAGACGTTCTGATCTTGAATCCTTCGCGGTTAGCCATGGCGTACAGATCGGAGAAGTCCGCCGTACCGTCCGACGAAAGGGCTTCGCGCCCGGTAACCTGTTTTTCGATCTTCGTTTCTCTCGGGGCGGTTTCCGCATTGTAAACAGACTCGTTATAATAATTCTGTTCGTTGCTCGTCGCTCCGAAAGAGGAAACAGAAGTTTCCTCCTGCGCCGGCTCCGGCTGCGGCTCTTCCGCAGGGGTCGGAGCAGGGGTTTGTTCCGCATAGGTATCTTCGTAATTGCGGTATGTTTCTTCGTAATGTTTCTGCGTGGCGCGGGCAAAATACTCGTCGAGATCGACGGTTCGCGCCGGCTGTGCGGCTTCCGCCGGTTGCGATTCTTTTTCGGGTGAAACGTAAACGACGTTTTCGCGCGGCATTTCCTTTTCTTCCGTTCTCGGGAAAAGTTTTGAAAGAATGGATTTATATTCTCTCTGCATGGCGGGTTTTCCGTCTTCGGCGTAGAGATAATCGTCTTCCGCGGGATCTTCCTCCTGCGGCGTAACGGTTGCCTGCGGTGCGGGGGAGGGGGGTGCCGCCGTTTCCGTCGGAGTCGGCACGCTCTCCGTTTTTGCCTGTTGCGGTTCTTCCCGTTCCGCCTCGGTCGGCGAGGGGAAATCATAATCGGAAGAAGCGAAGATAACGATCGGTTTTTCCTCTATCTTTGCGTTCTGAGAGATGATATTGATCTCCACGTCGGATACGGAAGGTTCCGCCGTTTCATAGTTCTCCTGCGGGATCGCTTCCGAAGTTGCGGAATCGCTCTCTTCCGGTATCTCCTCGTCGCGCGGGAATTCAGGCATTTCCACCGCGGCAAAATCGTTTGCGGTGAAAAGCTCTTCCTGCGGTTTGTTATAAATGATATTGAACCCTTTGAACGCATTTTCTGCGTCGACCGGTTCTACGTATTCTTTTTCCGTCCCGTTTGCCGATTCATCCGCCGCGATTTCTTCGCTTTCCGTCTCCGGTGCGTCCTCTTCCGTCGTTTTCTCCGCAGATTCGGAAGGTTCGCTTATTACTTCCGTTTCTTCGGTCTGTACGTTCAGGGAAGGCTCTTCCGTTTTCCGTTCGTCTATAATGCCGCGGATATGAATATAGTCTTCGTCCGTCTC
The DNA here is from genome assembly GCA_934271265.1 of uncultured Clostridia bacterium. GTDB lineage: Bacteria > Bacillota > Clostridia > Christensenellales > Borkfalkiaceae > UBA10281. The sequence continues at coordinate 117,569 of CAKQRE010000006.1, read as the reverse complement.
TTCGATCACCCGATAAGCCGAATCGTCGTAGGCGGGGGCGGTGAAGTCGTGATCGGTCGTGACGGAAAGCAGAAATTCGGGATCCTCGTTTTCCTTCTCGTCAACGTTTTCCTTCGCTTGCGCTTCGGTCGTCTCCTCGGAAAGGGTATCTTCGGCAATTTCCTCTGTTTCGTCTTCGGTCTCAGATCCGTTTTCCGGCTCGATCTCTTCGATCGTTTCTTCCGCCGTCTCTTCGATACCGAGAAGTTTATCGAGTTCCTGCTGCGTTTCGAGAAGATCGCGATCGATGATCTCTTCGTCCTCTTCCGTCTCTCCGTCGGTCGGTTCTACGTCTTCCTCCTCGACCTGAGTTTCCGTATGTTCTTCGGTTGCTTCCGTATTTTCCGTTTCTTCCGCATTTTCGTCGGAAACTACGTAAATATCGTCTTGTTCGTCGATCTCTTCTTCCGTATCCTCGCAAGCGTTTTCTTCGGATTCGGAGTTTTCTTCCATGCTGTCCAGAAGGACGTAAGGCGAGTCGCTTTCTTCCTCACGATCGGATGTTTCGTCCGATCCCGCGGTTTCTTCGGAAACTTCTTCTTCCACGGTTTCCGTTTCGTCGGGGATCCCGCCGATCTCTTCCGTATCCTCGTAAACGGTTTCTTCGGTAGATTCTTCGTCCTCGGTTCCCATGACCGTTTCGAGGGCGGTCTCGTCTTGCGGAAGCGTTTCTTCCTCGATAAGGGGAGAGGGCTCCTCCTCGACGGGAACGTTCAGAGCGTCAAGCTCGGACTGAATGTCGGCAAAAACGTCCGATCCGAGGCGGTCGAGATAGCTTTCTTCTTCCGCGCCGTCTTCCACGCGATAATCGCCGATATCGGACGCAAGCTCCTTGAATTTCTCGAATTCGTCCGCCGGCTTTTCCGCTTTCGGAAGCCCGCGTTCGATCGGCTCAGACGGGGTTTCGATCAGCCCGTCGATCAGTTCTTTGGACTGCAGCCAATCTTCGCGGTTTTTGTCGAGAAAACGTTTTCCTTTTTCGGTAAGAGAATAATATTTTCTGCGGATGCCGTCGGACGCGCTGGAACGATATTCTTTGATGTAATTCTGCTTGGTAAGCCGTTTCATCGCGCTGTAAAACGTGCCTTGCTTTACGCTGTATCTGTTTTCCGACTTTTTCTCGATATCGGCGCGGATCTCGTTGGAATCACGGTCACCGTCGACAAGCGAAAGCAAAATAATGGTATCGATATGACCGCGAATCATTTCGCTGTTGATAAAATCACCCATACAGATACACACTCCTTCGTAAAATTGATAGAAACAAAGCCGTATTTGCGGCAAAAATTCAAAAATAAACTTAACTCTATTATAGCACGATTCGACACGGGTGTCAATTCTTCGCTCAAAGTAATTTCGCAAAACATAAAATTTTCTAAAATCACATATAAAAACAACGATTTTAAAAAGTCTTTTTTTTCGTAACAACGTGAAAATACTTGACAAAACGGGCTGAAATGTGCTATCATTGCGTAAAAGTTGTGTTTTACGCAATGATAAATTGATCGAAGGAGGGATATTTTTTCATGAAAAAGGAAAACTACTACACCTTAAGAAATGAGAAACTGACCGATAAAACGGACGAACTTCTGACGAATCTGCCCCCTTTTTGCGCGCAGTTTCTCTACGGTATCTCTAACAACTCTTCCGCGCTTACCCGCCTTAACTACGCTTACGATTTAAGGATCTTTTTCGAATACCTTTCGCAGACGAAAGGTGTTTTGGTCGGAGACATGACGATCGGCGTTTTAAACGACGTGACCGCCCTCGATATCGAGCGTTTTTTAAATTATCTCGGCAGCTACAAAACGGCGCGCGGCAACCGCGAATCGTGCGACGACCACGCGAAAGCGAGAAAACTCGCCTCGATCCGCGCCATGTATAAGTACTTTTTTCAGAAAGACATGATCGTTGCAAACGTAGCGGAAAAGGTCGCGACCCCGAAAATACGGGAAAAATCGATCGTTCGCCTCGAGAACGACGAAGTTGACAAGCTGCTCGAGTTTGTTTCCGACGATGAGGCTTATTCCGGACGAAAAAAGGTTTATCATAACAAGCTGAAAGTTCGCGATACCGCAATACTCACCCTCTTTATCGGAACGGGAATCCGTATCAGCGAGCTTGTCGGGCTTAACGTGGAGAGTTTCGACTTCGACCACAACAGTTTCGTCGTAACGCGAAAAGGAGGCAAACAGGAAATTCTTTATTATAACGACGAGGTAAAGGACGCCCTTTACGACTGGCTCGATTACCGTTACGACCTGCCGATCCCGGAAGAAGAAAACGCCCTGTTCCTTTCCTTAAAGGGTCAACGGATCTCCGTCCGCGCGGTGGAAGTCCTTGTGAAAAATTACGCGAAAGAAGTTACCCCGTTAAAAAAGATCACGCCGCACAAACTGCGAAGCACATTCGGCACCAACCTTTACCGCGAAACGGGTGATATTTATGCCGTTGCCGATTTCCTCGGTCATAAAGACGTGAATACGACGAGAAAGCATTACGCCGCCATCGGCGAAGACTCGAGGAAAAATGCGGCAAAACTTGTTAAAATCAGAAAAGATAACGAATCGAACGAGACATAAAATATTGCATTATGACAGATAATATAATCGATTTTAAAGAAATTTCCGAAAGAGCCTTTCTCTTTTTTTCTTACGATACGAAAACGAAAAACGGAGCCGCACGTTCGGAAGAATTTAAAGATCTTTGCCGCAGCGCCGGGCTTTTCGTTGCGGGAGAAGACCGTCAGATCCCGCGGGAGATCTCCCCTTTTACCTATATCGGCGCGGGAAAACTCGAAAGCGCAAGGAAAGAAGCGGAAGAGGCGGAAGCGAACGTTTTTGTTTTTGACGGAGAGCTTTCCCCCGCACAGACGAGAAATATCTGCGAGGGGCTTGGCGGGATCAAAGTGATCGACCGCGAACAACTGATCCTCGACATCTTTGCTCAGCGTGCCGTTACGGCAGAAGGAAAACTGCAGGTAGAACTCGCACAGCTTTCTTACCTTTATCCTCGTCTGAAAGGACTGGGAACTGCCCTTTCCCGTCTCGGCGGCGGTATCGGAACAAGAGGACCGGGCGAAACGCAGCTCGAAACGGACAGGCGCCACATCCGCGCGCGCATTCTCTCCTTAAAAAATCAACTCGAAGAGGTATCGTCAAGGCGCGAAGCACAAAGGAAACGCCGCGAAAAGAACGAGACGTTCGTCGTTGCCCTTTGCGGATATACCAATACGGGAAAATCCACCTTGCTTAACGCGATAACGGGCAGCGAAACGCTTGCGGAAGATAAACTTTTCGCCACTCTCGATCCGACAGCGAGGAAATTCTCGTCGGACGGATTTCCCGCCGTCATGATCGATACCGTCGGTTTTATCAGAGATATACCGACCGATCTGATCGACGCTTTTAAAACCACGCTCGAAAGCGTGCGCGAGGCAGATCTTGTTCTGCTTGTTTCGGACGCCTCGGGGGATCACGAAACGGAAATTGCGGAATCGATGAAGATATTAAACGATCTTTCCGTAAACGCGCCTATCGTAAAAGTTTTCAATAAATGCGATAAAATAAGCGATTTTTCTGATTTTTCAAACGACGCCGTTTTCATTTCGGCATTACACGGCAAAGGGCTTGACAGGCTGAAAACCCGTATCGTTTCTTATATGGAAACTTTCTATTCCCGCATGCGATTTTTCGTTCCCTACGCAAAAACGCAATCCTTTTTCCGTTTACGGAAATACTGCGCGACGTTAAAAGTGACCTATAACGAAAACGGCGCCGTGTTCGACGCCGTGATCCCGAAATACTATCTTTCCTTGTTTTCTTCTTTTCAGATCCGCCAGCCGGAAGCAACGTCTTTCAGGTAATCGAAAAACACCTTTGCTTTCACGTCTTCCGCGGCAAGAACTTCCACTTCACCCGCGCAGACGTGATTTTTATAGATCACGAGTTTTCCGACCTTCTCCCCTTTCCTGACGGGCGCGGTCACGCCCGACGATTCGAAATCGATCCGGATCTCGTCACGGTCTCCCTTTTTCCCGAAAAGATAGAAATCGTTTTCGGCTATCGTTCCTACGGCATTCTTTTTTCCTTTCGAAACCCTTACGGTGTATTCGAGCGGATTCGAAGAATCGACCACCGCCCTGTTCACGTAACATTGAAAAGCATGATCGAAAAGAGCGGATACGTCCGCAAAACGTTGTTTCGAGTTCTCTTCGCCGATCACAACGGCGACAACTCGCATATTGCCTCTTTTTGCCGTGGCTGCCAGACAAAATCCGGCTTCCGCGGTATATCCCGTTTTTCCGCCGTCGCATCCCGCATAAAAACGAGACAGCTTGTTCGTATTGGTAAGTCCCGTCACGTTTCCCTTCGGATGGCGTATTTCATCCGTCCAGATACCGGAATATCGGAAATAATCTTTGTGAGCAAGCAGTTTCGTTAAAATAACGGATACGTCTTTCGCGGAAGAAAAATGCTCGGAAGCCGGCAGACCCGTGCAGTTACGGAAGGAAGTATTTTCAAGCGCCCATTCGCGGCACTTTTCGTTCATTGCCGCAACGCAGCTTTCCTCGCTGCCGTAAAGCCGTTCCGCAAGAGCGACGGACGCGTCGTTCGCGGAAGATACGATCACGCTTTTGATCAGATCGTCCGCCGGATATTCTCCGCCCGCCTCGAGAAAAACCTGAGATCCGCCCATTCCGCTTGCACGGGTGCTTACGGTAATTTTTTCGTCGAAAGTAAGCTCTCCGTTCTCCGCCTTTTCGAAACAAAGATTCAGGAGCATCAGTTTCGTCATGCTGGCGATCGGAAGTCTTTTATTTTCGTTTACCGCCTGCAAAACGGTTCCGCTGTGGTAATCGACGAGATAAGAAGACTTTGCCTTTGTGATAACTATATTCTCGTCCGATATCGCGGGAAGATTTTCTTCGCCGTTCCGGGTAAACGCCTGGTCATCCGATGTTTCACGGGAAATTTCGCAAACGGGTTCGGCGGCGCGGCTTTTTCTTTGCGTCGCATACGGCAGGATCAACGTAAATAAAAGCGTCACGCTGACTGCAAAAAATAAGTTCTTCATCATAACCGAAATACCTCTTGACTTATTTTTTGCAAACTTCTTTTTTTTATGCGGCAAAAACAGCCGCGTTCTGCTGCAAGTAATTTTTCGTGATTCGACCCCTTGATTTTATGCCGAAACGATAATTTTCCGATCAAAGAAAAGCGGTCATCGGGCGAACGATCAGTGCGAGAACGATAAACTGATACACACATGCGGCAGAACAGATCAGAAATCCGCAAAGTGCGTTTTCCGCGATTTTTTTCCAATGCAGTCTTTTACAATAATGCAGCGATCTGAGATAAGACAGATTCCACACGCAGATCGCCGTGATCCCGGCGGAAGAAAGAACCTGATACGGTACGGTGAGAAATACCGTGATCGGCACGGCGGGAAAACCGAATCTCAGAAACAAAACGGGCAAAGCATTGCCGAGGATCATCCCGCGATAAAGGAGGATCAGCCCCTCGACGGGTGCGGTATAAAAAGTGAATCCGAGCCCGAAGAACACACCGCAAAGCAACGCGTGAAAAAAAAGATACCGTACCGTTTCGCCGAACAGATTTTTATCCCGGGAAAACAAACCGAAATAGTATTCGCATACGGGAGCGCACAGCGGATTAAATTCGTCGGCTTTGCGAAAAAACAAACCGAACACCGTTCCCAGTCCGTACACACAACCGAAAAGCAGAAGAAACCCGCGATTTTCGGACAGTTGCTTCCCTTTTTTTCTGACAAACAACGGTAACATGGCAAATCCTCGTTCATTAGTAGCGTATGTCGAAAAAAGACGGATTATGAGTGAACGATGAGAATTAAAAAGGCTTGGAATAACGTTTTTTGTATACGCCGTCAACCGACGCGAATTTTTCGATTGCGGAAAGCCCGTGCGTTTATCATGCACGGGCTATACTATTTTTACTGTTTTTTATATACGGATCCGTCTTTCTTTTCGCCCGCTATTCCGAAATTTTACCGAAAGCTGTCCAGCATCTTCGAGATCGAAATACCGAAACCCCGCCCAGGGTCGTTTAAAAAAACGTGAGTCACCGCGCCGACGATCTTTCCGTTCTGTACGATCGGACTGCCGCTCATCCCCTGAAGGATACCGTTCGTTTCGTCGAGCAGCTCTTTGTCGGTCACCTTGAGAACAAGGTTTTTATTATTCTTTTCGTTCTCGTCTACCTTCACGATCCCGACTGAAAATTCCCTTATCGTAACGCCGTCGATACAGGTGAAAAAACTCGCCTTACCGACCGAAGCCTCCCCGATTTCCATTTCTTTGTTTCTGGTATGATCGTATTTTTTACCCGTTTTTCCGTAAATTCCGGTCGAAGTGTTTTTCACGAGCGTCCCGATCGGCATATCGTCCATAAAAACACCTTTCAGCTCGCCCGCGCTCCCTCTTTTCCCTTTTTCAAACCCGATGATCGAGCAAAGGTATGCTTTTCCTCCCGTGATCTCGATCTGTTTGCCGTCCTCTCCGTAAACGGAATGACCGAGTGCGCAGAAATCCCCGTTTTTCTTAAAAAACGTGATCGTTCCGATACCGTTTAAATTGTCCCGCACGAAAATGCCGATCTTCAGAATTCCGTTCGCATCCTTTTTCGGAGTGACGAAGGTTCTGATCTCGCTTTCGCCTCTTTTTAAAACGACCTCGACAGGCGTTTCCCCTTTCTTTTTCAGTGCGGCGGTGATATCCGCCGAACAGCAGATCTCCCTTCCCGCAACCGTCATGATTTTGTCTCCCACCGAAATGCCCGCTTTTTTGGACGGAGAATATATTTCGCCGCCGATCACGATATCGCTCAGCGCAACGACCGTTGCCCCCTTCGTTCTCATCTGAAAACCTGCCGCCATTCCGCCGAGATATACTTTCTCGTCGTCCGCATACGCCGTTTGTGCGGGAATTGCGAAACAGATCGCAACGATCAGCAGAAAGGAAACGAGAATTTTTTTCGGTTTTATCTTACCTGACATATCGCCCCCAATACCCGTTATGTAACGAAAATGTTTCGTCGATCTTTTTTGTATTCCGTAAAGCAAAAAGATCGTCCCGAAAAGTATGTGCCGACCGAAAAAAAACATACGCAAAAAACAGAATTGATATTTCTGTCCGTTTAAGATATTTTAATTACCTAAAATGGATAATTTCTTTTTATTTACTTAAATAAGATATAACAATTTAAAATACAACTAAATATATTTCTGTCGATCCATTAAATACATATGATACCGTTAATTACCGTGATATATAAATTAATGAAGAACATAAAACAACATTTTTCGTTTAATTTTGTTTTATCATTCAATATTCCATTTTAGGTTGCTTTCTTTCTTGTTTTTATAGTTATTTGATAACATACAAAAATCGGTTCGTTTCAAAAAAAGAACCGGTAAAAATACCGGTTCTTCCCGCACGCCTTCCGTCGGAAGGTCAACGCAGATTATGTTTATATTCTTCGGCGGAACGGAGCAATTCGCCTGCATGTTCTCTCGCCGCGGGCGAATCGACGCCGCCCGTCATACGAACGATTTCGGATACTCGTTTTTCGTCTGTCAAACGCTCAACGGTCGTATGCGTTTTCCCTCCTTCTTCTCGTTTCGAGATCAGGAAGGACGCGTCTGCCATGGCGCAGATCTGCGGCAGATGGGAGATCGCGATCACCTGCGTGTTCAGTGCGATCGCGGCAAATTTTTCCGCAACGATCCTTGCGACCTGTCCGCTGATCCCGCTGTCGATCTCATCGAAAATATAGGTGGAAATGCTTTTATAAGAGGAAGTAACCGTTTTCAGGGCAAGCATAAAACGACTCATTTCGCCGCCGCTGATAATTTTGGAAAGAGGTTTTGTCGGCTCGCCGAGGTTTGCGGAAAACAGAAATTCTACACGGTCGCGTCCGTTAAGGCGATAGGACGTCCCGTCGGCACCTTCATCCGAAAAGCGAATGTCGAATTTTGCGTTTTTCATGCCGAGCTCTCTGAGTTCCTTTTCGACCCTTCCCGTAAACGACGCGCATCCTTGTTTGCGGATCGCCGTCAGTTCCGCATACGCCGTATTAAGACTTTCCAGAAGAGATTTTTTCCTTTCGTTGCATTTCGCATACTCTTCGTCGTAATGAACGAGCTTATCGTATTCCGCTTTCGCGTTTTCGGAAAAAGCGATCACCGCGGCATAATCGGATCCGTATTTTTTCTTGATCGAACGGATCTTATCGAGCCTGTCTTCCAGTCGGTCGGCTTCGGACGGTTCAAAATCGAATTCGGAGGAAAAATCTTCCGTCGTTTCCCCGATGTCTTCGAGCTCTTCGGAAACGGTTTTCAGCCTTTCGCAGATCCCGTCGTATTTATCGTCCAGACGGGAAATTTGCCCCATGGCGCGCAAAGCGGAAAGCACTCTGTCTCTCGCGCCGTTTTCCCCGAGAAGGGATTGCGCCGTCAAAGAGAACGCCTCCGTGCATTTTTCCGCGCTTTGTATTCTCTTTCGTTTCGAAAGAAGCTCTTCCTCTTCGCCTTCTTTGACGTCCGCATTTGCGATCTCGTCGATCTGAAATTTCAGAATATCCGCTTTGATCGCCCGTTCGCTCTCGCTTCCGCCGAAAGAAGAAAGGATTTTATCCGTCTCTTTCAGCCCGGAAACGATCGCCGCGATCTTTTCCTTTGCCGCTGCGATCTTCTTATCGCAGAAACAATCGACCACCCGGAGCTGCTCGCTTTCCGAAAGAAGAGAAAAATGCTCGCTCTGCCCGTGCACGTCTACGAGATGCGCGGTCACCTTTTTCAGCATTGCAGCCGTAAACGGAACGCCGTTTACGCGGATCGTTCCCTTAGAATCTACGGAAAGAGTCCTCGTAACGATCAGTTCGTCTTCAACGTCGTCCATACCGAACGAAGAGAGGGTTTCCTTCACGGCTGCATTATTTTCAATCCCGAAAACGGCGGAAGCGGAACATTTGCTTTCGCCGTAACGGATCATTGTTTTATCCGCCTTCGCCCCGAGCACGAAATTGACGGAATCGATCAGGACGGATTTTCCGGATCCCGTTTCTCCCGATAAAACGTTCAGACCTTCGTCAAATACAACGCAGGCTTCGTCGATCAGCGCGATATTTTTCAGTTCGAGACTTTTCAGCATCGTTTTTCGCTCCGTAAAAATTTACAGATCCATGACATTGCGGTCGGTTTATCCGCATTCTGCCGCCTTTAAAGAAGATTTTTGAGCTTCGCGACCACGGTGGTCGCATTCGTTTCGTTATGCGTTACCACGAGCAACGTATCGTCGCCGGCAACGCTACCCACCACTTCCGCGAGTTTCAGCTTGTCAACGATCAGCCCTGCCGAATTTCCGCTGCCGGAAATGGTTTTTACGACAACGAGGTTCTGCGCTCTTTCGATGGAAAGCACGCAGTTTTTAAACACGTTCAAAAGCTTTTCGTTGTTAAGTTCGCCGCTGTCTTTCTCTACGGCATAACGAAATTTCTTCGTTTTGCCGAGTATTTTCACAAGCCCGAGTTCTTTGATGTCTCTCGAAACGGTAGCCTGCGTCACGTTGAAATGATATCCGTTCAGAATATCGGCAAGCTCTTCCTGCGTTTCTACCTCCGTGGTCGTGATGATCTCCACGATTTTGTTCTGTCTTACGTTCTTTCCCATGGTTTTCTCCCTGAAGAATGACAGCAAAGAATACTGCCGTTCGTCAACCGATTTTTTGTTTTAATCTCTGATAAAAGTTTTTCTCGTTTTCCGCGAGTTTGAGTTTGTTTTTGCTTTTTCCGATCCTGACTTCTTCCCCCTCGGAAAGTTTCGCCGCAAACCTGCCGTCTAAGGTAAGAACGCATTCGCTCGAATTTGCAAGGACTTTCACGGTCACTTTCTTATTGTCCGGAAAAACGATCGGACGCGTACCGAAGGAATGGGAACAGATCGGCGTTAAAATAAAAGAAGGGATACCGGGATCGAGGATCACCCCGCCCGCCGACAAACTGTATGCGGTAGACCCCGTCGGCGAGGCGACGATCACACCGTCTGCCCCGAGCGTGTAAACAGGGTTTCCGTCGATCTCGACGCCGAGTTTTGCGATCACCGCGCGGGATTCCGCGGTCGAAGTCCTTTCGATCACGGCGTCGTTCAACGCATAAGCCGTTTTCCCGTTCTCGCAGGATATTTCAAGCAGCGATCTTTCCGAAAACGCAAGTTTTCCGTCGCGGATTTTTTTTGCCGCAAGCTCGATCTCGTTTTCCTCGAAAGAAGTGAGAAACCCGAGCGTTCCGGTATTGATCGCAAGAATCGGTGTGTCGCTTCCGATCGCACGGGAAACGGCGGTGAGAACGGTTCCGTCTCCGCCGAACACCACGATCAGGTCGCAAACCTCGTTTTTCTCCGAAAGTTCGATAAACGATACGCCGTATTTTTCGAGATAGGAAAGAAATTCCGTTTTTGTTTTCTCTCCCGTCTGTCCTTTTATTTTTTCGTATATCCCGACAACCATATCACTATTATACATGATTTTGAAAAATTATACAACCGAAACGAGGGTGTGTTTCTTCAAATATAGAAGATATTCGATGTTTTTTCCCTCCCTCGGGGGCGCTTCCGTAACACCGAGCACCGAAAAACCGATCGATCGGGCAAAAGCGGAAATTTCATCGATCGCTTGCCTTCTGTTTTTTTCGTCTTTTACGATCCCGTTTTTGTTGAGAGCCTTTTTTCCGCATTCGAACTGCGGCTTTATCAGTACCATCGCCTCTCCGCCAAAGCAAAGGATATCGCAAATCGGTTTCAGAATCAGTTTCAGGGAAATAAAACTGACGTCGCATACGGCGCCTTCCGTCTTTTCTCCGATCGTTTCCTCCGTCATGTTCCGCGCGTTGCACCGTTCGATCGGTATCACCTTCGGATCCTTTCTCAGATCTTCCGATAAAAGGCTTTCGCCTACGTCGATCGCGTAAACCTTTTTCGCACCGTGACGCAAAAGACATTCGGTAAATCCGCCCGTGCTCGCCCCAACGTCGGCAAAGGTTTTTCCGTCCGCACGAAAGGAAGGAAAATCGAGAAATGCCTTTTCGAGTTTGTATCCGCCAAGAGATACGAAAGAGAAAGCCGTTTTTCCGAGCGTTTCCGTTCCGTCCACTTTGTAAGAAGGTTTCGTAACGATTTTCCCGTTCAGAAGGATCTCGCCTCGCGAGATCGCCTCGGCGGCTTTCGTGCGCGAAGGACACAATCGTTTTTCGGAAACGTAAGCGTCAAACCTCATATCCCCTCCGTTATGCCTTTCAGAAAATATTCTAAAATATCAGAATTATCAAGAGATTTTATCAGGTTTTGTAATTCTTCGGAATCCTTATGAATGCGCGCCTTCGCCCCGTCGATCCCGTAAACGGAAACAGCGGTAAGCTTCCCTTCTTTCTCGTCTTTACCGACCGATTTTCCGAGCTTCGACGAAGAGGAAGTCGCGTCGGCAACGTCGTCGGCAAACTGGAAGATCCTGCCGAACAGCGAACCGATTTTTAAAAAAACCGGCAGACTGTCTTCGGCGTAGAGGATCGCCGGGATCGCAAAAGGAACGGTGAGAAGTTTTCCGGTTTTCAGCGAATCGATCTCCAGAAGAACGTTTTCGTCCGCCGTACCGTTCTTTTTGCTTTTCTCCCATTCGACGTCTTCGCTCTGCCCGCCGAGCATGCCGCCGTATCCCGTGTAATCGGCAAGCAGCTTCATACACCTGACTTTTTTTTCGTTATCGCAGGCAGACAGCCCTGTCTCATAGGCAAGATTCATCAGCGCGTCTCCCGCAAGAACGGCGTTTGCCTCACCGAAAGCAACGTGATTCGTCGGCTTTCCACGCCGGAGAGTATCGTTATCGAGGGCGGGAAGATCGTCGTGGATCAAAGAGGACGTATGAATACATTCGAGAGCGAACGCAAACGGAAGAACCTCTTCCGTATCGCCGCCGAGCATGTCCGTCACGGCGAGCATCAACGCCGGACGTATTCTCTTTCCTCCCGCGAAAAAACTGTATTTCATACTCTCCGCAAGAGGGCTTTTCGTCTGTATCGAAGAGAAAATCCCTTCCGCATAATCGAGAAAACGCCCGACGTAACGCGAGCGTTTCTCTTCTTGTATCGTCATACGATCGTTATTCACCGTTATTCTCCGAGCGCGGCTTTCACCGTGTTATATAATAGCATCGTAATGGTCATCGGACCTACCCCGCCGGGCACCGGCGTGATATAAGAAGCTTTTTCCGATACGGAAGCAAAATCGACGTCTCCGCAAAGTTTGCCGTTTTCGCGGTTCATACCTGCGTCTACCACAACGACGCCGCTTTTCACCATATCTCCCGTGATGAGGTTCGCCTTACCGACCGCAACTACCAGAATATCCGCGTCTTTCGTGTATTTTGCGAGATTTTCCGTTTTGCTGTGGCAGATCGTTACCGTCGCGTCACGCGAAAGCAACATGAGAGACATCGGTTTTCCCACGATATTGCTCCGCCCGACCACGACCGCGTGTTTCCCCGCGATCGGAATTTTATAATAATCGAGCAACGCGATGATGCCGTGCGGCGTGCACGAACGGTTTCCATCCCTTAAAGAAAGGGTAAGCATCCCGACGTTTTCGGCGGAGAAACCGTCCACGTCTTTTCGTGCCGGGATCAGCGCGAGCGCCTTTCTTTCGTTTAAATGCGCGGGTAAAGGAAGTTGCAGCAGAACTCCGTCTACCGTTTCGTCTTCCACAAGGGAAAGGATCGTCTTTTCGAGTTCTTCCTGCGTGACCGTTCCCGGAAGACGGACGGTATCGGACGCGATGCCGACGTCCGCGCACGCCTTGGATTTGTTCTTTACGTAAATTTCCGACGCGGGATCGTTTCCGGCTATCACGACGGCAAGCCTGACAGTCCTTCCCTTTTCTTTCGCTTCCGAAACTCTTTTCTTCAGCTCTTCCCTCATCGTTTCCGCAACGTGTTTTCCGTCGATGATCGTCATGCGGTCACCTCGTCCTTTTCCTTTTTGCACGCCGCAAGAACGCCGTTCACGAATTTCAGGCTCTCTTCCGTGGAAAATTTACGAACCAAAGACAATGCCTCGTCAATGGAAACAACGGGCGGAATATCGTCGAAATAATACATTTCCGCGATCGCAAGCTCCATAGCGCAACGGTCTGTGGGATATATTCTTTCGTAACTGTACCCTTTTGCGTTTCTGCCGACGATCTCCTCGATCTCGGCGCGATGCTCCGACACCGCTTTTAAAAGAGCATCCGCGAAAACCTTATCGTTTTCGGTAAGTTTCATGTCTTCGTATACGAATCGATTAAAGTCTTCGTCGTTTTCGTTAAAGAGATTGCCGAACAAAATTTTATAGGCGGCTTCTCTCGCGTCTTTTCTCATGTGATTCTCCGTTTTCTGTCTTATTACATAACAAGCCCGCAAGGGAAAACTCCGTAACGGAAGCCCCTTGCGGTACCTTGGTTCTCTTTTCGCTGCGCAAAAAAATCAGTCCGCCGCGTTTTCTTCGGGGAAAATGACCCCGTTCACCTTCACGTCGATATTGCCGATTTTATATTTTGACATCGATTCGACGCTGTGCTTGATGCTCTGCTGAATGTTGAATGCAACGTCCGGAATGCTGTAACCGTAATACACGTCCACAGTGACGGCAACGGAAATCGCACCGGAAGAAAACTCCACTTTGATACCGTCCGTACTCTTGCGAACCGCCTTTTTTTTATTCTGAATGGCAACGCCCGCCACGTCTTCCACGGCAAGGCGCACGATCCCTTTGACGATCCCGACGTTATACGTTACTTTCCCTTTATTGTTACCGTTGTTGAAATTTCCTTTGTTGTATACCGACATGCAAAACCCCTCTTTTCCCGCCGCGACCGAACCGCGCAGGCAGACGGAAAGATTTTCTTGCTAACATTATAGCACATTCTTTCCGATTTGAAAAGCGTTTTTCAGGAAATTGATTGAATATAAACGTTTTCGGGGCTTGCGTTTACCTCGGAAGCGCAGATCGTATAGATCTGAACGGCGTCGTCCTGCGTAAAATCGGCGTCGCGAACGATCACGCTCACGTTTTCGCTCGAGATCCCGATGTTCACGGCAACCTCTTCGTATCCCTTCGCACGAATGAGATTTTCCAGCAGATTTTCCTGTTCCGCGATCCCCGCGAGTCTGATCTTCATCGCGAGAGCGTCTTTCCGCTCTTCGGAATTTTCCGCGCTCTTTTCGATCACTTCGTCAAGCTGAGCGATCTGTTTATTGCGGGAGGAATTGCGTGTCGTTCTGATTTCCGTGAAATAATTCGCTGTTTCTTTCACGTTTTCGTTGTCCTTTCCGAGTACGGACGAAGACAACACGAAATTCAGTACGGCGGTGGTGACGAGCAAGGCTATCATGCAGCCGAGCACAATGATCTTTTTTCTCTTTGACATGTGGGTTTTATCTCCTTTTTTTATTGAGCCAGAATCTGAACTTTATCTGCGGTAACGCCGAGAACGGTCGTGGTCGCATCCAGAAGCGCCATCTTCACGTCGAACCGATCGGCGCCCTTCGCGACTACGAGAACCCCGGTAATCACGGGGTTGTTTTCCCTGAGAACGACCGGTTTTCCGCCGACGAGCACCGGCGAAGTTTTCTCGATCGTTTTTCCGTTTTCCGTCGTAACCGTTTTATCTTCCGCGATCACGGTCTCCGCGCCGCCCGAAACGGTGATCACGACCGTGACTTTTGCCGCGCCCTCCACTTTGGACAACGCTTTCGAAAGCTTTTCTTCCAGACTTTCCGTATAGGAGTAAGTCGTCTTCTCTTCCTTTGTTTTCGCAAAAGACGAATACAGCGTGTAAACGCACGCCGCCGCGAGAAGAAGGACGAGAAGATACTCCGGTCTGACTTTTTTTAAAATGCTTTTTCTATCCATACACCGTCACGATTCCGGGGTCGACCCCGAGCAGATCGGCGATATATTTCCCGATGACACTATTATTTATATGCGGGAAATTTTCGTCGATAACCGGATTGCTTAAAGTTATTTCGATCTTGCCGATTTCCGTTCCCTTAATTTCGACAAAAACCTTTTCCGCGATCAGGTTATTTTGTCGAAGCACGTCGAAGATCCTTTTTTCCGTCTCATCCGCGATCGATCCTTCGATAAAGGAAGTTATTCCCTCGTCGGCAGAAAAATCCTCTCCGGAAAAAAAGGAGAAATCGTCGGCGCCGAAAGAAACAAGCGGGCGTATCAGAACGTAAATAAATACGATCGAAAGCGCGCTCGAGGCAAGCTTCGCCGTTTTTCCTCCCGGAAGAAGGATCCCCGCCAGAGAGATCATGAGCGCGACCGCGGCTACCGTCACGAGATACTCTTTCACTGTTCTCTGCCCTCCTAAATCACCGTACCGCCCGCAAGCAGG
Organism: uncultured Clostridia bacterium; assembly: GCA_934271265.1. Taxonomy (GTDB): domain Bacteria; phylum Bacillota; class Clostridia; order Christensenellales; family Borkfalkiaceae; genus UBA10281. Next base: position 102,065 of record CAKQRE010000006.1, on the reverse strand, counting down.
ATCATCACGACGACGGAAAGAAAAAGAAAACCCGTAAGAAGGATCGCCGCGACGAGAAAGTCGAGAACGACCGCCGTTTTCTCGAAAAAATCGCCGATCCTGCCGCCGGAAAGAGGTTCCGTGACGCCGGCAAGAAGTTTTAAAAGGAAGCGCAGGGCTATCATATTCGTTACGGGGACGATCGCCGCCGAAAAAACGACGAGGATCCCGAATACGCCGAGCGCGTTTTTTACGAGCGTTGCGGAAAGAAGGATCACGTCCGTCCCCTCTTTCAGAATACCGCCTACGTAGGGCACGGAGTTCCCGACCGCATATTTCAGCGTGCGAAGGGCGATACCGTCGAAAGAAGACGCGGCGATCCCCCGCACCGTGAGATAAAAAGAAAACGTCGCGCCGAAAAGCCCGATCAGCCATTTCAGAAGGCTTTGAAAAAACGAGAACAGAGAATTGAGCCTGATCCCTTTCCCGACGTTCGAGACTGCGGCGATCGCAAAGAGAAAAGAAACGACGGGATAAACCACGTTTCCGATCACCGATGTCGAACAGACGGAAAAGAAGGACGCCGCCGGTCCGAACGCCGAGACGGACGAGCTTTGCCCCGTAGCCGCCATGATAGAAAGAAGAACGGGAAACACGCCGTCGATCACGCCGGACATACGGTCTATCGTCTCTTTCGTTTCGCTCAACGCCTCCGCCACAACGACGGATACGGCAGATATCACGACGGCAAACGTTACGAAATGTACGATCTCCCCCGTGCCGTTATCGCTTTTCCCCGGGGCGAACGCACGCGCGAGAGAGCAGAACACGATCAGGCAGAAGAGGGAAACGATCAGCGGAAGCTTGCTTTTCAGCGAAGAAAACAACAGCTCTTTCAGGTAGGAAAACAAATCGGCGTAATCGGTTGCCGTTTCCCCTTTCATTGCGGAAAGCAGATTGTCTTTCAACGTTCCGTCCTCTCCGAAAAAACGCTTCGCAAGCTCTTCGTAATCGTTTAAAAAACGCAGGTCGAGCTGATCGAGCAGCTCTTCCGCCGTCTCGCCGATCTTTTCCGTCGCGCTCGCCTTCTCTCCTTCCGCCCGAACGGAAAGACGGGGAAACAGAAAAAGGAAAACGACAACAAGCGCAAGGATCGCCGCAAGTTTCTTTCTTCTCGTCATAACAGACCCATAACGAGGGATATGACCTTTTCCGCTATCGGCACGGACAGGGCGAATATAACGAGTTTTCCCGCAAAAACGACTTTTTCGGAAAGGCTTTTTAATCCGAAATCGTCGATCAGAGACGCCGCGAACTCGATGAGATAAGAGATTCCGAGGATCTTGATCACCAGGGTAACGACGTCGGACGAAACGCCTGTCATATCGGAAAAACCGGAAAAGAAACGAACGAACCGAACGACATAAGAAAGAGACAAAGTAAGAAGGAGTACCGAAGACGCGATCCCCGCAAGAAAGCCGTATTCTTTTCCGACGGATCCGAGATAGATCACGAGCACGGCGCAAACGATCCCTACGGCTACGATCCGGGCGATTTCCATATGACATACAGATTAAATATATTTTTGATTTCGTCGAAAAGCTCCCCTATCATGCCGATCACGAAGGTGAGAACGACGATAAGCCCCGCTAAGGCAACGAGAGTTGCGATATCGTCACGATCGGATCTTTTCAGAATCTGGCAGATCACCGTCACCAATATCCCGATCGCGGCGATTTTAAAGATAACGTCTACGCTCATAATATCACGATCGTCGCCGCCACTCCGGCGAGAAACCCGAGTTTTCCTCCGAGAGAGGAATATCTCTTTTTTTCCTCGGCGCAGGCTGCGGCTTTCTGTCCGAAATAAACGGAATATTCCTCGAGAAGATTTTTTTCTCCCTGCAGGCTGTTTTTTCCGACCTTGCCGAAATATTCGTTCGCGATGCGGATCTCCTCTTCCGTCAGATCCCCGTTTTCCGCCGTAAACGGAAGATCGTTTTCGAGCGAGATCTCCCACATTCGCAAGGTGTCTTTCAATGCGGGATAGGAAGAAAGGCTTTCCCTTACAAATTCCGTCAGAGGTTTCCGCCGGAAGGATAAATTTCTCGAAAAATCCTCGTTAAAGCGTTTCATTTCGGAAAAAAAAGAGTACCTCCTGCCGTATTTTCCGACCGACGCGCGCCCGAGCGCGGTCGACAGCGCTACCGCGACTCCGCAGAAAAAGATTTTCCACACATTGTTTTCACCTCCCCGACCTCGCCGTTTTTCAAAAAGATAAGATAGCGGAACAACCCGTTTTCCGCCGCGCGACCGATCCCCTCTTTTCCGAAGAGATCTTCCTTTGTCAGCGCGTGTACGGAGGCAACCACCGTAACGCCGGATCTCGCCGCAAAAGCGATCGCCTCCGCGTCCGTTTCTCCCATGACCTCGTCGCACACGATCACGTCCGGACGGAGCACGCGGATTCCGTTTCCGAAACCGAATGCCTTGCCCGCGCCCGTAAGCACGTCCGAATTTCTCCCGAGGCGGAACGTGCCGTTTGCCGAAAGTTCGGCGCGTTCGTCGAGAAAGAGAACGTTTTTCTTCAGTTCGTCCGAGATCGTTCGTCCGAGGTCTCGGATAAAGGTCGTTTTTCCGTGATACGGGGGTGAAACGATGAGACAGTTTCCTTCCCGTTTCCGGTAATAATCCTCGAAGAATCCGGACGCGCATCCTTGCACGTCGTGCGGGAAACGGATACACAGCGAAGTGAATCTTGTAAAAACAACGCCGTTATTTCCTTCCGTCACACCGCCGCAAATCCCCACTCTTTCCCCTTCGGTTGAGGTAACGAACCCCTGTTTCAACGTATCTTCCGCGCGATATAAGGAATATTCGCAAAGGCGCATCACGATTCTTTCGATCTCTTCTTTCGTCGGGACGTAACCGAGCTCTTTCCTCGCCGCGCCTTTTCCCCGTCTCTCGAAAACGACCGTTTGTTCTCCTTCCCGAAGACGGATCTCCGTAATAAGATCCCCAGGGATCTGCGCGATCAGACCTCTTAACTCCGCAGGCAAAAACTTCACCATAACTTGTCCTTCCCGGGAAACTTTTACCGGACGGGAAAACTCACACTTTCCCATATCCGATATCATAATTATGCGGACGGATCTTACGATAGAACAAAAAAAAGAAACCCGAAGGTTTCTTTTTCGTTTTAAGCCGTATAGCCGAACAGACGTGTTTGATCATTGATCCGTCTTATCGTTCTCTTCGTCTTCGTCCGGCAGCCAGGAAGCCCCCAACACGTTATCCACGGGAAGGGAGAAACAAATCCCCTTTCCGGGAGAATTGAGCCCCGTTGCGGAAATAATGGCGTGCATTATCCCGTTTTTATGTTCCTTTTCGGTCAGAATAAATATGATCTCTTTTTCCTCGCGGATGGTCAGCCCGAAAAGTTTTTCCACCTCGTGCCGCCCGGTGCCGCGTGCCGTCAGGATCGTGCCGCCCTTCGCGCCGCCCTTCCTCGCGGCGTCCATCGCCTCGTCGGCAAAGTCTTTGTTGATGATCGTAACGATCAGTTCGTGTTCTCTCATTTCGCACCTCCCAGAATATCCATTCCGCTCAAAATACGAAGGGTCGCGGGTCCCCCGACGCTCGAAACGGGAATCGTGAACGCGATCCCGTTTCCCTTTTTCAGTATGGCGAAATCGGTGGTCAGGATCTTTTTGATCTCTTCGATAACCGAAGAAGACGCAGTGGAAAGGATCACGTTTTTATCCGTTTCGCCGACGCCGAGAAAATCGAGCACCTCCGACCGCGCCGTTCCGCGGGCATTGACCACGTGTATGAAGTTCACGCCGCAGTCCGTAAGCCGTTGCACGAGTTTAGCCGTTTTTTCCGCGTCGATGATCACGATGAGAAATTCAAGCTTATCCATTGGCGTTTCCCTCCTTCAAGGTTTCCTTTCTCAGCTTTAAAAGGTCGCCGAGTTCCGCCTTTTTTTCTTCGAGATCGCCCTGTAAACGCGCGATCTCCCCTCTCAGCGCTTTGATTTTTTCGTCTATCTCCTCGATCGTCCACTTTCTTGCGACCATGCGATCGCGATCGGCATACAGATCCTCCAGCTCGACGATCTCCCCTTCGCGGAGAAGAAGTTCGTGGAATGCCCTCGTTGCTTTTCTCTCCGCCTTGCCGGATTTCAGTTTGTAGATGAAACCGATCGCCTGCACGGCGACAAGCGGAGTCATGGCGACCATGGATACCACGCCGAACGTTTCTCCCGCGGCATGGCCGTAAACGGAAACGCAGGCACCCGTTGCGAAAGGCAGAAGAAAGGTTGCCGTCATCGGTCCCGAGGCTACCCCGCCCGAGTCGAATGCGATGCCTGTGAATATTTCCGGCACGAAAAACATCGACACGATCGCAAGCCCGTAACCGACGGCAAGGAACCAACGGATATCGATCCCGGTAGCCACGCGGAGCATCGCAAGCCCAACGGCAACCGCCATTGCCACGGCAAGGGTCAGAAGCATCGTTTTCTGCCCGATCACGTTGTTCGTCGTCTTTGCGACCTGTCTGGCAAGAATATGTACGGCAGGCTCGGCAAACACGATAAAAAGCCCCACGATCATTCCTACGGGAACGATCAGCCATTTGTTTGCCGCAGCGAGCACTTTTCCGATATATTGTCCCGTCGGCATGAAACCGACGTTCACCCCGACGAAGAAGAAGGAGAGTCCGATCACGGCATACGCCATGCCGATCAGAATTTTGACAAGCGGTTTCTTTCCCATTTTAATGGAAAAGATCTGAAACAGAATAAATACGAGAAAGATCGGCGCAAGCGCGATGAGAACTTCCTTGAAGTAAACGGGGATCCCGCGGAGGAAGGACATAGCCACGTCACCGTAAGAAGAGAACCCCGCCGTGATCTCGTTCGGTTTCGGATCGATCTTCATAACGATCCCGAGCACGACAACGGCGAGAATGGGTCCGAGCGAACAGATCCCGATCGTACCGAATTCGCTGTCTCCCCCGTCCTTGCCTCCGAGAACGGTAGAAATTCCGGCGCTTAACGCGATGATAAACGGAACGGTGATGGGACCGGTCGTCACCCCGCCCGAGTCGAATGCGAGAGAAACGACGGATTCGTCCGCTACGAATACGAAAACGAAGGCGATCGCGTACAAAGCAAGGAGAAGATATTTCAGTTTGACGCGAAACAGGATCCTTAACACCGAAAGCAGCATGAATACGCCGACCCCGATCGCGATAATGTATTTCAAAGCGGCTATCCCCACCTGCTCCTGTAAAACGGCGAGGTCGGGTTCGGCGATCGTAACGATAAACCCGAGCACGAAACTCATCGCGAGAAGAAACCACAGCTTTTTGCTCGTGGTGATCCTGGAACCGATATGTTCGCCGATCGGACTGAGAGATTTTTCCACGCCGAGCGTGTAAAGCCACATTCCGATGATCAGAAATACGGAACCGACCAGAAAGGCGCAGAGATCGAAGCCGGGCATCGGCTTTACCGTGAAGTTCACGATCAATATGATCGCCACGATCGGCAGGGTCGAGAAAACCGACTCCCGCAGTTTTTTCAGTAAAACGTTATTCTTCGTCAATCGCGGTCACCTCCGCATAATAAATACTCATTCCCCGGTCGGAAAACATCTTTTCGTATTCCGTTTCGATGTTATCGGCATAATCGTCCGCATGGAGGTCGAGAGAAAGATCGTCGACGCGGAACCCCGAAGAAGAAAAAGATACGACGGAGTATTCGAAAAACTTTCTGTTGTCCGTTTTGAAAAAGATCTTTCCGCCTTTTTTCAGAATTTTTTTATAGATCCGGAGAAAAGCGGGATTTGTCAGACGTCTGTTTTTATAAGTGTTTTTCGGATAGGGACAGGAAAAATTGAGATAGATCGCCAGAACGGAACCATCCTTCAGATAATAACGGAGATTCTGCGCGTCGCAGTTCAGATATCTGCAATTCGGCAAACCGGACTTTTTTGCCCGTTCGGCTGCGTCCACGATCACGTTGGACAGTTTTTCCACCCCGAGAACGTTTCTACCGGGATCGCGTTCCGCCAGTTCGCATGAAAATTTACCCTTTCCGCAACCGATCTCGAGAAGCAAAGGGTTATCGTTTCCGAAAACTTCCTTTTTTTCTATGTACCGAAACCGCTCTTCTTCGGGAAGATCGTAGATACCGCCCGCTTCGGAGAAAAAGATATAATCTCCCGCCCCTTCGAGCCTTTCTTCCAGATGTTTCTTTCTTCGCATTCTCATAAAACAGCCACACTCCGCCTTTCGTACGATCCTAATCTACGGAATATTATATCTTTCCGATGTCTGTATAAAAAGGGTATTCAATGAAATTTGTCTGAAAAAGAGGAATAAGCGACGGATTCTAATTTTTTACAAGATTATCGTTCCCGCTTTTCACGAAGAGATCTCTGCTTTTCTGCCTCGATTTCAACGTTTTCATAAAGCCGTCCGGATCAAATTCCGAAATGGGGATCTCGAGTTTTAACGTCGATTCGTCGAAGGGAAGTTCGTCTTCTTCCGGACGGGGAAGACCGAACGTTTCGTTCAGTTCGCCGAGTTCTTCGTTAAAATTCTTTACGATCTCGTCGATCGCGGCTTTCGTGGAACCGACGATCTCCTTTTTCAGGGATTCGAGATCGTCTTTTTTTTCGTCCACGACAAAATCGATCTTCTCGCGAAGACCGTTCAGTTTCTCGTCGTATGGTTTCAGCCTGTTGCCGATGGTTACGTTCAGAGTAGAAACGCGGGAAATGGCTTCCGAAAGCGCTTTGTTCGTCTCTTCGCTACCGCCCTCATCCTGCTGTTTTTTCCGTAAAGATTTCAACTCTTTCTGGGCGGTCTCGTAATCGGTTTCGGAGAAAAAATCCCTGCGCGCTTTTTCCTTTTCCGTTTCCAGAAGCAACGATTCGTTTAAAAGAGAGAAAAATTCGTCGCCGAAAATTGCGGATGCCCTGTTCACCAAGGTTTCGCGCACGTCTTTCAGGGCGGCGTAAACCTTTGCCGTATATCTTTCCTTCAGGTCGTTTTTCAGCTCATTATAACCGTCGCTGTAAATCTTTTCGAGCCCGTTTTCTTCCGTCATGCGATACCTCTCACAGATTTTTCAGATAATAAACTTCTTCGGCGGAAAGTTTGCGGGTCTCTCCCCTGTCCAGACCGGAAAGCACGAGATCGCCGATTTTGATCCGTTTCAGAAAATCGACGTTTTTTCCGACGGCTTCGAACATTTTTCTGACTTCTCTGTTCCGTCCTTCCGTGATGGTGATATGTAACTTCATGTAATCCTTCCCCGCTTCCGTCACGCGGAGATTGCATTTTTTCGTCTTTTTACCGTCGATCACCACGCCGCCGCGGATCTTTTCGAGCTGTTCGTCGGTAGCGGTTCCCTCCAGGCGGACGAGATAAGTTCTCGGGATCTCGTTGCTCGGATGCATCAGCCTGTTCGCAAGGTCTCCGTCGTTCGTGAATAGAAGAAGACCTTCGCTGTCGTAATCGAGCCTGCCTACGGGGAATACCCGCTGAGACAGAGGGGGAAGATAGTCCATGACCGTCTTTCTGCCCTTGTCGTCCTTCACGGTGCAGACGCACCCTTTCGGCTTGTTCATGATATAATAAACGAATTCCGTTTTTTTGTTAAGTTTTTTTCCGTCGAAGGAAACGCTGTCCTTCGTCTCGTCGATCTCTGCGCCGAGCGCGCAGACTTTTCCGTTTACCTTCACGCGCCCTTCTTCTATGATCTTGTCGCACGCTCTTCTGCTTCCGACGCCGCACTCGGCGAGAAATTTATTGATTCTCATATGTCCGTTCCTTTGTTTTTCTATATTTATAGTAGTAATTATAGTTTATAGATATTCTGCGAAAAAATCAACTGTTTCGCAAGATAAATTTTCATTTCTCCCGCTTTTTCACCCGAACGAAGCTTTTCCGGAAGTTTTTCGGGAAGAAAAAGTTCCGGCTCCGCCTTTTCGCCGTGTGCGAGCGGATAAACGAATTCTTCGCGGATATAAAGTTCCCCGTAAAGATCGTTTCCTTTCGTCGGCAAACGGTAAGAAAAACGGGACGGATCAACGATTTTTACCATACGAAAACGATGAAAACACTCGTCGAAAAGTTCTGCGGAACGTTCGTACATCTGCGGGCTTGACAGAACGACGCATACGAGCCGCATACCGTCTTTTTCCGCCGAAGAAACGAGACATCTGCCCGCCTCTTTCGTATAGCCCGTTTTCACGCCGCTCGCCCCGTCGTAAAAACTCAGCATTTTGTTCTTGTTTTTCCAGACCCGCTTTTCGCCCGAAACAAGCTCCGTAGCCGTATGCGATCTCGAAGCGACGATCGTCCTGAAGGTTTCGTTTTTCATCGCCGCGCAGGAAATCAACGCGAGATCTTCCGCCGTCGTGTAATGACCTTCGGCGGGCAAACCGTGCGGATTTTTGAAAGAAGTATGCTTCGCCCCGAGAGAGATCGCCTTTTCCGTCATCTCCGCCGCAAATTTTTCCACGCTGCCCGAACATGCGGTCGCAAGCGTTTCCGCGGCGTCGTTTCCGGAGCGCAGCATCAGTCCGTATAAAAGATCGAGAACGGTGAACCGATCTCCTTTTTTAAGATAAACACTGCTCCCTTCCGCAAGAGGCGGGGCGTCGCCTACCGTAACGATAGAGGAAAGATCGAGCCTTTCGATCGCCAGATACGCCGTCATGATCTTCGTCGTACTCGCCATGGGAAGTTCCGTTTTTCCGCTTTCGGAAAACAGGATCCTGCCGGAAGAAACCTCCGCGACGCACTCTCCTTTCGAATGGGTATACGCTTTACATTTTATCTCTTTTCTTCTGCACGGAACAAGAGAGAACACAAGTATCGCGACACACGTAAAACATTTTAAAAAATCAGATTTTATCATCGTTTTTTATTCTGTTTACGATTTGTTCCGCAACCTCTGCAATCCGTTCGTATTCGTTCGGGGCGGCTTTGAGAAGACGCACGTTTTTTCCGTTTGCCACAACGAATGCAGAGGGTTTCAGGGATACGACCGCGCCGCTTCCGCCGAGCACGGGGAAATCGTCGTTCTTCTGCAAAAGTTTAACCTCCCCGTATTGCCCTCCGCCCGTCAGGAACCCCATTGTGATCTGAGAAACGGGAATGATCGCCGTTCCGTCTTCGGTATAAAAGGGTTTTCCTATGATCGCGTCCGCGTCGGCTAAAGCATGAAGATCTTTCAGGGCCGACGACAACATGTTTTTCAATTTGCTTTCCGGCTTAGTTTTCGGCATTCTTTTTTATTCTCCCGATGATACTTCCTACGATCATTTCTATCACGGAAACGGTGTTAAAGATCACTGTCGACTCGAAAAAGAATCCGTCCCCTTCCTGTCCGGAAAGAAGGATATCGCTTCCCCGTACTTTTATAAAATCCTTCTTTTCCGCATAAGAGGAAAGAAACAGAGAAGATAAGATCCGCCACAAAACGGCAGCCGTTATCTTGCTTGTTTCCCCCGCGTTTCCGCAAAGATAGGTCGCCTTTACGGAAAGCATCTCGATATGACGGAGGGGTTTTGCGCCGTATTTTCCGGGAATCAGTTTTCCGTACGGAAAAGCGATCGCCTTTTTATCGCTGAAATGCACGACAAGGTATTTTTTATCGAAAGACAGATACCCCGCGTTTACGGGAAGACCGAAATAAGAACGGATCTGATAAAACAGTTTTTTCGACGTGCCGTCGTACGCGAGACGGATCCGGAAATACATCGGAAACGCGATCCCGAACGCCGTTCCCGCCGCGAAGAAATAAATCATGACGAAAGTATCGTCCCGATCCGTTTTTTTATGCGCGTCGTCTTTCTTCCCGCAAAAGTTTACGTCTTCCGGTTTCAGTTTTTCAGAATTTTACCCTCGGCGATGAGATCTACGATTTTATAGTAATCGTCAAAAATATATTTGTCGTTCGCCGTCGTATCAACGGTAAATTTCATTTCGCCCTCCGCATTCACCGTTAAAACCACGTTACCCTGCAGATCGGTGCGATAGATCTTCGAATTAGCGGCGATCAGACGATCGAGCGCCTCTTTCGTCGGATGTTTGTGCCTATTCTTAAGTCCGCACGAAATAACGGAATACTCCGGTTTCACGACGTTCAGGAATTCGACGCAGGTAGAGCTTTCGCTGCCGTGATGCGCCACTTTCAGCACGTCGCAATCGGCGTCGGCGTTTCCTTCGTAATACTTGGCGAAAACTTTCTCCACGTCCGTTTTTGCCGAGCTCTGCTTGCCGATATCCCCCGTAAACAACAGGTTTCTCCCCGCGTAGCGAAGCATAAATAAGGCGGAATAGTTATTCGGATTGTCTTTTACGTAATCGGTCAGTTCTTTTGCGTAAGGCATCATGAAATCGACGGTGTATTCGTAAGTCGTTTCTCCTACGACGATCCTTCCGCCGAAATCGCTCCCGTCATAGAAAAACTCCCACGGCGTGCCCTCGTCCTTAACCGCTTTCAGATAATTATAATACGTGGGCGTGGAATTGCCGATATCTACGCCGAGATTGAAATCGTCGCCGAGCTCGCTCGCCTTGGAATAACCGCTCTTCACGTACGGACGGAAAGATTTTCCCACTTCGTAGTTTTCGTAAATATACGGCATCTGATAGATATGGTCGGAATCGGGATGGGTCGCAACCACGTAATCGAGCTTCTTTTTGTTGCCGTTTTTGTCCCGTAAAGCCTTGTCGAGCTGTGTTTTATTCTCCGCAGGTTTATCGCCTGCGTCTACGAGCATGTTTTTCCCGTCCGGAAGTTCGATCAGGATCGCGTCTCCCTGCCCCACGTCGATAAACGTGACGGTCAGATCCTTTACGGAATCTCCTTCCACGACCGTAGTGCCGATCGATTCTCTTTCCTTCCCGCTTTCCGGGGTTCCGAGGTTTCCGTAATTTTTCCGATAAAAATACGCCGCGATCACGATGATAACGAACATAATGACGATAAACGTGACGTAATACTTGTTTTTGCTTATTTTTTCGGCAGTTTTCTTTGCTTTCGATTTTCTTTTCGCCATAAAATTTCCTTATAGATCAACGATTTTCAGAACGGCGACTTTCAGGTAAAGGCTTTCTCCTCCGCCGATCACGGAAGCGTGGTCTTTTCCCTGCATTCTCAGTTCCACAAGTTTCGCCGCAACGCCGCTTTCCGCCACCGATTCCTCGATCATTCTGAGAAACAGCGGTACGGTAAGATGCTGCGAGCAACTGCACGTGACGAGATATCCGCCTTTCTCTACGAGTTTCAGTCCGTTGATATTGATATCTTTATACCCTTTGTAGCCCGCCTGAACGGTGTCGGCGGTTTTGGTAAACGCGGGCGGATCGAGCACGACCACGCCGAACGTCTTTTTTTCTTTGCGGTATTCCCTTAAAATTTCAAAAACGTCCGCCACGACGGTATTGATTTTCAGATCGTTCAGAGCGGCGTTTTCCTTTACGAGGGCGATCGCCTTTTCGCTGATATCGACTGCCGTCGTTTCCCTCGCTCCGTATTTCGCCGCGCAGAGAGAAAACCCTCCTTCGTTGCAGAAACAGTCCAGAACGGTCCTGCCTTTCACATAGTGTTTCAGATTGTCCCGATTTTCCTTCTGATCGAGGAAATACCCCGTTTTCTGCCCGTTTTCGAGATCGACGATCATTTTTAATCCGTTTTCCGTAATGGTAACGCGCGGATCGAACTCCCCGTAGATCGGACCTTTGAATTTCTCCAGTCCTTCTTTTTCCCTCACGGCAACGTCGCTTCTCTCGTAAATTCCCCTGGGAGAAAAACGCTCGACGAGAAGTTTTACGATCATATCCTTTCTCACTTCCATGCCGAGGCTCAAAAACTGAACGGAAAGATAATCGCCGTATTTATCCGCGATCAGCCCGGGAAGAAAATCGGACTCGCCGAAAATCGCACGGTAATTGTCGTTATAGCCGAGTTCCTTGCGATAATCGTCTGCCAAAGCGATTCTCTTACGGAAAAATTCTTCGTCGATCTCCTCGTCCTTTTTCGTGAGGATCCTTACCAGGATCTTGGAATGGTGGTTGATAAAACCTTTCCCTACGAATTTCCCTTCGGACGAACGAACCACGGCAATGCTCCCTTGCGAACCCTTCCCCGCGATCTCTTTTACCTCGTTCGCATACACCCAGGGAAAACCGTTCAGAACGTTCCTTTCTTCTTTTTTCTTCAATATAACGGTATACATCGGATCAGACTTCCTTTTATTCGGTAGGCTTAGCATTTGTCATCATTAATAGCCTAAAATGCTTGTTTTTTGCCGTGTAATACGCTATAATGAAAAAAAAGCGTACGATCGGAAAAAACGGTATGTTCAGAAAAATCGATTTCGGAAACAGAATACACGAGTTTGACTTTTTAAAGGGTCTTGCCGTGATCTACATGATATGCAATCATATCCTGTTCGATTTCGGAATCGCTTTTTATTCTTCTTTTATCGATACCCCGCTCGAGGGGTTTTCTTTGTTTGCCCGCAGCGTGCATATGTCGGATCTTTCGCGCGCCCTGACGATCGTTCTGTGCGCAGGAACTTTTATTGGCGTTTCCGGCGCGCTTTCCGTTATCGGAAAGAAAACGCTTCGTGAAGGGATCTTTCTCGCCGTCGTTGCGGCGGCGATCACGGCGGTCAGCCGTGCGGCAGACGGGATCATGAATACGCGCCTTACGATATGGTTCGGTATTCTTCACCTGCTTGCCGCGTGCATGCTGCTGTCTCCCCTTCTGAAAAAGATTCCGTTGCCCGCGCTTCCTTTTGCGTCCGTCGCACTGTTCGCGTCGGGGCTTCTCTTAAAAAGGTTCGTGGTGGTAAACGATCCGGTTTTCACCGTTTTTAATTGCCGTTATTACGGTTTTTTTTCCGCCGATTACTACCCGATCCTTCCCTATATCGGCTTTTATCTTGCCGGGATTTTCGTCGGAAAATGTTTTTATACGGATAAAACGGGCAAATTTCCCGTTTTCGGGAAAAAGATCTTCCGCCCCGTTAATTTCCTCGGCGGGTATTCCTTTCTCGTATACGTGATCCATCAGCCCGTTGTTTACGCGGTCGTATGGGGGCTTTCTCTGATTCTCGGATAAAGGTCTGTCAGCCTCGTTTTTCTTCGATCGCTTCGGATAGTATTTTTGCAGCCAGCGCGCAAAGTTCGGCGCACGGTCTCTTTTTTACGTCGAGTTCCTGCCCGAAGGCATTCTTACTCACCTGTCCGAGGAGTTCGCGGCACACGATCGAACCCGTTTCTTCGCGGAAACGATCGCACAGCTCGCGGATGAAGGCGTAATGCGCCCCCTTGGAAGCCCCTTCGCCGTAAAGCGCGCCGGCTACCATACTCATACCGCTTACGGTTCCGCAAAGCTCGCCTTGTCTTCCGAGCCCTCCGCCGAAGGAAAGAGCGGCGTTCACATGCGTCTCCGCATCTTTCCCGAGCAGATCGGAAAATGCGGCTACGACCGCCTGCGCGCAGTTCATGCCGGAGTTAAAATTTTCTTTTGCGATTTCTTCTCTGTTCATATTATATCACCCGAGGTAAAAAATGGATAAAATACTCTTTAACGACAATCTGACCGTCAAAAAGTACGAAAACGGAAAAATCGAAGAATTTTCCTGTGATTTTCATGATAATTATATCGATCGCGCAAAGCGGGCGGCTCAAAACAACGAATGGAAAACACAGGGCGAAGGGGCAAGATTCCGCGGAGACGCCTATGCGCGGCTCGAAAGCGAAAATCAGGTGACCGACCGCTCTTATTTCAATTCCCTTTCCTTTGACGCGAGCGGCGAAAAGATCCTGTATTCCGTCACCGTGGATCGGCTTTCCGCCATGGTGTCGAAAATTCCCGATCACGAAAAGGAAAACGAAACGAATATCATACACTCGCAGTCTCTCGTGTTCCGCGGTTGTTCTCCTTCGAAAAACGGCAAAAAACTCTGCACGTGCGTCAAACCCGACTATGTGACCTCTCATCTTGCCGAATACGATCTTATGACAAACGATTACGCCACCCTGACGTACGGAGACTGCGCCGACGGTCACGCCCGCTATTCCGAAAAAAGCGACAACGTGATCCTGTTCGACACAAAAGGTGCCGGAAGAGACGGCAACGGCGAATTCGTGCGGTACTCTCCCTCGTCGGTCTGCCGTTATCACACCGATTCCTTTGAGATCGAAGAGATCCTCTCCTCGCCCGACCGTTCTTACGAACGCCCTTACGAAAGCGGGAACGGCGATCTTTACTTTATCGAAAAGCCGGTCAAAGAAAAGAAGGAATATTCCGTCGGAAGAACCCTTCTCGACATTCTCCTTCTGCCGTGGCGGCTTTTAAAGGCGGTATATTTTTTTCTGGAAACGTTTACCATGCTGTTCACAGGCAAAGGTTTTTCCCGACACGATCCGAACCCCGCAAAAAACAACGATAAAAATCCGCAGCAGATCTTTGTGGAAGGCAACCTTGTGAACGCCGATCGCGAATACAAAAACAACCTGCACCATAAAGACGCCTTCGCCGGCATCGCCCCGCACGCCTGGGTGCTGAAAAAGAAAGACGCCGAAGGAAAAGAAACGGAGCTGTGTCACGGCGTGATCGATTATTCCGTTCTATCCGACGGTTCCGTCGTTTATACCAACGGCAAAAACGTGATCGTGACCGACGGAAAAGGGAAACACGAAAAGATCGCTTCCGCAACCCTTTGCACCTGCGTGGCAAGTTTTCCGGAAATAACATCCGCTCCCGCCCAAAAGCACGAAACCGCCGATTTCTTCTGATGCGCGGCAAAAATATAACAATTCTTGTCCGGCAACGACAAAACAGTTTTATAACGCCGCTTTCGCCCGTTTTACGGGGCACAAAGCGGCGTTTTCTGTTTTTATGCCTGCGCTTCCTGTTCGGGCGCCGTTTTCCCCGCGGCTTTTTCTCGGATCAGGCGATCGAGTTCCGCTTTGAATCCTGGATTCTGCGCGACGTAATCTTTCGCCTTGTCTCTGCCCTGTGCGATCTTCTCGCCGTTATAGGAATACCACGAACCGCTCTTTTCGAGGATACCGTATTCCACGCCGAGGTCGACGAGACAGCCCGTCTGCGAAATGCCTTCGCCGTAAATAATATCGAACTCCGCCGTTTTGAACGGGGGCGCAAGTTTATTTTTCACGATTTTTGCGCGGGTGCGGTTACCGAACATCCCGTCGCTGTCTTTCAGAGCGTCCGCTTTTCTGACGTCGATACGAATGCTCGCATAGAACTTGAGCGCCTTGCCGCCCGGGGTCGTTTCGGGGTTGCCGAACATCACGCCGACCTTTTCGCGGAGCTGGTTGATGAAGATGACGCAGGTTTTCGATTTATTCGTAATACCCGTAAGTTTACGAAGAGCCTGAGACATCAGTCTTGCCTGAAGACCGACGTGGCTGTCTCCCATATCCCCTTCGATTTCCGCTTTCGGAGTGAGCGCCGCAACGGAGTCGATCACGATAAGATCCACCGCGCCGCTTCTCACAAGGCTGTCGGTAATATCAAGAGCCTGTTCTCCGGTATCCGGCTGCGAAACGTAAAGATTTTCAAGGTCTACGCCGAGCTTTGCCGCATAGGTCGGATCGAGTGCGTGTTCGGCGTCGATAAACGCCGCGATCCCGCCCGCTTTCTGCGTTTCCGCGATCACGTGCAGAGCGACCGTCGTTTTACCGGAAGATTCGGGACCGTAAATTTCGATGATCCTTCCACGCGGAACGCCACCGATCCCGAGTGCGAGATCGAGGGTCAGACACCCCGTCGGGATCACGTCGATCGTTTTATCCGCCGCGCCCTGCCCGAGTTTCATGATCGCGCCTTTGCCGTACTGCTTTTCGATCTCTTTCAGCACGAGATCGAGAGCTTTCTGTTTTTCTTCTGACATTTTCTGTGTCTCCCGTTATAATTCTTTTATCGTCATAATGGCTAAAAACAATGCCATTTTCGTACCGTTTTCAATAATTTCGGAACGCGAGCCTTTAAATTCGAACCGATATGCCCCGATTTTTCCGTTAAATCCGACCCCGATGAAACAAAGCCCGACGGGAAAGCCGGAATCGTCCGACTTAGGTCCCGCGATGCCCGTAGTGGACAGCACGAGATTCGCCTTGCCGCTCGCATATAACCCCTGCGCCATTTCGCAGGCGACCTGCGCCGAAACAGGTTTGTATTTCGCCAAGGTCGACGTATCCACCCCGAGCAGTCTGTTTTTCGCGTCCTGATCGTAGGATACGATGCCGTCGTAAAACACCTCGCTTGCGCCCGGCACCGCAACGACGGAGGCGGCGACTCTTCCGCCCGTAAACGATTCGGCAACGGAAAGCACGCATCTCCTCAATTTCAGCAGATCCACGAGTCTTTCGTTCAGCTCTACGTCGTATTCCGCATAGATATAATCTTTCAGCCCGGTGATAAAATCTTTTTGCGCGCGGTCGTAATCCATTTTCGTGGAGCGGTTGTCGTATACGAGCTGGACTTTATAATCGAGCCCCTCGCCGTATACCACGAACCCGACGCCCGTTTCCTTTTCGATCCGTCCCGTTGCGGCGAGAATCTCCTTCCGTTTCAGTCCGAACACTTTGAAGGTAACTTTACCGTAGCTCGTGTCGTATTTCTTTTGCAGATGAGGGATCCACAGATCCTCCACCACGCTGTTCGCTTTCTGATTGTCCGCCACGAAGAGAACGGACTTCTTTCCTTTTTCGTAAATATAATTCAGTCTGTCATACCCCTGCACGATCTCGGAAAGCTCGAAATCGTTGTTTTCGTTTTCAAAAACGAGAATATTGTCCGTCGTTTCCGAAAGCGCGGTAAACACGTCGTAAAATTCTTTGCGGTCTTCGCACGGCAGAAACGTGATCTGCGTCGGCGAAAAATGGCTACCGCACAAAAGATCGATCGTATCGTTCACCTTTTTCAGGTCGACAAAACTGTCTTTCAACCGAAAGAACAGAACCGCCTGTTTCATATTATTTGTCTTCTCCGAATACGGACGCGTTCTTTACCAGGTATGAGATCCCGGAATACACCGTAAGCAATACGGAAATTCCGAAGCAGACAAGCCCTGCGACGCAGAACGCATAGTAAACGGAATATCCGACGGAAGGAAGATCTCCGAGCCCCGCCGCGACGAGAAGGACGATCAGCGAAATATCGGTAAAAAACGTTTTGATCTTTCCGCTTTTTTCCGCCGCAAGCACAAGCCCTTTTTTCGCAGCCATCATGCGGAGCGAAGAAACCGCCATTTCCCTTGCGACAATGATCGATACGCCGATCCCCCCGGCGATCAGCCCGGGATTTCCCACGGAAAGGAATACGTTCGTTTTCGTATAAGGATCGGCAAGCATCACGACGAACGTCGCGAGGACGAGCACTTTATCCGCGATCGGATCCATAAATTTTCCGAGATCGGTCACAAGATTGTATTTCCGCGCGATATGTCCGTCGAAAAAGTCGGTCAACGAAGCAACGCAGAAGATCCCGAGCGCAACGAAATAGTGCCCCGGAAAAGGCGCGTAAAACGCGGCGATGAAAAAGGGGATCAGGATAAGGCGCGTAAGCGTGAGTTTATTCGGTAAATTCATCTGTCATCCTCCCATACAGGTCGTAAGCGTTCGCGCGGACGATCTTCACGTTGTAATACTTTCCCTGTTCCACGTTATCGCCGTCGAAATAGACTTTCCCGTCGATATCGGGGGCGGAAAAATACGCCCTGCCCGTAAATTTGTTTTTGTCGTAATCGATACCGTCCGCAAGCACTTTCAACGTTTTGCCGACGTAAGACCGGTTGATCTCTCCCGAGATATTTTTCTGAACTTTGTAAAGCTCTTTCACGCGGGCGTTTTTCGTTTTTTCGTCCACCTGATCGGGAAGTTTATATGCCGGCGTTCCCTCTTCTCTCGAATAGGCGAAAAATCCGGCATTGCCGAGTTTCGCCTCTTTCAGAAAGCTTACGAGATTCCGGAAATTCTCTTCCGTCTCCCCCGGAAATCCTGCGATGAAGGTAGAACGGATCGCAATGCCGGGAATCTTTTCCCTCAGTTTTCCGATCAGCGCGAGATATTCCGCCCTCGTGCCCTTGCGGTTCATTCTCTTAAGAACGGAATCGTCGGCATGCTGAAGGGGGATATCGATATACTTGATCACTTTGTCGTTCGAGGCGATCTCTTCGATCAGCTCGTCTCCGATCACGTCCGGATAACAGTATAAAAGTCGTATCGAACCGATATTGCCGAGCGCGGAAAGTTTGCGGATAAGCACGCAAAGGCAAGGCTTTCCGTACAGGTCTTCCCCGTAACGGGTGATATCCTGCGCGACAAGGATCAGCTCGGCGATATCGCCGAGCCCCTCCGCTTCCTTCATGAGGGCTTCCATGGTTTCGGAACGATATTTCCCGCGGATGGAAGGAATGAGACAGTAGGTGCACCGATTGTTGCACCCGTCGGCAATTTTCAGATAAGCGTAATGAAGAGGGGTCGTTATCACCCTTTCCTTTCTTTCGAAAACTTTCTTTTCCCGCCCGACGTAATTGACGCGGTTTCCCCTATACGCCTCTTCGATCGCTTCGGGAAGAAGGTCGTAATCGTTGGTACCGAGAAAAACGTCCACTTCGGTCAGTTCTTCGAACATGTCGTTCACGAATTTCTGCGGCATGCAACCCGTCATCACGATCTTTTCGAGCTTTCCGTTTTTCCGATATCCGTCGCACTCGAAAATCGTGTCGAGCGCTTCTTTTCTTGCCGACTCGAGAAAGGCGCAGGAATTGACGACGACGATCTCCGCTTCGCTCAGATCGTTCGTCAGCCGTTTCGCGCCGATGATCGAAAGCATTTTCTCGGTATCGACTCTGTTTTTATCGCAGCCGAGGGAAATTACCCCGACCGTTTTTTCGTTCAGTATCATAACTATATCCTTAAGAGACGAACCGCTTGACGGTTCGCATATCCGTTACAGCGGTCCGTATTTTTCCTCGAACTGCTCTTTCGTCATCACGACCTGTTTCTGTTTGCCCGTCTGGCTGGTCACGATGTAACCGTTTCTTTCCATCCAGTCAACGATCTTGCCCGCCTTCGGGAAGCCGAAAGAGAACTTTCTTTGCAACATCGAAATGCTGATATTACCCATCTGTACGGCAAGTCGAAGAGAATTGACGTACTCGTCCGGCGCATTGTCCTCGCCGATCTCCGCGCCGCCGGCTTTCCCGGAGACTTCTTCGATCTGCGGTTTGCATTCCTCGTTGATTGCGCGAAGTGCCGAATCGTTGAAATAACTCACGTTGTTTTCCTTCACGTATTTTACGACGTTTTTGATCTCCGACATATCGATAAACGCGCCCTGCGCTCTCTCGACCGCCGGCATCGTGCTGGTGCGATACAGCATATCGCCCGCGCCGAGCAGCTTTTCCGCCCCGCCCTCGCCGAGGATGGTCTGCGAATCGACCGCGTTCGACATTTTGAACGCCATGCGAGACGTAAAGTTGGTTTTGATGGAACCCTCCATAATGTTGACGGAAGGTCTCTGCGTGGCGAGGATAAGAAACATACCGGCGGCTCTCGCCTTTTGCGCGATCCTCGCGATCTTGTCTTCGATATTCTTCTTGTCCACGCTCATAAGATCGGCAAACTCGTCTATGATGATGACGATCTTAGGCATTTTTCTCTCTTTCGTGGGGTCGATCTGGTCGTTATATTCTTCGATATTGTGAACGAGCGCGGCACGGAGTTTCGAATATCTCGCTTCCATTTCCTTCACTGCCCAGTTCAGCATGGCGATGGCTTTCGGCGCGTCGCAGATGATCTCGTCGAACAACATGTGCGGAATACCGCTGAACACGGTAAATTCCACCTGTTTCGGATCGACGATGATAAAACGGAGTTCCGCCGGGCTGTATTTCGCGATCAGACTGATCAGAAGGGTGTTCAGACAGACGCTTTTACCGGTACCGGTAGAACCGGCAATGAGAAGGTGGGGCATTTTCGTAATGTCCGCCACGACGGGATTTCCCACGATGTCTTTTCCGATCGCAAACGTAAGCGAACTCTTTTTCGCTTTCACGAAAGGATCGCTCACGAGAACGTCGCGCAGACCGACCGTCGATTTCACCTCGTTCGGGATCTCGATGCCGATATACGGCGTGCCGGGAATCGTCGTGATACGAATGCTGTTTTTCGTGGCGAGACGAAGATTCAGGTCTTCCGAAAGTTTCGTTACCGCTTTGACGGAAACGTTTTCGGGGATCGCAAGGTCGAATCGCGTGATCGTGGGACCGTGTACGATATTCACGATCTCGGCGTTTACCCCGCCGAGCACTTTCAGCGTTTTCAGGATCGCCGAAGCTTTTTCCTGCTTGAATTGCTGTATCTTGTCGTAATCGTCGTTATTGGCGTAAATTTTGAACAGATCGAGCGGCGGCGCCTTATAGCGGAAGTTAAGGGGCATTTCGTCGAACGGGTTTTCCGCTTCGCCTTGCCCGCTCTTATCGTTCCCGTCCCCTTTCGGATCGGCAGGCTCTTCTTTTTTCGGCGCACGCGGCGGTTCCGCAGCGGGAGTTTTCGGCACGTAACCCGTATTTTCGGGAATATCCGCTTTTGAAGATTCATCCCGACGGAAGCGATCCGCGCTTACCGAAGGCTCTTCCCTGCGACCGAACGGCTCGTCTTCCCGACGGAAAACGGAACGATCGTCCTGCCCTTGCGGCTCTTCCCGTCTCCCCTTGAAGGATGCCGAAAGATCGGATACGGAAGAGGCGTCCACAAAGTTGTCGTCCGACGCGGAATCCACAACGTCGCTTAAAATATCCGGCAGCGGATCTTCTCTCTGCCCGGACGCGGGAGAATAAGACGCGCCCGCCCCGCCCCGACCGAACGGGCGGTCGTTCTGTCCGTCGTTTCCGCCGGCATAGTCGATTCCGCCGGCAATGCCGTTTCCGCGCGGGAAAGGATCGATTCCGCGATCCGCATCGGGCTCGTAATATCCCGTTCCGTATTTCTGTCCCGGATTATCTTCCATGGCTTTGCGGAAATTCTGCGGAATATAAATGTCGTTCTTCGGTTCCGAAACGTCGATCTGTTCGCCGCCGAAAGCATCGCTCCCCGCCGGGCGGAACATCGAAGATCCGATCGGTTTTCCGTACGTTTCCGGTTCGATCTTCTTCGGCGTTTTGATGTATTTCAGTTTTTCTTCGAAATCTTTATTATATTCTTTCCCGTAAGTGGAAATACTTTCGCTTTTTCCGTTGTTTGCGGCGAAAAGATCGATTCCCTCATTCTCCCGGGCGGGGGCAGGCTCGTCCCGTTTGAACTCGAAACGATCTTCTCCTACGATCAGCTTCCTCTTGTCTCTCCTGTCGCCGGGAAAAGAAGAGAAATTGTTTCCCTCCGCATAATTCTCACGCACGGGAGGTCTGTACTCCTGCCGGGCGGACGCGTCGTCGTAAGAAGATTCGCTTTCGCGCGCGGTCTCCTTTTTTTTGCGAGGAAGGATCGTTTCCCCTTCTTCGCCGTCGCTCTCCCCGTCGTCGTTTTTGTCCGCGAATTTACGGAACAGGATCTTTCTGAAAACCACGGCAAGCGACAGAATGGCAACGAACACGTATAAAATGATCGATCCGACCCCGGAAAGCCCGCGAAATACGGGATAAACGATAATTCCGAACATCGCGCCGCCCACCGTGGACGAACGCACCCCGTCCGCAGCCGCGCGATAACAGGCGGAAACGTACCCGCCGAAATCGCTGCCCGCAGGGCTGTTGAGAAGATATTGCAGCAGCAGGAAAAGATCGGCAAACAACACGATGCACGCGACGGCGGTCGTTTTGTTATCCGCACCGTCCGCATGTTTTCCCATGATCATCAGAAGTCCGCCCGTAAAAAAGGCAAGAAAGAAAGGATAACTGAAAAAGCCGAAGACCCCGAGCAGAAACTTCTGCAGGATCCCGCCGACGGGATAAAATACGGCGTCGCCCGTTACGAGACAGAAAAAAGCGAACGCCGAAAAGAGAACGAGGGTCATTCCCAGAAGTTCCTTGTTGATAAATTCGTTTTCTTTTTTTTGTTTCACGATTTTTCCCATGCGAGTCCCTCCTTCCCCGTATCGTTCGATTTCATTTAACATTATTATACCATTTGCGGGCGTATAAGTCAATCTATGAAGGGTCGGCTCGTGCGAAAAAATTGCGAAATAAAGGGGTTTCTTTCGTTTTCGGGTATTTCGGGAAAAGAGGAAACGCCTTCGCCGCGCCGATGTTTACGGCACACAAAAACGCGGGCAATTTCTGCCCGCGTCTGCGAATCGATCGAAATTATTTCTTTTCGAGAATATTCACGATATCGCGAACGGTTTTCAGGTTCGCGGCATCGTCTTCCGAAACGGTGATCCCGTATTCTTCTTCCATAGACATAAGCATCTGCACCACGTCGAGAGAATCGGCGCCGAGATCCTTTACGATATCGCTATCGGGAGTAATGCGGCTTTTATCGATACCGAGTTGTTCGCTCAGAAGAGCCACAACTTTATCGTAGACTTCCATAAGTTCCTCCAAAAGGTTTTTCTATATTGTAGCAAACGGAAAACGATTTGTCAATGATTTTTCCCGTCTTTTCGTTTTTGAACAATTCCCGAAGGACGCGGGCTTTGACGTGCGATAAAGGAATCGGGCGTTTTCGCCTCGTGTTTCCATCCAAGAAAAAGATTTTCCGTCAACCCTGTTTTCCGGGATTTTTGCGCATGGTAAGTCCGATCCTGTTCTTTTTCGGTTCCACGGAAAGCACCCTCACCTTTACCACCTGCCCGACTTTCAGAACGTCGGACGGGTGTTTTACGTAACCGTCCGAAATTTCGGAAATATGGACCAGTCCGTCCTGATGAACGCCGATATCGATAAACGCGCCGAAATCGATCACGTTTCTGACCGTTCCCGTCAGTTCCATGCCGACTTTCAGGTCATTGATGTCCATGATATCCGAGCGAAGTTCCGGCTTCGGCAGACTGTCGCGCACGTCTCTGCCCGGTTTCAGAAGTTCGGTCACGATATCGTTCATCGTGGGAACGCCGAGCCCGCACTCGTCGGCAGCTTTCTTTTCGCCGTATTTTTTGATCTTCTCGGGCAGATCTTTCAGATTTCTGTTCTTCACGTCGTCATCCGTATAACCGAACAGGGCGAGAAGTTTTTCGGTCGCCTCGTACGATTCCGGGTGAACGGCGGTGTTATCGAGAATATTCTTTCCGTCGCGGATCCTTAAAAAGCCTGCGCACTGCTCGTAAGCCTTCGCTCCGAGCTTGGGAACTTTCAGAAGCTGTTTTCTCTGGGTGAATTTTCCGTTCTCTTCACGGTAAGCGATCACGTTGCTCGCGATCGCGCCGTTCAATCCCGCCACGTGAGAGAGAAGGGACGGGCTTGCCGTGTTCAGATCCACGCCGACGGAGTTTACGCAATCTTCCAGAACGCCGTCGAGCACGGCGTCGAGACGAGCGGCGGGCATATCGTGCTGATACTGACCTACGCCGATGGCTTTCGGATCGATCTTGATCAGTTCCGCCAGAGGATCCTGCAAACGCCTTGCGATGGAGATCGCGGAACGAAGGGTCAAATCGTACTGCGGAAATTCTTTTGCCGCAAGCGGAGAGCCGGAATACACCGACGCGCCCGCCTCGCTCACGACGGCATAGGTGACTTTTCCGCCGTAATCTTTCACCATGTCGGACACGAAGATCTCAGACTCTTTCGAAGCCGTGCCGTTACCGATCGAAATGACGTCCACTTTATACTTATCGATGAGTTTTTCCAGCGTTTTCTTCGCCTCTTCTTTTTTGTTCTGCGGCGGCGTGGGATAAACGACGGTGGTATCGAGCACCTTGCCCGTACCGTCCACCACGGCGATTTTACATCCCGTGCGGTATGCGGGGTCAAACCCCATGGTCACCTTATCTTTCACGGGCGGCTGCATCAGAAGAGGGCGCAGATTCACGTCGAACATTTTGATCGCTTGTTCCTGCGCGTTTTCCGTGAGGTAATTTCTGATTTCGCGTTCGATGGAAGGCTGGATCAGACGTTTATACCCGTCCGCCGCGGCGGCTTTCACGCAAGCCGTGGTAACGCTGCCCTCTTTCACGAAACCGACTTCGCATACGCGAACGGCGAAATCGTCGTCGATCGTGACCTTCACTTTCAGATACCCTTCGTCCTCGCCGCGGTTCAGCGCGAGCACGCGGTGAGATTTGATCTCCGAGACGGGTTCGGAATATTCGGCATACATTTCGTAGGTCTTCGCGCCGTCCTCTTCCGCCTTTTGCAGTTTCGAGGAGATCTCCCCGTTTTTCAAATAAATGCGGCGAAGTTTTTTACGAAGTTCGGCGTCGTCGGAAAGGCGTTCCGCAAGGATATCCTGCGCTCCCGCAAGAGCTTCCTTTTCCGACTTCACGCCGAGTTCTTCGTTTACGAACGGTTTTGCAAGGTCTTCCGCCGTACCCTCTTTCACGTTCTGCGCAAAGAGAATATCGGCAAGCGGTTCGAGCCCCTTCGCGATCGCGATCGTCGCTCTCGTCTTTTTTTTCTGCTTATACGGTCTGTAGATATCTTCTACTTCCGTCAGCGTTTCCGCCTTCTCGAGCGCGGACGCAATATCGTCCGTCATCTTTCCCTGTTCGGCGATCGAAGCCGTAACCTCGGCTTTTCTCTTTTCGATATTCCTGAGATAGGTCAGCCTGTCGGCAAGTTCTCTTAAAACCTGATCGTCGATGTGACCCGTCATTTCCTTGCGGTAACGGGCGATGAAGGGAATGGTATTTCCCTCGTCGAGAAGGGAAACGATGTTTTTCGCGTGTTCGTCTTTCAGTTTGAATTCTTCGGTAATTTGTTTCAGAATGTCCATTGCGATACCTTTTCCCGCAGCCGGGATCCCCCGCGCGGGTGCTTGAAATAATTTCTAAATTTCTTTATTTTATATTGATTTTTTTGCGTTTTTATGTGTTTGCGATCCCGCGGAAAACTTCCGCCCAGCGTTCTTTCCGGAAACTCACGTTCGCCGGACTTGTGGAAGGAAGACATACGATCTTCTGCGGAAGATCTTTGTATTCCGAACACAAAACGGAATAGCTTTTCTGTCCGTTGCACACGATCGTTTTCACCTTCGTTTTGCGAAGGATCTCCGTCAGGTCGACCGATACCGCGTTCCGTATCGACCCGTCGCTCGATCCCTCGATCTCGCATTTTTTAACGATATCCCACAGCGCGATATGGTTTCTGTGAAGAAAAGCGATCTTGCTTTCCGTGTCGTCACCGATCGTCTCCCCGTAAAGTTCGGGAAGAAGATGCCAGAAACGATTTCTCCTGTTTCCGTAATAAAAGCCGACCTTCCTTGAGATCACGCTCGGAAAACTACCGAGGATCAGCACGACCGAGTTCTCGTCGTAAATCGGATCAAATCCCGTTTCCATCTTTTATCCTCTCTTCGGAAAAAACTGAAAAATCGTAGGTGTTTAAAGTGATTTTACTAAGTTTTATGCCGCGTATAATCTCGTGCGTTTCCTTATTTACATTTAAGATCGCGCGTTCCGTTCCGCAGTTTACGGCAACCGTCACGCAGGAAGAACGATTTCGCCTCGTAAAGACGATCACACCCCTTTCGCACCTGAGCCCGCACACCGCTCCGTCCCGAAAACAGGAACGTTCTCTTCTCAGTTTTCCGAGGAACCGATAAAACGAAAGGATCTCTTTGTCTTCTTCTCCCCACGGATAACACTTGCGGTTAAACGGATCTTTATTTCCCGTAAGCCCGGCTTCGTCTCCGTAATACACGCACGGCACGCCGTACAACGTAAACTGAAGCAAAGCCGCGCAGAAGAGCATTTTTTTCGCTCGGGCATACTCTTCGGCAGATAAAGATTCCGTCGCCATTTCTTCTCTCGTTTCCGCAAGTTTTCCGTACTTTCCGAAAACGGTGAGGATCCTCGGCGTATCGTGCGTGCCGAGAATATTCATCAAAGAATGTAAAGCGCAGGCGGGATAATGATCGATCTGCGTACGGATCAACTCGTATAAGCCTTTCGCCCTGCCGGAGATCACGTAATCGACGATCGCGTTTTTTAAGGGATAGTTCATTACGGAATCGAGCTCGTCCCCCTGAAAATACTTCCGTCGCGCGCCGTAGGCGATCTTGTTCGTGGCGTCTTCCCACACCTCGCCTATCACCACGTTTTCTTCGTCCGTCTCCTTCGTCTTTCTTCGGATCTCCCGTAAAAAGGTATCTTCGAGTTCGTCAGCCACGTCGAGACGGACGCCGCGGAAGCCGAGCGAAAGATATTTTTCGATCACGCCGTTTTTTCCGGCGATAAACTTTTGAAATCCGACACACCGCTTGTCGATCGAAGGCAGGGTTTCTATCCCCCACCAACTCTCGTATTTATCCGGATATCCGGTAAAATTATACCAGAAATAGTAGGGAGAATCCTTGGACTGATACGCCCCTACGGACGGATAACGCCCGTATTTGTTGAAGTAGAGGCTGTCGTCTCCCGTGTGGTTATAAACCCCGTCGAACACAAAAGAGATTCCCTCTTCCCTTGCGGAAAGAAGAAGATCGCGCAGCTCGTCCTCCGTTCCGAGAAGAGCGTCCGGTTTCAGATAATCTCCCGTATCGTAACGGTGATTGCTCCTCGCCTCGCTTACCGGGTTTAAATACACGTGCGTAACGCCGAGCGAGCGAAGATAGGAAAGTTTCCGCTCGATCCCCTTGAAATTGCCTCCGAAAAAGTCGGAATTGGTAATTTCCCCGTTTTCGTCCGGCAGATATTCCGGCATTCCGCCCCAGTCTTCTCTCAGGCGTTTCCCCGCGGGATCTCCGAACCCTTCCGCCCGGCAAAACCGATCGGAAAAGATCTGATACATCACGCCGCCCCGGAACGAGGAAGGCGTATCATAGCCCTCTTTCGTCACAAGAAGCTGGTACTCCGCAGGGCTGTCCGAAATTTCGGCAAACAAGCCCTCACCCGCGCCGATCCTGCCTACGTCGGACAGAAAGGAATAGAAATACAGACCGACGGGAAGAACGGGTAACGTTACGGTAAACAGATCGCCGCGGCGATCTGCGGGGATCATCCTGCCTTCCCCCGTTTCGTCCCACCTTAAGGAGAGTTTACAATCGGTGGCGCCTTCGATCCTGATCGTAAGCCTTACGGGCTTGTTTTCCGTTACCGCACCGATTTCGCTTTTGCAAAAAGGGTCGGTCGGGTCGTAATATACGTTCATAATCTCCTTCAGCGGATCTGTTTCAGATGCCAGATATTGTCGGCATATTCGCGGATGCTGCGATCGGCGGAGAAGATCCCCGCCCCTGCGATGTTATGAAGAGACATTCTGTTCCAGCGCATCGGGTCGGCATAGATTTCGTCCGCTTTTTTATGCACGGCGAGATAATCGCTGAAATCGGCAAGGCACATATACGGATCGGCAACGGGAGAACCGGTAAGGAGATAGTTCGCAATGTTTTCGAAACTCTCGCCGTTGAACCCTTGTTTCAGCGCCGCCGCGATCTTTCTTATCTGCACGTTTTCGTTATAATATACCGTCGCGTTGTATCCGTGCTTCCAGAGATCCTCCACCTCTTTGGCGTTCATGCCGAAAATGAAGATATTGTCTTCTCCGACCTGTTCTTTCATTTCCACGTTCGCCCCGTCGAGCGTACCGATCGTAAGCGCGCCGTTGATCATGAACTTCATGTTCCCCGTGCCGCTCGCCTCTTTGCCCGCCGTGGATATCTGCTCGGAAATTTCGGTCGCCGGCATGAGCGTTTCCGCCATGGTAACGCAGTAATCCTCAAGATATACCACGTTCAGTTTTTCGCGGATGCGACGGTCGGGATTTTTCCGGATATCTTCCGAAAGGAAACAAAGCAACTTGATGATCTGTTTTGCCATATAATACCCGGGTGCCGCCTTCGCTCCGAAAATAAAGGTTTTCGGCTGAACGGGGAGATCGGGGTTTTCTTTCAGTTCGTTGTAGAGATGAATGATATACATCGCGTTCAGAAGCTGCCGCTTATACTCGTGCAGTCTCTTTGCCTGAACGTCGAATAAACTGTCCGGGTCGATCTTAACTCCCTGTTTTCTGAATGCGTATTCCGCAAGCTGTTCTTTTTTTATTTTTTTGACTTCGGCAAGCCGTTTCAACACCGTTTCGTCGTTTTCGAAGGCCTTGAACTTCGCCAGTTCTGAGGCGTCCTTTACGAAGCCTTCCCCGATGCAATCGAAAAGCAGAGACGAAAGTTCTTTATTCGACTGACAAAGCCATCTTCTGTATGCGATACCGTTCGTAACGTTGGTAAACTTTTCGGGATAAACGTCGTTAAAATCTTTGAATATGCTGTTTTTGATGATCTCGCTGTGAAGCGCGGATACGCCGTTTACTTTGTGAGAGGCGATCACGGAAAGATTTGCCATTCTTACCTGCCCGTGCGAAAGGATCGACATTCTTTCGATCTTATCCCAGTCGCCCGGGTAGCGTTGCCACATCTGTCCGCAGAAACGCTGATTGATCTCTTTAATAATCGCGTAAATTCTCGGCAGACGTCTTTCGATCAGATCTTCCTGCCACTTTTCAAGCGCCTCGCTCATAACGGTATGGTTTGTGTACGCCACCGTTCTCGTCACGATATCCCAGGCTTCGTCCCAGGAAAGACTGTGTTCGTCCATCAGAAGTCTCATCATTTCGGGAATGCAGAGCGCGGGATGCGTGTCGTTGATATGGATCGCGGCAAGATCGGGAAGGGTGTGAATGTCGCCGTATCTGCGGATATGCCCGTCGATAATGTTCTGCAGGGACGCCGAAACGAGGAAATATTGCTGTTTTAAACGAAGCGACTTCCCTTCCGCATGGTTGTCAGAAGGATAAAGAACTTTCGAAATAAGTTCGGCGTCGTTATTTTCCTGCATACAGCGCACGTAATCCCCCTCGGAAAAGGAGTTCATATCGAAATTGCGCACGCTTTTCGAAGCCCACAGCCTAAGCACGGAAACCGCCTCGGAATCTTTGCCGGAGATCATCATATCGTAGGGAACGGCTTCCACTTCCCGATAATCCACGTGGTGCACCTTCATGCCCTGCGCCGTCCATTCCTCTTCGATCCTGCCGTCAAACTTCACCCGTACGGCAAGATCGGAACGCTGCGTAAGCCAGACCTCTCCGCCGGGCAGCCAGTTATCCGGAAGTTCCGTCTGCCAGCCGTCCACGATCTTCTGTTTGAATAAACCGTATTCGTAGCGGATGGAAAATCCCATGGCGGGATAATCCTGCGTGGCGAGAGCGTCCATAAAGCAAGCGGCAAGCCTGCCGAGTCCGCCGTTTCCGAGACCCGCGTCCGGTTCCAGTTCATAAAGATCGTCCAGCGCGAGTTTGCTCCCTTTCAACGCATCGTTGAACGCTTTTTCGATCCCGAGATTGTAAACGTTGTTCTTCAGGGATCTGCCGAGCAGAAATTCCATGCAGAGATAATAAACCCTTTTACCCCGCGCCGCTTTCGTTTTGTAGTGATAGGCGTTTCTCTTTTCGAGCAGAATGTCTCTCACCGCCATAACGACGGCTTTGTACGTCTGCTCTTTCGTCGCTTCTTTCAGCGAAACGCCGAAATAACGCGAGAGTTTCCCGGCGATCGCCTCTTTTGCTTCTTTTGCGGTAATTTTACCGACCGTATTCATTCCGTGTTTTTCTCCTCTTTCCTCGGTGTTTTCCGGAAAAACCCCTTCCCGGGTCTCCCGCTCTTCACCTTTTCCCCGATCTTATCCGTTCCCGCAACGAACGACACGCCGCTTTCAGCCGAGCATCGAACGATAAAGCTCCTCGTAGCTTGTCGCAGATTTTTTCCAGCTGAAATCCGCCGTCATCGCACGCTTTACGAGAGCCGACCATTCTTCTTTGTTTCCGAAAGAATAGATCGCGTCCTTTAAAACGTAAAGCATTTCGTGCGCGTTGTAATTCTTGAACGTAAATCCGATACCGTCCGAACGGTCTCCCGCATTGTGAGGAATGATACTGTCCGCAAGACCGCCCGTTTCTCTCACGACGGGAATCGTGCCGTAACGTGCTGCGATCATCTGCGAAAGCCCGCATGGCTCCTGCTTGCTCGGCATCAGGAAAATGTCCGCGCCGGAATACAGTTTGCTCGCGAGATCTTTGTTATATGCTATGATCGCCCGACATTTACCGCTGTATCTTTCCGCAATGTAACGGAAATAATCTTCGTATTCGCTTTCCCCTTTTCCGAGGATCACCACCTGAACGTCCTCGCTCAGAAGGTCTTCGAACACGCACTTGATCAGATCCAGCCCTTTTGCCGCCACGAGCCGCGAGATCACGGCAATCACCGGCGTTTCCTCTTTCTGAGGAAGGGCAAGCATTTTCTGTAATTCCCTCTTGCAGATCTTTTTTCCCGAAAGATCGGTCGCGGAATAATTCGCAAACAGTTTTTTATCCGTTTCGGGATCATAAACCGTTTCGTCGATCCCGTTCAGAATACCGCAAAGTTTATATTCGTTTCGGGACGTCATATACTCGAGACCGTGTGCAAAGAACGGGTTTTTGATCTCGCTCGCATACGTTCTGCTTACCGTGGAAAATCTTTCGGCAAGCTCGATCGCCCCTTTCATCAGATTGATGCACCCGTCGTAATCGACAATACTTGCGCAGTAAGACGGAAGACCGAACAATTCCTCGAGAAGTTCGTGCCCGTATTTCCCCTGATATTCTATATTATGGATCGTAAACAGCGCGCGGATATGATCGAACCCGTAACGGTTACGATATATTGTCTTCAGATAAATAACCGAAAGCGCGGTCTGCCAGTCGTGGCAATGGAGAAGATCGGGATAATAATCGAGATAACACATCATCTCGAGAACGGCTCTCGAGAAGAAAGCGAAGCGTTCGCCGTCGTCAAAAAAGCCGTAAAGTCCTTTTCTCTTGAAATAATACTCGTTGTCGATGAAATAGAAAGTGACCCCTTCGTATTTATAACTGAAAAGCCCGCAGTACTGATTTCTCCACGCGACGGGAACGTTGAAGTTCCCTTCGAACTTAAAATTCGCGCGGAAAGACGGATCGATATCCCCATACAGCGGGATCGCAACGCGGATATCGTAATTTCCGTTTACCGCAAGCGCCTTGGGAAGAGAGCCTATCACGTCGGCAAGACCGCCCGTCCCCGCAAACGGATTTGCTTCGGACGCAACGAAAAGCACGGACTGAAGAAAAGAGATCCCGATCTCCGGCGCGGCGACTTTTTCTTCCGCCCCGCAAGGAACGGATTTTTCTTTGACAGCCGCCTTTTTCGTCGTCTTTTTCTTCGTTTCTTCCGCTTTTGAATCGACCTTTAATATTTTATCCTGTTTTGCGATTTTATTTACCGTTTTCGGTTGTTTTTGTTTTGTTGCAATATTTGTTTCTTCCGTGTTGTTTTTCTTCAATTTACTACCCTCCGTTATTTAACTTATCCTTTCGATTTTTTAAATTACCGTTTCTTTAAATAACCGTTCCTTTCGAGATATAGAAAGGATGCGTCTCGCAACCGGAAAGATTCCTTCGGTCGCGGATGACCACGTTTTTATCGGTAATAATGCAGTTTAACGTCACGTTTTCCCCCGTGATCGTGTTCTGCATCACGACGGAATTCCGTATCACGGTGCCTCTGCCCACTTTCACGCCGCGGAAGATAACGCTGTTATAAACCTCTCCCTCGATCTTGCATCCGTCGGCGATCAGCGAGTTTTTCACCACCGCGTTTTCGCCGTATTCGGTCGGCGTGGAATCCTTTACCTTCGTATAAACGTTCGATTTGCGGAAAACCGCATTTCTGACCTCGGAACTCAGGAAGCGCATATTTTCCTCGTAGTATTTCTGCATAGAGGTAATCTCGGCATAATACCCTTCGAGAAGATATCCGTAAACGCGCAGGCTTTTCAAACCGGGCATAACGACCTCTTTCTGAAAATGCGTTTTACCGTGAGCGACCGCTTCTCCGATCAGAGAGATCAGAAGAACGCGACTTATCACGCAAATGTTCGTGTATAAGTTCACCGTCTGTCTTTTCGATTCGAAGGCAAGCTCTTTTACCCTGCCGTCCTCCTCGAGGGCAAGATAGGTGTTGGAGTTTCCGTCCACTTCTTTTCTGCTCTTCGTTACGTAAACCATCGTGATATCCGCATTTTTCTCGACGTGACGTTTCACGACTTCTCCTAAGTCCACGCTGCACACCATATCGGAGTCGCTCATCACAACGTAATCTTCCGTCGATTTCGAAAGAAAACCGATCACGTTTTTCAACGCCTCGAGCCGGGTCGTGTAAAGAGAATTGTTCTCATGCGCGCCGAAGGGAGGAAGAATATACAAACCGCCGTAGTGCCGCGCGAGATCCCAGTCTTTACCGCTGCCGAGGTGATCCATAAGAGACTGATAGTTGCTCTTCGTGATAACGCCCACTTTGTCGATCCCCGAATTCACCATATTGGAAAGGGCAAAATCGATCAGGCGATATCTTCCGCAGAACGGAACGGAAGCGATCGTGCGTTTTATCGTAAGCTCCGGAATGTTTCCGTCATGTATATTTGAAAAAATAAGTCCTAACGCGTTCATTGCTCTCCCCCTTTCACGTCGCAGTCGACCATGGCTCCATCAGGAATAACGGAATGGTCTGAAACGGATATATCTCTACCTAAAACGGCTATTTTCTTTGTTTTATCTTTACATTCTCCTATTCTGCACGCCTTGCCGACGGAAACGTTTTCGTCCACAATGGAATTTTCGATCACGCTGCCTTCGCCGATCACCGTTCCGCTGAACACGATGGAATTTTTTACCACAGCCCCCGTTTTAACGGTCACGTTGTTCGAAAGAATACAGTTTTCGACCGTTCCGTCGATCTCACAGCCAGAAGCGATCAACGAATTGACCGTCCTCCCGTGTTCGCCGATAAACTGAGGCGGCGCGATCGGATTGCGGGAACGTATTCTCCACGCTTCGTCCGAAATATCGAATTTCGGCGATTCGCCGAGCAGATCCATATTCGATTCGTACAGAGAAGAGATCGTTCCCACGTCTCTCCAATACCCGTTGAAAAGATAAGAAACCATCTTTTCGCCCGCAGCGAGCATGGCGGGAAGAACGTTTTTCCCGAAATCTTTCTGGCTGGCAGGGTCTTTTTCGTCTTCCTCGAGATAGCGGTAAAGCTTATCTGCGGAAAACACGTAGATGCCCATCGAGGCGAGATCGCTTTTCGGCTGTTTCGGTTTTTCTTCAAACTGATAGATCGTTCCTTCTTCGTCCGTGTTCAGGATCCCGAACCTTGAAGCGTCGGATAACGGAACGCGGATCGCGGCAATCGTACAGGCTGCGCCCGTCTGTTTGTGCCGCTCGATCATCCTGGCATAATCCATTTTATAAATATGGTCGCCGGAAAGGATCAGAACGTACGCGGGATCATATTGCCTGATAAAGGAGAGGTTCTGATAGATGGCGTTCGCCGTCCCCTTAAACCATTCCGAACCGCTTTTCGCCTGATAGGGGGAAAGGATATGTACACCGCCGTAAGTACGGTCGAGATCCCACGGTTCTCCGTTCCCGATATAGTCGTTCAGCACGAGCGGCTGATACTGGGTCAGCACGCCGACCGTATCGATCCCCGAATTGATGCAGTTCGAAAGAGGAAAATCGATGATCCGGTATTTTCCTCCGAACGGAACGGCAGGCTTCGCAATCTTGTTGGTAAGCGCATAAAGCCGGCTTCCTTGTCCTCCCGCGAGCAACATTGCCACGCATTCTTTTTTCTTTTTCATAACATCCTCCGGGCTTTTCTTCCGAAAAGCCGATCCATCATATATTGATCGCCGAAAAAGGCGTTTTCCGATTCTCTGTTTGTTTTCTCCCGTTTGACCTGTAACGAATTACTTCCGTTTCAGATAGACAAACGAAAGTTTCGGCATGAATATCCCGATCGAACGGGCTTTCCCGTGGGAAGGAACCCTTTCCGTTTTATACACTCTCTTTTTTGTTTTTTCTTCGCCGCCGTATATCTTTTTGTCCGAACGAAAAACCACTTCGTAAGTACCTTCGCCGATCCCGAGGCGGTATTCTTTGTCTGCCCCGCTGAAACTGACGATCGCCACAATCTCTTCTCCGTTATATCGTCTGATAAACGCAACGATATTATCGTCCTTATCGTCCGCGGCAAGCCATTCGAAACCGTCCCACCCGTCGTCATCTCCGTACAAGGCGGGGTTCGACAAATAAAACTTGTTGAGATCGGTATAAAACCGATCGAGTGCGGCGTGCAAAGGATAGTCTTTCAGGAAAAACTCGAGACCTTCTTTGTAATCCCATTCTTTGAACTGTCCGAATTCCGCCCCCATAAACATGAGTTTTTTCCCGGGGTGCGCAAGCATATAGCCGGCAAACGCGCGGTCTCCCGCAAATTTATCCGCATATTCCCCGTATTGCTTGTTTAAAAGCGATTTTTTCCCGTGAACGACTTCGTCGTGCGAAACAGGAAGAATGTAATGTTCGGAAAAAGCGTACATCATCGAGAAAGTAAGTTTGTTGTGATCATAGCGGCGGAAGTAAGGGTCTGTTTCGACGTAGGAGAGAACGTCGTTCATCCAGCCCATATTCCACTTGAAATCGAACCCGAGCCCTCCTTCTTTTACGGGGCGCGTAACGTAGGGATACGCGGTCGATTCCTCCGCGATCATGATCGCGTCCGGCGTAATTTCGTGTACCGCCTCGTTCAATTTTTTGATAAAAGCGATCGCTTCGAGATTTTTATTGTCTCCGTATTGGTTAGGAAGCCACTCGCCCGGTTTCTTATCGTAATCGAGATAGAGCATCGAAGCGACCGCGTCCACGCGAAGCCCGTCCGCATGGTATACTTCGAAAAAGAAATTCGCACTCGAAACAAGAAAAGACTGAACTTCCGTTCTGCCGTAATCGAACCGTCTCGTTCCCCAGCTCTTGTGTTCGATCCGATCCCACCCGTGATTTTCGTAAAGAGGACCGCCGTCAAATTCAAACAAGCCGAATTCGTCCTTCGGGAAATGGGCGGGCACCCAGTCTATGATCACGCCGATCCCCGCCGCATGAAAAGCGTCTATCAGAGCCATAAAATCTTTCGGCGTGCCGAAACGGGAGGAAACGGCGTAATACCCCGTCACCTGATACCCCCACGACCCGTCGAAGGGATACTCGGTCACCGGCATCAGTTCCACAAAATTATATCCGTGCGCCTTGACGTACGGAACGATTTCATCGACGTCCTCGAGATAGGAAACGTAGTCGCCGTTCTCTTTGCGCCTAAAAGACGCGAGATTCAGCTCGTATATATTCATCGGACGATTGTGAACGTTCGTTTTTCCGCGGGCAGCCATATAGGCGCCGTCCTTCCATCGGTATCCGGAAAGATCGTACACCTTGGAGGCGCTCGCCGGCGGCGTTTCCGCATGAAAAGCGTAGGGATCTGCTTTCAGAACCGTTTTTCCTTCCGACTTCACGGCGTATTTATAAGCGTCGTACTGCTTCAGCCCGGGAATAAACAGAGAGAATATCTCACCGTCCTCTTCGCGCCGCATAGGATGAGAAGTCTCGTTCCAGTCGTTGAAATCCCCTACGACGGAAACGGAGATCGCGGCAGGCGCCCACACGCGGAACACCACGCCGCCGACGCCGTCGCATTCGGCGATATGCGAACCGAAATACTCATAGGCTTTGTAATTCGTTCCCTGATGAAAAAGATAAGCGGATAAATCGTCTTTCATGTTTTCTCCGCGGGGTCGCACGCGCGGATCGGGAATGAGACCGACCTGCGAAACAAGCGATTCCGCCTTGTTTTTTTATGATTCTATTATACACTATTTTCCATCTTTTTTCAATAGAAAAGCAAAAAATTACCCGAGATTTTCACAATAAAAGAGAGAAAACTCTACATTTTCTCTCTTTTGTGCTTTTATTCAACGATATAGGCTTCTTTTTTTGCAGGCGCAGCGTCAAGCTCCGCTTTTTTCTCTTCGTAACCCTTTCTGCCGAGAAGGGCGTACGTGGCGTTTTTACCGTTTTCTACCCCGGGTTGATTATAGGTGTTTACGTGAAGCATCTCACCCGCAAACGCCGTTTCCATTTCGAAATAATAAATCAGTTCGCCGATCGTGAAAGCGTTGATCTCGGGAAGAACGATCGTGTGGTTCAGTCTTCCCTTTACCGTGAGCGCATATTCCGTCGCTCTTCTTTCGGCGTCGATCAACTCGTTCATCGTGTGTCCGCAGAGGAAATGAACGTCCGGAATATCTTCGCAACCTTCGGAAATAACGACTTCTTTGCGATAATTCCCTACGGCAAGGAAGGTAACGACTTTATCGAACGGGCCTTCGGTATAAAGCTGCACCTGGCTGTGCTGGTCGGTCACGCCGAGAGATTTTACGGGAGTCTGCCCGGCATAAACGTAATTGCCGTCGTTATCGACTTCTTTTCCGAGACTCTCCGCCCAGATCTGACAATACCAATCGGCAAAATACTTAAGCCCGTCGCTATACGGCATCATAACGGATATATTCTTACCTTTTTTCATCGCCGCTACCTGCAACGCCGCATTGATGAGCGCGGGATTCTTCGTCATACTGCGATTTTTGCAGATCTTGTCCGTATAAGCCGCGCCGGCGAGCATTTCGGCGATATCGATCCCGAGAACCGCCGCGGGAAGAAGTCCGACGGGACTGAGCTCGGAGAATCTTCCGCCTACGCCGTCCGGAATGGTAAACGTTTTAAACCCTTCTTTCCGGGCAAGCCTGATCAGATTTCCTTTTGCGGAAGACGTTGTCGCGATGATATGTTCGTTCGCCTTGTCGCCGAGTTTCTGCTTCAAAAGATCGTAAATAATGAGATACTGCGTCATCGTTTCGGACGTCGCGCCGCTCTTCGTGATCACGTTGAAAACCGTTTCCGCGGGATCGATCACGTCGAGCAGAGCCGCCATTCTCTCGGGATCCACGTTATCTTCCACGTAGAACTTCGGGCCCTTTCTCACCTTGGCGGGAAGATCGTTATAATGCAGGTGGCAAAGCGCCTGAAATACCGCGATGGGACCGAGCGCCGAACCGCCGATGCCGAGCACGACAAAATTTTTCGCGCTTTTGCGGATCGCCTTCGCCGTGGCGTTGACGTCCGCCACGATCTCCGCCTGATCGAACGGAAGATCCATCCAACCGAGCCACCCCTGCCCGCGCGCGCTCTGCACTTTATCGAACGCTTCAAAAGCGGAAGATTTCATCTGCGAAAGATCTTTTGCGGTAAAACCCTCTTTTTCGCCCACGAATTCCGCCATCATGTTATTGTAGTCCAGTCTGAGCGCCATGGATTTTTTCCACGCGCCGTTATTGTATCTCTTAGCCATTTTTTCTCCTTCGGCTTGCCTAAGCCTGCCGCGACAAAGGCGGCAATATTCACGGCGAAACGATTTTCGTTTCAACCGAAAACTTTCTTTTTAAGATCTCTTAAATATGCGAGACTTTCCGTAAATTCGGAAACGTCTCCGTAGTCGTTGGTGTACACCTCGATCAGCATATCGCCCGAAAAACCGACGTCGCTCAACCTTCCGAACAGTTTTTCGAAATCGAAAGTACCTCTGCCGGGAAGACGGATCTTCCCGGACGCGTCCACGTCGGACAGATGAACGGTATCGATATTCCCTGCCATGTCCGCAAGATACTCTTCGTAAGGATGTCCGCTAAGCCTTGCCTGCTTCACGTCGAATACGGCGCGAAGATCGGGCGCGTATTTTTTCACCTCGCGAAAAAAGCCCGGATGATTATAATAAGCCCAATCCACGTTTTCGAGACAAAGGCGGACGCCGTACCCTTCCGCAAGTTCGCAAAGGGCTTGCAGGCGCCTGCCGATCGATCCGTAATCGTCGTAATTCAGGTTGCGCTTGATGCGCGCCTTTCCGTGCATCGTATAATCGGTCGCGCCGAGAAGCTTTCCGACCGAAAGCACGCTTTTAAACCATTCTTCCGCGTCTTCCCGCCCGCGCGGGTTGACGGAAAATAGTTCCGGTTCGAAATTCAACGTCAGCGTGTGCAAAGAATGCACGCGAAGCCCTCCGAGCCTGCTCTTTAACAATTCCCCGTATTCCGGTTTATATTCCCGAAAGGTTTCGAGAAAGATCTCGCATACGCGGGCGTCCAGCCCATCCAGCGTAGTCAACGCGTCTTCGTTATACTGCCGCATGAAAAGAGATGCGGTTGAAATTCCGATTTCCATTTTTACTTTTTGATATATCCGATTTTTCCGTTGTCCGCATATACGGTGATCGTATCGCCGCCGGCGATCCTGCCCGAAATGATCTCTTCAGACAGCATATCCTCGATATCCCGCTGAATGGCGCGGCGCAACGGTCTCGCCCCGTATACTTCGTCGTAACCGTCGTTTAAAACAACGTCTTCCGCGCTGGCGGCGATCGTTAAATAAATATTCTGTTCGAGAAGACGTTTTTTCAGCTTTTCGTGCAGAATATCCGCAATGCGGGAGCAATCTTCCCGGGAAAGTTTACGGAAAACGATAATGTCGTCCAGACGGTTTAAAAACTCGGGTGAAAACTTCTTCTTCAACGCCTCGTAGATCGTATCCTTCAACTCGTCGTCTTCCTCGTCGTCCGGAGCAAAACCGAAGGACGGTTTCTGATTCACGAGAGAAGCGCCCACGTTGGACGTTAAAATGATGATCGTGTTTCTGAAATTTACGAGTTTCCCCTTGTTGTCCGTCAGTCTCCCTTCGTCGAGGATCTGCAACATCAGGTTAAAGATCTCGGGATCGGCTTTTTCGATCTCGTCGAACAGCACGACGGAATAAGGTTTTCTCCGCACGCGGTCGGTCAGCTGTCCCGCCTCTTCGTACCCCACGTATCCCGGGGGCGCGCCGACGAGTTTCGACACCGAATTTTTATCCATGTACTCGCTCATGTCGATTCGAATCAGATTGTCCAGATCGCCGAATACGACGTTCGCGAGCGCTTTCGAAAGCTCCGTTTTCCCGACGCCCGTCGGTCCCACGAAGATAAACGAACCGATCGGTCTGTTCGGATCTTTGATACACGCCCGCGCCCGTTTGATCGCCCTCGCAACGGCGGAAACGGCGGCGTCCTGCCCGATCACGCGCTCTTTCAGATCGTCCTCGAGGTCGGCGAGTTTCTGCATTTCGTCTCCGCCGATCTTCGTCAGCGGGATCTTCGTCCATTCGGAAACGACTTCCGCAACTTCTTTCTCGCCGATCGACGGCGTGGAAGAGCTGCGGATCTCCAGCATACGATCGTCGATCTCGTCGAGTTCGTCGTTGATTTTGAATATCTTTTCGTTGAGTTCGTCCACCGATTTCGAATCGCCGATCGACCGAAGATAATTTCTCTCCTGAATGAGCGATCTTTGCTCGTTCTTCTTTTCGGAATACACCTGCGGCGTGTAGCAAAACTTGAGTTTTGCCTTCGCCGCGGCTTCGTCGATGATATCGATGGCTTTGTCCGGCAGATTTCTGTCCGTGATATAGCGGTCGGACAACGTGACGGCGGCGCGTATCGCGTCGTCGGTAATGATCACTTTATGGTGCGCTTCGTATTTATCCTTTACGCCCTTCAGAATGGCGATCGCGCTTTCCGTATCCGGCGCCTCCACCAGAATGGGCTGAAAACGCCTTTCGAGCGCGGGATCCGTTTCGATATACTTCCGGTATTCGTCGAGCGTGGTCGCGCCGATCGTCTGAATTTCGCCGCGGGCAAGCATCGGCTTTAACATCTCGGCGATATCGAGGCTGCTGTCTCCCGTACTGCCCGCCCCTATGATATTGTGGATCTCGTCGATAAAAAGGATAATATTTCCCTCTTTCACGACGTAATCGATGGCGTTTTTGAACCTTTCTTCAAACTCTCCGCGATATTTCGAACCGGCAAGAAGCCCGGAAAGATCGAGAGAGAAAATAATTTTATCCCTCAGGGTTTCCGGAACGCTCCCTTTCACGATCTCGAGAGCAAGCCCTTCCACGACAGCGCTTTTTCCGACGCCCGGTTCGCCCACGAGCACGGGGCTGTTTTTCGTTCTCCGCGACAGCGACTGAATGATCCTTTCGATCTCTTTCGCTCTGCCGATCACGGGATCGAGCCTTCCCTCTCTCGCCTTTTTCGTCAGATCATAGCCGAATTTCGAGATCGGGCTGTCATCCGAAATGCTCGGGGAAGGATATTCCTCTTTCGCGTCGCCCGGATGAAGATCCCCGTCGCCGGCGATGGCTGTTTCGATAAAAACCTTATCCGAAACTTCCGCCTGTAAACCGTCGAAATCGATCGACATTTTGCGAAGAATATTCGTCGCCTGGCAATCTCTCGTTCTTAAAATGGCAAGGAGAAGGTGCTCCGTGGAAACGTAGCCGACCTTCGCCGAATACGCGATGGTTTCCGCTTCGTTGATCACGCTTTTCGCCCTTGGAGTAAAATCGCCGAGGACGTAATTCGTCGCGAAAGTTTTCTGCAGATAGGGGAAATAGTTGGAACGGTTGACCGAAAACTTCTGCAGGCACTTGCACGCCTCGCAGTTCGGAAGGCTTAACAATCCGTACATGACTTCTTCCGTTCCCACGTAATCGAGTTTGAATTTTTGGGAGACCACCTGGGCGTTCTGAATCGCCTGGTAAAGCCCTCTCGTATACTTAACGTTATTATCCATATTTCACAATATTGAGAAGAAACGCCGACGGATATTCCGCCTGCCTTCCGACCTTCGCGGCAGAAACTTTGATAAGTTTCAGTCCGCGATCAGTTCTTTCAGGTATTCTTTCAGCTTGCTTCCGAGCTCATCGTCTCTGAGCCCGTATTCGATATTCGCCTTCAGATAACCGAGACGGTCGCCCATGTCGTAACGGGTCCCTTCGAACACGTACGCGAGCGCGCCCGACTGTCTCGACTGGATATCAAGGGCGTCGGTAAACTGATACTCCCCGTTCGCGCCCGTTTTCAGCCCGCGGATGATATCGAAAATATCGGGAGAACATACGTATCTGCCTAAAGGGGCAAGATCGCTCTTCGCTTCCTCCCTCTTCGGTTTTTCCGTCACTTTCGTCATGCGGAAAACGTTGTCTTCCTCGACTTTGTCGTATTCGATGGAAGCGTATTTGGAGATCACGTCCATACTGACGCGCTTGCATCCGATCACCGTTTTACCGTATTTTTCGTAAACGTCGCACAGCTGACCGATGACCGGTCTGCCGGCATTGTACATCACGTCGTCTCCGAAGAGAACGGCAAAGGGTTCGCCCGCGGTAAATTCCTCCGCAAGCCCGATCGCGCTCGCCGTGCCGTTCTGTTCCGTCTGGATTTTGAAGGTGAAATTCGCCATCGTTTCGGGATATCTGATTTCCTTCAGGTAATCGGTTTTTCCCTTTTCGGTCAGCATTTTTTCAAGTTCCGGCGCGGGAAGGAAATGGCTTTCCAACACGTCCTTTTTGTATCCTACGATAAACAGAATATCGGTGATGCCGCTTTTTACCACTTCTTCGGAAATGATCTGCAATGCCGGCTTATTGAGAATGGGAAGAAGCGGCTTCGGAACGGCTTTGGTGAAAGGTAAAAACCTCGTGCCGTAACCCGCCACGGGAATAACTGCTTTTTTGATTTTCTGATTCATGTTTTGCCCCTTGAATTGATGTTTCCGGATCCTTTTTTCGCTCACCGAAAAACAAACGGATTTCCGACGATTATTTCGTACCGAACAGCCTGTCTCCGGCATCGCCGAGTCCGGGAACGATATAGGCGTTTTCGTTGAGCTTCTCGTCCAGCGCCGCAACGTAGATATCGACGTCCGGGTGCGCCGCCATGACCGCCTTCACCCCTTCCGGAGCCGCGATCAGGTT
Organism: uncultured Clostridia bacterium; assembly: GCA_934271265.1. Taxonomy (GTDB): domain Bacteria; phylum Bacillota; class Clostridia; order Christensenellales; family Borkfalkiaceae; genus UBA10281. The sequence continues at coordinate 60,103 of CAKQRE010000006.1, read as the reverse complement.
CATCAGCTTGATATCTTTGCATCCGCGATCTTTCAGAAAACGGATCGCAGCCACCGCGCTGCCGCCCGTCGCGAGCATCGGGTCTACCACGATAAGCGTTCTCTGATCGGCGTCCACGGGAAGTTTGCAGTAATATTCGACCGGTTTATGGGTGTTCGGATCGCGATACAAACCGATATGCCCCACTTTCGCATTGGGAACGAGGGTCAGGATACCGTTCACCATACCGAGCCCCGCGCGAAGGATGGGAACGACCCCGATGCTTCTTCCCGCAACGAAATTGGCTTTCGTGCGGCAGATAGGAGTTTCGATCTCCTCTTCCTTCAGGGGAAGGTCTCTCGTGACTTCGTATGCCATCAGAAGAGAGATCTCTTCCGCAAGCGCTCTGAAATCTTTTGTGCTTGTCGTCGTCATTCTCATCATAGACACTTTGTGCTGAATGAGCGGATGATTCAATACGTGTAAATTTCCCATAAGTAACTCCTTTGTTATCCTTATTTAAATGATGAAAGATCCGGGTGCCCCCGGACACCGTTATCCGATTCGTTGGTATCGCACCGATCCGAAAAAAGTTTCGACCGGATACGGCTTTTTGGTTCCGCTTACTTCTTCACGGAATATTTTTCTTCCGTTTCGGTGATCTTCGCGATCCTCGCAAGGTGTCTTCCCCCCTCGAACGGAGTTGAGAGAAAAGCCTTCACGATATCGAGAAACACGCCGGGACCCGTGATCCTTTCACCGCAGGCGAGAACGTTCGCGTCGTTGTGCATTCTCGTGGCGCGTGCGGAAAACTCGTCCGTACAATGCGCGCAGCGGATCCCAGGCACCTTATTCGCGACGATACTCATGCCGATCCCCGTTCCGCAGATCAGAATGCCGAAGTCGTAATTGCCCGCGGCAACTTCCTCCGCCACTTTCGCTCCGTATTCCGCATAGTTGCAGGAATCTTCCGTTTTGGTTCCGAAATCGGTATAACCGATCCCGTTCTTTTCCAAGTAATCGATCAGCAAGGGTTTCAGGTGGATCCCCGCATGGTCGCATCCGACAGCGATTTTCATTTTATTCTCCTCGCGCCGCGCGTAAAAAACGATTGCACAACGCATAAAACATTTTAAAATTCGTTATTTTATCTTGAGTTTTTCAGTCGATTTTTTTGCATGCTTTCGAAAGCCTGTTCATCACGCCGACGTCTACGTCGCTTCCCGTATCCACAACGAACGCAATGACGATATCGGCTTTTTCTTCCGCCTCGTGCAGCTTGTCGTAAAGATGAAAAGCGATCTCTTCCGCCGTTTTTCCGAGAGACAGAATGTTTCCGTTTACTTTTTCCGCCATCTCTTCGTCGCACATGAAATAAGGTTTTTTGCCCTCGGCAAGGGATTCGTCGTATAAAGCCTGCGCTTTTGCGATATCGGATCTTTCAAATAACGCCGTTTCGCATTTCGGGCAGTAATGGCGATATTTCATTCCGGGGGCGCGTATCTTATCCGTCGGTTTATTTGCGGAATAAAGGCATTTCCCTACCACTTTCGTAATCATATCCGCCGTAACGAGCCCGCTTCGCAATATGATCGGCGTATCCGTCGTCACGTCGAGAACGGTGCTTTCGATACCGCCCGTGCACTGCCCGCCGTCGAGAATCAAAGGGATCTTTCCGTTCAGGTCTTCATACACGTGCCATGCCGTAACGGGGCTCGTGTGTTTGGAAACGTTAGCCGAAGGCGCCGCAACGGGCACGTTCACGGCTTTCAGAAACTCCTGCGCCCCCGGATGAGACGGGATGCGGATCCCTACGGTGTCGAGCCCGCAGGTAGCGACGGGACTGATCAGCCCTTTGCTCCTGTAAACCATCGTCAACGGCCCGGGAAGAAACGCTTCCCGCAGTTTATAAACGTAGTCGTGATCGACGCACACAAGTTTTTCCACGTCGTAATCTTTATGCACGTGGACGATCAGAGGATTGTCGGCAGGTCTGCCCTTCGCCTCGTAGATCTTCTTTACCGCCTCGTCGGAATAAGCGATCGCTCCGAGCCCGTAAACCGTTTCCGTGGGAAAGCCGACAAGCTCGTTCTTTAAAATGTAATTCCTTGCAAGATCCAAGGATCTATCGTTGATTTTTAAAACTTCCGTATTCATGATCGTTTCTGCCCGCCACCATATTCTCAGCCGAAAATATCGTCGATGTTTTCCGATTCTTCCGGCGGAACGGGCACGAAATCGTCCTGCGGTTCGGCGGGTTCGTCTGCCGGATATTCTTTCTCGCGACGGCGGTTTCCGCCGGGGATCTGAGAATCGTCGATATAACTCGCCGGCATATTGATAAATTTCGACTGTTCGCCTTTAAAGAGAAGTTCGAAAGAATCGCACTGCCCGGCTCTGTTCTTCGCAAGAATGATCTCCGCAACGTTCTTCTTCACCTTGCCCTGTTCGATCTCTTTTTCTTCCGCCGCTTTGTCCGGACGGTGAATGAACATAACGATATCGGCGTCCTGTTCGATCGCGCCCGATTCGCGCAGGTCGGAAAGCTGAGGTCTCTGCCCTTTTCTCGACGTGATCATACGGGAAAGCTGAGAAAGCGCGAGTACGGGAACATCGAGTTCCTTTGCGATCATTTTCAGGCTTCGGGAGATCTCCGTCACTTCCTGTTGCCTCGAATCGCTCTGCTTTACGGCGTTCATCAACTGAATATGGTCGACCACGATGAGATCGAGTTTCCCCTGTGTGCTTTTAAGCCTGCGACATTTGGAGAGGATCTCGGGACAAGTCGTCATGGAAGTATCGTCCACAAAAATCTTCGTATTGCGGAGCACATTGCTCGCCGCCCAGAGTTTTTCCCAGTCCTCTTCCTGCAATTTCGCCTTCAATGCGTCCTGACCCGAAACGTTTGCGACCGAGCAAAGCATCCTCTGCGCAAGTTCTTCCTTCGTCATTTCGAGGGCAAACACGGCGCAAACGGCGTTTTCCTTGATAGCGACGTTTTCCACGATGTTCATCGCGAGCGTCGTTTTACCGATGGACGGTCTCGCCGCGAGAATGACGAGATTTCCTTTGTGTAACCCGTTCGTAAGATTGTCAAGCCCGGTAAAACCCGTTTTCAACCCCTGAACGAAATTTTTATCTTTCTGAATACTTTCGAATTTACCGAGAATACCCTCAAGTTTTGTCGTAATGTTTTCGAGATTGCTCTTATCCTGCTGCTCGGAGATATCGTAAACGCTCTTTTCGGCAAAAGCAAGAGATTCCCTCTGATTGTCCGAATCGCGACATTCGGTAATGATATTCTGCGCCGCGCGTATCAGCTTCCGGAGCGTACCGTCTCTCTGTACAATATCGAGATAGTATCTGTAGTTCGCCGAAGAAGGGGTGATCCTCGTGAGATCGGACAAATAATCGATCCCGCCCGCCCGCTCAAGCGTCGAATTTTTTTCGAGAGCGTCCGCAAGCGTCACGAGGTCGACCGGCTGGTTTTTCGCATTGATCGAAACCATCGCTTCGAAAATCAGCTTGTGCGATTCCGGATAGAAATCGCTTTCTTTAAGGCTTGGTATAATGTCGCCCTGCAACTCGCCGTCGATCAGGATCGAACCGAGAACGGCTTGTTCCGCTTCTATGTTATGTGGCATTTCATTGCCGTTCGCACGAGGCATAATAATCTTCCTTTTATAAGATTTTATCTGCGTTTTTTTAGATAATTACGTTTTACGGGACCGATCACAGATTCTCAAATTCGTCAAGCGTGGAACGGAAAGAATCCATAGCCCGCTTGAAGGCGTCCTTCTTCGTGAGATCCACGCCGGCAAGCTTGAGAAGATTCACGGGGCTGTCCGATCCGCCGGAAGAAAGGAATCTGAAATAATCGTCTACCGCAGGCTTTCCTTCCTGATAGATCCTCTCGGCGATGCTGATCGCGCTGATGATACCCGTCGCGTACTTATATACGTAGAAGGATGTGTAGAAATGAGGAATACGCGCCCATTCGTATGCGATCTCATCGTCGGAAACGATATCGTTGCCGTAATACTTTTTGTTGAGTTCAAGATATTTTCCGTTCAGGTAATCTTTCGTGAGCGGAACGCCCTTCTCCGCAGCGTCGTGCGCGAGATATTCGAATTCCGCAAACATCGTCTGACGGAAAAGCGTGGTGCGGATCATATCCATATAGTAAGAGCAAAGGTATTTCTTCAGCTTTTTGTCATCCGAATTTTTAAGGAGGTATTTCAGAAGAAGAACTTCGTTCACCGTCGAAGCGACTTCCGCCACAAAGATCTTGTAGCTCGCTTTCGCCTTCGGCTGATACTTGTCCGAATGATAGGAGTGCATGGAATGCCCGAGTTCGTGCGCGATGGTAAACACGTCGTGACTGGTTTTCTGATAATTCAGAAGCACGTAGGGGTGCGGCATACCGTAAACGTCGATGCTGTATGCGCCGCTTCTCTTCCCTTCCGTTTCTTCCACGTCGATCCAGCCTTCGTCATGCGCTCTCTGAAGAAGTTTTCCGTATTCCTCGCCCAAAGGAGCAAGTCCTTTCTTTACGAGTTTAAAAGCCTCTTCATAGGAAAGACTGATATCCGTATTTTCGACGAGCGGCGTGTAAACGTCGTACATATGAAGTTCCTCTACGCCGAGAATATCCTTTCTGTCCTTTATATAACGATGAAGCACGGGAAGCCCTTCTTCCACGCTTTCGAGAAGATTTTCGTAAACGGCGGGTTCCACGTCCTCCTGCGAAAGAGCCTTTTCGAGACAACTTCCGTATTTGCGGGCGCGCGCGAGGTATACGTCCGTATTCACGTTGCCGATATAAGTCGCGGAAATGGTATTGATCAGGGAAATGAACGCTTTATAGTACGCTTTGAACGCCTTTTCTCTCACCGCTCTGTTTTCCGACTGCAAAAGCACGCCGTACATACCGTGAGACACAGTGACCTTTTTCCCGTCCACTTCGATCTCCGGGAACGGAAGATCCGCATTGTTGATCATGGAGAAGATATCGTGAAAACCGCTGAACACCTGCCCGCCGAGCGCGAGAAGGTTTTCGCATTCCTTGGAAAGCACGTGCGGTTTTTCTTTGAGCAGGCAGGAAAGCATATAATCGTAATCAGAAAAATCGGGATCCGCGATGATCTCTTTCAGCGTTTCGTCGGGAAGCGCCGTCAGTTCCGGCGTAATAAAAGAAACGCCGGAAGAATAACGAACAAGGAGATTCTCCACTCTGGACAAAAGCGCAGCCGCGGAAGAATCCCTCGTATCGAGGTCTTTCAGCATATACGCATACACGTCCATTTTTTCGAGAGAGGTCTCCGTTTCGTCCATTTCCTTCAGGCATTTCAGAAGTGTTTTCTTGTCGGAAAGTTTTCCTTCGTACTTACCGAAATCGATTTTTTCGGACACTTCGGCAAAAAGCTTGTCAAACTCTTCCTGGGAAGAAAATATGTCCGTCATCTTCCACTTATACTCTTCTTTTACTTCGCTTCTTTTCATCGGCATAGTCGTTTTCTCCTTTTCAATAGATCAATGTTTTTTATCTTCCTCGAACGCCTCGAAAACGTCTTCTTCCGATTTTAACCCGTAAGAAAGAAGAACGTTCGCGTGCGTAACGTAAGTAATAATATCTCCGTTATTGAGCTCCGGCATCGGTTTTTCTTTATCGACAAGCACGTGGCGGCGCATATATTCCTGCGTTTTATCCGACCACTCCAGCACGATCATCACCCGGAAATCAACGTTTCTGACCGTTTCGATATCTTCTTCGTTCGATAAAAAAGTGCTCATGTTTTTCTGTTTCTGCCCCGTGCGGATATCGTTTAAAAGTCCGTAATACGCACTCGCCCGTTTGAAAGGGATCCCGAGGAACACGAAAGAAAACGCTGCGATCAGAAAGGAGAACAGTCCTTCGAGAAAGAGATACAGATTCTTCTGTCCCTTGATCGCATCCGTCGACTGGTACGGAAGTTGCAGAAAGAGCACATATACCGCAGCGCATGCGGCAAGCCCGATCCCGAGCACGATGAAATAGATGAGTTTCATCCTGTTTTTTTGCTTTAAGGCGTTTTCGTAATCGCCGTCTTCGTATAAATTCGTCATATTTTTCTCCGATCGCCGTTCTTCCTTCCGTTTTCTCCGAAAGCGAAGCCCGCCGCGATTTTCAGATGTATTTGTAAAGCCATTGCAGCCGATAACGCTGATCCACGACCCACTGATGCACGACGCCCATCACGGCGGAAGTTTTCATCGGTCCGAGCGCTCGCCCGTCCTGGCTGTGGTAGCGGTTGTCTCCCATGACGAAAATTTCGTCGTCCGCCAGAGTGTAGGAAAAAAGACCCGTTCCCCTGAGATAGGTACCGTTCCCGAGTTCGGGATCGAAATAAGCGTAAGGCTCGTCCAGGATCGTTTCCGTACCGTCCGACGAAATTCTGTGCACCCTGCCCTGTTCGTCGTTTCTGATCGTGTCTCCCGGCATACCGATGATCCGCTTCACGTAATTCGTGTTTTCGCTTATTTTTACGATCACGATGTCGCCGTAAGAATAAGAGGAAAGTTTGTCCATCACGAGCAGATCTCCGTCCTCGATCGTCATGTTCATCGATTTTCCGTCGACCGTGACAGGCTCGAACCAGAAGACCTTTACAAACAACACGAACACCAGCAGAACGAGCACGACGGTAAGAAGCACGTCAAGCATTCTGTCCGCGCGGTCGTTTTTTTTCTGTCCGAGAAGGAGAGATCTGTCGAAAGTAATTTCGCTCATTCTTTGCCAGCCCCTTCAGATCAATAGAATATTATTGACGGCAAACTTGCTGTCCGATTCGATCCGGAGCGCGAAAACGTTCTCGAATTTTCGGATCCCCATGCCGTCCGCCGTTTTGAAATCGACGGCGTTCACGATCACGTTCTGCCAGATATTACGCAGTTTGATCTCCGTCACATATGAAAACTCGCCGATCCCGTTTTCCGTTTTCGCCATCAGAACGAGGCGAAGCACGCAGAATTCCGCACAGTAAACGTCCGTTTTCAATATGGAATTTTCGTTGAACGAACAACCGGGTTCGCCGAATTTATACGAAATAAGCCCGCACTGCGAATAAGCGCCGTAAATGCCGCCCGGTCCCTCCACGAGCTGGATAAACTCGGACGGAGAAACGAAGATGTTTTTATCCGTGGCGTTTTTATCGTAAAAGGCGATCCCTTCGAGACCGTTGCGGCTCGAATAAATGATGTTCGCCCTGCGGGAGACAACTTCCCCGATCTTTTTGCAGACGATCCGGGAGCTGACGGAAAAACCGCTTTGATATCTCACGACCGCAAACGCGAAGATCTGTTTCGCATTGCCGCCGATCAGATATTCGAATTTTTTCTCCCCCTCCGAAGACGCCGTCTCTTCGCACGCGTACCAGTTTCTGAGAGCAGGCTCGATCACGCCTTCGTTTACGTAGAGTTTGCATTCCGCGACTTTCTGCGATTCGTCGAATTTCAGCGTGAGCGTAAGATAGTTGCCGTCCTGTTCCGCCGTTACGTCCGGACAGGCGGGGAAAATTTCTTTCCCGTCGCGCAGATAATAGTCGTAAAAGAGTTCGATGTCTTTTTTACAGTAGGTATCGAGATAAACGCCGTACGACGGAGCGAAATTAAAATAGTATTTCGTCTGCGGATTGATCCTCGAAAGGGTGTCGCATGCACGGTCGCAGTCGAAATTCGCATTGTTGGTGGAGGAAAGATAAAGGATTGGGCACTTTGCGTATTGGGCATAGGCATGCGCGTCGACCGCGGCGATGAATTTTCTTCTCTCCTCATCCATGTCGATATCTTTCTCGGAATAACGCGGGATCCCGTGATATGCCGCCCAGCCCGCGCCGAACATCATAACGCTTGCCGAAATATCGTCTTCCGTCGCCGCAAGTTGCCATGCGATGTTTGCGCCGTTTTTTACCGACAATATACCGATCCGTCCGACGTTATCCAGACTTCTCAGAAAACGAAGAGCATATTTTTCGACGGCGACCCATTCGTACCAGCTCGTTTCTTTCGCGCTGCGATCCACGTAGTCCATCGCTCTGCCGCGCGTTTCGTAATTGGCGTAAGAAACGTCTTCCGGATATACGGTATAATGCTCGCAACCTTCCCTTCTCCCGTACAGATCGACGGTCAAAACGGCATAGCCGAGTTTCACGTATTCGTTGATCGCGTCGTAATCGAAACGTTCGGAGATATCGTGAATAAACAGCACGGCGTCGTGCTTGTTCCCGTCGTCCGGAACGACGAGCGCTCCGTAAATGCGAACTCTGCCCTTTTTCGTCTTTCTGCCGGAAAAGCAATATTCGCCGTAATAGATCGAGTCGTATCTCATCTCGCTCAGCTTCGTCGGCTGAAGGGGAAGGTCGGCGTCGAACCCGTCCCACAGGGATACGGGGGTATAAAATTTCGAAAACTGAATCATCGGCACTCCTGATGTCGGACAAAGATCTCGCCCGGGCAGGTTTTACGCGGTATAGCGGAAAAAGATCCCTCGTAACCGACGCCCTCGCTTTCGGCGCAGGCGCGCGTAAGATAACCCGCAGCATTATTCTTATTCATTATACACCTTTTAAAAAAATATTGCGAGAGTTCTGAGGGATAATTTTCGCTTTTTCTCAAATTTTCATGAATTTTTCCGTTTTCCCTTTCGGAAATCTTGATTTTTTCGGCAAAATGTAATAAGATTAAATCACTTAATACAGCGGCGTACGATCCGTCCTCTTCCCGCAAAAACAAAGCCTTGCAGGCAGAACGGGAAAAACCTTTCAGGCGGAGGGACGGTGCCGGACGGAGATATTATGTCATTCTGTTCTTTTTCCGACGAGTGCAACGGAAAAAATTCGACTTCGGTCGACAATAAATTCATACGTTCTTACCTGCCCGAGGCCACGGGAGACAGCGTGAAGGTCTATCTTTACGGGCTTTATCTGTGCGCTTCGGGAGAAGACGTTTCCCCCGACGTTTTTTCCGGGACTCTCGGCATGGACAAAGCGACCGTTGCCGACTGTTTCCGTTTCTGGGAGGAATTCGGTCTGGTAAACGTGTTGTCGGAAGATCCCCTGATCGTCCGGTATCTCCCCGTCGAACCCATTTCGCGCAGAAAACCGAACGCCGAAAAATATACGCAATTCAACAAATCGCTGCAGATCCTCATTCCCGACAGAATGATCACGACCAACGAATATTCGGCGTATTTTACGCTGATGGAAAACTATTCCATCCGCCCGGAAGCCCTGCTTATGATCGTGAAATACTGCGTCGATTTAAAGGGGACTTCGATCGGTTTCCGATACATTCTGAAAGTCGCGGAAGATTTCGCCAACCGCGGTCTTACCACACCCGCAAAGATCGAAAAAGAACTCAGCGACTATAATCTTCGCTCGGGAGAGATCGGAGAGATCCTCAAGATCGTTTCGCCGACGAAGAAAGCCGAGGTGGAAGACGTTGCTCTCTACGATAAGTGGATCAAGGATTACGCTTTCTCCCCGTCCGATATCGCCGCCGCGGCGAAACTGAGCAAAGCGAAGAGCATGGCGAAGCTCGACCGGGAGCTTGCCGCTTTGTTTGCGGCAAAGAAAACCTCGAAAAAGGAGATCGGGGAATACTATGCGACGAGAAGCAAGCTGACGGAACTCGCGAGAAACGTGGATCGCTCTCTCTCCGTATACGTGGAAGTGATCGACCCCGTGGTCGACAACTATATCCTGCCGTGGACAAACCGCGGCTACGACGGCGAAACCCTGCTTTTCCTTGCAAATTACTGTTTCCGTAAAAACAGGCGCACGCTGGAAGATATGAACCTTCTGATCGAAAAACTTTATAAAAACGGGCTCGTGACCCTTCCTTCCATTGCGCAGTATATGAAAGCGAACTCCGCGGACGACGAGTTTATCCGCAAACTTCTCTCTCTTGCCGGCATCGACAGAAAGATCGCCGAATGGGACAGAACGAACCTGAAGACGTGGCGGAGCTGGAATTTCTCGGACGAGATGATCGAAGAGGCTTTCCGCCTGACGGCAGGCAAAAACAACCCGATCCCCTACGTGAACGCCGTGCTTTCCGCATGGAAATCGGACAACGTGTTTTCGCCCGACAAGATCGGCAAAACGCGCGCTCCGTCCGCACAAAGCGGCGGCGGATTCCGTTCCAAAAACTACACGACGGAGGAGCTCGACGCTCTCATCGACGATATCGACGACATCGACTTATAACCTGTTCCCTTCTGTTTTTCGGAGGATCAGACATACACTTTACGAATTTATACGGGAGGAATTATGATCGTAAACACAGAACTTCTGAGAATAATCAACGCGGAATACGAAACAAGGCGTAAAAACGCCGAAAGCAAGGCGCGCGCCGCGGAAGAATATGCCGACGGCGATCCGGAATATCTGGCGGCGACGAACGCGTTGAATTCCGCCCGGTTCGACGCGGGCAAAGCCCGTTACGAAAAAAACGAAAATGCGCTTGCGGAAGCAAAAGAGCGAATTGCCGTTTTCGGCGCGAAGAGGGAAAAACGCCTCGCCGCGCTCGGGCTGAGAGAATCGGATCTCATCCCCTCTTATTCCTGCCCGATCTGCCATGACAGCGGATGGACGGAAGAAGGTAACCGCTGCCGCTGTTTTTATACGCTTGCGAAAAAAGCCGCGCTCACCGCCCTCGGGATCACCTCGCCGAAACTCCCCTCTTTCGACGGGGCGAGCTATGCCGATAAAAACGGATTCGCGAAACTTTACCCGAAAATGAAAGCCTACGCGGAATCGCTCGGCGAAGGCTCGAAAAACCTGATCATAACGGGCGCGGTCGGCACGGGAAAAAGCTATCTTGCCGGCGCGATCGCGGATACTGCGGAAAAAGAAAACAAAAACGTTCTTTTTCTCTCCGCGGTCGATTTCAATTCCGTTCTTTTGAAATACCACCTCGCCGAACCGGAAGAAAAGAGTTTTTACCTCAATCTTCTCGTCGATTGCGACCTGCTTGTGATCGACGATCTCGGAACAGAACCGAAATACAAAAACGTGACCGAAGAATATCTCCTGCTCGTCGTATCGCAGCGATCGGATAAAGGAAGACCGTACATCGTTACGACCAACCTTTCGCAGAACGGGCTTCTCGATCGTTACGGAGACCGCGTGCTCTCCCGTTTCAACGAAAAAAGAAATACGGTTTTTCTCGAGATCAAAGGAGAGGATCTCAGAAGGATCAAAAAATGACCGAAAAATGACCAAAAAAAACGATCGGATTATCCGATCGTATTTTTTTATCCGTTTTACTTTTCAAAGGCTTTGATCGCTTCCGAAGAACCGAAGTAAACCCACTTGCCTTTCTGTTTCAGATTTTCTTTGTTGTCCTCGCTCTTCAGCTTATCGTAAGCGGCTTTCGCTTCTTTGGAAGAAGAGTAAGGGGTTGCGGTGATCGCGCTCGAACTTCCGATATTGGAAAGAGACACTTTCGTCGCAACAAAAGAACCTACCGCACCGGCGTCCGTTTTATCGTAAGTGGATCCGGCAACGGTGTAACCCGCATCCTGCATTTTGGAAGCAGCCTTGTCGTAAGACGAAGGAACGCATGCCGCAAACGTGAAGGCGGTCACGACGAGAAGGATCGCCGAAACAAATACCTTAGCAAATCTTTTCATAAATTTTCTCCTCCGGAACGGCGTTTTTCGCCGAACCTTTACCATTATACTTGCGTTATTATTATACCCTAACCGCTATCTTAAAGCAAGCGTTTTTTCGTTTTTGCCGAAAAATCTTTTCTTTCGTTCCGAAGGATGCCGGGCAAGGTTCGTATTATTCTTGCACGGCATGAGACGAAGAAACACGCATCGCCTTATTTTCTCTCGTAAACAAGCGCGTTTTTTACTTTATATATCTTTTTGAAGTAGAACTCCTGCCTGTCGAGAGGAACGAGATAGGTTTCGTAATCGCCGAACTCGTTATCGAGAAGGGAGAACAGTTTTCCGAACGATTCCCCGACCGCGTCTTCCTCTTTATTTCTTACGCGGAAGGCAAATACGTAAATGATTTTACCAGAATCCGATCTGCCGTCCGCCGCGTAAAGTTCGGTAACGTTGTCGTCCTCTCCGGCGCGGGCGATCACCGCCTTCAGATCTTCTTTCGGAAAAGTAGTCGGAGATAACCCTCGTTTTAAAGACAGTTCTTCGTTCCGTGCGTTTTCGCTCTGCTTTTTATAATATTCGTCCCGGAAGGCGGCAAGTTCCTTCGTTTTTCCCATAGCCTTCAGATATCCGGAAACAAACTCTCCGACGCGTTCGGTATAATTCGCGTTTTCCATCGCGCGGCGAAGATAGATAAGCCCCTCGTCGTTACGCATCGAAAGCAGCAGCGTTCCGTATTCGAAAGCGAGCTCGTAGGAATCGTCTCCCCGCCCGATCAGTTCGCGATAGATCTCCTCCGCCTTTTCCGGTTCCGCCGAAGAACGATATGCCATCGCGACGGAAAGAAGATCGAACCTTTCCTTAAATTCCTCCGGGTGCGTCTCGTAGCGGATCCGGAGTCTTTTCATCTCCTCGTATTCGGCGATCCCCTGTTCGTTTGTTTTCACTATTTCGGCAAACATGCGATCGAATTTCCCTTCCATCGCTCCGATCTCTTCCGGACGAGGATCGAGAAAGGAAACGTCGGGATCACCCGTGCCGAGAGTGCGGATCCGTACGGAATACGGCGGCGTCGATTCAAACTCGTCGACTTCGCGTTTCCCGATCTCCTCTTCCCACTGTTTGCCGTATTTTGCGTAAGCGAGAAGAAAACGTTCGCGGTATTTACTGAAGTAATACGGGTTGACCGAACCGTCCGCTTCGTATTCGAGCGTGCGGTAATCGCATCGTTCGTCGTTTCTGTATTTTATTGCGAGCTCGAACTTTTTCAACGATCGGGAAAAAGCGGAAGCAAGATCCGTCCGCGCGATCTTTTCGTCCGTCGCTCTTTCCGCCTCGCATTCGAGTATGCTCCTGTCCGGGAATTCGTCCGGTCTTACCGAAGCGTTCGTAACGGCAAACAGATTTCTGAAAAAAGAAAAACCGAACTGCGGCGCGAGCGAAAACTTCTCCATGTAAAAATTCAGCCTTTTCACCCTTCTGTCCGTTTCGTAAACGATCTCCCGCGCGATGAGCGCGCAGGTCTCTTCTTCCGAAAGCAGTTCGACCAGCAACAGACCGAGCCCGATCCTGATCTCACCGTGCGCCTTCTCGCTGAACGTGCCGAATTCGGGCGCCGCATACACGACGACTTTCCCCCGATATCCCGCTTTCTCCTTTGCCCGTTCGGTAAGATCGCGGAAAGCAGGATACGCATCGCCGTTCAGAACGATCTCTTCCGGGATCGGCTCCCCCGATTTCGGAAAGGCGACCATGCGATAAAACGGATAAACAAAAAAGATAACGGGAACGATACAGATAAAAAAGGAAAGAACGCTTTTAAAGAGAGACACCGAAAAGAACAGCCAGCAGTAAGCGCAAAAAAGCAAGATAATGACGTAAGCGAGAAGCCTGTCGAAGTAAGATCTTCTGACCTTCCGGAAATATGCGCCCGGATTTTCGCCGCAAAGTTTTTTTCTTTCCGCGGCGGTGATTCGCATAGCGCGGCTCCCTCTTACCCCAAGGCTCTGCCGGATCGCGGCGCCGCCCGCAACGGAAATGCACACAACGAGAAAAACGCACATCGCCGCGATCAGGTGAAATCCGTATCCGCCCGCGATCTCCGTTGCCTTCTCGGCAAGATTAAGAGAACGGGAAAGAAAAGCGACGGCAAAAGTGATCGCGGCAAACATGACGGCGACCGCAATATCAAACGGTTTCATTTTCATAAATTCAAACCTCCCTGCCGTTGTCGATCAGTATAAAAACCTTCCCTTCCGAGATCTCGAGAGAGGGATTATCTTCCAGGGCGACGTTCGAAATTCCGAGAGAAGAATCGAACCCGAACGAAACGTTGCGATAGGGATACTTAAGATTTTCGCTTTTCGTTATCTTCGCTTTAAAAAGGGGGATCACCGATATCGTCGTACCCTTGCGGGCAGGAACGACAACGCGATTCTCCGCAATGAAAAACCTTGAATAATTCGTGATAAATTCAATAAAAATCCCTTCTTCGTACGCACGGACGGCGATGCCGGTATTCGCAAGGAAATGATCTTCTCTTCCTCCGCCGCCGCAATAGACGACCGCGCGGGAGATCCCGAGTTTTTTCATATCTTCGATCGCAAGTTCGAAATCGGTGTAATCCTTTTCTTTCGGATATACTTCGGCGTTTTCGGGTACATACCCCAAAGAATCGAAATCGCCGAGAACAAGGTCGGGCGTGATCCCTTTTTTCTTCACGAAATCGTATGCTTTGTCGCAAGCGATCACGAATTTCCCTTTAAAATCGATCTCTCCCTCGTATTCTTCTCCGCCGAGAAACACAAGAGCCGTTTTCAAACGATTGTCTTCTTTCACGTTAAACCTTTAACGCTTCGATCGCGGCTTTGCGATCTTCTTTGCCGAAAACGCTGCTGCCCGCAACGCAGACGTCCACACCGTTCGCCTTTGCGAGTTTCACCGTTTCTTCATTGATGCCGCCGTCGATCTCCACAATGCAATTCAGATTATTTTTTAAGATATATTCTTTGATTTTTTTAGTTTTTTCAAGAACCGAAGGAATAAATTTCTGCCCGCCGAACCCGGGGAAAACGCTCATAACGAGAACCATGTCGCAAAGAGGAATATACTTCTCGATCTTCTCGCAGGCGGTATCCGGATTGATCACAAGTCCGCACTTCGCTCCGCAGGAAGAAATAAGTTTCAGCGTTTCCCCGGTGTTTTCTCCGCACGCCTCGTAATGCACCGTAATGTAATCGGCGCCCGCTTCGGCAAATTTCTTCACGTATTTTTCGGGAGAAACGATCATCAGATGACAATCGAGCGGAAGCTTCGTCACTTTGCGGAGATCGGCGACCATTTTGATCCCGAAGGTAATATTCGGTACGAATACGCCGTCCATCACGTCGAGGTGGATCATATCCGCACCGCCCTCTTCCGCCGATCGGATCTCTTCTCCCGTTCTCGAAAAATCAGCCGACAATACGGACGGCGCGATCAGCATTTTTCCATCGTTTTTTCTTAAAGATCTATCGTTCATTTTTTCTTGTCCTTTTACCGCTTCCGCGTTTTTCGCTGGCAAAACGGCATTTATCTGTTTTTGTTCGCAGCGGCGTTTTGTCTGCTCTCTTTTAAAATTTCAAGATATCTGCGATACCGTTCGTTGCAGATATTCCCTTTCGCGACCTCTTCCGCAACGCGGCACCCGGGTTCTTTTTCGTGTTTGCAGTCTTTAAAACGGCACAGCCCGAGCCATGGCTCGAACTCGGGATACGAGTGAGGAAGATCTTCCGGCAGGAGATCGCAGTCGATCGAAGTAAATCCGGGCGTATCGGCGACGATAAGATCACCCGAACGGACGATCTCGCAGGAAGTCGTAGTCTGCCTGCCCCGTTTTGTTTTTTCGCTTACGTCTCCGACCCTTCTGCTTCCGCCGAACAACCTGTTGCAAAGGGACGTTTTTCCCACGGCGGACTGCCCGGTGAAAACGACGAGTTTTCCTTTCAGATATTCCGTAAGATCGTCGATCCCTTCCCCATCGAGTGCGGAAACGAAAAAGATCTTTTCGACGGCTTTTTCATAGTTTTCGAGGATCTTCCGCTTATTCTCTTCACCGAGATCGATCTTGTTTACCGTGATAACGCAGGGAATGTTTTCGAAAAAACATTTCGATATCATTTTATCCACGAGATAGAAATCGGGCTTCGGAGGATCGCCGACGACGATATTCACCACGTCGACGTTGCACACGTTCGGACGAAAAAGCCTGTTCTTTCTTCTTTCCGTACCGATCACGACCCCGTTTTCGATCTCTGCGATATCGCCCGTCACGAGCCCCTCCCCTTTGATCTTCAGGGAACCTTTCGCCGAGTACTCCGCTACCCCCGTTTCCGTCATCACGGAAAACCTGCCTCCGCCGACCTTAACGATTCTGCCCTTCAAATTCCACCTCACCGTTCAGAAATTTTCTTCTCAGTTGCCCGCAGGCTCCGTCGATATCCACGCCGATCTGTCTTCTCACCGTGGCGGAAAGTCCGCCTTTTTCGAGCAGACCGAGAAAACGGTAAGCGTCCTTATCGGAAGTCGCTTCCAGGTGTTTCTCCTTTACGGCGTTCAGGCGGATCAGATTTACGTGGCACGGTCTTCCCCGCAGAAGGCGGATCAGCTCGTCGGCGCAATCTTTGCCGTCGTTCTGTCCTTTCACAAGGGAATATTCGAAAATATACCGTCTGCCCGTCTTATCGAAATAGCGGGAACAGGCGTCTAATATTTCGGCAACTTTATATTTATTCGCGATCGGCATCAGCTCTTTTCTCTTCTCGTCGAAAGGATTGTGGAGAGAAACGGTCAGATTGACGTCAAGACCTTCCAGGGAAAGCTTGTCGATCGCGGACACGAGCCCGCACGTAGAAAGGCTGACGTTGCGCGGACTGACGTTCAGCCCGTTTTTTGCCGAAAGATTGCGAATAAAGCGTATGCTGTTATCATAGTTGTCGAGCGGTTCTCCGCTGCCCATCATCACAACGTTCGTCACCTGACGTTTTTCCGTCGTTCCGCCGAGCACGCGATTTACGGCGTAGATCTCGGAGGCGATCTCCCCCGCCGTAAGGTTTCTGACCAATCCGCCGATGCCGGACGCGCAGAACGCGCACCCCATACGGCACCCGACCTGCGTGGAAACGCACTGCGTGTTGCCGTATTTATATTTCATCAGCACCCCTTCGATCACGTTACCGTCGCTTAAGGCAAAAAGGTATTTCACCGTACCGTCGATCTTCGAAACCTTTTCGCCGACGATCTTTACCGCTTCGTCCGCAAATCGCTCCTTCAGTTTTTCCCGGAAAGCAAGGCTCAGTTCGGTCAGTTCGGAAATACTCTTCCCGGAGGCGAGCCCGCGGAAGATCTGCCCCGCGCGGAAAGGTTTTTCGCCGTATTCCGCAAGGAGGGTTTTCAGTTGTTCTTCGGAATAATCCTGTAAAATCTCTTTCATTGTTTTCGCCTGAATTTACAAACGTAAAAGCCCGCGCCCTCCGACAGATAGGGAAGAAACGTCATACCGTGCCCGAAACGAAGGTGCGCAAGCGGACTTTCGCAAGGGATCTCTTCAAAAGCTTCGTGCTCTCTTAAAAAGGCTTCCGCCACCCCGTCGTTTTCCGCGCGGAATACCGAACAGGTGGAATACACCAGCTCTCCGCCCGGTTTCACGTAGCGGGAACAGTTTTCGAGAACGGACAACTGCAGTTTCGTCAGTTCCGTAACGTCTGCGTCCGTGCGGTTTCTTTTGATATCGGGATTGTCGGACACGACCCCGAATCCGGAACAGGGAACGTCGGTTAAAACGACGTCGAATTTACTTTCGAATTCCTCGCGGAAAGATGAGGAATCCGCCTGCAACGCCGTCACGTTTTCGCGCCCCGTGCGGGAGACGTATTCTCCGATCAGATTCACGCGGTGCGCATGAAGTTCGCACGCCGTAACGGAAGAAAACGCAAACGACAGCGCAATGCTCTTTCCGCCCGGTGCCGCGCATGCGTCGAGAATCGTTTCGGAAGATCTGTCTTTCCCGTCGATCACGGCATCGACGATCGCCGCGCTTCCGATCGACTGAAAGGTATAAACGCCGCGGTCGTAGTCTTCGTTCCGCTTGAAACCGCGAACGAAGAAACAGTTTTCAAAAGGCGTTTTCTCAAATTCCCACCTTCGGTCGGCAAGGTATTTCTCCCCGTCCGTTCTCGGAAAAAACCGCACGAGCGTTCTTTCCTTTCCCTCTTCCGCAATGCGGGACGCAATTTCTTCGCCGTAATCTTTTATCAGTCGCTTCACAGCGAATAACGGATAAGACCACGTAACGGAAAACCTTTCAAATTTATAGGCAGGTAAAGGAATTTCCGTTTTTAAATACTTTCTGAGAAAGGCGTTCGCGAAACCTGCCGTTCCCCCCTTTCCGAGCTTTTTCAAAAGCTCTACCGCATTGTCGCAGACGCAGTACGGAGCGGATCTCAGATATTTTAAAGAATACATTGCAATCTTAAGGACCGTTCTGACGGCAAGTTTCGGTCGTTTGTCGCACAGATAGTTCATATCGTAATCGAGGGCGATATCACGGTCGAGAACGCCGTAGCAGATCTTCGTCGTATGCGCTCTGTTCTTTTCTTCGATAAAGGTATCCGAAAGTGCCTGTTTCAGAAACGCGCCTTCGGAATAAACTTTGGTCAGAACGCGGTAACTGTCGTAAAAAATATCGATCATAAGCAGGAAATCAACCTTTCGCCGACGGCGATCTTACGTCCGGAAAGAAAATCTTTTGCACTCATTCTCTTTCCTCCCTCTTCCTGCAATTCCGTTATTTCGATCGCACCCTTCCCGCACGCTACGACAAGTCTTCCCTTTGCGGTCAGTACCTCGCCCGGTTCGCCCTTGCCCTCCGCGGGAACGGCATAGAACACTTTCATGATCTTTCCGTTATGAAAACATTGCGCCGCCGGCTTCGGATTCATTCCGAGAACAAAGTGACACACCGTTTCGGAATCTTTTGTAAAATCGATGATAGAATCTTCTTTTTTGATTGTTTTTACGAGAGACGCAATCGCATTGTCCTGCTTTACGTATTCCGCTGTTCCCTCTTCGATCGAATTTAAAACCTCTTCCGCTTTCTCCGCTCCGAGAGAGGACAGACGATCGGAAAGTTCGCCCGCAGTCTCCCCGCTTTTAATCGCAAGCGGATATTTCGCGATCATGTCTCCCGTATCGAGACCGACGTCCGTTTTCATGAACGTAACGCCCGTTTCCTTCTCCCCGTTTATCACGGCGTACTGGATCGGCGCCGCGCCGCGGTATTTCGGCAACAGCGACGCATGAATATTCACGATCCCGTGCGGACAAAGCGCGATCACGCTCTGCGGGATCAGTTGCCCGTATGCGCAGGTGATCATGATATCGGCGTGCAGCCCTTTCAGAGTTTCGAGCCCTTCCCCGATTTTCGGAAACTGGTATACGGGAACGCCCGCTTTTTCCGCAACCGTTTTTACCGGAGGCGGCGTCAGAATGCCTTTTCTTCCGACCGGCTTATCCGGTTGCGTTACCACGGCAACGACCTTGTGTCTTGCGGAAGAGAGAAGGCTTTCGAGCGGCTTCACCGCAAAATCGGGCGTGCCCATGAAAATGATTTTCAAGTTACTCTTCCTCCCTGAGATTATCCGCTTTGTCGATATACAATATCCCGTCAAGGTGATCGTATTCGTGACAGATCGCCTTTGCAAAGAAATCTTTCGCCACGATCTTAAACGGTTTTCCGTAACGGTCGAATGCTTTTACGGTCACCTTTCTCGGTCTTTTCACGTCTCCCCACTTCCCTTTTACGGAAAGACACCCTTCCACGCCGTACTGCGAACCGGAAGTCCCGAGGATCACGGGATTGATAAATTCGAAATACCCCTCGTCCACGTCGACGACGAAAACGCGCTTCGTCACGCCGACCTGAGGTGCGGCAAGCCCCGCCCCTTTCGCGTCTTTCAACGTTTCTTTCATATTGTTGAGCAAGGTGCTTAAATTGAGATCGAACGAAGTGACTTCGTCGCACTTCATTCTTAAGGTCTCTTCTCCCACCTGCAAAATTCTGAGTTTAGCCATCGAATTTCTCCTTTCCCCTCAGCTCAGGCTCGAGGGGTTTTCCTCTACGTAAACGAGAGTTTTCTGCGTTTTATGCGACAAACTCCTCTCGTAAATTTCGTTTTTTATTTTTTCGTAATCGCCGCAAAGCCGCATCAGCGCCTGATAGCGATACTTGTTTTTTATTCGTTTCACTGGGCTTTTCATTTTATTGAAGAAGAGAAAACATTCTCTGTTCGCCTCGTAAACCGGTTTTAGATCTTCGTAAACAAGCCGCAAAGTCTCCATTGCCGCACCGTCTTCTTCCGACTCGACCATCACGCGGAGGATCAGGGCGTACGGCGGAAATCCCGTCGATTTCCGGATCGCTTTTTCCCGGGCAAAAAAACCTTTGTAATCGTAGCGCACGGCAAAATCGATCACGTCGTTTTCCGGATTATACGTTTGCAGAACGACTTTCCCTTTTCTGTCCGCACGTCCGCTTCTTCCCGCTACCTGCGTGATCAGCTGGAAAGTTCTTTCCCCGCTGCGATAATCGGAAAAATACAGGCTCATATCCGCGTCGAGAATACCGACCAACGTAACGGCGGGAAAATCGTGCCCCTTTGCCACCATCTGCGTACCGACGAGAAAATCGGCTTTCCTGTCCGAAAACTCTTTCAGAATTTTAAAATGCCCTTCTTTATTCGCCGTGGTATCGTTATCCATTCTGAGGATCTTAGCTTTGGGAAACAGTTTTCCGAGATCTTCGCAGATGCGCTGCGTTCCCGTTCCGCTGTAACTTAAATTGAGCGATCCGCATTCCGGGCAGGCGGAAAGTTTATGATAGGTTGCGCCGCAGTAATGGCATTTCAGAAGCCCCACGTCGCGATGATAGTTTAAAGAAATGTCGCAGTTTTCGCATTTCGCGACATACCCGCAGTCGCGGCAGATCACCTGTTGGGAATACCCTCTGCGGTTGAGAAAAAGGATCGCCTGATTGCCCTCTTTCAGACAAGCGGCAAGTTCCGACTTCAGATAAGAAGAAAAAATGCTTTCGTTTCCCGCGCGGACTTCTTTCCGCATATCGGCGATGATAAACTCCGGCAATGCTTTGCCGTTGATCCTGTTTTTCATTTCGGCAAGCGCGTATTCTCCGGAGATCGCCCTGTCGTAACTGTCGATCGAAGGGGTCGCGCTGCCGAGTACGAGTTTACAGCCGGAAAGTTCCGCGCGCTTTTTCGCAACGTCGATCGTTTTGTAGCGGGGGCTCGTTTCCGCCTCGTAACTGCCGTCGTGCTCTTCGTCCACGATGACGATCCCGAGATCGGAAAGAGGAGCAAAAATCGCGCTTCTCGCGCCGATCGCGATCCTCGCCTCTCCCGTTTTCAGACGGTACCATTCGTCGAAGCGCTCCCCTGCCGACAAGCCGCTGTGCAATATAGACACGCTGTCTCCGAATCTCGCTCTGAGCTGGCGGAGCATCTGCGGGGTGAGCGCGATCTCCGGCACGAGCATGATCGCCGTTTTTCCTTTTTCGAGCGCCGCGTTGATCAGGCGAAGATAAACTTCCGTTTTTCCGCTTCCCGTAACGCCGAACAGAAGAGCGACCGTCTGTTTTGCGTTTTCGACGGCGGCGATCGCTTTTTCCTGTTCGTCCGTCAGATCCACTTCTTCCGAACGGGGAACGAGATCGCGGTAAGGGATCCTGCTCGCCCGCTCGTCCGTTACGATCACGAAATTTCTTTCGATCAGTTTTTTGATCGCCTGGTTGCCGAATTTTTCGTTCAGCTCGGAAAGCCTCGCCTTTTTTTCCTGCGTAAGATAACCGATGGCGTTCGCCTGAGCCGTAGAACCTTTTCTCAGTTCCGCCACCATGGCGACGGGCGATTTTTCGGAAGACAGAGAGGCAAAACGAACGATTTTTTCCTTTACCCTGCCGCCGCGAAGTTCCGCGGGGATAAACTGTCTGAGGGCAAGAGCGAACGGAACGTGATAGGTTTCCTTTACGAACCGCGCGAGCTCGAGGCACTCTTTTCCGATCACGGGAAATTCGTCCGGACAGCGGATGATTTTTTTCAGTCTGTCGGAAGAAAGACCGGACGTTTCTTTCAGCCCGATCACAAATCCCTCTTTCGTTTGTCTGCCGAAAGGCACTTCCACGCGCGAGCCGAGGGAAATTCCGCCGTCTTCGGCAATATAATCGAACACTCTGTCCGTTTCGCTGTGCGCGATATCCACGATCACTTCCGCGATCATAACGAAAACCTCCCTCCTTTGTTTTTTGATCTTACCCCGTAAAAAAGAAAAAAGCGCAACCTTTTTACCCCCGTTCACCCGAAAAACGGGCAGGATCGGCAAAGGCTGAGCCTTTTTGCGGCATCAAGCCGCACGTTTCGTTTACGGAAATTTCTTTCCGTTCAAAAAAAATCAATACTTGGAAACGGTAACTTTACCCTCGTAAATTTCCATAGCCGCTTCGCTCAGCGGTTTGTTCTTACTCGGAAGATCGGTGTATCCCTGATTCTGAGCATGGTCGATCAGCTGTCTCGCGCGTTTGGACGCAATAACGCAAAGGGTGTATTTGGAACCTACTTTATCGGCAAGTTCGTCGATAGGCGGAAAATTGATCATAATCTGTTATCTCCTTTTATTCTATATTCTGCACCTGCTCTCTCATCTTTTCGATCTCGTTTTTCAGCGCGAGGGCGACCCTCGTGATTTCGATATCGTTCGACTTTGAACAGATCGTATTGGTTTCGCGGTTAAATTCCTGCATCAGGAAATCGAGTTTCTTTCCGGCGTCCGTTTCTTCCTCACAGATCTTGCGAAGTTGAGAAACGTGACTTTTCAGCCTGGTAAGTTCTTCGTCGATATTCGTTTTATCGGCAAACAAAGCGACTTCCTGCAACATTCTTCCTTCGTCGAAGCGCACGTCGGATAAAATCTCTTTCATACGCTCTTCGATTTTTTTGCGGTATTCCTCTTTGATATCCGGCGCGCGCTCCGCGATTTTCGCGGCGAGTTCTTCCACGACGGATGCACGGGAAAGAATATCCGCTTTCAGTTTTTTCCCTTCGGCGTCCCGCATGAGGTTCAAGGCTTCGATCGCATTCCCGATCGTACCCTTCACCATTTCCGCAAGCATATCTTCGTCCGATTCGGCAACCGTTTCCGTCACCACGTCGGGACAACGCATCAGCGAAGTGACCGTCATATCGTTTTCCACGCCGAATTTCTCGGAAAGCGTTTTCGCCGCCGCAACGTATCTGCCGGCAAGGCTTTCGTCAACGATCAGCGTCTTTCCGCTTTCGGAAAGATCGGTATAGGTGATGAAAAGTTCGACTCTCCCTCTGCGGATCCCGCAGGAAACCGTTTTACGGATCAGATCGTCCAGCGGAACGAATGCGCGCGGGTATTTCGGCACGAGATCCAGAAAGCGGTTGTTCACCGTTTTCAGCTCCGCCGTAAGCGTGATTCCGTTTTTTTCCGTTACGGCTTTCCCGTAACCTGTCATGCTGCGCATTTCGTCTTGCTCCTTCGCTTTTCGGGAAAAGCGGTATCCGCCCGGCAGGCCGCAAAATCGAATTTACAGGAAAAAGTTCCTTAAACCCGGTTTTTTTCGCGCGTGGCGGTAATAGATCCGCTATTCCGTTTTATTTTATCACAAAATCCGAAAAATATCAAGGATTTAACAGGGCTTTGAATTCATCTTCGCCGATAATTTTTATTCCGAGCTTTCTCGCCTTGTCGAGTTTGCTTCCCGCGGCTTCGCCGGCGACGACGAGCGTCGTTGTTTTCGTCACCGAGGACTGCACTTCACCCCCGAGAGACTCGATCAGTTTTCCCGCTTCGCCCCGCGTATAAGAAGAAAGAGTGCCGGTAAGCACGACCTTTTCTCCCGCAAACGATCCTTCCTTTGCCTTCTCCTCGTAAACGGGAGAAACGCCGAGAGAGAACAGCTCGTTGATCTCGGCGATATTCTCTTCCTTTTTGAAAAATTCGCCGATATCCGTCGCCATGATCTCTCCGACGTCCGGAAGGTCGGCAAGTTCCTCTTTTGTGGCAAGCCCGAGCGCCTTCACGCTTTTGAAATGCGCCGCAAGATCTTTTGCCGTTTTCTTTCCCACGCCGTCGATCCCGAGTGCGAAGATAAAATTCGCAAGAGGTGCGTTTTTGCTTTTTTCTATCGCAAGGATCAGATTATCCGCCTTTTTGTCCTTAAATCCGTCAAGGTCGATCAGATCCTCTTTTTTCAATTTGTAAAGATCGGAATATTTTTTCAACCCCAAAGAGCAATGAAGGGTGAAAGCCGTCATTTCGGAAAACCCGTCGATATTCATGCCGTCTTTCGAGGCAAAGTTCGCAAACCGTGCCACGATCCTCGGGGTACAATCGTCGTTCGGGCAGAAAAGGTTTGCGCCGATCTCGACGAGAGGGGTTTTGCAGAAAGGACAGACCGTCGGTTTTTCGACGGGCGTTCCGCTTTTCCCTTCGTCCGTCGATCGAAGGATCTCGGGAATGACTTCGTTCGATCTTCTGATCACGACCGTGCTCCCCACGTTCACCTTTTTCCGAAGGATATCGCCGTAATTGTTCAAAGTCGCCTTCGAAACCGTCGCGCCGCCGAGATCCACGGGATCGAGAATACCGAGCGGCGTGAGCTTTCCGGTTCTGCCGATCTGCCAGATCACGTCTTTCACCGTCGTCTCAGCCTCTTCTGCCTCAAATTTGAAAGCGATCGCCCAGCGTGGAAACTTATCGGTATAACCGAGCTCTTCCCGAAGAGCGGTTTCGTTCACCTTTACCACCGCACCGTCCGTCAGCACGTCGATCTTCTTGCGATCCACTTCGATCTCGTCGATCGCGGCGTTCACTTCGTCGAGCGTTTTACAGACCCGGAGAAAAGGATATACCTTAAACTTATTTTCCCTTAAAAACGACAGGATCTCCTCCTGCGAGGAAAGTTTCCCCTCGCTCATATAATTCACGTTGTAAAACAGGATTTCCGGGTGGCGTTTTTCAGTCACTTTCGGATCGAGATTGCGGATAGCGCCCGCCGCGGCATTACGCGCATTTTTTAAGGGTTCATCTGCATTTTTGTTATATTTTTCAAGAACAGAAAGACGGATCACAGCCTCGCCCTGAGCCTCGAGAACGCCACGGTAGGGAATGGTGATCGGGAATGACTTTATCGTTAAAACCTGAGCCGTAACGTCTTCTCCCGTAACGCCGTTTCCCCGCGTGGTAGCCCGCACGAATTTCCCGTTTTCGTAGGTGAGGCACACGGTAAGCCCGTCGAATTTATACTCTACGGTATACGTCGGATCGCCGATTTTCCGCACCCGGCGGTCAAAATCCGCGATCTGCTCTTCCGTTACCGCCTTATCGAGAGAATAAAGACGGGAAATATGGTTGTGTTTCCGAAAAGCGGAGATCGGTTCCCCTCCGACTCTTCTCGTAGGCGAATCTTCGTACCTTTCCCCGCGCTCGCTTTCAAGCAGCAAAAGCTCGTCATACAATCGATCGTATTCCCTGTCCGGAACGGAAGGATTATCGAGCACGTAATATTCGTGCGCATACCGGTTCAGAAGATCGACAAGCTCTCTCATTCTATCCATGGTCATTCTCCGTAAAACTATTTAAAATTTGCGATATGTTCTGATATTTTAGTATGTTTTATGTGTAACGCGATCGGTTATTCGTTCACGATTTCGATCGGTGCGAGCCTCACGACGAGAGACTTGATCCCGACTCCCTTGAACGCGATATCCGCGATCAGTTCTCCGCCGGAATTTTTCGTCTGGATCACCGTTCCTTCGCCGAATTTGCGATGGCGCACCTTTACGCCGGAACGGATCTTCGTCACGTCGGCACCGCCCTGCGATCCCGATTTCGCCACGCTTGCGGCACTTGAAGTCTTTCCACCCCAAGCCGAACGATAAGAGGACGCATACCCTCCGCTCGTCTGCCGGCGGGTTGAATTTCCCGCGCCGTACGAAGGCGCGTTTCCCCCATACGACGACCCGTACCCGCCCGATTGATCGTATCCCGAATCTCCGTGAGAATACCCGCTTCCGCCGTACGAACTCCCCGAACCCGAAAAACCGTAAGACGAACCGAAGGAACCGTAAGAGGAACGCCCGCCGTATGACGAACCGCCTCTTGCGCCGTTGCCGTACACTTCGTCATCGTCGTCACGGCGATAGGAATTATCCCGCGGCGAATAATAGCTGTTCTTCTTTACCGTGCCGAGAACGGGCGCGAGCTCGTCAAGAAATTCCGACTGAGCGGTCGGTCTGCGCGAGCCGTACAGGAATCTGCTTTTCGCCCTTGTGAAGTATAATCTCTTTTCCGCTCGGGTGATCGCTACGTACATCAGCCTGCGCTCTTCCTCGAGATCGGACGGATTATCGTAGGCGCGCGCGACGGGAAAAATCTCCTTATCGAGCCCGCACACGAATACGCAGGGATATTCGAGCCCCTTCACCGAGTGAACGGTAGCGAGGGTCACGAACTCCCCTTCGTTGATCTCGTCCGTATCCGAACTGAGCGTTACGGAATTGAGATATTCCGACAACGGCGCATCCGGGTTTGCTTTGTAAAATTCTTCCACGGAGTTGCGGAATTCGTCGATGTTTCTCTTCTTGTCCTCGTTTTCCGAAGTATCCTCCGAAAAGCAGGACATAAAGTCGGTATCGTCGATCACCTTTTTCACGAGATCGGGAAGGCTCATGTTTTCCTTTGCCACGATCAGGTCTTTCAGTACGTTTTTAAACCCTGTTATTTTGTTTTTCGCACCTTCGTTTACGGGAAGCGACGCGACGTCGTAAACGCCGTCAAACACCGAAAAGCCGTTTTCGGTCGCGTAGTTCGTAAGGGCTTCCACCGACTTTGCCCCGATCCCGCGTTTCGGCACGTTGATCACGCGGAGAACCGCCTCGTTATCGAGAGGGTTACACAGGATCCTTAAATACGCCGTCAGATCCTTGATCTCCTTTCTCTCGAAGAATTTGAATCCGCCGTACACTTTGCACGGGATCCCGTATTTCATAAACTCCTGTTCATACGAACGGGAAAGCGCGTTGATCCGCATTAAAACGGCAAAATCGGAATACTTATACCCGCGGGATAAGAGCGTTTTGATCTGAATGGCGGTATACTGCGCTTCCCCCGCCTCGTCATCCGCGCAGTACAGCTCTGCTTTCACGCCGTCGTCGTTCGCCGTCCATAAAACCTTGCTCTTACGGTTTTCGTTGTTTGCTATGATGGTATTGGCAAGTTCGAGGATCTTTTTCGTAGAACGATAATTGCGTTCGAGCTTAAAGACTTTCGCCCCCTTGAAATCCTTTTCGAATCCTAATATGTTATTGATATCCGCGCCGCGCCAGCCGTAAATGCTCTGATCGTCGTCGCCGACGGCAAAAATGTTTCCGTGCTCGCTCGACAGCAGTTTTACGATCTGATATTGAACGACGTTCGTATCCTGAAACTCGTCAACGTGGATATAGCGGAATCTGCCGGCGAATTTATCGAGGGCGTCGCGATTTTCGGCAAGAAGATGATAGGTTTTAATGAGCAGATCGTCGAAATCGAAAGCGTTCGATTTCTTCAGCTCTTCTTCATACGCTTCCATGATCTTAACGTAATTTCCGAGATTTCTCATGTGTTTGTTTTCCGCCTGAAATTCCTCGATATCCATATCCTTGTTCTTTCTCGCCGAAATCAGATTTTTTACCGTTTTGAAATATTCGTCCGCCTCGAGCGAAAGCCCCGCAATGATCCTTTTCAAAACCTTTTCTTTATCAGTCTCGGAATAAATGGAAAAATCGGGATCGTAACCGATAGAGGACGCGCAAACACGCAGAATACGGACGCACATGGAGTGAATGGTACAAACCCACATTCTTTCCGCGCTGTCTCCCACCATGGCGGCGATTCTCTCCTTCATCTCTCCTGCGGCTTTATTCGTAAAAGTGATCGCAAGTATGTTGTAGGGATCGACGCCGAGATCGGAAACAAGATGAGTGATACGACTTGTAAGAACGCGGGTCTTTCCGCTCCCCGCTCCCGCGATCACCAATACCGCGCCTTCCGTCTGCATGACGGGTCCGATTTGTTCTTCGTTTAGTTTTTCCAGATAATCCTGCATATATACCTCTGTGGTACGTCTTCGTTTTCCGTAAATCCGTTATTCCGCCGTTCATTCTGTTCGTACGCGCGGAAGAACGGAATACGGAAAACACTCGTTCTTTTATTGTATCACGAATGCCCGGAATTTTCAAGCATAACGACCCGTCATTCCTCTTTTTCGTCTTTTTTTCCGTATCGGAATACGGCGGTCTCTGCCCTTCTTCCTCCGCACGGTCTGCATACAAACAACAGATTACCCCGATAACATATTTTACTACCCGCTTCAGATTATTATTAAAACTTATAGAAATATTGATTAACGACAAAGGTTCGACATAAAACACCAATTCGGAGTATACCTGAACTTTCAAATCGGAACAATCAAAAGGATAGAAACGCTGATAATGAAAAGAATATTTGAACACGCATAAAAAACGGATAGGTATCGAATAAAATTAAAAGACAAAACAATCAGCATATTGCTTCGTGTTTTGTCTTTTATATTATTTATCTTTTTCGGTTATCTTTTTTTCTGTTTTGATATATTTTAAACATTCTGCTATTTTTTCGGTCAATTGAGGAACGTCTCCGTCGTTTTCGATGATGAAGGTTCTTTCGTCCCCTTTAAACCCTTCGTAATCGAATTGCCGCGACGCGATTTTTCTCGCCTGCTCTTCCGTTCTGCCGTCCCGGGAAACAACGGCGGCAAACCTCGCCCGATCCGGACGTTTCACGATGAACACGAAATCAAACAGATCCCGATATCCTCCTTCGTACAGCAGCGGAACCTCGCAGAAAACAAGGCTTCCTATTGCCGCGGAAGCGTTTTGCAGCATTTTGCGCATGATCGCCGGATGCGTAACAGATTCGAGTTTTTCCTTTGCCTTATCGTCGTGAAACACAAGTTCCGAGATCGCTTTCCGGTCGAGGAGAAGTTTCCCTTCGCATTCGACCGGTTTTACTCCGACCTTGCCTGACACAAGGCAAACAAATTCTTCGTCGCGAAGAAGCTCGCGATACGTTTCGTCTGCGCCGAAAACAGGATAACCGAAGGAAGACAGAATTCCGATCGCAGTCGATTTTCCGCTCCCGATCCCGCCCGTCACCGCAACGAGCGTTTTCCCGTTTTTCTTCGCCTTTTCCGAGCATTCTCTAAGAAGCTCGATTCCGTTATTTCGCATCGAACCACCTGTCGCCGCATTCCGTTTCCACGGTCAACGGCACGGAAAGCGAAGCCGCACCTTCCATTTCTTCCTTCAGAATTTTTTTCACCTGCTCGACTTCGCCCGCCTCCGTATCGACAAGCAATTCGTCATGCACCTGCAAAATGAGTTTTGATTTCAGTTTTTCCTCTTTCAGCCGTTTCGCAACGCCGAGCATGGCAATTTTGATAATATCCGCCGCTGTTCCCTGCAACGGCATATTCATCGCGGCGCGCTCTCCGAACGAACGCAGGTTGAAATTGGGGGAATTGATCTCGGGGATCATACGTTTTCTGCCGAGCATCGTTTTTACGAAACCGTGCTCTTTTGCAAACGCTACGTTCGAATCCATATATTCCTTCACGCTTGAATAGGTTTCGAAATATTTTTTGATATATTCTCCCGCTTTTTTCGGAGAGATTTTCAGCTGTTTCGCCAGACCGAAATCGGAGATACCGTAAATAATACCGAAATTCACCGCTTTTGCGTTGCGGCGCATCTCCGGAGTAACGCTGTCAAGCGGCACGCCGAACACCTGAGAAGCCGTAAGAGCGTGAATATCGTCTCCGTGAAGATACGCGTCGATCAGAGGCTTACAACCGCTGAAATGAGCAAGAAGCCGTAATTCGATCTGCGAATAATCGGCGCCGACGATCTTTCCGTTTTCGAAGGAAGAAACGAACAGTTTACGGATCTCTTTTCCCTCTTTGTCCCTCACGGGAATATTCTGCAAATTCGGTTCTTTGGATGAGAGCCGCCCCGTCGTCGTGAGCGTCTGATTGAAACAGGTATGAACAAGACCTGTTTTTTTATCGATCAACGGACGAAAACCCTCGATATAGGTAGAGTACAGTTTCTGAAGTCTGCGATATTCGAGGATCATCGGAACGATCTCATGCTCGTCTTCCAGAGATTCGAGAACGTCCGCATTCGTGGAATACCCGCTTTTCGTCTTTTTCCCGGCTTTCAGCCCGAGTTTTTCAAACAGAACGACGCCGAGTTGTTTCGGACTGTTCGGATTAAACGGCTCCCCCGCGATCTCTCTGATCTTATCGAGAAGCACTTTGATCCTTCCACCGAAATCCGCCGACATCCGGTCGAGAGCGTTCACGTCGATCTTGAATCCGTTCACTTCCATTTCGTACAGCACGTCCGCAAGCGGCAACTCGAGATCCCGATAGAGAGAACCCATTCCGTCGCTTTCAAGTTTTCCGGAAAGCTCTTCATGCACGCGGAAAAGCGCAAATGCGGGACATTCCCAACCGATGCCGAGACGAAAAGCAAGGTCTTTTGCCGTTTCCTGTTTTCCGTCGAATTCGGCAAGATAGTTTTCGATCTCGCAATCGTCCGCCTTTGCGCAAAGTGTGATACCGAAAAGATCGATCTCGTGACGAAGATCCTTTTTCCCGTATACGACGGCATGGTTGTCTTCTCTTTCGAAAAGGGTTTTCATAGCGAGCAGGATCTCGTCATAACCGAACCCGCGATCGAAAAAGTCCTTCCGCACGCGGAAAAAGTATTCTTTCTTTCCGTCGTAAACATGAACGCCGTTTTCGTCGGAAACGTAGACAAATTTTTTACCGTCGATATTTTTCGCCAAAGACAGATCTTCCGCTTCGACCGTTTCGGGAAACACTTCGCTTTCCCTGTTTTCTGCCGTCTTTCCGTTTTCTCCTTCTCCTGCGAAAATATCCTCCCGTTTCACAAGGCTTCTGAGATCGTAAGCGAGAAAGGCGGTTTTTGCCGAATACGGGAACGGAAAAGAAAACGCCAGATCGCCGAGCGAAAACGGAATCTCCTGCGAGGTGTCGATCGTGGCGAGTTTTTTGGAAAGAAAGGCGATCTCACGGGAGTTTTCCGCTTTTTCTTTCAGTTTTCCTTTCAGTTCGCCGATATGATCGTACATGTTTTCCAGCGTGCCGTAAGTCTGCACCAGGGAGATCGCCGTTTTCTCGCCGACGCCGGCAATGCCCGGAATATTATCCGAATTATCCCCCATCATACTTTTCAGATCGATGATCTGCAACGGCTCGATCCCCGTCTTTTCTTTAAAATTTTCGTAGGAATACACGTCGAGTTCCGAAATCCCCCTGCGGGTAAAATAAACGCTCGTCGTCTCGTCTACCAGCTGAAAACTATCCTTATCGCCCGTAATGATCACCGTCGGAACGGAGAATTTCTTTGCCGCGCTTCCGATGATATCGTCAGCCTCGATCCCCGCTTTTTCATAACGGCGGATCCCGAGCGCGTCGAGAAGCTTTTTCATCACGTCGATCTGCGGTCTGAGATCGTCCGGCATCGGTTTACGCGTGCCTTTGTACTCTCCGTACATCAGGTGGCGGAAGGTCGGCTCTTTCCGGTCGAACGCGACAAGCATATACGAAGGCGAAACGTCCCCGATCATCTTGACAAGCATATTCACGAACGCGAAAACGGCATTCGTCGGTGTTCCGTCTTTCGCGGACATGGGCGGCGTTGCATAAAAAGCGCGGTTGATCAGACTGTTGCCGTCGATCAGTACAAGTTTCTCCATAAAAAATTTCCTTTATATTCGATAGTAAAATCCTTGATTTTTTGATCAGGATATGTTATTATAGTTAAGCGATTTGAAGATAATACTATTATCTCACATTTTGCGGAAAAACGCAAGCGATTTTTAAAACCGTTCGCTATGCCGCTGTGGTGGAATTGGCAGACGCGCGGGACTCAAAATCCCGTGGTAGCGATACCGTGTCGGTTCGACCCCGACCAGCGGCACCAACAAAAAAAGTATCGGATCTCTCCGATACTTTTTTTTATCGCCGTCGGTCAAAATCAGAAACGAAAGATCGCGGTTTTCCCGATCTTTTTTTCGAACGGCTCCGTTTTTCGGGAAAAGCAATCCCCGACAGGCGCCGCGGTATCGTAATTTTCCTAAGCAAGCAAAAAAATTTAAAAATTTCCCGTTTTCCGATCGATTTTACTTGAAAAACAAAAAGGAATGTAGTATAATATAGTACGTTGCGTAACGAGGTGTAGCGCAGTTTGGTAGCGCGCTTGGTTCGGGACCAAGAGGCCGTGGGTTCAAGTCCCGTCACCTCGACCAATAAAAAAGGCGGTCATCTTATGATGACCGCCTTTTACTATTCTGAGGAGAAGATGATTACGAACAACTATATTCTTGTCGACGATACGGATATTATATATTTTAACCGCACGAAAGCGAAAAACGGTTCCTCTTCGATCGTTTACCGTGACGGAAACGGTACTACGCACGAGATTGATCTTTCCTCCTGCACCGCCAACCGGAACGGCAATGCGGGCAATTTTCCCGGATGTGTGGGCGAAAGAAACAGCGAGGAATTTTATTTCCTTTTTTACACGTCGGGATCCCTTACAAAAATCGTATTCCGTAAAGCTTTCGTATTCCGCAACCGAAACGGTCTTCACGGAAGCAGAACGACGCGTTTCTTACAATTTCAGAAAATGCTTTCCGAAACCGTTTATACAACCTACGATCTGACCTGAGAACACGGGAGACGATCCGAACAAAAGACAGGCTTGACGTTTGCTAACAACAAACGTCAAGCCTGTTTCATTTCCGTCAGTCGTTCTGCTTCAGAACGGAAACGGCGTCTCTAATGGTTTTTTCATAAGCCTCTTTGCCGTATTTATCGACTTCGGCTTTGTTCTTTTCGCCGTGAGTCAGACATCCCGCGCCGCCGATACATCCGCCGATGCACGCCATACCTTCGATAAAGTTGACGTCCGTCAGGTTTCTGCTCTTCTTCATCAGCGCGATCTTGCATTCGTCGATGCCATCGCACACGCAGGGCTTCAGCTCGAAATCGTTGATCCCCTGTTCTTTCATGGCTTCGCTTACGGCGTCAGACAAACCGCCGCATCTTGCAAAGATACGCCCGAAGTAAGACGCATTGTCGAGCACGCCTTCGGGAAGGGTCGTAATATCGATATCCTTACTGTCAAACAGCGCCTGAAGCTCTTCGAACGTAAGAGCCACGTCTACATAAGGTTTCACTTTTTCTCTCTGAACTTCCGCCTTCTTTGCCGTGCAGGGTCCGATGAACACGACTTTGCAAGGTTCTTCGTTTTCCTTCAGGTATTTTGCGATCGCACCCATGGGAGAGAAGTTATGAGAAATATTCTCGACCATTTTCGGGAAATTCTTTTCGATAAACATAACGAATGCCGGACAACACGAACTCGTGAGGAAACCTTTTTCCGCAAGCTCCTTCGATTCGGCAAGCGCAACCATATCGGCGCCGAGCGCGGCCTCTACCACGGTATGGAACCCGAGCTCCTTCAGACCCGTGATCACCTGCCCGAGCTTCGCATAGCTGAACTGGCTGGAAATAGACGGAGCAACGACGGCAAACACTTTATACTTGGTGTTGTTTTCGCTCTTCTTGATCAGATCTACGGCGTTTACGATATACGATTTATCGGTGATCGCGCCGAACGGACACTGATACACGCACGCGCCGCAGGAAATGCACTTCGAATTGTCGATACAAGCCTGTTTCTCGTCGCCCATGGAAATGGCTTTCACCTTGCAGGCAAGCTCGCACGGGCGTTTATAGTTGCGGATCGCGTTATAGGGGCAAACCTTAGAGCATGCGCCGCATTCCTTGCATTTCGTCTTGTCGATATGGGCAACGTGATGCTCGTCGAACGTGATAGCGCCGAACCGGCATGCGTCCTCGCAACGATGGGCAAGGCACCCTCTGCAGGCGTTCGTTACTTCGTACCCGCCGACGGGACATTCGTCGCACGCGATATCGATCACTTCGATCACGTTAGGATTGTCTTTGTTACCGCCCATGGCGATCTTCACGCGCTCTGCCAGGATAGCACGTTCTTTATACACACAACAACGCATCGTGGGGATCTTGCCCGGCACGATGATCTTCGGAATATCGATCGCATTTTCCACAAGCGTTCCCGCCCATGCCTGACGGGCGACCTCACGCAGCACTTTATATTTCAGGTGCTGAACTTTCGTATCGAATTTTTTTACTGTCATTTTTATCCTCCGTATACCTTTCCGTCAGATTCTCGTAAGAACGTCTTTTTCGAAAAATTCTTTTACGGTTTCCGGACTTACGGAAAAGAAATCTTCGTTTACGGTAACGCAAACGCCTTCGTCGCATTTTCCCATACAAAAAGTGCCGGCAAGCTCGATCTTATCGGAAAGATTCTTTTCCGCGATCATTTCTCTCAAAGCCTCGACGATCTGACGAGACCCCTTCAAATGACAGGAACTTCCGACGCAAACGGTGATTTTCAACATAAAATTTCCTCCGTGTTTTATTTTCCGACGGACGTTCCGCCCGTCGCGGTTTCATGATGTTTTTCGATATTTTTGTTTCTGAAATAAACCAGGATCCCCGTTGTAACGAGAACGAGATTCAGAATATAGAATCCGAAAGCGACCCATTTCAGCCAGTTAAGACCTCCCTGTTCGATCAGCGTGAAGATCTTGTTCAGGATCCCGCCGATATAGCCGAGATCGATCAGGCTCATAAACAGCAGACTTGTGCCTTTGGTAGAGCGTGCTTTGTATGCCTTAACAACATTGAACGGCCACGAAGCGCCGAAACATACCACCATGACGATTTCGCATATGGTAGCAAGCGTCGATAACATAAAATATTTCTCCTTTTCCCCTGCGGGGATCTCCCCTGCCGGGGCGGTTTATTGTATGCCGGACAAGAGTAAAACGAACCTTGCCCGGCATCGTCTGTCGGCGCGTTTTCCGTCGACAGGCGAACGTCGTCACATATCCTTTCTCGTATAATCGGGAAGGATCTGCGGCGAAAGTTTTGTCGGGTGGATCCCTGCGCTTTCAAGTTCCTTTTCAAAGGCTTCCACGTGCCCGAGGGTCAGCTTTCCCGTCTTGCCCGTTTCTTTCGCCCTTTCGGCTGCGGCTTTTCCCGCATCTCTGCCGAAAACGATCACGTCGAGCAAGGAATTGCCCATCAATCTGTTTCTGCCGTGGATCCCTCCTACGGCTTCCCCTGCGACGAAAAGGTTTTTCACTTTCGTCGTTTCGCAGTTTCCGTCGATATCGATACCGCCGTTCTGATAATGGAGCGTCGGATAAACAAGAATGGGTTCTTTACGGATATCGATGCCGTATTTTTCGAACATGCGGTACATTGCGGGGATCCTTGCAAGGATCGTTCCCTCGCCGCCGATCTTTTCGATCATCGGCGTATCGAGCCAGACCCCTTCTCCGTCCGTCGTCTTCACCGCGTTGCCTCTCTTTTTGCATTCGCGGATGATCGACGCCGCCGTAACGTCTCTCGTTTCGAGAGAATACACGAACGCTTCGCCGTTTTTATTGACGAGTTGCGCGCCGAGCGAACGCACTTTTTCGGTCACAAGAGCTCCGAAGATCTGCGTGGGTTCCGCAACGCCCGTGGGGTGATACTGAAGGGTATCCGCATAAAGGAGCTTCGCCCCCGCTCTGTAAGCGAGCACGAGCCCGTCTGCCGTCGCGCCGTAATGGTTGCTCGTCGGGAAACCTTGATAATGCAGTCTTCCCGCGCCGCCCGTCGCGATGATCACCGTTTTCGCTTTTGCGATAAGGATCTCGCCCGTTTCCATATTCTGTAATACGGCGCCCGCGGCATTTCCCTTTTCGTCCTTTAAAATCTCGATCGCCGCCGTGAAATCGATCACGGGGATCTGTCTGTTCAGGACTTCGTCGCGAAGGGTCCTCATGATCTCCGCACCCGAGTAATCTTTGCAGGCGTGCATTCTCTTGCGGGAAGTTCCGCCCCCGTGGGTGGTGATCATATTGCCGTTTTCGTCTTTATCGAACATTACGCCGAGGTCGGAAAGCCATTTGATCGCCTCCGGAGCTTCGTAAACGAGCATTTTGAGAAGTTCCGGTTTTGCGGCGAAATGACCGCCCCCGAACGCGTCGAGATAATGGATCGCGGGGCTGTCGTTTTCCTTATCGGCTGCCTGGATTCCGCCTTCCGCCATCATGGTGTTCGCATCCCCGATACGAAGTTTCGTAACGACGGTCACTTTCGCCCCCGCTTCGTTCGCCATGATCGCCGCGGAAGATCCCGCGCCGCCCCCGCCGATCACAAGAACGTCGGTTTCGATATCCGCACGGGAAAGGTCGATATCCATGCCGAGTACGCGCGATCTCCCCTGCAGAAGATCGGCGAGTTCATGAAGCACCTTGTCTCCCTTATTCGGTCCGACTTTCAGGTTTTCGTAAGCCGATTCGATATAGTCCGGGTGATTTTCTTTCAGCACCTCGTCTTTTTCTTCCGCCGTCATACGGGGAAAGAGAGAATTCATTCTGGCATCTCTGGTCGCTTCGACTTTCTTCATCGACCGAAGCTGTTCTTCCGTATACTGATACATTTGTCTTCTCTCCTTATTTTTCGATATCTCTGTGATTATAAAGCTCTTTCATCTCGGAAACGGGCTTGTTCATAACGTCTTCCATCAGTTTGACGAAATCGCCGTTTTCGATCTCCGCCACCCTCTTTTCGAGGTGTTTGCATTCGGGCGCAAGGTATTTTCCGTAAAGTCTTCTCGCAAGTTCCGCCACCTGCGGATGGGAGATCCCCGCCGGACAACGGGAAGAACACACGCCGCACATCACGCAGTCGAAACTTTCTTCCGCGCATTTTTTGTATTCGCCGCGCTGCGCATACGCGATATACTGCATCACGTTAAGCCCCTGCGTACAAGCCTTCGTACAGGCGTTGCAACCGATACAGCTGTAAATTTCGGGATAAAGCTGCATCATGATCTGTTCCGTCGGCTTGATCTTTTCAATGTCGTAAACCTGTTTCACGAGGGGGAAGAACGGAAGAGTCGCCACGTACATACCCTCTTCCACCTGTTGCTGACAGGCAAGACAGGTTTTCAGCTCCTGCTTTCCTTTGATCCTGTATATCGTGGCGCATGCGCCGCAGAAACCGTTGCGGCAACCGCACCCTCTCACGAGGCGGTATCCGGCGTATTCCATCGCCTTCATAATGGTAAGGCTCGCGGGCACTTCGTATTTTTTACCGAAAAAATATACGTTAACTTTATTTTCCATGTGTTTTACCTCTTACGGGATCAATATTCGTTCGGAAGTTCGTCGAGCTCGTCCATGCGGAACACGGGACCGTCTTTGCAGACGAATTTGTCGCCGACGTTACACCTTCCGCATTTGCCGATACCGCACTTCATGCGAAGTTCCAGAGTGGTATACACCCTCTCTTTGGAAAACCCGAGTTCCAGAAGCCCGGCAAGCGTGAATTTGATCATGATCGGCGGGCCGCAGAGCACGGCGGTCATTGTGGGATCGAGCCCGAGTTCTTTTACGTAGGCGGGAACAAAACCGACGTGACCGTCCCAACCGTCCTGCGGTCTGTCGATGGTGAGGTACACTTCGAAATCGGGTTCGTTCATCCACTCCTGTCTGATCTCGTCGATATCCACGAGATCATCCTTGCTGCGCGCGCCGTAAACGACGACCACTTTTCCGTAATTTTTTCTGTAATGCCGGATATAGTTGATCACGCTGCGAAGGGGAGCAAGTCCTATACCGCCTGCGATAAAGAGCATGTCCTTTCCTTTAAAATCGCCTTCCACGGGGAAATTCTTGCCGTAAGGTCCCCTTACGGTGATTTCCTGCCCGACTTCGATCGCGTGGATCACTTCGGTCACGCAACCGCATTTTTTAATGGAAAACTCCATAAACTCTTCGTTCGTCGGCGAAGACGTGATGGAAAACATACATTCGCCCACTCCGGGGATCGAAACCATGGCGCACTGCCCCGGGAGATGTTCGAATAGTTTTTTTCCGTCTCTTCCGACCACGCGGAAGGTCTTGACGTCTGCGGTATCCTTTCTGATATCCGTCACGACGCCGATACGAGGCATGAGATTTTCGGAAATCATTTCTTGTCACCCCCGATCTTTCTGATCACTTTTGCGATGTTAAGGCGTTGCGGGCATTTCTCCACGCATCTGCCGCAGCCCACGCAGGAATACATTCCGTACTGCGAAGGGTAATACACGAGTTTATGCATGAAACGCTGGCGGTATCTCTGCATCTGCGTCGTTCTCGGATTCGCCGCTGCCATCTGCGTGAAATCGGAATACATGCAGGAATCCCAGCAACGGAACCGCAGGATATCTTTCTCCGTTTTGAAATCGCGGATATCGAAGCACTGACAGGTCGGGCAGACAAAGGTGCAGGCGCCGCAACCGAGACATGCCTCCGAGAGCTCTTCCCACACGGGAAGATCGAACAGCTCGTTCAGATTTTCCGGTTTGAATCTCGAGAGATCGAGATCGGCAAGCGGAAGATCTTTCATCTTCTCCCTCGTCTCGTTTCTCGTATTCTCCGTTTCGGAAAAGTCCGCCTTTTCGCAGATTTCTTCTGCGATTTTCAGAACTTTTTCGCTTTTTTCGTTCCGGGCGTCGATATAGAGATAATCCCCCTCGAACGCGCACACGGCGTCTCCGCCGGGACAGGTGGGATCGATCCCGAACACGTTGCAGAAACAGGAATCGTTCGGCTTTTTACAGCAAAGGGTAAATATGACCGCCGCGTCTCTTCTGAGTTTATAATAGGTATCTACGGGATCCTGAAGGAAAACGTTATCCAGCACGGAGATCGCACGATAGTCGCACGCCTTCACGCCGAACAGCACGAAAGGAGCTTTTTCCTCGCGGATGTCTTCGATTTCGATCTTCTTCCCCTCGGTGCGAAACTTCATCATGTTTTCGCTCTGCGGGAAAAACACGTTTTTGGGCGACTTCGCCGTCTTCAGCGTTTCGAGATCGTATTCCGCTCCTTTCTCATAATACCCGTAATCGGTATGCTCCCCTTTTTTCAGAGGCATGAACAACGGGTACGTTCCGGACACGGCGTCGAAGAAGCGGGAAAGATTTTCTTTTGCGATTTTTACCGTCATGTTATCTGCCCTCCCCTTTTCTCACGGCGTCGTTCGGTTCGATATCGTTCGTCGTATAGGAAGTGAGCGGCGTTTTGCCTTCGCTCTCCTCGCCCGCCTGGTATTCGCCGTAATTTTCGTCGATATCCTTGATAAATTTTCTGTTCAGCAGATGGAGAGGGATCCTTTCGGGGCACACGCGCGAACACTCGCCGCAATCGGTGCATCTTCCCGCCACGTGAAACGCGCGGATCACGTGGAAAAGCTGTTCTTCGAAAGGTACGTCGTTCGCCTTTGCCGCCACGCCCGATTTCGGGTTATCGAACACGCATTTCAGACAGGTACACGCCGGACATACGTTTCTGCAGGCGTTGCAACGGATACAGCGGGAAAGCTCTTTCTGCCAGAACGCGAATCTCTCTTCCGCCGTCATGGCTTCGAGTTTTTTCACCTCGTCGAAACGATCTTCTTTCGCCTCTTCCATTTCCGTCAGAACGATCGTTTCGTCCGAAACGGCGAACTTCTTGCTTTTGCAGGTCGCGCAGCGAAGAAGGATCGCTTCGTCTTTTTTCATTCTCTTTTCGCCGTCACGACAGCCGAATACGACTTCGTTTCCTTCGAAACGCTCGCTTAAAACGCCGTCGATCCCGGCTTTTTGTATCGCGTACGGGTCGAGTTTTTCCCGGCATTCCACGCCGATCACGTAAACTTTGTCTCTTTCCACGCGATGCTCTTTTACAAGCTGATTGAAACTGTACGTATCGCACGGTTTCATAAAAACAGCGGTCTTTCCTTCTTTTTTTGCAATCTTTACGAGATATTTGGAAAGGTTTGCTCCGCAAAAATCGTCATATACGAAATTTTCGAGTTCTTCCGCGCTTTCAAAGGTCGCAGGGGAAGGATCGTATACGAATTCTCCCTTCGTCCATCCGACAACGCGCTTCACTTCCCCTTTTTCGAGAAGATCTTTCGCTTTTTCGATCAAAGCTTTTTCGAGTTCCGTCATCGCTCACTCCTCCCTGACTCTGAGATCGGAAAGTCTCTTGTTTTCGCCGAGGGCGGTCACCTGTTTCACGAAATCGTTCATGACGGCGGAGAATTTCGCGCCTTCCGCGGCGGAAACCCATTCCACTCTCGTTCTTTCTTTTTCGATCCCGAGATAATCGAGGAATCCGAACAAAAGAGCCATTCTTCTTCTGGTATAATAGTTGCCCGTTACGTAGTGACAGTCCCCGGGATGGCAACCGCAAAGGATCACGCCGTCCGCTCCGCGCTGAAACGCCTTCAGCACGAAAGTCGGATTCACGCGGCAGGAGCACGGCACGCGAACGATCTTTACGTTCGCAGGGTAAGAAAGCCTGCTCGACCCCGCAAGATCTGCGCCCGCATAGGAACACCAGTTACAGCAGAACGCAACGATGTTGGGCACGAATTCTTTCTTTTCGGTATTTACTTCCTGCATATCGCTTCCACCTCCGAAAGGATCTGACCGGAACTGAATCCGGATAAGTCCATCGCCCCGGACGGACAGGTAACGGTGCATGCGCCGCAACCCTGGCAGACGGCGGGGTTGACCTGAGCCACCCTTCTCGTTTCCGTTTTGCCTCCGCCGATGCGGAATTCTTTATCGACGTACGTGATCGCGCCGTATGCGCAGACGTTCGCGCACTGCGAACAGCCGTTACACATCGATTCGTCGGGATGCGCCACGCACGGGTTTGTTTTCAGGTGATCTTTCACGAGAAGCCCGATAACTTTCGCCGCGCAGGCGGATGCCTGCGATACGGTTTCGGGAATATCCTTCGGTCCCTGACATACCCCGGCGAGATAAACGCCCGCCGTCGGGCTTTCCACCGGTCTTAATTTCGGGTGAGATTCGTTCAGGAAATTGTTGGTATCAATGCTCGCCGTAAGAAGGGTTGCGATCTTTCTGACGGACGGTTCCGGCTCGATCGCCGTTGCAAGCACAACGAGATCGGACGGGATCACGACCTGTTCGTTTTCGATGAGGTCGGAGCCCTGCACCATCAGTTTGCCGTTTTCGTTATATACTTTGCCGACCATACCTTTTATGTAGTCGACTCCGTACTGTTCCACGGCGCGACGATAGAACTCGTCGTAATTCTTTCCGGGCGTTCTCACGTCGATATAGAACACGTGGACTTCGGTATCGGGATATTTTTCGCGGATGAGCATGGCGTGTTTCGCCGTGTACATACAACAGATCTTCGAGCAGTACGGTTTTCCGCACCCCGAAACGTCACGCGAGCCGACGCACTGAATGAAGGTGATCACCTTCGGGTGCGTATTGTCGGACGGACGAAGAAGAACGCCGTTCGTCGGTCCCGCCGCGTTCATCAGTCTCTCGAGCTCGAGAGAGGTGATCACGTCCTTATTGTCGCTGTAACCGTATTCGTTGAAAGCGTCCACGTTAATGGGGCGGAAACCGGTGGCAACGACGATAGCTCCGTATTCTCTTTCGATATACTCGTCTTTCATCGTGTAATCGATCGCACCCGCTCCGCAGAATTTCTGGCAGACGCCGCATTTGCCCGTACGCAGTTTCAGACACTGTTCCGGATCGATCACCGCGACGTTCGGGATCGCCTGGGCGAAGGGAATGTAGATCGCCGTGCGGTTGTTCAGGTTCATATTGAACTCGTTGAGCCCCTTTCTCGACGGACACTTTTCCATGCACACCTTACAGCCCGTGCACTTCGTTTCGTCTACGTATCTCGCCTTCTTTCTGATTTTCACCTTAAAGTTTCCGACAAACCCTTTCACGTCTTCCACTTCGGAATAGGAAAGAATGTCGATCTTGTCGCTCTGCGCGCAGTCGACCATCTTCGGCGTTAAAATACAGGCGGAACAGTCAAGCGTGGGAAAAGTTTTGTCGAGCTGAGCCATTCTGCCGCCGATCGTAGGATTTTTTTCCACGATATCGACGGGGAAACCCGCTTCCGCAATGTCGAGCGCCGCCTGAATGCCGGCAATACCGCCGCCGATCACCAGCGCGCGTTTTACGACCGGGCTTTCTCCCGCGGTAAGGGGGGCGTCGAGGCGGACTTTCGCGATCGCCGTGCGAAGAAGGATCAGGGCTTTCGCCGTCGCTTCCTCACGTTCTTTATGGATCCACGAGCACTGCTCGCGAAGATTCGCCACTTCAACCATATAGGGGTTGAGCCCCGCGCTTTCCGCCGTTTTGCGGAAGGTCGCTTCGTGCATTCTCGGCGAGCAGGAACCGATCACGATCCCTGTAAGTCCGTAGTCCTTTATGGCGTTTTTAATGAGTTGCTGTCCGTTTTCCGAACACATATATTGGTAATCGGCGGAAAACACAACGCCCGGTTCCGCCTTGATGACCTGTGCGAGCCGTTCCACGTCTACCGTCGCGGCGATGTTGCTGCCGCACCAGCATATAAATACTCCGATTCTCTGCATAAAACTTCTCTCTTTCGCTTATTTGTTGTATTTTCTGTACGCGCTGACCAGGAGTTGCTGCGGGATAAGTTCGTCCACGACGGGCGGGATGTCTTCCGCCTTGATGCCGTTGTTTCCCTGCATCCTCGTCACCGTCGTACGGACGGCTTCGATCACGCTCTGCGGAGCAACCCCTCTCGGGCAACGCTCCACGCACGCCATACAGGACAGGCAGTGCCAGATCGCTTTGCTTTCCATCAACTTATCGATCTTCCCTTTCGCGAGGTAATTCACGAACTGATGGGGTCTGATATCCATTTCGTGATATGCGGGACATCTGCCGGAGCATTTACCGCATTTCATGCACTTGCGCACGTCCGTTCCCGATATCCTGAGGATCTGTTCTCTTGTTTCCTGCTTATCCATTGTCCTTCACCCCCAGAGCTTCGGCTAAAAGCTCGGTAAAGTATACGACTTTCGCTTTCCCGTTTCCGTTCTTTTTCAGATTGTACAGGCAAAGCGGGCACGCCGTCACGACGATCTCCGCCCCCGCTTCGTCCGCGCTTTTCAGAACCGCGCCGCTTCTCTTCACGGGAAGTTCCGGATCTTTCAGGGATACGTACGCCCCGCAACATTCGTTACGCATGG
Source organism: uncultured Clostridia bacterium (assembly GCA_934271265.1). Classification (GTDB taxonomy): domain Bacteria; phylum Bacillota; class Clostridia; order Christensenellales; family Borkfalkiaceae; genus UBA10281. Next base: position 17,078 of record CAKQRE010000006.1, on the reverse strand, counting down.
GAAATTTCACCGGTATTCCTCCGATCGCGGAAATAAAATCTTCCATGATCGTGGGATTTTCGGGATTATCGAACGCCATCACCTTGCTCGGTCTTAAAAGAAGGCATCCGTAATATGCACCGATCTTCTTTCCGATCGGATTCACGACCTTTTTCCCGATCTCATCGAACCCGACTTCGTCCCTGAGCATTTCAAGGTAATGGATCACCTGCGTTTCGCCCGCATAAGGCGTTTCCGCCGCGAGATAATTGTTCGCTTTCAGACGGACGTTCTCATCGTTTTTCATGTCGTCATTCACGCGCTTGAGCACGTTGTGACATGCCGAACAGAGCGTAAGCAGTTTCCCGCCGTTTTCTTTCGCATAGGCAAGCGCGCGGATCGCGGAAAGCTTCGTCGCGATCTCGTCTTTCGCCGTGTTATACACGCCGCCGCAGCATTGCCAGTTCTCGATTTCTTCCATTTCCACGCCGAGAACGCCGGCGGACGCTCTCGCGTAGCGGTCGAGATCTTTCGCTTTCGTTTTCAGCGTGCAACCGGGATAATAACTGATTTTCATTCTTTTTTCTCCCGACCGGTTTTTTATTTTTTATAAGGATAAGCCATCTCTTCCGGGTGGAAAACCTCGTCGAATCGTTCGGCGGTCAGAAAACCGAGCGCAACGCAGGCTTCTTTCAGCGAGATGTTCTCTTTATATGCCTTTTTTGCCGTTTTTGCGGCGTTTTCATATCCGATATAAGGATTGAGTGCCGTTACGAGCATCAACGAATTATGCAGGTTATGCGCCATTTTTTCTTTGTTGGCGCGGATCCCCGTTACGCAGTGACTTTCGAAAGAAAGGATGCCGTCCGCAAGGAGTTTTGCCGACTGTAAAAAGTTATAGGCGATCACGGGCATGAACACGTTCAATTCGAAATTCCCCTGCGACGCACCGATCGAAACGGCAACGTCGTTTGCCATGACCTGCACGGCTACCATCGTCATCGATTCGCACTGCGTGGGGTTCACCTTGCCCGGCATAATGGAAGAACCGGGTTCGTTTTCGGGAATGAAGATCTCCCCGAGCCCGTCTCTCGGACCGGAGGCGAGCCATCTTACGTCGTTGGCAATCTTCATCAGATTGCACGCAAGAGCTTTCATAGCGCCGTGCGCGAAGACGATCGCGTCTTTTGAAGTGAGCGCGTGGAATTTATTCGGCGCGGTGACGAAATCTTTGCCGGTGAGAAGGCTGACCTGCTTCGCCACTTCCGTATCGAAGCCTTCGGGCGCATTGAGTCCCGTACCGACGGCAGTTCCGCCGAGCGCAAGCTCTTTCAGACCCTTCAGGGAAAGTTTCAGCTGTTCCTCCGTATTCTCGATCATCGCTCTCCAGCCGCTGATCTCCTGAGAAAACGCAACGGGAACGGCATCCTGTAAATGCGTTCTTCCGCTCTTAACGATCCCTTCGTTTTCCTTTTCGAGTCGTCTGAAGGTTTCGGTCAGTTTTTCCATTGCGGGGAAAAGTTTATCTTCGATGGAAAGTACCGCCGCAATGTGCATTGCCGTGGGGAACGTATCGTTGGAACTCTGGCTCTTATTGATATCGTCGTTCGGGTGAAGAAGTTTCTTCCCCGCGATCTCGTTTCCGCGGTTCGCGATGACCTCGTTCGCGTTCATGTTGGACTGCGTTCCGCTGCCCGTCTGCCATACGACGAGAGGAAAATGCTCGTTCAGCTTTCCCGAGATCACTTCGTCGCACGCCGCTTCGATCGCATTTTTCTTTTCTTCGGAAAGTTTCCCGAGGTTGTAGTTTGCGATCGCCGCCGCTTTTTTCAGAATGCCGAAAGCGTGCGTGATCTCTCTCGGCATGATCTCTCCGCCGATCTTGAAATTCTCGAAACTTCTTTCCGTCTGTGCCGCCCAGTATTTATCCGCAGGCACCTTCACTTCGCCCATCGTGTCCTTTTCGATACGGTATTCCATATTTTATATCTCCGGTTTTATATTATCTCTTCAGATCGAGCTGAGAGATGATCTCTTTCAGCACGTCCGCGCTGTGATGCAACTTAGCCGTTTCCTCTTCGGTAATCGCGGGATTGATCTTTCCTACGATCCCCTGTCTGCCTACGATATTCAGCGTACTCAGGCAAACGTCTTCCACACCGTATTCTCCGTGCATCATGGAAGAAACGGTCATCGCCGTTTTTGCGTCGGAAAGAACGGCTTTCACGATATAGCAAACGGTGGAAGCGATCGCGTAAAAAGTCGCGCCCTTGCGGGAGATCACGCGCGCGCCCGATTCTCTCACGTACTTCTCGATTTCGGGAATATCGATCTTCGTTTTCAGGAAATCTGACGATTCGACCGATCTCTGATACTCGTCAACGTGCATACCTGCGATACGCGCGATCGACCAGGGCGAAAACCCGGAATCGCCGTGTTCGCCGAACATGTATGCGTGAATGTTGCCGACTTCGAGATCGCAATATTCCGCAATGCGCGAGCGAAGACGCGCCGTATCGAGAATGGCGCCCGAACCGATGATTCTGTTTTCCGGGATCCCGGAAAGTTTGCAGAAAGTATACGTTAAAATATCAACAGGGTTGGAAACCATGATATAAACGGCGTCCGGCGCGCTCTTTGTGATATCCGCGATGATCGATTCCTGAATGGAAATATTGGTTTTGATCAGCTCCAGACGAGACTGACCCGGTTTTCTCGCGATTCCGGATGTCAGGATCACGATGTCAGAATTTTTCGCGTCCGCATAGGTACCGGCATACACTTTGCAGGAACTGTCAAACGCAAGCCCCTGACGGATATCGAGCGCTTCGCCGAGCGCTTTCGAACCGTCGATATCGATGATCACGATCTCGTCTGCAAGACCTCTGCAAGTAAGGGAATATGCGATCGTCGACCCGACTCTTCCGCTTCCGATTACGGTGATTTTGTTCATAGTTTATAATCTCCTTTTTCTCGTTGAACGTTGTCTTTCCGTCGGACAGAACCTGTCCGTTTTTCTGCCGTTTCCGGCTCATCCTTTTTATTATATAGCAAGGAAAATCAAAAGTCAACGCTATGTATCCGACAAAATTCGCAGGAAAACAACCCCTTAAAAAACCAATCGTTTTCCTGTTTGTTTTCTTTTGTTTTTTTATCGGTTTATTGTTTTTCGCTTTTCTTATTTATCTGCCCGCTTCCGCTTTATCCGTCCGTCTCCGCAAGCGACGACGCGAGCACGGCAAGCGATGCAGCCATGTTTTCGTTTCGGATCCCGACCGTTTCCGGCACGTTCAGTCTTATCGGGGCAAAATTCCATATCCCCTTCATTCCGCAGGAAACAAGAAGCTCGCATACGGCGGGCGCCTCTTTTTCCGGCACGCAGATCACGCCGATCTTCACTTCGTTTTCCTCGCAGAATTCTTTCAGCTCATCGATCGGCAACACGAGCTTTCCGCCTTCGCGGAAAGAGCATTTCGATTCGTCTTTATCGAATGCCGCAAGTATGTGCAATCCGAACTCGTTAAAACCCTCATAACACAAAAGAGCTTTGCCGAGCCTTCCCGCGCCTACGATCACGGCGTTCGTTTCCGCAATGCCGAGCGCGTTTTCGAGATGACTTGTCAGCTCTGCCGCGTCGTAGCCGATCTTCGGCTTGCCCGCTCCGCTCACAAGCGCAAGATCTTTTCTCACCTGGACTTCGCCGAGCCCGAGCCCTTTTGCGAGCGCCGCAGAGGAGATCGTTGTTTTCCCTCCGCCTGTAAAACCGCGGAGATAATGAAGATATATCGGAAGTCTTTCCCGCACGGCGGCGGGAATCGTCCTGTCTGGCATAGTGATTATCTCCAATCAGTAAAATTATATCGATATAATTATATCATTTTAATTTTAAAAAAGCAAATATCCGATTTATATATCCCCTTATTCTTTTTGATATATGGCAAAACCTCGTTTTTCTTTTTCTTCCGCTCCGTTTTTTTGATTTCGCCCTCTCACTGCCGGTATGTTTTTCCGTGTCCGTCACGGTTTTTCGTTTCCGGCACGATATCTTCCCCTTTTACACTTCCTTCGCGACGCTTTTGAGACGAGCAAAAAATAATTTGATTTTTTTTGATTTTCTGCTTGTTTTTCATTGACAAAACAGGAAAAATAAGATAGAATAAATAAGCATTTTAAATGAAGGCATGGAAGCGTATCGAAGCGGTCATAACGGGCACGATTGGAAATCGTGTAGTCTTCACGGGCTCAGGGGTTCGAATCCCCTCGCTTCCGCCAGATGTGAATAATACGAACACCGAAACAAATTCGGGGTTCGTATTATTTTTTTTAACGATTATTTCGGCATAATAATTGAATGTAAAATACGGGGCTATAAGTCGCTAATCGACCTATAGCCCCGTTATGCCAGACAAGAGTAATACGAACCTTGCCAAAACGCCGCTATTTCCGCGCTTTTTGGCAAATCCTCGCTTGAAGTACGGTAAGTACGTCTGCTCTCGCCTTTACCAAAAATCATCGAAAATATCGGCGTTTTGGTTGCGAGCAAGTCTGACGGCGGATTTTTAGGCTAAGACAAGGCACGCGAACGGATTAATACTTGACGTATAAGCCGTGAGCGTAACGCAGTATTAGTCAAAAATACGCCGTCAGACCATGGTTCGTATTATTCTTGCCTGGCATGCTTTACACCTTTCCGTTCAAGCTGTTTTTTCCCACCAGGCATACAAAACAATGTCGTCGCAGACAGGAGTAAGGTCGGTAAATCTTGCAAGCGTATACTCCTCACCCTCGCCTGTTTCGGCTTGTTTCTTCCGGTACCAGCCTATAAATTTATATTTATCGGCGTCCGTATTTTTACGCGGAACGGGAACGTGTTCGGTCATGTAACAACCGTGAACGACCTCGAATTCGACCGTATCGCCTACCCACACGTTATTTTTCGCAAGCATGGCGCCTTCCGCTTCGAAGACGACTCTGTGTTTCTGCTCGTTCACGAATTCCATTACGACGACCCATTCGGAACCGACTTTTTTGTAGATGATCTTTTTGTTCGTATTAAAATAGAAATCGCCGTCTTTGCCGAGCGAAGAATCGGGAGTGCTTGCCCCGTTCAACCACTGATTCGGCTTTGAAAAATCGAAAGTTTCGCTGGTTCCATCGGTATAATTTATAACAAGTTCATAGCTTTCGTCGTTTTCCGAACGGGTGATCCCCGATATTCCGGTTGCGGCGGGAATCGGAAAATCTTTGGAGGTACCGTCGGACAAGGTGATTTTCAACGTCCCGGCATATCCACCGTCTTCGGACGAAAGAAATTCGATATTGTCAATCCCTACGCCGTCTTTGCCGCGAGGAAGGTTTATCTCCTTCGGTTCGGTACTTCCGCTGAAAGTAAACACGAGATAAGGACCTTCGTGCGTTTCGTCGGCTTCGAAAATCTGAACGTTGGAAACGTATTCTCCGTTGGGAATAAAAAACGTTACGTCCTCCATTTCTTTCGACGTGAATTTTATCGTCACCTCGGTTTCGGTTCCGTTATTTTTCGTAACGATCTCGGCAATTCCGTTTCCGTTATCGCCCTTATCGCCTTTCGAGCCGGATTCACCGCGCAAAACGCTCAGATCCGTTACTTCTATCCTACTAATGTCTCCGCTCTCGTAAACGAGTTCAAGGAAATATTTATCGGATTTTTCGTCGTATACCACCGAGGCGGAAGTTATGCTTGTTTGTTCGTCCCACGAAAACGAGCATGCAGCAAGCGAAAAACACATAAACAAACAGATTATTAAAGAAACTATTTTTTTCATAGTCAAACTCCTTTTGCGTGAGCCTGCATTTTTTCGACGCTGGGGGTTTGCCCGAGCGTGGCTCCGTCGGTAAACACAAAACGGAAGGGTTCGTAGCCGGTAACGATAGTAACGGTTTTAAGCATCATATTGTAATACTGTCTTGCGCCCTCTCCCGTACTCATGTTAAGATAAGTTTCCATGATATCGACTTCTGCGGCAGGTTTCATATTCAAACGATATGCGTAATCGGTCGCAAATTCCACGGTAGAATAGTTTGCTCCGCCTCCGTAATAAGCGATCGGAATATTGGTATACTGCGCGTCTCCGCTGCTATAACTTACGCTGCGCTTCTGCGCCTCTTTTTTCACAAGATTCTTAAGCGGGAAAATAAAGTCGATGTTAATTTCGTATTTACCGGGATCGGCTCCTCCCGTAATGCCGCCCAGACCGCCGCTTCCCGAAAGCTCTTTCAGCACCGTGGAAATATTTTCGTTTATAAGACCCGAAATATCCATCTTTTCGAAATTTTTATAATCGTAAAACGCGGTATCGCCGCTTAAAATCACCTTGACCGGGTAACTCGTGCCGGAAATTTGTTCGGGCGGATCGGGAATAAGGGGCTTTTGCTCCGGACCGCTGAACGACGAAAACATTTTGGTTATCTGAGAGGGTATTTTGGAATAAAGGAACGGTCCGTTAAACAGCGATTCAAATACGATCGACGATATTCCGCTATCGTAAAACTGACAGTTTTTAAACTCGGTGCTGCCTTTGAATTCGGTTTTTACCGATTCGTCTCCGAGCGCGTTCTGCATATTGCGAAGCGCGGTTTTGTAATTATCGAGCTTTTCCTTCGGAATATTACCGAGATATTCGGTCATTAAAACGTCGCCCTTTCCGTCCTCTTTCATATAGTCCGCAAGGTTCTCGCTGAACGTTTCCCCGGAAGAATCGGAGAAATTCTTCACCGAATCGCCGTCCGGTTTCGAATATTCGTTTGCCCCCGTGGTGAACAAAAAGTTCTGAGCATGCATTAAAAGGCAGTTATCTACGGTGAAATTATAAGAAGAAAAACTTCTTAACACGTTCTTTCCGTTTGAAAGAGTACAGTTTTTAACGGTTATGTCGTTGCCGTCCGCCTCGACCGCGGTTCCCACCGTTTCAAGCTTTTTCAGACTGTTTACGTCGTCGCAGTTTTTAATGATCACGTCGTTTACGGTAATTCCGTCGCCGTCGATATAAAACCCTGCGTTATCCTGCCCGTAAGCCGTTATAAGCGCCATTCCGTTGGGATCTCCGAGCGTATAGAACGGCAGCGGCCCGCGGAAAAGATTATCGGCGGTAAGAACGGGAACTTCCTGCCCGTCTCCGGTCGTAACGGTTTCGTAAGGATAAGTAAGATTATGGAAATTTAACGTATAACCGTTGCCGTAAAAGTCTTTTCTTATGCGAAGCCCCACGTTGATTTTATCGGATATCGGCGAAAATCTCTTATCCGTGCCGGCAAATTGATTCCATTTATCGATATATTCGTGGTTGTATTTTGTTTTGAACGAATAAATTTCCGTAGCGAACGAATATTTACCGTTCCCTCCTTTTGTGCCGAACGAGGTGACGTTATTCTCCTTTCCGAGCTCGGTTTTCAGAAACGATTCGGATTGGAACGATTTTCTCAGTACCACGATCTCTCCGTTTTCCGAACGGTTCGTGCAATTGAGCAGCTGCTCGTAGTTATAAACGTTTACGCCGTTTTCAACCACTTTGAAAGCCGCCTTGTAAGGCAGAACGCCCTCGGCGTCGACCTTGAACCGCACAAAAGCGTCCCCTGCGGATTTAACGGTCACTTCGCAGTTTTGTTCGTCGAATTCGATATTGTCCGAAAATTCGTATTCGAGCGCGTCTTTAAGCTCTGCCGGCTGCGTGGTAACGTTCAGACGGAATTTTGCTGAAGTAAGGTTTCCCCCTCCGTCCATATCGTACTGCCCGTAATAAATATTCGGATCGTAGTTTGCGCCCGAGGGTTTTATTTCCGACTGCGCGAGGATAACGCCGCGGTCGTATATGATCGCTTCGAGCTTCCGGCTTACGTTGCCTTTCTGATTGGAACAAATTAGATTTATCGCGCCGACGCCCAGCGTTTTCAGGTAATAGCCGTCCGATCTCCGTTCTATTTCCGCTATCGGCTCGCCATCGTTATCGCCTTCTACCCGCCACACGAGATCGTTTCCCTCGGCTATCGTATAATTGCGCTGATTCACTCCCGTTGCGTTAAGCTTATACCCGTTTTCGTTCAGTTTAAAAGCCTCCGGATCGCCGTAATCCCAGGCGATACCGGAAATATCGACGTCGACGTAAATATACGTGGCGTTTATGGTAACCGTAGTTAAAACCGAAAACAAGAACGGAATGATAAGCAAAACGGCAAGATTTTTCTTTTTCATCAGTTTATCGCCTCCAGTTCGAGGAACAGCCGTCCCGATATTTTATAAACGATAAACGCGCCTGCCGCAGCCATCGCCATATACAATGCGGTGCCGACGGCAAAGCAAACGTAAGGGTTAACTTTCAAATAAGAAAGCATAGCCGAAAATACGGTAAAGAACACGGGCATCAGATAGGATACCGCAGAAGAAATCAGCGTTTTACGCGATTTTGCCCGTCTTATTTTAAGTTCTTCGTAAAGAGACGCCACGTCGTACAGCGCAAGGGCGCAGATTCCGAGCAACAGGCAGAAGGAAGCGGAAGCAAAACCCAGAACGCCCGCGGCAAGCAGAACCACGATCGTTACGATAAGCGAAACGACCGAAAGAACAAACGGCAACCCCGCTTTGACAGCCAGTTGCAGATGCAGATTTACCGGCATGGTTTTCATGTTTTTAACCGTTTTTTCTTCCATTGAAATAAATCGGTTTGCGCCGCCCGCTATGGTAGTTGAAAAAACCATAACGAAAAACGCGTCCACAAAAGCCACAAAACCGGGGATGAAATTGATATAATAAGTCATAGCGCCGGAATTGAACGCGGTATTTATGGATTTCAGCACCATGCAAAGCAAAAACGGCTGAACAATGATAAGCCCCGTGTATGAAAAAATATTTTCGGAATTGCCGAAAATAAGCGACAATTCCTTTTTCACAAGGGATTTCCCTACGCTTAACACCCTGATTTTTCTTTCTTTGCGTTTGTGTTTTGCCGCATAATTCACGTTGCGCACGTAATTATAAGAAAAAACGGTATAAACGACTCCTGCGGCAAAAATAAACGAAGAAATAAGAAGATACACGAGAAGGGAAAGACTTTTTTTGCTTATAAATACGCTGAGCAGGGTGTTCACCGGAAAGGCAAAATCTTTGAATTTTTGAAGATTTGCCATGTTTTCCGAAGTAAAAAGCCCCGCCATTCCGTTATTCGAAACTAAATTTACGAATATTTCAAGTACCGACGAATAAGCGACCGCAAGCCCCGCCATCACTGCGGAAGCAATAAAAAGTTTGATCAGCGGGTGATTTTTCAGCGCGCAGGAAACGAGATATACGGGATAAACCGCCAACAGCGCAACGCCCGCCTCCGTAACGAAGGACAATGCGGGATAAAACAAAGCGGTAAAATAAAACAGCGGCGGCATTCCCTCGCTGACCCCGTATGCGATAAACAACGGATATTCGAACAGGAACGCGGCGGAAGTCTGCACGAGGAACAAAAGCACCAACTTGGAAGAAATGATCTGTCCGCTTTGCACGGGGCGGTTCGACAGAAGTTCCACGTCTTTCGGATCGAAAAACAGTTTTTTAGCCGACATCACGCAAGAAACGGTTAAAAGAACGGTTATAACGAACAAAAACACGCACAAGAAAGACTCTTTCGCCCCCGCAACGTCGGATATCTTGCTTATAATTCCCCTGAAAACAAACCATTCCACGGCAACGAAACACCCGATAAACAAGATGGTGAAAACCGCGGATATTATTCTTTCCGAAAGTTTCGCGCTTCCGGAAAACATCAGTTTGAAATCTTTTAACAGCAAATTCAGCATGGCTTATTCCCCGTACGTTTCCACGAACAGCTTGCCCAGTTGCAACCTGCGGTTAGGTTCCTTATTCAGATCGTATAAAGCCGCTACCACGCCGTTGTTCACGATGGCGACCCTGTCGCAAATACGGCTTACCAGTTCGATGTTATGCGAAGTTACGAACACGGTTTTGCCGTGATCGGCATATTCGCGCATCATTTTTTTAAGCTCTTCCACCGCCATAACGTCAAGCCCGACGGTCGGCTCGTCAAGCACCCAGATATCGGGGTTAAACAACAAACTTGCCGCAAGGCAAAGTTTCTGTTTCATACCGTGAGAATATTCCGAAATGCGGTTTTTAAGTTCTTTTATATCGAGTTTGAGCCGCCCGCACAAGTAGGTGTAATTTTTTATAAATTCCCCCTCCGATATCTTATAGATCCCGGCTATAAATTCAAGATAATCGTAGCCCGTCATAACTTCATAGCACGACGGTTCGCTGGCTGCGTACCCGAATCTTCTTTTGGCTTCCAGCGGTTGTTTCACGATATCGAAACCGTCGATCAGGATACGCCCGCTCTGAAACTGCTTTGCGCCTATCATACAGTCGATCGTGGTCGACTTACCGATTCCGTTCCGACCGATAAAGCCGAAAAGCTCGCACGGATAAACCTTTAAATCAAGCCCTTTAAGAACCTGTTTGTCCCCGTAAGCCTTGTGCAGATCTTCGATCAGAATCGACGGCGTGCGCTCGGCTTCTTCGTTCGTCCGATTCAATTCGTTTTCGCCGTTCATAACCCTCTCCTTAACTTACAAATCCATATCACGCTTTCGCCTGGGAGTTCTTCGGTAAACGCGTATCGCGTGCCGCAGTTCGGGCAGGAATAGATCCCGCCGTTTTCGTAAACGCCGCTTACGCCGCACGCCGGGCAATACTTTTTATATGCCGAAGAATCGGTGCGCACAAGCCTAATTTTGGAAGCCAGCCACGATTCGATCATTTCCTCTTCCGTTTGCCCCGCGCGCGATAAAAGTTCGTTCGTAACGCCGTCTTTCAGCGACCATTCGCCGAAAATTTCAACCGAGCAAAAGTCTGAGCCTTCGGCAGATGTAGCAAATTCCTTCGCCGCTTCATCAGAGTGCCCGTCTCCCGCAAAAAGAGCGGATAAAGTGGTTTTTTTGCTGATTCTATGGGTCGCGCGAAGAATCACCGCGCCCTTTTTGTTAAAGTCGAAATCCAATAAGAATTCCTTTCCGCAGGCTTGAAACGTGTTTAAGGTTTTGCCCTCGTTTAATTCGAAACCGAATTTATGAAGGGCTTTTAAAACATAGATCTTGATAACGGAGCATAAGTCTTCGGCTCGATCGCCCTCGCTTTGATATTTCAGAAATCCGTTGTAAAATTGAAAGCATGCGCGATACTTTAAATCTTTCAGAAGAATGTTAGTGGGAACGATCCTGCCCTTCAACGGTTTTTCCTTGCCCACGATTTTATAAAAATCGGTGTTTTTTAAATAAGATACCCGTTTTTCTATATTGCGCGCGAAATCCAACGCCATGCCGGCGTTGCCGGCGTCAAGCACGTCGGTATTATCGCCCAAACGCGGCAATCTCTCGCCGTAAACCCGTTTCAGCTCGGCGATCTCTTTCCCGATAAGGTCGATCAGAAGAACGATGAATCTGTTTTCGTAAATGCAAAGTTCGTCTTCGATACGGAAATAATACAATTCTTCCGGCACCATTTTCACCCCGCGGCGTTTCCACAAACTTCCGTCGCGGCAAACGCGGGTGAAATCGTCGGAAGATAACTGCCCCGCCTGTTCGATCCGGGCAAAAACTTCCTCGCGCCTGGTGGAAACGTGCGGTTTTTCCGCGATCGACGAAACGATACCGAGCAAAGAAAGCACTTCTTTAAAGTAGGAACAATCTTCTTCATACGAAATTTTCTGCAACGAAAAATCGCCTGCGCTATCCACGTGGGAATATGCGCCGACCAAACCGCCGCTAAGAGAAATAAATTCTTCCGCGGCGCGCGCGTTGCTTTTAAATTGAAGCTGTCTTGTTGCTATCATATTCTTTCTTTTCCGAAACGAGAGATGTTATTGCGTGCGGTATTTAATTATGCTTTCGTCCGCCGCGCCCCCATAAAAAGGCTACGGCAGAACCCGTCAAAGCGATGAAAATTAAAGCGTTTTAATAATTTTCCCGATAACCTTTTCGCTGCGGGAAAGCGTGCCCTTGCCGTAAATTTCTTCCATAAGAGCAAGCGTTTCTTCCAGAGCGGGTTTCACGTAATCTTCAAACCGCCCCTCGAGTTTGGAGAACAGTTTTTTGCAAAGCATAAAGTCGAGCGCGTCTTCCTTTGTTCCGCCGCACGCGATGAACGCAGGCACGATTTTTTCAAGCTGATTCAAAATACGGTTACCCACGGCTACGTCGAAAGTATCGTAAACGAAGCCGGAAAGCTTATCGAGTTTTGCTTTATCTTGCGCGTTGAAGGCGTTTGCCGGATCGGCTTGAGCGGCGGCATACAGTCTGCGCAAGGCGGAAGCGGTAACGTGCACTTTTTCGACCTTTTCGCCTACCGTAAACGCGTCGTTTTTCTTTAAAAATTCCAGAGTAATGGCACGGTCGTAAACCTTATCGGTAATGGTAAAGGTAGAATCGTCTCGGTTGGCGGTGCCCACGAAATAGCTGTTTTCGGGGATCTGAACGAAACCGTTTTCAAGCTTGACGGGCGGGATAAAATCGTGCGGAACGCTCATAACCTTCAGTTTCCAATCGGGAACGGGGTATTCGAGCACGCTTAAAAGATCGGCGAAATAATACTCCACACGCGAAATGTTCATTTCGTCAAGCACGTAAAAATTGATCGTATCGGGCGAATAATTGCCCTCGTACAAAGCGGACAAAAACTCCGTTTCGGTATAAGTTTTCGAAAATTCGTTATAAAAGCCGAGAATGCTGGTTTTATCGCGCCAGGTAGCCTGAACGGGCAAAAACAGCACGTTTGCGCCGATAAATTCGGCAAAGTAACGCGGAAGCGACGACTTACCTGTTCCCGAAAGACCTTCCAGAATTTCGAAATGGCTTGCGGCAAATCCGCTGATAAAAAACCGAATGGTATCGATATCGAAATACAGTTTCTGCGTTTTTGCGAGATAAAGCCTGAACTTTTCCGCCAATTCTTTCAGCGGGATATCGTCTCCCTTGGCGGCGGGCAGCTCGAAGCCCTCGTATTTTTCGTCGATAGCGGTAAGCGAGGGGAAAACCTCTTCCCTGTCGCGGATAATGGTATCGTCGCCGGTGAGTTTGCCCGAACCGTTACCGCCGGCACCCGATCCGTCGTAAGCGGGAGCCGACGAGGAAGTCGAGCCGTCCGGGGCGCCCTGTTGCCCTGCGGCGGAAGTCTGACTGTCGAAACTGCCGGCAACGTCTAAACTGACGTTGTCGTCGTCGAATTCGGGCTGGCTTGCGTTCGAGAAAAAGCGAAAAGGCTTATCCACGAGGAAAAAGTTGACAACAAGCATGACCGGCGCGCCGATCACCACGAACAAAACGATATAAATGATCGTAGTAAGCAAAATGACCTGCCCGAGGTAATTCATGGCTTTGCCGATATTTTCGCTTGTAAGCGGGCTTTGCATCAAAATTCCGAGGATAAGCGACAAAGCAACGAAAACAACGGCGGTACCCACGTACCACAAAAACATTTTACCGCTTTCGGGCGGAACGTTTTTGAATACGGCGAACTGCCTTTCAAAGCAGATAGCGGTTGCGGCAATGGTAACGAACACCGCGAAAAGCATGACCATAACGAAACCGGAAGTTCCGCCGGTGATCTCTTCGAAACGCATGCCAACGGCAAGCATATTCACCATGTTTTTCTTCGGGAAAAACGTGTGCGCGCCGTCGATGCAGGCGCAGGTGAAAACCAGCAGCACCGAATACATAAGCGACAACGCGATTGCCATAAAAGTTTTTCGTGTAAACAGGGTTTTAATCATAATCTGCCCCTTTTTTTAACGTAAAATTGATAGATCGTTTGTATTTTTGATAACAAAATGAATGCTTTGCTGCGGGATCTGACGCAGCCGTTTCGTCAACCGTTTTCGTTTTCCTGCCCCGAAAGGTTTTCGCCGTCCGAAAAGTTTTATCCCTCGCCGGCGGAAAAGTTTTATTCCTCGCCGTCCGTAAAATTTTCGTTTTCGCCGTCGGAAAGGTTTACTCCCTCGCCGTCCGTAAAGTTTTCGCTTTCGCCGTCGGAAAGGTTTTCGCTTTCCTCCCGCAATTCCCCGCCTTTTTCGGGCGGAGGGTTATTTTTCAGAATTTCCTCGCGGATCTCCTCGGTCACCAGCCCGTTCGGCTCGAACGTATAAATAAATTTATTCAGGTAAAGCGTTTCCACGTATTCCACGGTAAGGTCTTCGATCACGGCGACCTCGCAAAGGTTAAGCGCCTCTTCCAGCACGGACATACGCTGATTTTTCGCGTCGTTCATTGCCTTGTTGCGGTTATCTATCATGATCATGCAATAAATAATGGCAAGAATGGTGGCAATACCCGAATACGACTGGAAAAACAGAATAAAAATGCCTATCGTCGGTAAATATTTGCCTGTGTATTTCCCTATCACCCTGCTAAACGGCGGGTGATCGTTATCGCTGTCGGGGTTGGCGTCTCCGCGGGTGGTATACGTGCCGTCGCTGTTAATGCGAAAAATACGGTGAATGATATTCACGCCTTTGTCGTTCACGTAGGCGATAACGTCGTATTGCTTCAGCTCGTCGGGCGAATTTACCTTTTCAAGCAAAATAATGCTGTACGTCGGAAACTGATCGTCGTGCCCGTTGAGATAATACTCGTTATTGCTGTGTTTTTCGCTCATCGAGCCGCTCGCCACGACCATAAGCATTTTGTCCCCTAAAACCACCGAATTACCGCTGATCCTGTTAATTACGGCAAGCACGAAAAAGATACACACAAACGCGGCGATCACCGAGCCTATAACCCGCCTGACAAAAGCCCACCGCTGTTTTTTAACGTTTTTGTGATTCAGCTTGTCGTTCACGAAAGAAGTGATAAGTTCGGTGTCGTTTTTTCCGTCTTTATAGTTCTGAACAACGCTTTTGCTGTACGAGCCGAAAAGCAGAGTGAAAACGGCAGAGAACCCCGTGAGCGCAAGCACGGTTACAACAAGCGCTATAATATCGAGCGATGACATTTTACCTTGAATTCGCCTTAAATTAGTATAATTTCATAAATTTTCAAAAAAAGTCTCTTGCGCAAGGTTTAACGCCTTAAGCGAAAGGACTTTTTCTGATCATATCGGCAAGGCGTTTTGCCGCCTTTGCCCTTTGGTTTTTATTTAATTATTTCGCAATCGCGTTAACAACTACGGTGAATTTCGCTTCGCTTGCGGCAATAGCTTTTTTCATAGCCTGAAGAATATCGCGTTTTGCTTCGGCTGTTAATTTTTCATGATTAGCAGTTGCATTTTCCGCTTTGGCTATATCAAGAAGAGCAGTTTCGTTATTAACTTGTTTGTCCGAAATTTCGTTATCAAGATATTTGCCGGGGTTTTCGTTTTGGAAAAGTTCACCCCAACCGAACGTGACATTAAACGAGAAAGTAGCGCTATCGCCTTCTCCCGCAGTAAATACGTCTGTATCGGTAGCCTGATATACTACAGTCGAGTCGGCAACGATCAGGTTGCCTTTTTCGTCTGCTGCGCCCGCGGGCAAAGTGATATATTTGGGTAAATTTTCTTTAACTTCGTACTCAGTTGCTGATCCGTCTTTAAGACCGTATCCTGCGGCAGTGATAACGCTGTCGGGAACTTTGATCGTAATTTCCATCTGCTTTAAAGTTGGAAACTTATTAATTTTGCCGCTAACCTCTATTGTAAGGCTTTCAATATCATCGGGCTCTTTCTCATTATAACGAATGTTACCCGTTTTATCGGTGTCTAAAGGACCAAAATTGATTTTGCCGAGGTTATCCTCTTTATCGATCGTAACGCCGAGGATCGCGTCGGAAACGTTGGAAGCGTTAACGTTGCCCGTTCCTTCCTTGCTGGCATTATTACTGATCAACCAGGAAGCGAAACCGACTGCCGTTAACGAAATTGTTAAAAACACACTCATCACAACAACGATTGCTTTGCGTGAGAATGATTTACGCGTAGTTTTTTTCATTCGTCTTTTCTCCTTTTACGAAAGCATACTATGCCGAATATACCCTATGCAGAATATACCGAAACATATTACGCCGCATTAATTTCTATATTATTTGTTTAATCTAAATTATTTGTTTAATCTAAAAGTTTTTTACTGTAAAAAGTCAGCCTTTAGTTTCAACAATGCTTACTTAGTTTCATCAATGTTTACCTGGTATGTAACACCGTTTAAAGCTTTGTATATAGCCGTTAAATCAGTATTTGCTTTTGTCGCGTTTTCGGCATTATAACCCAATTTGTTGTAGTAAACATACGGATTTACAATGCTATTGCTGTCTTTATCCTTAAAATACTCACCCCAGGCAAATGTAATAGTAAGTTTATAGGTTGCGGTAGTCGCGCTATCCTCATGCGTGAAAGCAGACAATTTGATTACAACGGTATCACTCCAGGAATTAAGAGTTTTCGATACATCACCTGCACCACTTAACGTAGGAAAAGCAATATATTTGTTAGTCCCGTTCGCTAAACCTTCAAAACCGGTATCATCTTTCCCGTCTTTTACAGACTTCATAGAAACGGTTAAGGTTTTTTTGGATATTTCCGTCCAAGACTCTTTTTGAAAACTTTTTGCGGTTAAAGTTAAAACAGCTTTAAGGCTTTCCTGTTTATCCAAAGTAAGCCACGGCGTACCGTCGTAAGTGCCGGCAGCTCCGAAAACAATTTTACCGTTATTAGTTATATCGGTTTCCGTTCCCCATGTAGCTTCAATTTCATAGCTGTTATCGGTTACGGTATCGACTTCAATGGTTCCGGTCTGATCGGCTTTAACATTCGGGTTAGTGATAACCCATGCGGCGAAGCCTACGCCCACCAGCACCAGCACCGACAAAATGCTTGCAACAGTAATGGTTAATTTAGATTTCATTTTTATTACTCCTTAGGCTTGGCATTCGTTATCACTAACTATTTTTTCGGCGAAAAATCGGTTTATGACTGTGTTAAACGCTCGGCAATATACGGGAGAGTATAATTTTGAGCGTTTGCCTTGTCAAAACACGATTTTTCATCCGTAAAAACGCTTTGCGCCTTAAAGAGCTTATTTTCCGATGATTTTTCCCGATTT
>CAKQRE010000005.1 GCA_934271265.1 uncultured Clostridia bacterium | reverse complement strand
TACTATAAGTGAGGATAACGCAGTATTATGGGTTTTCCGTGCGCTTAAAACCTTGACAAATCCGAGTTTTTCCCGGCTTCATCACCTTTTTCCGAGAACTCCGTTTATCCCATGCGGGTTTATCATTACAATAACTTATCGTACGCCCTTAGTCCTTAAGGGACGAAGTCTTTATCGGTATTGAAACCTTCAGATTATATTTGTTTGTGGCGTTTTCTTGTCTCTGTCAGCCCGTCAGGTGGGGCGAAAACTTGGAGGTTTTTTAGATCCTTCGCGGGTAGGGCTACGGGGCAAGGATCAGGATGACAGGACATAAAAAACACCTTTCCCGTTATCTTCCATGACCTGGAAATAACGGGAAAGGTATTATAAATATAGCGTTCGTTATCGCCATTCAAAACTTAACGGCATTCAGATCCGACCTGATCGGTCACAAGCGATCGCTTTTTAACCCAATCGCCTGTAGAAGGCGGCATACCGAAAATTACTTCAGAAAACCGTTTACGATCCTTTCTTCCGCCTGCTTTTCGTCAAGCCCGAGAGAAGTCAGTTTGATCAGCTGTTCCCCCGCTATCTTGCCGATCGCCGCTTCGTGGATCAGGCTTGCGTCCACACAGTTCGCGTTGAGTTCCGGCTTTGCCGTTACCGTTCCTTCGTCCATCACGATCGCATCGCATTCGGTATGTCCGGAACAAAGGTTATTTCCGTCGATGCAGGATATGTATTTCTGATGGGAACGATCTTTCGCGATCGCGCGGGAAACGACGTGCGCGCCCGAATTTTTGCCGTTCAGCGCAACGTGAAAGTTGGTTTCGGCATACTGTTTTCCATGCGTAAGGATCTTTTCGCGGATCACAAGGGTCGCGCCGTCCGCAAGCGTGGCGTCCGTTTTGCGGATCGCCGAATCCACCCCTTTGATCTGCGCCGTTTCCATCGTCATACAGCCGCCTTCTGCAATCTCGACGAGGGTTGTTGGGTTCAGGATCCTTTCGCCCGTTCCCTCTCCTTCGCCGTAATGTTTTTCAATGTAAAGCACCCTGGCGTTTTTTCCGATATGGAAGGAATGGATACCGTCGTGCTCGCTTTTCAGCCCGCCGGCATTGTGGATCCCGCACCCCGCAACGATCGTCACGTCGGCGCCGTCTTCCACGTAAAAGTCGTTATATACGAGATCGTTCAATCCCGTTTCCGTCAGAATGACGGGAATGTCCACTCTTTCGCCCTGCGCGGAAGAACGGATGAAAATATCGATACCGGGCTTGTCTTTCTTCGTCTGAATATCGATATTCGCCGTGGTGTTTCTGCCGGCAAGTTTACCGTTATCCCGGATATTGTACGCGCCCTGCGGGATCTTTTCAAGCCCCGCGATCTCCTTCAATAAGCCTTTTTCCACTTTCCCGAGTTCCATTTCAGATCGCCTCCTTCGTTTTATCGACAAGCGTTCTGCACGCCGACGCGGAAGACGAAAGGATCTGCGGGAGAACGTCGCTCTTCCTGCCGTCCGCGGCGATCCTGCCGTCGGACACGATCACGATCCTATCCGCAATATCAAGGATCCTTTCCTGGTGAGAAATGATGAGGATCGATCCGGACGTCTTTTTCGAAAGCCGTTCGAACACGGTGATCAGACTGTTGAAACTCCATAAATCGATTCCCGCTTCCGGCTCGTCGAACACGGTGAACTTCGCGCGGCGCGCAAGCGTAACGGCGATCTCGATCCTTTTGAGTTCCCCGCCCGAAAGGCTTCCGTTTACTTCGCGATCGATATATTCTCTCGCACACAACCCCACTTCGGAAAGATATTCGCAGATCTCGGATACGGAAAGTTCCCTGCCGCTCGCGATGTTCACGAGGTCGGACACGGTGATCCCTTTGAACTTTACGGGGCTCTGAAAGGCAAAGGCAATCCCTGCCCTCGCGCGATCGGTCACGGAAAGATCCGTGATATCCTTTCCGTCAAGCAGAATCTTGCCGGACGTCGGCTTTAAAATGCCCATGATCAGTTTTGCCAGCGTGGACTTTCCGCCGCCGTTCGGTCCGGTAAAGGCGATGAATCGTTCGCCGAGCTTTAAACTGACGTCTTTTACGATCTCTTTCTTCTCGCCGCCTTCTTCGGCGGTAAAACAAACATGCTCCAATTCCAACATAACGATCTTCCTTTCTTCCCGCCGCAAATACGTGCTTTGCGGGAAGGCACTGTGTAAAAATGCGATAACAGCCGTTGTAACCGCACTATATTATATCAGATCCGAGCAATAAAAGCAAGATTTATTCTACCGATCCCTTACTTTATTTCATCTATCTTAACGATCTGCCGCCGACCGAGCGGAAAACGGTTATTCGCGGCGTTTCGGCAGGGTTCGCATTTCTCTTGTCCGGCATCCTGCAAACGCTCGTATTTAATATGCCCGAACGACACGGAAAAAGCCTTCGGAAACGCATAAAGCATCCGAAGGCTTTGTTTTACTTTTTTATTTCCGCCGGAAAGAACGGAAAACGTTTTTATTCGGCGTCCGCTTTTGCGGCGGATTCTTTTTCCGCCTCCGCTTTGTAGGCTTTGTCCATATTTTCGGCAAATTCCGCAACGCCCGCGTTGGTGTCTTCGAACTTCGATTTCCCGCTGTGGGTCAGAAGGTTCGTAATAAGACCGACGATCAGTGCCGCCGCAAGAGAAGTAAGGTTCAGGAAAGGTTCGCCCGTAAGACTGTTTCTCGCAATGCCGAAGAACAGACCGCCGATCCCCGTAACGAGGATCGCGCTGACAACGTAAAGATTCTTGTTGTCGCCGAGGTCGACGTTTTTAAGAATCTGCAAACCGCTGACGGCGATGAATCCGTACAACGCGATGCACGCACCGCCCATCACGCACTTGGGGATAGAGTTGATGAACACGACGAACGGAGTGAAGAAGGAAAGAACCATACAGCCGAGAGCCGCGGTTGCGATCGTAACGATGGAAGCGTTACCCGTTAAGGCGACGCAGCCGATCGATTCGCCGTAAGTCGTGTTGGCGCATCCGCCGAACAAAGAGCCGATCATCGAACCGACGCCGTCGCCGATCAAAGTGCGATCGAGACCGGGATCGTTGATGAGATCTCTTTCGATGATAACGCCGAGGTTCTTATGGTCGGAAATATGCTGAGCAAGTTCCACAACGCCGATCGGAACGAAGATCATCGCGATATTGCCGATCGCCGCGCCGTCAAGCGTATACTGTCCGTTCGTCTGAATGGCTTTCATCAGGAAGAACTTCGGATAATCCACAATACTCTGAATGCGGAAGGGGCTGAAAGCTTCTTTGAAAGGAGTGAAATCGAGAACCTGAAGGTAGGTAACTCCGCAAGCCTTTCCGATCAGCGTGAAGATAAGCGCAACCACATAACCCGCCGCGATACCGATGATAAAGGGGATCAGTTTCAAAGTTTTGCTTCCCTTGATCGAAACCGCAACGATAGCGATAAAGGTAAAGACGCCGCAAAGAATAGAAATCCAGTTATAAGTTTGCGGATGAAAAACTTCCTGAATTATATCGACTCCGTTGACGGTGACGACGATTTTTTCCCAGTATGCCGTATAAACGATCTCCGACGCGCCGTTGCCCATGATCCAGTTCGTAGCCGTTCCCGAAAGGGAAAGCCCGATCAAAGCAACGATAGGTCCGATGATGACGGGGGGAAGAAGTTTATTGACCCAGTTTTTGCCAGCCAACTTAATAATGATAGCGATAACGACGTAAACGAGACCGGCAAAACCGACGCCGATCAGCATTCCCCAATAGCCGTAATTCAGTTTGACCGTCGCGGCGTACGCACCGAGGAAAGTGAAAGAACTGCCGAGGAAGACGGGGCTTTTTCCCTTCGTTGCGAGGATGTAGAACAGCGAACCTGCGCCCGCTCCGAAAAGAGCCGCGGCAATGTCCGTCGGTAAGCCGTAAGAGCTTACGAGAATGGGAACGAGAAGGGTCGCCGCCATAATGGCGATCATCTGCTGAAACGCAAATACAAGCGTCTTTTTAAAAGGCGGTTTGTCTTGCACGTCATAAACGAGTTTCATTGGTTTTTCTCCTTTTTTTATCCTTTTTCAAAAAATCCTCTCGTCCGACCCGCGCTTCGTTCTGTCTGCGGGATATCCCCGATAAAACACCGCGGACGAAAGTCCGTATCGTTTTCATCCGGCAACCCGAAACAAACAAAAAGCCTCGCCCGTGACAGGGCAAGGCAGAAAGACATTCAGGGTCTGATGCAAAAACGCGAAACGTCATCTTGCCGATATCACAGTATCGAAATTAAAGATTTCTTTCCCGAATATTCTATCACGCCGAAAAAGAAAATGTCAACCGTTTTTCGCAAGATTTTCATATTTCACAAAAGAGAAAGAGGAATCTCTCCCGGATAGCCGAGAGAGATTTGAACTCCATCAAGCCTTAAAGCCGTCTTTTTTGCCCGTTGCGGCAAATCTTTGCTTGAAGTACGGCAAGTACGCCTGCGCAAACCTTTACCACAACTGTCTAAAAAATACGGCTTTAAGGTGCGTAGCATTTTAACGGCGATAAATTCAGGAAAATCGAGGCAAACGAGCGAAGTCATACTTAATCGTATTACAAGCGAGTTTAACAAAGATTTTACGAATTTTGCGCCGTTAAAACTTAATGCGGTTTAAATCTCTCTCGGCTACCTGTAAAAACTTGCAATATGGCTCTCTTAGTGGTATACTTGAAAACAGTTACCGAACCGCGCAAAGGCGCAACGGAGGAAAAACATGCCGATACTGGTAAGCAAATGTCTGATGGGCGAAAACTGCCGCTACAAAGGCGACAACTGCAAAAACGAAAAAGTTCTCGAAGCCGTCCGCGGCGAAACGGTGATCGCCGTATGTCCCGAGCAGGACGGCGGTCTCTCCACCCCCCGTCCGCCGGCAGAGATCGTCGGCGACAAAATCGTCAACGCCGAAGGAAAAGACGTAACGAAGGAATATCTCGCAGGCGCCGCAAATGCCCTGCGGCTTGCCAAAGAAAATAACGTTTCCCTCTGCATCCTGAAAGCGAAAAGCCCTTCCTGCGGGAGCGGCATCGTATACGACGGTTCCTTCACGGGAAAACTGACCGAGGGAGACGGCGTCACCGCAAAACTTCTGAAAGAAAACGGGTTCCGCGTGATATCCGAAAACGACCTGTGATCGTCCTTTTTGTCCTTTTTTAAAAAATGTGGCTATAAGTTCGTTATCGCCCTGTCTGTATTCTCTTATCTGAATTTTTTTCCGTCGCGGAAAGCATTGCCCGCTTTTCCGCCGACCTTAAGGTAGGTTGCGGAAACGGGATCGAAGGAGATTGCCTGCAATTTTTCGGGATCGATCTTTCCGTTTTCGCCGAGCACGCTTTCGTCCGCGCCGACGTTCACGATATCGCCGATCACCATGCCGTCCTCGTTGAACTTGTTCAGCGTGCATTCGATCGACATCGGGAAATCCGTCAGTACGGGAGCGTTCACGAATCTGCTCTTCTCCGCGGCAAGCCCCGCGCGTTTCACCTTATCCGGAACGTCGTTCCCGGAAACGATCCCGAGGTAATCGGCTTCCGCCGCCAGACGCACATTTGCGATCGAAACGGTAAAAGCTTTCTCGCGACGGATGTTCTTCGTCGTTTTATGCTCATCGGATAAGCAGAGGAAGAGTTGATTCGTATCGTAAATACCGCCCCAGGCGGCGTTCATCGCATCTACCGTTCCGTCCTCGTTATAAGTTGCGATAATAAATACGGGCAACGGGTATGCCCACGTTTGTTTTCCGAAATCTTTTCTCACAGTAAACCTCCTGACATAATAAAAATACGATTTATCGGCTTATACGCCGATTTTGAAAACACCGCCGAGATAAACTCGACGGTGTTTTCTTTTTTCTGCCGAAACACGGAAATCGTCAATCCGTAAAAACGAATCCGTTTTCGGTCAGCATTTCGATCAGCATTTTCGCACGGCTTTTTTCCGCGCCGTGCCCGATCCTGAACAACCCGTTCGCTCCGCCGGAAACGACAACGTCCGCAAGACACCCGTCGGCGCTCTCTTCCACGACAAGCATCATCGAAAGGGTGGAATTAATACGAAGGGAGAAGTCGTCGGCACAAAAAACATAAATTTTTTTATCGGCAGAATCGATCTCGCGGAAAAAGCCCCCGTCGTCGAGATAGTATTTCAGCCATTTCTCCAGCATTTCCTTCACGTTGATACACGAAGACTTTTTCAGTCGATATTTTATCATCGATCACTCCAGAATATTCGTTGTGATGTAATTTACGCCGAGCGCGATCAGCTTTTCCGCGTCCGCGGGTTCGTCGACCGTCCAGCAGTTGATCGCGACGCCGTTCCGTTTCAGTTCGGCTACGGTCTCTTTCGTCAATGCGGTATACGCCACGTCGACGTCAAGCCGATAGGTTACGCAATCGGATACGATCTGCGGGGTGATCTCTCCCGTGAGATACTGCAGCGTTGCCCCGGGCAACATCCTGCGGAGAAGGATCAGATTTTTTAAGTAAAAGGAAATATAAACGACTTTTTCCGCCTGATCCGTCTCTTTGGCGATCGCAACGATCTCCTCGAGTTGCTTTTCGGTATACTCCGCTTTCAGCTCGAGCACGCTGACCTTCCCGTAACGTTTGCATACGGTAAAATATTCTTTCAGCGAGGGAACCGCCATAAATTCCGCGGTATCGCCGTCCTCTTCCGTTTTCCGTATTTTCCGGATCTCCGCATAGGTGGTTCCGGCGATCGTAACGTCCGCCCCGTACACGCGGGAAAGGTTTCCGTCATGCGAGATCACGTACTTTCCGTCCGCAGTCGCGTGGACGTCCGTTTCGATCCCGTAATAACTTTCGCGGTTGCCCGCCGCAACGAAAGCGCACATCGTGTTTTCCGTCTCCAGCCCGCTCAAACCCCTGTGCGCAACAAGTTTTACGCCGCGTTTGTCTATTTTTTTCGTGTCCATAGAAATCAAACTCAGTCTTCCGGCTTATCCTCGAGAACGAGGTCGTAATCGCCGAGCTTGTTGACCTTGAACCCGTTCTTTTTGTATTCGTCGTAATTGAACGCCTCGAGTTCGTCGATCGCAAGCTTGTGGAATTCATAGAAATTGTGCCACCAGGTCTGATCGGATCCGAGAGTCGCGGAAAGATAGGCGTCGGCAATGTCGCATCCCATGGCGGGCGCCACGTAGAACGCGCCCATCGCGAGAACGTTTACGCCGTTACCCGTGATGGCTCTTCTCGCCGCGGGAACGCTTTCGACAACGCCTGCGTGAACGTGCGGGCACTTGCTTGCCGCAATATGGATCCCCATGCCGGTACCGCAGAACAGAAGGGCTCTTTCGTATTCTCCCTCGGAGATCATCGCGCCGACCCTCAGCCCCACTCTGTGGAACATAAGATCGGTATCGTTCGGATCGCTGTCCTTTTTCACGCCGAGGTCGAGGATCTTCCATCCCTTCTTTTCCAGGTGAGCGACGACCGCCTCTTTCAGAGGAAAGCCCGCAAAGTCTGCGCCGACTACAAGATACTTGTCTTTTACCGTTTTCATTTTCATACTCCTTATTAAGTCTGTTATATTTTTCGATCGGTTTCGCCTGCCGTTCACGCGATCGTTTCCGAACGCGATTCTCCCTGCCGGTAAAACCGCTGAAACCTGATTTTATCGATACTTTTTCGTTTTTATCCGCGAAATTCCGTTAGGCTTCCGCGTTTATTCCTCCCGCGTTTTCCCCGCGAGTCCGGTTTTCTTCCCGGTTATCTCTCTTCCGCCACTTTTACCGCGCGAAGCCCGAAAGGAATCAACCTTCTCTTTCCGTCGTAATCGGGATTGGTCCCGTCTTCCCGCCAGCCGCCGCGAAGGGTGAAAGCGTCGCTTCCGATCCCGCTTTCTTCCTTTCCGCGATAATAGAAAGGTCCGAGCATATTGCGAAGGGTCGACCAGATCTCGACCTTTACGATACGTTTCCCTTCGATCCCTTCCATGCGGACGGAAGATTCCGTCACGCCGGAAAATTCTTTTCTTCCTACCCGGATCTTAAACGCCGTGAAATCTCCCTCCGGCGTAACGAGAACGGGCTTGCCGGAAAACGCGTACGTAAACTCATACGTCGCCTTACCGACAAAGTTTTCCATTCCCTGCAGCGTGAGATCTCCCGCCTTTTTGCGGGAAGGCTTTTTTATCGTATAACCTTCTTCCGTATCGAATTTGCCGGAAATATAAATTTCTTCCAGCCCCGTTTCGTAGGCGACGCAGTTTCTGAGACTTTCCGGCACCTCGGGATCGTAAAGGATCTTGCCTACGTCCGCGCAGTCCGCAAACGTCGTCGTATAAGAAAATACGTTTTCACCCTTCTCCGCAACCGCGTCCGCGATGCGGAAACCCGCGTCCGTTTTCCATTTTCTAAAGTTTAGTTTTTGCCCGTTAAACAACCTATCCGAGAGTTTCTGATTCTCCACGATCAACTTTACGGGACAACGGAACCGACTTGCGAAACGGAAGGAGACCTTCAGTTTTCCGCGATAGCCCGATTTTACAAGCCGTTCGAATACGCCGTGAAAATACCCTTCGACAACGCTTCCGTCTTCTTTTTCCGCGCATACGCGGTCGATCGTGAGCAGATTGTCGCTCGTTCCTTCCGCAAGATAAGCCGGGGTCGCCGTCTTTGCCCCGGCATACGTTCTCCGCGTGCCGAAATCTCCCTTTTCGAGAAGAAGGCTTCCCTTTGCGGGAACGACGTTCTTCCTGCTCCCTCCGCCGTAGTCCGACGTAACCATATCGTAAGGAGAGAAGCTCTCTTCGGTAGTCACGGTCACGGGGGAATCGTTTTCGTTCACAAGGAACAAAAATTCCGTTCCGTCCGCCGCCGTGCGACAGGACCAGGAAAGCCCGCCGCCTTCGAACGAGATCGGAAGGGGTTTTTTCAGAAGCGAAAAATCGCTCGTATGGGGGAAATCGACCTGCGCAGCCACGCCGTCTTGAAAGGCAGGCATCGTTTCGGCAAACACCGTTCCGCCTTCGCTCGCAAATTTTTTCAAAAGCGACAGGGTGGAACTTTTGATTTCTCTGCCGTTTGCCCAGATCACCTGCGAATAACTCTTATTCCCGATCACCAGTTTCCCGTTTTCCGTTTTACCGAACCGCTCCGCGATCTTTTCGTTGACGAACGCATAGGTAACGCCGCTCTTTTTTAATTTTCCGATCAGTTCGAGGAAGGGCACGTCCACACCGAGACGAGCGGGGTCTTCGTTTAAACGGATATAGTCGAGATAGACCGATTCCATCGGCGTGATCAGCGCGACGTCCGTCTGTTCCTCTCCGCTTGCGATCAGATAACCGAGATTTGCAAAATAGTCATTAAACGACTTATATCCCCATATCCAAGGCATAGCCCTTCCGAATGAGGGAGGACAATCGATCTTTCCGAGACCGGAAAGCGTATAATTATATAAATGCTGACACATCAGCGAAACGCCGTAAACATACTGTTTTTCGGCGATCAGACGAAGCTCTTTCGGCGTGACGCCGTACGCGCTGCACCCGAACGTTTCGGTCAGAACGTCCTTCTTTCCGAATTGCATCGCAACCGAACCGACCGACTTCGCGGAAATATCCGCAATGCCGTCCCGCGCAAGGTTGTCGATCGCGGGGATATCTTCTTCGAGATAGCTCGTCGCGCAATCCGCGCCGCCCCACATCTGCGTGAACATCAGCGTTTCTTCCACGCTGTGCCCCGTCAGCAAACAGCCGTGCGCCGCACACCATTCGTGAAGTCTGCGATAAAAATTTTCGCAGTAAAGACGATTCGTCATAGTATAATAACGAACGCGGAAAGGATACCCTTCCTCATCGCGGGTAAACAGATAGATCACGCCGTCTTTCATGTCTTCGCCGTACGCTTTCCGATATTCCTCTTCCGAAACAGCCGAAACTGGAGTTTCATAACGATAATACTGCGGCTCGTCGGTGAAAAACCCGAGAAGCTCTTTCCCGAAATACTCTTTAAACCGCGCGTAATATTTTTCATGCGTTTCGCCGATAAATTCGTCCGTCAGTTCCGGGTTTAATATATCGCAGTATGCGGGAGAGATCTCCATGGTGACGATATGGTATTCTTTCGCCCCGCATGGCGCATTCACGCGCTTATAGCCGGACTTATCCTTAACAAACACCGCATAGGCGGAAGCGTCGAACTTCTCCTCCACCCGATAGCGGAAAAACCGCGCGCGGTGATTTTCGTTCTCTAAAAGTTTCCCGCCGGCAAATCCGCTCGGCCAGCCGTATTCGTCGTACAGCCACACTTTCATATCGTTTCTGCGCGCGCGCGCCAACGCGACCCCGACCATACGGAACCATTCTTCCGAAAGATAGGGGGTTCTCAGTCCCGCCCTCGCATGGAAAATAAACCCGCCGAGACCGCTCGCTTTCATCTCGTCGATCTGCCGCGAAACCTCTTTCTCGTCGAGCAGGCTGTTGATACTCCAGAATACGACCGGACGATAAAACGACACGTCTTCCGTCCGCAATATTTTTTTAATATTTCCTTCCATTCTCATCCTTTGTCCGTTTGGCATACGGCAGAGATCCGGCATCGCTAAAAACACGCCTGTAAAAGATTTTTTCTTTGTCTTTCCGGGTGCCGCATCCGCCTATATGATAACGCATTTTTACCTCTCTGTCAAGCGTCTTTTTCTTTTTTCTCTTCGGGAAAAACCGAAAAAACGAAGAATCTTTGAATCGTACATGTTTTTCTGTGATTTGCACAAACAAGCCGTTCCGGAAAGGAAACCGTTCCGACAAAAACCCCCGCGGAAATTCTTTCCGCGGGGGATATTCTGTTTCCGTCAGAGAAACACTTTAAACCGATTCGAAATAAGATACCGAAACGACGGCGGAAAACACCACCTGCACTTCTCCTCCTTCGTTCGTCTCCGTCCTCGGCAGACAAAAGCACGGTCTCTCGCGAACGGTATAACAGCCGACGGGGATCCCGAGCGCGGCGGCTTTCGAAGAAGCGTTCTCCACGGCAAGCCGCAAAGCCTCGTTTTCGCAGGTTTTCGGGTCTCCCGCAAAATACTCGGGAGCGCAAACGAAATCCGCGCCGAGAGAAAAAGCTTTTGCACGGTATTCTTCCACCTTTCCGCAATCTTCTCCGTCAACCGCAAATCTGCGCCCAACCGCAACGCCGCGCATTTCGCCCGTTTGACGGTAAACATAGCAGTCCTCCTCCCTCACGCGCGCGCTTGTCGGAAACGCCTGCAAAACGGATGCCTTCTTTTTTGCCGAAAGTTCGCGAGCGGTTTCCTCCGTTTCGGCAAAATTTTCGATCGTAAACCTGAAAGTAAACTTTTCCGCTTTTACGGAATAGTCGCCCCGTCCGATCACTTCGCCGCAGAAACGCCTGCCCCTTACTTCTCCTTCGCTTCTTCCGCCGCCCGAACAAGCGTCGCCCGGGCA
This sequence comes from uncultured Clostridia bacterium, assembly GCA_934271265.1. Classification (GTDB taxonomy): domain Bacteria; phylum Bacillota; class Clostridia; order Christensenellales; family Borkfalkiaceae; genus UBA10281. Next base: position 91,952 of record CAKQRE010000005.1, on the reverse strand, counting down.
TACCGTATCTCTGCCGAAAGCACACGGGGTTCCGTCTTCGTCCGCAGCCTCACACACGAAGGGATTTTGCTCCGAAAACGCCGCGACGGAGGCGGAAGGAACTGCCGCAAACCCCGCGAGAGCAACGGACAACAATGCCGGTAACAACAAACGCATATAATCTTTCCTCCTTTCATTGCCGACCGAAAAAACGAATACGACCTTTCCGATTCGGCATACGGTACTATTATCCGCAAAAAAAGGAAATTAATTCCTGTAAATCCGAAATTTTCCGATCGTTCCCGAACGCTACCGACACGGAATCGGAAAAGCCGTATAACTCAAAGAGCAGTCCGCGAACTCTTCGCAAACTGCTCTTTGAAAAATATATGATAAGGGGGAAAATGATGAGCTTTTTCAGCTGTCTTTCGGAAGAGTGTTGCCTCATCCAATCGACACGTATATAATACCACTTCGTTGTCGAAATAGCAATAATTTAAAAATATTTTGTCGTAATGTACCTTATTATATCATAAGAGTATCTTTTTGTATTACACTAAAGGAAAACGGAACCGAAACGTCCGACAAGAAAAACCGAAACGACGTTATATTTTCGTTTCCCCTTCCTCCCGGGGAACGGAAAAAGAATAAAAACAGCGGGACAGATCCACGACCCCGTTTTTCACCTCGATCCCGTCGGCTTCCAGCATCATCCGCTGCACGCCTTCCCCGCCGAAAACATACCCGCGGGATAGTTCGCCGAAACGATTTACTACGCGATAACACGGCGTGCCGATCGCATCGCGGTTGGCATGAAGCGCATAGCCGACCGCACGCGACGCATGCGGTCGCCCGAGTGCGCGGGCGATCTCTCCATAGGTCGTAACGCAACCGCGCGGAATTTCCCTGACAAGCCGATAAACGGCTTCGTAAAAAGTATCCATAAATCCTCTCCCGAAAAAAAATTTAAAAAATAAAAGAAAGAAGCGAAAAATCCTTGCATATTCTTTGCGGATATGCTATAATAGCCGTGCTGTTTTGGAAACAGACATTCGTTTGCTTTCGGAAAAGCGCTGGTATGGCTCAGTCGGTAGAGCAGCTGATTCGTAATCAGCAGGTCGGCGGTTCAAGTCCGCCTACCAGCTCCATAAAAAAGAACGCTTGTGAATCGGGCGTTCTTTTTTTATGCCCTTTTCCCCGCGAGCAGGTTTATCCGACGCGTCTTCCCTGCTTTTCGTATAAACCGGCAGAGATCCGCCCCGGCGCAGACCCGTCAAACCATCTTCTTTCTTTTCCCCGCGGTTTCGCCCTTTCCGCCCGCGCGGACGAAACAAACGACAGCCGTAACGAGAAAACACAAGACGGTATACCCCGCAACAAACGGCAGATGCGAAAATGCCTCCGCCGCCCCCGCAGAGCGGAAATCGCCGCCGAGCATCACGGTATGAACGAAGGGCAGCGCCTTCACAAAAGAAGCAAACCCATCGGACAACACGGTTACCGGCATAAAGATCCCGCCGAGGATCCCGACCGCCGAAACGAAAACCGAAGACACGGGTCCCGTTTGCCGTTCGTTCGAACACAGAACGCCGATCGTCATTCCGAGAGATACATAAAACAATGCCGAGAAAAGCATCAGAAAGATCCCCGCGACGAATTTCCCGTCAAACGGATAACCGAAGAAAACGGCAATCAGATAAAACAAAAGGGTCTGACAAAAAGCGAGGATCAGCCCCGAACAGACAAAACCGAAATAGTAAACGAATTTCGATAACGGCGCCACGTTCAGCCTTTTGATAAAAGAGGTGTTTTTGTCCCCCGCGATCTGCATGGCGACAAACAATGCCACGAAGGTATAACCGAACACGCAGATCCCGCTCGCGTAGTTTGTAATTTCAAAGTTGGCGGGTCTGTCCCCCATCCCCGAAAAGATCGCCTGCATCAGAACGAGCATCGCGATCGGAAACAGCAGGCAAAACAACATACTGAGCGGATCTCTTATCGTTTCCTTCAGATTGCGCGCGACCAGCGCAAACAGTTTTTTCATTCTTCTTCCTCCCCGGTAAGCGAAAGGAACGCCTCTTCGAGCGTTTGTTTCCCCGCTTGTTCTTTCAGATCCGCAACCGTCCCCACGGCGCGGATCTTCCCCTTCGCGATCACGGCGGCGCGATCGGCAAGGTACTCCACCTCTTCCAGATAATGCGTCGTAAGAAAAATCGTTATCTTCCCCTTCAGCCCCTCGACGATCTCCCACAGCTTTCTTCTCCCTTTCACGTCCAGCCCGAGGGTTGGCTCGTCGAGAAAAAGAACCTTCGGTTCCGTCAGCAGAGCAAGGGCGATGCTGAGCCGCCGTTGCTGTCCGCCGCTGAGTTTTTTGCACCTCGTATTCTCTTTTTCCTTTAAGCCGAACGTTCCGATCGCATCGGCTATCCTTTCCTCCTTCCGGTCGAGATCGTAAAGGTCGGCGATCAGCTTCAGATTCTCGCGTACGGTCAGGTTGCCCGCAAACGCGCTTTCCTGCGGGGAAATATTCACGATCTTTCTGATCTCCTTCGTCTGAGAAAGAAGATCATACCCGCAGATCGTCGCATTGCCGCCGCTCGGTTTCACCTGCGTGGAAAGCATATCGATCAGCGTTGTTTTTCCCGCCCCGTTCAGCCCGAGAAGGGCAAAACACTCTCCTTCCCGAACCTCGAGCGAAACGCGGTCGACGGCGATCAGTTTTCCGTACCGCTTCGTAAGCTCCGCGATTCCGATCATTTCTCTTCCCTCTCTTTGTTTTCGCTTTTCTTTTCGCCTTTGTTTTTATTTTCCTCTTCCCGCCCCGCACGGAAGATCGCTTCCGCAAATTTCAGGTAATCGTTATACTTCGCGATCGCGATCCCTTTTTCCGTATCGCCGAACAGGATAAGCGTATCGCCTTCGGAAATACCGAACACGTCGCGCGCCTCTTTCGGGATCACGATCTGCCCCTTGTTGCTCACCTTTGCCGTCCAGATATATTTACCCGTTTCGTTTTTCATTTTTATCTTACCTTTCTTACTTTTCTTACTTATATTGTATTCCTTTCCGGAAGAAAAAGCAAGCGAAACGACAGAGAAAAGATAGGTTTACGGAATATCCTGTACATAAAAGAACACGGAGGCTATCCTATGAGATTGTTACTCGCAGAGGACGAAAAAGATCTTTCCGACGCCGTATTCTCCTCATAAACACTCAAACGAAAAACCGCACCCGAAAGTGCGGTTTTTCGCCGAAATAAGCATAGGCTTATAATACGCCGTTAATCGACTTATCGGCGCAGATTTTGTTTATAAATCATTTTACGCTCCGATCTTGCGGGCTTTTTCGCAAAACTTTGCATAACCTTCCTTCGAGACGGCGAACATGGGAAGATACGTCATCTCCGCAAGGCACATCACGAGAAACTCTTCGTTCTCGCCCGTTACGAAAGCGTACGTTCCGGGGAGACATTCCCTCAGAAGTTCCCTCGCCTTTTCGTTTTCAAGAAGATCGCAAAGTTTGGTGTGTTCGTTATACGGATGAAGGATATCTTCCGAGAGATCGTATTCATATTCGTAAGAGCCTTCCGTCAGAACAAACTCCTCTTTCCCGGAAAGGGGAAGAAGAATGTTTGCCGAACACCCGTGGGGAACGGTGATTTCGAACCGGACGGAATTACCGTCGATCCGGTAACGGCAGGCATACGCCCCGTAAGGAGAATCGAAACGCATGTCGCACTGTTTTACGTGTGCGGAAAGCACGGGGGCGATCCTCGCCTTTTCCCAGCCGACGCCCGCGGGAGAAATTCCGCCGATATAGGCGTAAACGCCTTCCGCCACCGCGCCGTAAGCGTAATGGTTGAGAGAATTCATCGAAGTGCCCGTGATATTCCCCTTTTCGTCCAGAGAATTCCAGCGTTCCCAGACGGTCGTCGCGCCGAGTTCGATCTCATGAAACCACCCGGGATATCTGCGGTTGAACAGCATGCGCAACCCTTCTTCTTCCATACCGCAGCCGAACATCGTCCGCACCGCCACGGGTCCGCCGACAAAGCCGCATTTTATGCGGTAAAGATCTTTTTTCAACCGTTCGCGGAAACCGTTTACGACCTTTTGACGATCGGTATAAAGCCCGAACGCGAGCGCGACTACGTAAGCCGCCTGCGTATCGAGCGCAAGCCGCCCCGTATCGGTAAAATATTCCTTCCGGATCGCCGACAGTATCTCCGCGGACAATTTTTCGTATCCTTCCGCCTCGGAAAGCCCGAGTTCTCTTCCCGCTTCCGCCAGAATACGGACGACGCGATAATAATATGCCGAACGGATGTAATCGTCGTCCGTGCCGCCGCGAAGGCTTTGCGGACAAATTCCGTCCTGCGCGAGCCAGTCCCCGAAGGTAAACGGCTGTTTTAAAATGTGTCCGTCCCCGCGCTCTTCGTCTCCCGCGATCAGCTTATCGACGTACGTTTTCATCGAGGGATAATTTTCTTTCAGCAACTTTTTATCGCCGTAATACCGATAGACCGTCCACGGAACGAACACGCCCGCATCCGCCCAGACGGCGCCGCCCGGTCCCGCGCACCCTTTCAACGAAGGGGAATACATCGGAAAATCTCCGTGATAATAAGTCTGCTGATCGTACGTCAGGTCGCGGATATACTTTTTGTAAAAGGCGTAAGCGTTTCCGTTATAACATGCCGTCGGGGCAAACACCTGCGTATCCGCCGTCCAGCCGAGCCTTTCGTCCCGCTGAGGACAATCGGTGGGAACGTCCAGAAAATTGCTTCTCTGCCCCCGCCGCACGTTTTCGATCAGGCGGTTGAGCAAAGGGTTGTCCGTCCGGAAGAAAAGTGTATTTTTCATCTCGCTTGAAAGATAGCGCGCGGTGAAATCCTCCGTCGCCCACTCTCCTTCGCATTCCACTTTCATATAGCGGAATCCGTAAAAGGTAAACAGCGGTTCGATCTCCTTCTCTTCTCCGTCGGACACGTAAACGTACTCCGCTTTCGCCGTACGAAGATTCTCCCGGTAAAAACACCCGTTTTGCAGGACTTCGCCGAATTGCAGGCGGATCTTTTCGCCCTTTTTCAGCCGGCTGCAAAAGCGCACGATCCCCGAGGCGTTCTGATGAAAATCGATGACGTTTTCTCCTTTCGGCGTCACGATAAGTTCCCCTTTCCCCTCTTCGTAAACGGTGATCTGCGGGGAATTCTCCGGAACGAGACGGAAATTCTTTCTCCCGACCTTCGCCTTGTCGAAGGAAAGTTCGCGAGTATCGTCCCGGATCTCGCCGTCGTAAATGCCGCTCGCCGTCACTTTGCCCGCCGAAACGAGCCATGTTCCGTCCGAGGGAATACGGACGAGAGCGTCTCCGTAAAGAAAAATCTCCGCATTCAGGCAGAAATCGTCTCCCCACGTTTTATCGCCGTGCCCGTCGATCCCGAACCGCCCTTTATACCAGCCGTTTCCCACGAACACCTCGAGCACGTTGTCTTTTTCTTTCAGCCCGCTTAAATCGTAAGTCTGATAGCGCACGCAGTCGTCGTAATCGTTCATGCCGGGCGCAAGATAATTTTCCCCGAGGCGCACGCCGTTCAGATAAGGAACGTATAAACCGAGGGCGGCTATCGTGAGATGCGCCTTGCGGCAGTTATCCGGGCGATCGAACGTCTTGCGGAAAACGGGATGCTCTTTTTTCGTAACGAGCCATTTCCCGCAGAGTTTCTCCGCCGTGCCGAAAGCGATACCCGCGCGGTCGCCGTATTCGTTTTTTACCGAAGCAACGTATTCCTTCCCGTATCCGAAAGAAAAATCGGGATAGAACGCAATACTTTCCCGTAGGGTAAGAGAAGAAAACTCCGCCTTTTTCTCTCCCTCGCAAAAAAGGGAAAGATCGAATCTTTCCCCTCTGTCCGCTTTCCAGGAGAACATGACGTTTTCGGGGGCGACCCCGAGCGTTCTCTCCGTGCCGTTGATCCTGAAATCGTAAATTCTCGTCATAATCTCGTATCCCATTTTCCGCAGAACGCGTCCACGGGCGAAACGCCCGTAAATTTACTTTTGCCGAGCAGTTTTCCCATCAGCGCCTTTAAGATCTCCGTCGTGCCGCCGTAGGTGTTGATATACGTTTTCACCCTCGGCATATCGATCAGGTGATAGGGGTTTTCCAGCGAGATCGCGATCGTCGGGACGCTCGTGGTATACACGGGACAATCGGCGCCCATCGGCTCCGCCCACTCGATGCGAACGACCGTCTGATTGGATTTCGTCGCCATCGAAACGAGGTAAAGGATAAGATCGTAATTTTCGATGATCTCCTTCACCGGTTTCGCCATGCCTTCCCAACCGCCGTCCGGCACGAACACGGTAACGTCGAACCCTTCTTTCTTCAGCATTTCTACGAAAGCGTCCGGCGCACCCGTTGTGCTGCCGCCGCCGAACGCGCTCTTTCCGCCCTCTTTCTTATAAACGAGGATCCGTTTGTATTTTTCGGGCGAGATCGGAAGAACGCCTTTTTCTTCCTTGACGAGGGTAATGCTTTTATCCGCCACTTCGCGTTCCGCCGCAATATGATCCGCGCATCCGACGATCGCTCTCGCCTTTTCCCTGTCGGGAATATTGTTCTTTTTGTGCAGTTTCAGCGAAGCTTTCAGCGCGAGGATCCGCGTGACGGCTTCGTCCAGCCGCTCTTTCGTGATCACGCCGTTTCTCACGCCGTCCGTCATGAAGGCGAAGTCTTCCTCGAGATTTTTCGTAAAGAGGAACATATCGCAACCGGCGGCGATCGTGAGAGGAACGGCGTCCTTTCTCGGCATCACGGTGCCCATTCCCGCCATGGTGGAAGAATCGGTCACGATCAGTCCGTTGAAGCCGAGTTTCCCGCGGAGCAACCCGTTTAAAAGTTCGGGAGCAATCAGCCCGGGCATGATCTCTTCGTCTTTCAGGGCGGGATTCAGGGCTTTGGAATAGGCAGGTTGCATGATATGCCCCACCATCACCGCTTTCGAGCCGGCGTCGATACAGGTCTTGTAAACGTAACCGAAAGTTTTGTCCCATTCCTCGCAGGATAAAGTGTTGACGGAAGCGAGAAGGTGCTGATCTCTCTCGTCCACGCCGTCTCCGGGGAAATGTTTGATCGAGGCTGCGATATCGTATTTCTGCAACTCCTCGACGTACGCTTTGCCGAACGCCGCGACCTTTTCCGGATCGGAACCGAACGTTCTCGTATTGGTAATGGGGTTACGGAAGTTGTAATCGATGTCGATAATCGGAGCGAACGACCAGTTGATGCCGAGCGCGGAAGCCTCTTCTCCGATCACGCGGGCGAGTTCCCTCGCATAGCGGGGGTCGTTCGTCGCGGCGATCCCGAGTTCGCAACCTACCCTCGTGCCGCTCAGGCACGCCTGATTGAGCCCCGCTTCGAGATTGGCGGAAACGAGAAGAGGGATCTTTGCGTTTTTCTGCAGGCGCTCCGCCGTATTGCAAAGTTCGTCGAGACTCATCGTTCTCGTCATCACGCCGCCGACTTTCAGATCGGAAGCGAGATGTTTCAGATAGCCTTCGTCGTCGGTATAGGTGATCAGGCAGAAAAGCTGACCGATCTTTTCTTCCGTCGTCATGCCGGCAACGGTCGTCTGAACCCAGTTGATATCACTGTCCGAAAGACAGAAAGGTTTTGTTTTCAAATCAAGCATACTGTTCCCGCTTTCCGCGTTTCGCGAATAATTTTTTAATGTTGCCGATCTGCGCCGAGAAGGCGTAGAACCCGAGCATGAACAGACCGAAAATGATCTGCTGCCAGCCGCCCGCGCCGAGCCCGAGGCAATCGAGCCCGTAATTCATGAGCTGCATTCCGAGCGACGCCGCCACGATGCCGATCGCATCGACGGAAAAGCTGCCGAGGAACATTCCGATAAACACGGGAACGATGTAAGAGAACAGGATCCCGCTGGTGGAAAGGTTCGCCTGCGGACCGACGGTATTCCGGGATCCGTAAACCACCGCCGCAAGTCCGAGAAGGATCCCGGCAAAAAGGTAAGTCACGTAAACGCTCTTTTCTTCTCTGATCCCGATGTTCACCGCAACCTTCTGATTGCCCGCAAGCAGCTTGCTTCTCCTTCCCTCCGTCGTGAAATAGGAATAGAAGAGAAACACGACAAGAGCGAGAACGAGGGGGACGAACACGGCGGGAAGTCTGCCGAACGCAGAAAACCCGATGTCGGATATAATGTTAAGCCCTTCCCCTTTATAAAGCAGATACGTCATCGATTCGTAGATCAGCGTGACGCCGATCGTGCAGATCACGATCGGAACGCGGCTGAACACGTAAGCCGTCGCGGTGAGAAGGCTCAGCGCAATGCCGGTCAGAACGGCAAGAACCAGGAACATGACGGGGTTTCCGCCCGCATTCAGAGAAACGTTTCCCGCTATGACGGCGGACAGAATCATGGTCGCGCCGCCGGAAAAGTCGAAGCGTCCGTTTTTGAACTGAAGATAGATCGCAAGCGCGATGATCGTCATAAGCGAAGCGTTCAGAATCACCTGCGTTACCATATTTTTGGAAAAATACAGACCGGAAACCCCTTTCGCGGCGGTAATAACCGCCATGGCCGCAAACATCAGCAGCGGAAACGCCAGAATCGACGCGGTATTTTTCGCGACCTTTAAAATCTTTCCCTTACCCATCATGATCACACCTTTTCCTTTTTTCTTTCGGGCTGACGGGCGTCTGCCCGCCTTTAACCTTTGTTTACTTTTGCCTTGAGATCGGCAACGGACATGCTCTGCACCGCCGCCACGAGTTTTTCATGCGTGCCTCCGTTTTCCGCAAGAAAAGCTTTCACCTCCGCGGGGGTCAGGAAGGCGTCGGAAACCTTTCCGGTAAACTGAAGAGAATGTTCGCGACAGAAATCCAGTTCTTCGCTGCTCGTGATCCTCATCTGCGAGCTGTCCACTCTCTGCGCCTCGGCAGGCTGATCGGAGAACGTGTTGCCGCGGATCTTATTGAGAAGCATCACGAGAGGATAAGTGATCGCCTCCGCATTGCTGAATACCATTTCCTGTATGCAGGCGTTGCCTTTCGTACCGAAATTGTCATAAATGTCGTTGTTGCAGACAAGTCCCGCGGTATAAAGCTTGACGTTCGTTTTCTTTGCGGAAACAAGAGTGGGATAAATGAACTGCACGCCGGCGCACATACCGAAGATCGCGTCGATATCGGGATTTTCGTCGAGATAAGTCGTCGGGAGAGGCTGGAACATCAGTTCCACCGTGTCTTTTACGGTAATTTTCTTATCCTCTGCCGCCGTTTCGTTGTACTTGGCGATCTCCTCGCGGAAAGCCTGATCCATTTCGCTCTGGTGCGGGAATGCGAACGCCGGGAATTTCACCATACCGATCGTCTTATATCCGTCGTTTATGATCCGTTCCGCGATCTCGCGCCCCCAGGCAAACCCTTCGTATCTGCCGTCCACGACGGTGCCCACGAAATTCGGGTTTCCTTTGATCGAATCGTAACTCGTATTGTAATCGTTCAGATAGCCGCCCACGTAAATACCCGCTTTCTTCGCTTCGTCCAGAATGGAAGAAGTTGCGGAATCCATCGTGAGGATAATGCCCTTGCAGCCCGCCGAGATCATGTTCTGCGCGGCTGTTTTGTTCGTCGCTTCGTCCGTCTGAGACAACGTGGTATACGAGAATTTAACGTTCAGTTCGTCCTCTAAGCTTCCGAGATAATTTTTCACCGCGGTAACCGCCGCGCCGGAATCTTCATAAAGCCCTATGCCGATCAGAGTGGCGGAATTGCCGCCCTTCGAGCACGCCGCCGCCGAAGCGGTAAGTCCTGCCGTCAGCGCGAGCGCGCCGACCATAGAAACGATCCGTTTGAAAAACTTGTTCATATTTTTCCTCCTTGAACAACTTTTTAGTTTTATCTTTGCAGATATCCGCTTTTGTCGCGGCAGGTCACCGCCACAACGATAAAGAAGATAATTGCTTTCACCAGATAGACCAGCTTGATGTCCACCCCCGAAAGGATGAGCCCGTTGGAAAGAAGCACGTACGTCACGCTGCCGATCAGCGCGCTGCGCACCTTCGATTTCATTCCTCCCGAAAGAGGCATTCCGCCGAGGATCAGGCAGATCATGATATCCATCGCATAGCCGGAACCCGTCCCCTTGCCCGCCGACTTCGTTCTCGCCAGCAGAAACACGGAACCGATCGCCACGCAGGCGCCGAACACCATATAAGCGATCACTTTCCATGCGGTGGTATTGACGCCGCATTGCGAAGTCGTCAGTTCGTTCGCGCCGATCCCTTTCGTATATTTCCCGAGTTTCGTAAAATTAAACAGATAAAACACGATGACCCCGACGACAGCCATGGCGACGATCATCACCCACGTCTGCGTGAAGAAGCTCATATCGTACGTCGTGGATACCGAATTGCTTCCCGTATTTTCGATCAGGATGTACTGGATCCCGCCGAAAACGAACATCAGGAAGAGAGAAGTCACGATCGAAGGCAGTTTCAGAAACACGGCGACCGCCCCGTTGAACGCGCCGCAGAGCATCGCCAGCGCGAACACGACGAGAAACGCCGCGAGCAGAGACCCCGTCGCGTTCAGGATCGCGATCATCAGAATACTGTAAACGCCGAGCTGCGAGCCGACGGAAACGTCCATATAGCCCATGGCGTAAACGAAGATCGCGCCGAGGGCAATGACCGCATACACGCAGACCTGTTCGACCAGGATCCCCACGTTGTAGCGGCTCCAGAGGTTGCCGTCAGACGTGATCGAAAAGACGACGACGCAAAGGATCAGCCCCAATACGGACGTAATATCCGACAAATGTTCTTTCGCGTATTTCCCGATCTTTTTCTTGAGATCGGGACTTTTGTTTTCTTTGATAGCTTCCATCGTTTTACCCTTTAAATCATACTTCCGATAATATCCGTTTCCTGCAGATCGGGACGACGCATGAATTCTCCCGTGACTTTGTTGTCTTTCATGACGACGATCTTATCCGCCATGCCGATCAGTTCGGAAAGTTCTTCCGAGATCAGAATGATCGCTTTCCCGTCCTTTTTCATCTGCGCGATCAGCGCGTACATCGCCTGTTTCACGCCGATATCCACGCCGCGCGTGGGGCAATCCATGATCAGAACGTCGGAATTTTTCGCCGTCCATTTCGCAAAGGAAACTTTCTGTTTGTTTCCGCCGGACAAGGTGGAAACGCTCTGTTTCGCCGTTTTGCATTTGATCGCGTATTTCTTCACTTCCCCGTCCACGATCTTTTTCTCTTTCCGCGGAGAAATGAAACCGAACTCGGACAGATCGTCATAAGAAGGAAAAGCGATGTTCTCCGCGATCGACGCAGACAGGATCAGCGCTTCCGAATCGCGGTTCTTGCTGATATACCCGATGCCGCTGCGGATTGCCGTCAGGGGCTTGTCTATTTTTCTGCCGCTGCGGATCACCTCGCCCGAATCCGGTTTTTCCAGCCCGAATCCGAGCCTTCCGATCGTTCTCATTCCGCAGCCGGACAACCCGCCGAATCCGACGATCTCGCCCTTATGCAATTGCAGGTTGAAATGTTCGATCCCGTTTGCCGAAACGTCTCTGAACTCGAGGGCAACTTCGTCGGAATGGGAAACGTCGTAATCTTCGCGGTAATAGGCGTTTCCGATCTCTCTGCCGACCATCATGAAACGGATCTTTTCGACGAGCTTTTCCCTGAGCGATTCGTCCTTCGCCGTGTCGAGCTCTTCCTTCGGAAGGGTCCCGATGATCTTTCCGTCCCGAAGAACGGTAAGCGCGGTGCACTGTTCCAGGATCTCGTCCATATCGTGCGAAATGAACACGACCGATTTCCCTCGCGCCGCGAGATCGTGCATCAGTTTGTACAGGATCTCTCTTCCGTCTAAGGACAACGCGGTGGTCGTTTCGTCCACGACGAGAACTTCCGTTTTATCGCTCACGCAGCGGACGATCTCGATCAGCTTTCTGTCCTCGAAGGTATATTTTTCTATATTGTCTTCCGCGCGGATCCTGCCGAGCCCGAAATCGTCCAGCAGTTTCTGTGCGGCTTTGTTCATCTTCTTCACGCGGAAGATCCCGAAAGAGGAAAACGCGGCGAGTTCGCCCGCGAAAATATTTTCCGCAACGGTGCATCCCGCAACGGTATTCGCTTCCTGCAGGATCATGCAGACTCCCTGCTCCTGCGCCCATGCCATCGAGACCGGTTCCCACGGCTTTCCTTTATACGTCATTTTGCCGCTCGTGGCTCTCTGCATGCCCGCCATGATCGACGTCACGGTGGATTTTCCGCTTCCGTTTTCGCCGATCAGCCCGCGGATCTCTCCCGGATAAAAATCGAGATCCACGTTATTCAGCGCGACCGTGGGACCGAAGTTTTTATTCATCCCGCGGATTTCAACCGTAGCCTGTTCCATTGAACTCTCCTTATCATCGTCGTCCGGACCGGACCGGACGTCCGGATCCCTTCTGTGCCATTATTTTACAGCATGTCCGGGAAATATACTATCACGTTTCTACTTTTTTTATCAAAATTCTACATATTAATTTGACTTATTTTTTCCGTTGCGTTATAATGGCGGCAGAATAACCGATGCGGCGGAACGATCCGCGACGAGGTAACCATGAAAAAAGACGAATCGGTATTGCGCTATATTTCCGCCACGCTGGCTGCCGAAACGTGCATTCTGCACCGCGACGGCAGAGCGGAGAGGATCGAAAGCTATTCGACGAAACAAAACGCTCTCATAACGGAAGAAGACCTGAGGAAAACCGTGCTCTCGCTGTACGGCGCGGAGATCCCCATTCTTCTGAACTGGAACGACCTGTATTTCGGGATCGTGAATCTGCCCGACAAACAGATCGTCGCGGGACCGATCGCCCTGGCGGCGCCGATCCGCTGCAACTTCCGCCGCCGGGGCGAACAGACGGGAACTTACCGGGCGGCGGAGCCGAAGAAACCTTCCGCCGTCTATTCCGCCCTTCTCTTTCTCGCCGAATACTTTAACGGAAAAGCTCCTCACCTGAACGATTTTTACACCTTTAATCTGATCGACAAAGAAACGGACACCCTCATTCAGAAAGAATCGGTCGCCATTCAGATGCGCTATAACGAAGACATGGGCGGACACCACACTCCCGCCCCGATCGACCGCCTGGAACAGTGCGTGAAAGACGGAAGCATCGGACTGATCCTCGACGTAGTTCAGGATCTGATGAAAGGAAATTTCGGCATCACTTCGAGCGACGCCTTCCGCAACGAGAAGAACATGTCCATTTCGGGCATTACCAACGTGACGAAAGCCGCCATCGCGGGCGGGCTTCCTTTCGAAGTCGCCTATGCCATGTCGGACAGCTACATCGCGTCCTTCGAAAAGTGCCGCGATCATAACGCCCTGAACGAAAAATTCACGCAGGCATGTCTTTCCTTCACGAAACTCGTTTACGAACACAAACAAGCCATGTCCGACCAGAAAACGCAGGCGAATTACCACTGCGAAAAGGCAAAAGCTTACGTTTTCAAACACGTTCAGGAAAAGATCGAAGTGAAGGAGATCGCAGACGCGATCGGCGTAACGCCCAACTATTTATCCGCCGTATTCAGAAAAAACGAAGGGGTCACCCTTTCGCAGTATGTGATGCAGAAAAAAATTTCCCGCGCGAAAAGGCTTTTCCTGTATTCCGATCTGACAAAACCGGAAATCGCCTTTTGTCTCGGGTTTTCTTCGCAGAGCCATTTCGGCAAGGTTTTCAGACAGTACACCGGCATGACGCCGAAGGAATTTACCGAAAAGTTAAAACCGAAGATCGACTGAGCGCGGCTTTCCGTCGCTTTCGGAGAACGTTCCCTCTATTTCCCGGGGAACGTTTTTCTTTTTGAGTTGCGGTTCCTTCCTTTACCGGGGCGTTCCGCTCTGTTAATTTTGCCCGTTCGCAAGCCGTCTCATACCCCGCGGAGAAAATTCATGACCGATCTTCGGTTTGCATGCCCCCGAAAAGAGAGAGTAAGAGCACCGCGCGCGAGGCAGGGGAAAAAGCAAAAAAAGTCCCCCGCGATGGAACTGCGGGAGACAGGAGGGAATGGGCAATATTCAGCTTCGAAGTCGTAAAGTCCTGCGGACAAAATCGACTTCCTTCTATTATATATACGCTTCGCCGGTTTCCGCGAACGGAACCGACCGGCGATCACGCCCGCTTTTCGGCAAGCATGGATTTTACTTTCATCAGCCTTGTGGTGGCGGCGCGCTCGTTTTCGTCGAGCTTGCCGCGGATATAAGCGATCGTTTCTTCCAGCTGAGGGATCATCACGTATTCGAGGGCGTTCACCCTGCGCTTGTTCCGTTCGATCTCCGCCGAAAGCATAGCGACCGTTTTTTCCGTTTCGGCAAGGCGGAAGAGTTTTTCAAGCACCTGTCCGATCTTCCGCACGGAATAATCGGCTTCGCTCGTCAGTTCCGCATAAGAGTACGGAACTGTGTCTTCCCCCGACGTTTTATCGGCAGAAAGAAGAACGATCTCCGGCACCTCTACGCTCATCACGTTTGCCGTTTTAAACTCCGCCTTCACGGAGACGGACGGCATGGAGAACGCCTTTTCGAGCGCGGGCACGGAAGCGACGCTCCTCGCCAGCGAAAATTCTTTCAGACAATCGGCAAGTTCCGCTTCCACTTCGTCGCGCAGGCGTTTGTTTTCCTTGATGAGAACGGAAAACCGCCGGATCATTTCGTCGGACTTATCCTTCAGAAGTTTATGACCGCGCGTTGCCGTGGAAAGCCTCGCTTTCAGTTTTTTTAATTCCATCCTCGTGGGATTCACGTTCAATCTCGTCATGAAAAGTCCTTTTTAAACGCCTTATTCCGTTTTCGCGGCGGGCAGATATTTTTCGATATAGCTTTCTTTGATTCGTTTCAGTTCCGATTTCGGCAGGATCGAAAGAAGTTTCCAGCCGATATCGAGGGTCTCTTCGATGGTTCTGTCGGAATCGAACCCCTGCGAAACGTATTCTTTTTCGAACGCTTCGGCAAATTTCGCGTAAAGCTTATCCGTAGCGGTAAGCGCAGCGTCGCCTAAAATAGAAGCGAGCTCTTTACACTCCTTTCCCTTTGCGTATGCAGCGAAAAGCTGATTCATCGTGTCTGCGTGATCTTCTCTCGTCTTGCCGTTTCCGATCCCCTTGTCTTTCAGACGGGAAAGGGACGGAAGTACGTCTATAGGCGGATTAATCCCCTTTTTATACAGTTCTCTCGACAGGATGATCTGCCCTTCGGTGATATACCCCGTAAGGTCGGGAATGGGGTGGGTCTTATCGTCTTCCGGCATGGTGAGAATGGGGATCTGCGTAATGGATCCCTGTTTGCCGCGGATCCTGCCCGCACGTTCGTAAAGGGTCGCGAGGTTCGTATAGAGGTAACCGGGATATCCTCTTCTGCCGGGAACTTCCTTCTTTGCCGCGGATACTTCGCGCAGAGCTTCGGCATAGTTCGTGATGTCCGTCATGATAACGAGCACGTGCATGCCGCAGTCGAACGCGAGATATTCGGCGCAGGTAAGCGCCATTCTCGGCGTGGCGATACGTTCGATCGCCGGGTCGTTCGCAAGGTTCGTGAAAAGGACCGTTCTCTCGATCGCCCCCGTTTTCCGGAAGTCTTCCACGAAAAATTCCGCCTCTTCGTACGTGATGCCGATCGCGGCGAACACGACGGCGAATTTACTGTCCGAATTGCGGACTTTCGCCTGGCGGGCGATCTGCGCGGCAAGTTCCGCATGGGGAAGACCGCTCATGGAAAACACGGGAAGTTTCTGTCCTCTTACCAGCGTGTTCAGCCCGTCGATCGCGGAGATGCCTGTCTGGATAAATTCGTTCGGATAATCTCTCGCGGCGGGATTGATCGGTTCGCCGTTGATATCCATTCTCTTGACGGGAATGATCGGCGCGCCGCCGTCTTTCGGGTTGCCCATGCCGTCGAACACGCGCCCGAGCATGTCTTCGGACACGGCGAGAGAAAGGCTCCTGCCTAAGAAACGGGCTTTTGCCGTGGAGATCTTAAGCCCCTGGGTATTTTCAAACAGCTGAACGACGGCTTTGTCGTCTTCCACTTCGAGCACCTTGCCGCGGCGGACTTCGCCGTTTTCCTGCGCGATCTCCACGAGTTCGTCGTATTTGACCCCTTCCACGCCCTCAACGAGCATAAGCGGTCCGACGACTTCTTTTATCGTTTTATACTCTTTAACCATTGTTGTCTTCCCCTCCCACGCAAAGGGCGTTCAGTTCTTCCTTCAACTCGTTTTCGATCGCGTCGAGCTGACCGATCGCGCTCTCTTCGATATATTTCGCCCTGCCGATCTTCTCCTTTGCCGGACAATTCAGGATATCGTCGAGTTCGGCGTAATTCTTCACGGCTTTGTTGCCGTAATCGTAAAAGGTTTTCACGAGTTTCAGCATGCGGTACTGCTTGTCGAGAGAGGTGAAGGTATCCACTTCGTGGAAGGCGTTCTGATGCAGATAGTCCTCGCGGATCATCTTCGCCGTTTCCATTGTCATTCTGTCTTTATAAGAAAGAGCGTCCATACCGACGAGCCGGACGATCTCGTCCAGATTGGCTTCTTCCTGCAAAACGTTCATCACGAACGCGCGGAGAGCCATAAAATCCTCGCCGACGTTTGCATTGTACCACCCGCTCATGCGGTCGGCGTACAGCGAATAACTGATCAGCCAGTCGATTGCGGGGAAATGGCGTTTATAGGCAAGCTGCGCCGAAAGTCCCCAGAAGACTTTTACGATCCTCAGCGTTGCCTGGGAAACCGGTTCGGAAAGGTCGCCGCCCGGAGGGGATACGGCGCCGATCGCGGAAACGGAACCCGTTACGTCGCCGCTGCCGAGCACCTTCACGATGCCGGCGCGCTCGTAGAACTCCGCCAGACGGGACGCAAGATAGGCGGGATAGCCTTCGTCGCCGGGCATTTCTTCCAGTCTTCCGCTCATTTCGCGGAGAGCTTCCGCCCAACGGGAAGTCGAATCCGCCATGATCGCGACGGAATAGCCCATATCGCGGAAATATTCCGCAATGGTGATACCCGTGTAAATGGACGCTTCTCTCGCGGCGACGGGCATATCCGAAGTATTTGCGATAAGCACCGTTCTCTTCATGAGCGGCTCGCCCGTCTTCGGGTCTTTCAGTTCGGGAAATTCGTTCAGAACGTCCGTCATTTCGTTGCCGCGTTCGCCGCAGCCGACGTAAACGATGATCTGTGCGTCCGCCCACTTGGCGAGCTGGTGCTGAACGACCGTTTTTCCGCTTCCGAAGGGACCGGGAACGGCGGCTACGCCCCCTTTTGCGATGGGGAACAGCGTATCGATCACTCTCTGCCCCGTCACCATGGGCATGGACGGCGTCATCTTTTCTTTATACGGTCTCGCCTTACGGACGGGCCAGCGGGTCAGCATGCAGACTTCCGTGAACTTTCCGCCTTCTTCTTCGATCGTGGCGATCGTTTCGGTGATGTCGAAATTTCCTTCTCTTACCGAGATCACCTTGCCTTTCACCCCGTAGGGAACGAGGATCTTGTGAAGAACGATCGACGTTTCCGGCACCGTGCCGAGCACGTCTCCCGCCGCTACGAAGTCTCCCGTTTTCACGCAAGGGGTGAACGCCCATTTTTTCTCGTGGTCGAGGTTGTTCACGCGGATCCCTCTCGTGATACGGTCGCCGTAAAGCTCTACGATCTTTTCGAGAGGTCTCTGGATCCCGTCGTAAATGCCTTCGATCAGCCCGGGAGCGAGTTCGACGGAAAGAGGATACCCTGTCGATTCTACCGTATCTCCTACCCCAAGCCCGGAGGTCTCTTCGTAAACCTGAATGGACGCTCTGTCTCCTCTGACTTCGATAACTTCGCCTATAAGCCCTTTATCGCCGATTTTAACAACGTCGTACATCTTGACGTCCGTCATGTTTTCCGCCACGATCAGCGGTCCGGACACCTTAACGATTCTACCCTGCATTTATCTTTCCTCTCTTTGAAACAATATATCGACGCCGAGCGCCCGTTCCATTTCTTCTTTCATCTTCTTCTGCGCATACCCGCTCGATCCCTTTTCGGACGGGATCGGAACGATCACGGGATAAGGGGTTTCGAGCATTCTTTTCAAAAGGTCGTCCATCTCGCATGCGAGATCGTCCGTCAGGAAGATCACGCCGTATTCTCCGGCGATCCTGCGGAGAACGGTTCTCGCCTCGGCGGAGTTTTCGCAAGGGAATGCGTCTACGCCGCCGGCTTTGAAGGCAAGTATGCTTTCGCCGTTGCCGATGATCGCCGTTTTACCCGTCATAACCTTCTCTCAGCCTCCCTCTGATCCTTTCCTTTTCCGCGCCGCACAGCTTGCCTGCCATCACGACGCGCACGTTTGTCAGTTCGTTTCTTTTATAATAAGCATACAGAAGATAAGGAACCGCCCCTTCCGTTTCGTAGCGGCGTTGTTTCAGCGTTTTTAAAAACGCGCCCTCCGCCAACCGCTCGAACCCGATAAGGGGAGCGTTTTTTTCTTTTTCGTCGAGCGCGGCGTCCACAAGCTCCCGCAGGGGCGAATACAGAAACGCCGAACGGATCTTGCGGAGATCGCCGCCCGTAAGCGTTGTAAATTCCCCGTCCGTAAGCGTTCCGCCCGCAAGGCGCATTTCCCTTGCCGTTTTCGCATCCGCGCTGCGCATTGCCACCGCAACGTTCTTCCCGTCGATCTCGGCGGAGATCGCCTTTTTCACAAGTTTATCGGGGCAGATCGCCGCCATGCGGGTATAGTATGCGTTCAGAAACAAGGTGGTAAGCTTTGCGCCGCCCGCCTCGCCGTCGTCAAACAATTTATTTGCCGCGCGGATCGCCGCAAGGAGCTCTTCCGGCAGTTCCGCCCTGCTTCCTTCCGTCGCCTTTCTGATCTCCGCAAGGGGATAATACCCCTCTTTCTTCAGCATATTTTCGCCGCCGTACCCGTGAGCGATCCTTACGAGACAGTCGGCATTATGAAAATCGTTCGCGAGGAGCAAAGCCTCGGCATAGTTTTCGCCGGGAGCGTATTCGCGGAGAAACCGGTCCAGGCTCTCCGTTTCCGCGGCGATCAATTTTTCGTAGTCCCGCGCGCCCGAAGCTTCCGCGTCTCCGCCGAATCCGCTTTCCCTGAGCATGCGGAAAGCGTCTTCCGCGGTATCGGCGTCGATCATTCTCGCGAATTTTTCTTCCCCGATCAGCAGCCTTTCTTTCGATTTGCAGAGCGCGCCGATAAAACCGACGTCCTTTTTTTCCGTCATATCATTCCCTGCCGAACAGTTTTTCGGCAATTTCCGTTTCCGTTTCTTCGCGAACGGCGGCAAGAACCGCCGCGTCGCCGAAGTCTTTGTCGCATTTCGATCCCGAAAGAACAAACCCGCCGTCGAACGTTCCGTTTGCGCGCACGGCAAGCCTTTTCGCCTTCACGACCGGCAAAACCGAAACGTCCGCCGCGGAAAGCCCGCCGTTTGCCGCAAGGATCACTTCGTCTCCCGCTTCGGCATATTTTTCGAGAAGTTTTTCCGTGCGGGCAAGTTTTTCCGCCTTTCCCGCGGATTTCCACTTTGCAAGCGCGCGGGAATACACGCCGTCGATCACCTTCTGCTTCGCGCCGAGAAGAAGTTTTCTTCTTTCCAAGGCGGCAAGCGTTCTTTTTCTCGCATGCACGGAAGCAACTTCTTTTACCGTTTCCTTTCCGAGAAGAGCTTCCGTCTCCGCGATCTCCACCTCGGCGCGCGCTTCCGCCTGTTTGCGGTAGGTCTCCGCATCCGCAAGGATCGCGGCGGCGTTCTTTTCGCCCTCCTCGCGGATCCTTCCGATCAATGCTTCGTCGTTTTTTCCGCTCGTCATTTCTCTTTCCTCTTTTTTACAGCATGATGCCGAGAACGAGCGCGAGGATCGCGTAGAACTCGATCATCGCCGGGAAAAGCACGTATTTACCGGAACCCTGCCCGTTTTTACCGATCGCGCAGATGCAGGACGCCGCCGTTTTACCCTGTAAAAGAGCGGACGCAAGCCCCGTTGCGCCGAGCGCGACCGCCGCGCCGAACAGTTTCCAGCCTTCCGAAGCGACCGCTCCCGCCACGGGAAGCGCGCTGATCTTCATGACAGAAAGCAGGAATCCGTAAATACCCTGCGTTGCGGGAAGAAGGGCGAGGATCAGGATCTTGGAAAATTTCTTTCCGTCCTCCGAAAGCACGCCCGCCGCAGCGGAACCCGTTTTATAAAGCCCGAGCGCGGAACCCGTTCCGCACAAAATCATGCAAAGCGCCAGTCCGATGACGCCGATTGCTCTTCCGTCCATAGTTTTCATCCTCCGAAAATTAAGTTTCTTATATTTATTCTGCCCGTTAAAGCCGTGGCAACACTTTTCGTTTTTTGAATGAGAAATTGTTTGTTAA
The DNA here is from genome assembly GCA_934271265.1 of uncultured Clostridia bacterium. Taxonomy (GTDB): domain Bacteria; phylum Bacillota; class Clostridia; order Christensenellales; family Borkfalkiaceae; genus UBA10281. The sequence continues at coordinate 71,499 of CAKQRE010000005.1, read as the reverse complement.
TCGTCTTACAGAGGCACTTTTCTCATTTTATTTTGCAATAAACCCGTTATTCCGCCTTGAAATAACTGTGCTCGAAAGCCCTTCCGAGCGGAGTAAACAATTCGCCCTCGCTCTCGTAAAATCTTCCGAAAAACTCGACGTACTGCAAGCGGGAATCGTGAATGAACGCCGAAAGGAGACTCATCGCCAGGTTGAACAGGTTTGCCGCCACGATGACGACTACGCCCGCGATCACGCCGCCGACCCCTTTGGGGAACAGCATTCCGACGGCAAGCGTGGTGGAGAAGATAGAAGCGATCTGCGCGCCCGAAAGCATCAGCCCGTAAAGTCTCGCATAGCTCAGGATATCGGACATGTAATTGAGTAAACCGTAGATCGACATGAAAGACTTTCCGATCTTGCCGAACCCCTTCGCGCCGACGCCGGCGGTCAGAATGCCGAGAACGGCAAGTCCGCCCGTCACGTATGCCATCGGCAGGGCGAGGGAATTTCCCGTCGCGAGACAGAACACCCAGAACACGAACGCAAACAACGCGAACGCCCAGACAAGCCCGCCGAAGATCCCTTCCGCGATCTCTCCTCTGCCGAAATGCTGAACGGCTTTCATGATCAGGCTGACGGCGATCTGCACCGTTCCGAGCCCGAGACACCACAACAGAATGGCGGGGATATTGATGCCGGCGATGGTCGCGGGGGCTTCCACCGCGTCGAGATATTGCATATAGAAGGCGTTATACCCTTCCCCGAGGGTGTTCCGCAGGACCGCGAACCCGAGCCAGGAGTCGAACAGAATACCGAAGGCGATCGCGAAAAATCCGCCGTAGGCAAACACTCTGGAAAGCCGTTGCACGGTCGCCCCGTCCCTCTGCCTTGCCGCAAAGAGAAACCCTCCGACGATCATCAGCACGCCGTATCCGACGTCCGCCATGATCAGCCCCATGAACAGAGAGAAAAAGAACGCCATCACTCCGTTCGGATCGAGCGCGCCGTATGCCGGCGGCGAGTACATATTGGTAACGGCTTCGAAATTTCTCGTCACCTTTTTATTTTTCATCAGCGTGGGCGCAAACTCGTCCCGGGGGACGGGAGTAAATTCCGCATAGGCGCCGGGGCACGCCGCCATGATCTCTTTTTCTACGTTTTCCGCGGCTTCCGTCGGTACCCAGCCTTCCGCCACGATCGTTTTCTCCGTTTTTCCGAATCCGTTTGCCGCCACTCTCTTCTCTTGCAAAAAAGCGAGATAATCGGCATATAGCTTCAGATCTTTTACGGAAGGAGCAAAGGCGCACAACTCGGCTTTCTTTTCTTCCGTCTGCTTTTTCAACTCTTTTTTCTCGCCGTACAACGAATAGAGTTTTTCTCCGGCGGTAAAATTCCCGTCGAACGGACACCGGTTAAAACCGACTTCGGATAAAGAGGCGTCGAGCGATGCGGCGTCCTCTTTATGGCACACCGAAACGAACACCGCGCCGTTTCCGCTCTGCCCGATCGATTCAAACGAACAGCCTTCGATCGAAGACAGAAGTTCTGCCGCCCGCGCGGCTTTGTCGAACGGCAGGATCCCGAGACGCACGGATGCGAACGCCGTGTCGCGGTAATCGGAAAATTTACCCTTCAACGAATCGTAAGCCGAATAGGCGCGGATCGTACCGGAGATCTTTCCTTCCTCGTTTTTCAACGCCGTGAGCGCGGAAGAAATTTCGTCTGCCCCGTTCATCACGCCGCGCATTTCTTCGGCTCTCCCGCCCATGGCGAAAAATTCTTCTCTCGTCACGCCGAAACCGTCTTTCTCGATCGCAAACCCCTTCTTTTTCGCTTCGTCCGCAAGAATATCGATCAGAAAGGCGAGCGTTTTCTCCGTTCTGTCGAGTTCGGCGGATACGGCGCCGTCGTCTTCTTCCGAAAAAGCAAGCGATTCGAGCTCGCGCGTTCTTTTCAGCTGCGCGGCGCCCGTTTTCTGCAAAGCGTCGAGAAGTTTTTCTTTGTCGGCGGCAGCGAGAACGACGGTCATCGTCGACATTTCCGCTATTGCCATGCCTTAAGCCTCCCGAAAATATCCTCGGATAAATTTTCCGCCTCGGCGATTTTTTCCGAAACGAGAGTTTCGCACTCCCTCCCGGCTTCCGCGATCGCTTCGTCGAACTCTCTGTCCGCTTCCATTGCGGCGGTCCTCACGGCAAGTTGTTTTGCCGCCCGCGCGTTTTTGACCGCGGCGTCGATCTTTTCGGCACTCGCCGCATCCGCCGAACGCCTGATTTCGGCGGCGTTGCTCTCGGCGGCGCGCACCTTCTCGTCGACTTCCGCCTCGGTTTTTAAAATTTCCTGTAAAACTTCTTCAATCATTCCGACGATCTCCGCTAAAAAAGGAGCCTGTCCCTGCGAGAAAGTATACTTCTTCCGCAAATGACAGACTCCACCTAAAAACCGTATTTCTTTTCATTTTAGAACGTGGTTATCCGACAGCGACTCACCCGCGCCCGAAAACGGCACGATAAAACGCGAATCACTATAATTATTATACCCGTTGCGGTTTTTTTTGTCAAACTCTTTTTTGTGAAATTTTCGGAAAACTCTCCCGCCCGTATCCGCATTGCGGATATCTTGCCGAAAATACCGCTACCGGTGAAATACGCGGCAGACCAAACGCGTTTTGCGTGCGTTTATCCGAAAAACCCCGGATCATAACGTGAAATCGCAACGCCCGCAGGATCATTTTTTGTCAGGCTCAGCATTCGCCGTCACTGATCTTTTATATAAGTGCGAACGATAAATTCCGCCGTGATCGGGCAAACGGGCGCGGCGGCAAGTTTCTCCTCTCCCCTTCGTCCCGTTTTATAAGCGTAAGGAGTCATGCCGTACAGGGCAAGCCGCGTTTCTGCCTCGGGATCGAACGGATACGAGACGATCTCTTCTTCCTTAAGGCGCATCCCTTTTCTTTCCCGAGGGGGAATTTTATTCGGGCGCACTTCCTCGTATAAAATCTTTTTCAGTTCGATCAGATGATCCTTTCCCGGCACGACCTCGAGAAAGACGCCGCCCGTTTTCAGCACACGCAAAAATTCTTCGGGCGCGTCCGGGGCGAAAATGCGCGTAAGCGCGTCGCACGAAGAGTCGCGAACGGGCAGCGAAAACGCGCTCGCAACGAAATACGTCGCTTTTTTACCCGCACCCGCGGCAAGGCGCACGGCGACCTTCGAAATATCGAACCCGAAAACGCAGGGGAATTTTTCCGCTAACGCGCGGGTGTAATACCCTTCGGCACAACCGCAGTCGAGCACCGTTTGCGGACGGTATTTTTTTAGCTCCTCGCAGAGAAAATCACGCAAAGGCGCATAGGCACCGCTTTCGAGAAACTTTCTGCGACACTCGGTCATTACGGCGTTATCTCCGGGGTTTTCGCTCTTTTTCCCCGAGACGGGCAACAGATTGACGTATCCCTGCCGCGCAAGATCGAACGAATGCCCGCCGGCGCAAACGAAAGCGTTTCCTTTTTTATCCAGTTTTTTCCCGCAGTTCGGACAAATCAGCATCGGGCGGTTCTCCTTTTCAGACGATGTACAGAAACAGATATCCCGTAAGGCACAGAACGACGACGAACGAAAAATTGATCGCGGAAAACAGAAGCAGATACTTCCCCGTTTTCCCGCCCTGCGCGCGGTAACTGCCGAGAGTGATCAGGCTTGCGAGAGAGGCGATCGGCGTTCCGAGCCCGCCCACGTTTACCCCGACGAGCAACGCCGGATAAGAATTTGTGAAGCGACAAAGCAGCGTTGCCGTGGGAACGTTGCTGATCACCTGACAGGAAAGAACGGAGAAAAGCAACACGTTTTTGTTTAAAAGCGAGCCTATAAGTTCGTGAACCGCCGATATGCGCGACAAATTCCCACTGAAAACAAAGAAGGCGCAAAAGGTCAGGAGCAGCGAATAATTGACCGATTTATAGGCTTTGACGTCGAGTGCGGCAACTCCGATCAGGGCGATCCCGACGCCGATATACCAGGGATATACCCGCATGACGGAAAGAACGGACAGAACGAAAAGCGCCAGATAACAGAAAAGCCGTCGCGGATTCGGGGCAAACGGAACGTCGTCCGTAAGCTCGGCGGGTTCCTTTTTCACAAAGAAACAACAGAGAACGATCAGAACAAGCGCGACGAGAAAGGTCGGAAGCATGATCGCGAAAAACTCTCCGCCGGGAATCCGGAAATAGGAATACAGATAGAGATTCTGCGGATTGCCGAAAGGCGTAAGCATGCCGCCGAGGTTTGCCGCCACGTTCTGCATCACGAAGGTAAACGCCATATATTTTTCTTTCCCCGTACGGGAAAGCGCGAAATATCCGAGAGGCAGAAAGGTGATAAGTGCCATATCGTTGGCAAGGATCATCGAGCCGAAATAAGTGATAAAAACAAGCGCAAATACGATATTCCTCGTATTTTTAAATTTCACCACGATCTTTTTTGCCAGCATCTCGAAAAAGCGAATATCCCCGAGGGCGCACACGACGGCAAGCGTGGCAAACAGACAGCCCAGCGTCGGGAAATCGAAATAATCGACGTATTCCCGGTCGGGCGGAACAAAAAAGCAGGTGACCGCCGCCGCAACGACCGCCGCGACAAGCACCGCGTGCGCTTTCAAAAAAAGAAAAACCCTTTTCATTTTTTTCGTTACGAAGACCCCCTTCTTTATCCGGCAAAACGAGCCGTAAGATAAGGCAACGCTTTTTCGAAGCGAACGCCGTAAAAATGTTCCGGCTCCGTCGCTGCGATCGCCTTTACGGTAAAATCGGCGGCAAGCTTTGCCGCGGCAAAGGCGTCCGATCCGCGACACAACGCGCCCGTGAAAACGGAAGCGTAAATATCGCCCGTCCCGTGAGACATCCGGGGAAGCCTTTCATGGAAATAATACTTCGTTTCCTCTCCCCGTTTTGCAACGGCAACGCCGATCTCTCCGCTATGATAGGTCAGACCTTTTAAGACGATCGTCCCGCCGCAAATTTCCTTTAGTTTTTCGATAAGCCCGTCTATATATTCTTTATCGCCGTTTTCGCAATACTCTGTACCGGTGAGAAGACAGGCTTCCGTCACGTTGGGAAGAACGGCGTCCGCCATGGCGATCAGCCGTTTCATATCGAGCGGAAATCCGGCGGCAAACCCCGGGTACAACTTTCCGTTATCCGCCATCGCGGGGTCTGCGATAAACAGCCCGCCCTTTTTCAGATGTTTTTTCAGCGAAGACACGAGATCGATCTGTCTTCTGCTGCCGAGATATCCCGTATAAATACAATCGAAATCGATCCCCTCTTTTTCCCAATGCGCCGAGATCGGGGCGATATCGTCCGTAAGATCGCGGAAGGTGAATCCTTCGAATGCCGTATGCGTGGAAAGGACAGCCGTAGGCAACACGCACGTTTCCACTCCGCACGCGGATAAAATCGGCAACGCCACCGTAAGCGAGCACTGCCCCACGCAGGAAACGTCCTGCACCGTCAAAATTCTCTTTTCAGCCATAATATTTTCTCCTTTCCGCCCGCCGGACGGGCTTTCAAAAAAGCGACCGCCTTGACGATCGCTTTTAAAAATTGCTCATTTATCGCCTTATACGATAATTTTTAATTACACAACCGCATAGAAAGAGGATTCCTTCCCGGTCACCAGATCTCGCGGGAGCGGATCTGCGACAGACAAAGCGAAACGAAATCGTCAAGTTTCATTTTGCCGAGGTCGCCCTTATCTCTCCGCCGCACGGAAACCTCCCCGTCCGCCGCCTCGGCTTCGCCGATCACGAGCATATACGGAACCTTCTCGAGCTGCGCCTCGCGGATCTTTTTTCCGATCTTTTCCGAACGCAGATCTTTGGACGGACGAATGCCCGCCGCCAGCAGACGATCGAACACTTCACGCGAATATTCCTCGCTCTTTTCCGAAACGTCGAGTACGGCGACCTGCGTTGCCGAAACCCACAAGGGAAGAGCGCCCGCATATTTTTCGAGCATTAAAGCAAGCGTTCTCTCATAGCACCCGAGAGACGTTCTGTGGATCACGTAGGGATACTTTTTCTCCCCTTCCGCGTCGGTATATAACATGCGGAATCTCTTTGCAAGCTGGAAATCGATCTGAATGGTCACGAGGGTATCCTCTTTTCCGAACACGTTCTTCATCTGGATATCGAGCTTCGGTCCGTAAAACGCCGCTTCGCCTTTTGCCTCCGTGTAAGGGATCCCGAAATCGTCGAGGATCTTTTTCATAAACCCTTCCACGCTCTCCCAGTCTTCGTCGGAACCTATGTATTTGCTCTTGTCTGCGGGGTCGCGGCGGGAAAACCGATAATACACGTCTTCCTGCAAACCGACGGCGGTCAGCATGAATTTCGAAAGATCGAGGCAGTGCCTGAACTCGCTTTCAACCTGATCGGGCGTACAGGCGATATGCCCTTCCGAAATGGTAAACTGGCGCACGCGGATCAGTCCGTGCATTTCGCCGGAATCTTCGTTACGGAACAACGTGGACGTTTCGGCGAGCCGCATGGGGAGATCTTTATAACTTCTCGGTTTATTGAGATATACCTGAAACTGAAAAGGACAGGTCATCGGGCGAAGGGCGAACACTTCCTTGTCCTTTCCCTCTTCCCCCATTACGAACATGCCGTCGCGATAATGATCCCAGTGTCCGGAAATTTTGTAAAAATCGGACTTTGCGAACAAAGGAGTTTTCGTGAGAATATAACCGCGCTTATATTCCTCGTCCTCCACGAAACGTTGCAGAACCTGCAACACTTTGCTCCCCTTTTCGAGCATGACGGGAAGCCCCTGACCGATGGCTTCCACCGTCGTGAAATAACCGAGATCTCTGCCGATCCTGTTGTGATCCCTTTTCTTCGCCTCTTCCACCTGAGCAAGGTATTCTTCGAGGGCGGATTTTTTCGCAAACGCCGTTCCGTAAATACGGGTGAGCATTTTGTTCTTCGAATCCCCTCTCCAATACGCCCCCGTGACGGACGTAAGACGGAACGCCTTGATCATGCCCGTGGAAGGCAGATGCGGTCCGCGGCAAAGATCGGTAAAATCGCCCTGACGATAGAAAGAGATCACGCTGTCTTCCGGCAGATCCTTGATCAGCTGAACCTTATAAGGCTCGTTGAACTTCGTCATGAGAGCAACGGCTTCCTTTCTCGGAAGTTCGAAGCGTTCTATCCGGAAATTTCCCTTGACGATGAGTTTCATTTCTTCCTCGATCGTGGCGAGAGCGTCCTGCGTGATGGGGGTTTTGAAATCCACGTCGTAATAAAACCCGTTTTCGATGGTAGGCCCGATCGCAAGCGAACAGGTGGGGTAAATGGATTTGATCGCCTGCGCAAGCACGTGCGCGCAGGTATGGCGATAAATATCGAGCCCCTCTTTATCCTTCAGCGTGATGATCCTGACTCTGGCGTCTGCCCGAACGGCATACGACAAATCGACGAGCGCGCCGTCAACCTCCCCCGCGACGGCGTTTTTTTTCAGCCCTTCGCCGATCGCCTGCGCGATCCCCGCAACCGTCGTACCTTCCGGCAACGTCAGCGAAGAACCGTCCGATAACGTAATCTGCATAACCGTAATTCTCCTTCCTCTTTCTTTCCCCTGTATTTCTCCTTCTTCCCTGCGCGACAAAAATCGCCCTCGAGCGTTTCTCAAGGACGAATTTCCCTTCCGCAAGCCGCAGCCGACGGGTCCGGAAACGTTTCCCTTCGGCCAGGTAACGTTTCCATTATAACCTTATTCGACTTTTTCGTCAACCTTTTATGACGTTATTTTCGCGTTTTCCGTTTTTTCCGTTTTTTTGTTCCCTTTCTCCCCGCGGGAAACGGAACGGTTTCCCCCTTCTTTCCCGGACACGGGAAAGGGAAAGATTTTAAGTTTGCCTCCGGGACGCAGAGATTACGACGGACGAACCGAAATATTCGCGGAGATATTTCTCGTCCAGAGACGGCACGTTTCCGATCAGTTCCACGCTGCCTCCGCCCGACAGGATCACTTCCCGCACAAGTTTCCCCTCTCCCGTCGCGTCGATCAGATCGGAACGACGGAGAAGATTGAAATTTTTATCGTATACGTTGCCGTTTTCCACCACGACCTTTCTTCCGCGCTTTTCCCCAACGAGATACACAATGAAATCCTTCAACCGCTTTTCATCGAAATAAGCCGGAATATAGCCGACGATATCCGTCCATTTTCTTTTCAGCGCACCGAGACGAAAGTTCCAGATCCCGTCGATCGCATATTCGCGGAAAAGCCGCAGTTTACGCATGATATATCTCTTGTCTTCGGCAAGATCCGCGGCGATGAGAGCGGAAAAAAGAATTTCCCGCTTCAGCCCCTCGATCCCGTCCGGACGAATGCGACTGCGGAAAAAATCGTATTTATACCGCACGGCGATCACGTCCGCAATGCGATCCTCCGTTTCGCTTCTGAGATAGTCCGCCCCCTCTTCGGGTACACGGATCGTCAATACGGAACGCGCGTCGTCCGCATGGCGGAAAATCTTTCCGCCGAGATCGTCCGCCGCGCTTGCGAGCGTCGCGAGAAGATATCCGACGTTCTTATCGTTCGTCGCTCTTTCCGTAACCGTTATTTCTTCCATGGATATAGTGTATGCGATAAATCTCTTTTCATAACCTCTTTCCCGCAATACCCGAAAAAATACGATATTCCCCTTTTTATATAATAAAATCAGCCGTTTATCGACTTATAGAGTTGTTTTTTGAAATTCGTTCTTCAATTTTCCCCTTGCGCGGGAAAGAAATTTGCAACATTCGGAAAAGAGAATGACGGAGGAAGAAAGAACGATCGTCTTCAGCCACACGGAAAACGTTAAAGGCGTCGTTCCGAAAAAGCCGCCCAGAAACTGCGTGATCAGGATCTGAAAAGCAAACGTTGCGGCAAACACGCACGGCATAAGACCGTTCCTTCCCCCTGCCGAAAACAAGCTTTCGTTACCGGGTTTCCTGCAATTGAAAGCATTGAACAACTGAAAGAGAACGAACATGCAGAAGATGACGGTCGGCACGCTTTCTCTGCCCGCCCCGATGAAATCGAACAGGTACTCGCCGAGAACGAGCGTAGCCATGAACAGTCCGTGCAAAACGATCTTCAGAAGCATCGGAAGGGTGACGATGCTCTCCTCTCTCCCGACGGGTTTTTCCCCCATCAGCCGGTCGCTTCCCCGTTCGAGCCCGAGAGTGAGCGCGGGCGGGCCGTCCATAATGATATCGATCCACAAAAGCTGAAGAGCATTGAAGGGACCGGGCAGCCCCGCCAGCAGGCTCCCGATCACCGTAAGCATCGCAGTTACGTTGACGGAAAGCTGAAAGGTGATGAACCTTTGAAAATTACGATAAATGTTTCTGCCGAAGGATACGGCGCGAACGATCGTAGAAAAGGAATCGTCGAGCAGAACGACGTCTCCCGCCTCTTTCGCGATCTCCGACCCGGATCCCATCGCAATACCGATATCGGCGTGTTTCATTGCGGGCGCATCGTTCACGCCGTCTCCGGTCACGGCGACGACTTTTCCGCTTTTCTTATACAGATCCACGATCCGCAGTTTCGTTGAGGGCGCGCTGCGCGCAACGACTTTGAGCTCCGGCAGAATCGCCATGACCTTCTCGTCGCTCATCGCCTCCAACTCTCCCGCCGTCAGGCAAAGCCCGCCGCCCCGCAGGATACCGGATTCCTTTGCCACGCGCTTCGCCGTATGAAGATTATCCCCCGTAAGCATCACGACGGAGATGCCCGCCGCCAGACAATCGCCGACCGCCCGCGCAACGTCCGGACGAACGGGATCCGCAATAACGGCATACCCGTCGAGACGAAACGCTTCCTCGCCCTCCGACCTATGCGCAAACGCGATACACCGTTTCGCTTCCGCCTGCTTTCCGGCAACGGCGGCGAGAAGGTTCCTTTTCCTCCCCTCGTCGTCTTTGCACATACCCGTTACGACTTCCGGCGCGCCTTTCAGGTAAACGCCGTCGCCCTTCACCGCGGTCATCATGTATTTTCTCTCGGAAGAAAAAGGAATAAGCAGGTCTATAACCTCTTTATCTCTCATTTTTCTATAATCCGTTCCCTCATCGGAGCGGGCGTATTCCAAAAGCGCGCACTCCGTCGCCGAACCGAAAAACGCCGGTTTTCCCTTTTCATTCCTCAATTCCGCCGTTGAATTCAGGCAGATATTGCGAATCGTCGCCCGTCGGCTTTCGGACGAAAGACAAACGAGCTGTTCCGTTTTCATGCGGTTTTCCGTCAGCGTTCCCGTCTTGTCCGAACAGATCACGCCGACTGCGCCGATCGTTTCCGCCGCAACGAGTTTTCTGATCAACGCGTTTGATTTCGCAAGTTTCAGAACGTTCAGACTCAGAGCAATCGCCGCGGTAGTCGGAAGACCTTCCGGCACGGCGGCAACGATCAGAACGACCGCCTCGATAAACGCGTCCTGCACGGTAAAAAAGGAAAGATCGCTCGTCAGAAAAAGCCGCGCGACGTTTAAAACGAATGCAAACGCGGCGACGATCGCGCCGATCAGCGTGATCTTTTTCCCCATGCCGGCAAGTTTTTCGTTCAGCGGCGCCGAAACGGCGTCTTCCCCTTTCAGCGTTTCCGCGATCTTGCCGAGCTCCGCTTCGTCCCCGACTGCCGTTACGACCATTTTCCCCGTTCCCGAAGAGACGAACGTCCCGCCGTACACCATGTTCGCCCGCTCTGCCAGCGGACAGGAAGGAGACAATCTGACGTCCGCGCGCTTTTTTGCCGCAACGCTCTCTCCCGTCAGCATCGATTCGTCTACGGCAAGTCCGTTCGCCTCGATCAGCCGCCCGTCTGCCACCGCTTTGTCTCCCGTACCGAGAAACACCACGTCCCCGCACACGACGTCTTCCTTTGCGATCACGAGCGTTTCGCCCCCGCGGACGACGCGGACGCTGATGCGATCGTAAACCCTGCCGAGCGCTTCAAACGCCTTTGCCGAGCGTCCTTCCATAAACACGGTAAGAAACGCGGAAAGAAGAACGGCGACGAGGATCCCGACGCACTCGAACGCGTCGCAGCTGCCCGTTTTCAGATATTTCCCGATATTCACCCCCACGGTCACCGCCCAGGCAAACTCGAGGATAACAAGCGTCGGCTCGCAAAGCGCGTCCGCAAGACGACGGAAAAAACCCTTCTTCTTTTCTTCCGTCAGCCTGTTTATCCCGTATTTCGCACGGTTTTCCGAAACGGATTTTCCGTCAAGACCCCGCTTTTTATCCGAGTGAAAGCGATCGATCGCTTCTTCCGCACCGACGGCATACGCCAAAAACTCTCTCCGCGGAAAATTCGCCCCGCCGACGGCGGATCCGCCGTTTTTCGTCGCGTTTTTATCAGAACGCCGAAGCCCGTCCCGTTGTTCCGCCGCATTTCCCAGCGGCTTTATCGTCTTTCCGACCGATCGCATCCGTTTCCTCCGAAAATACTTTCCCTTGCAGCCGAGAGATAAGAACCTCGCCGAGACGAGATCTCTCCCGATGATCATGCGTCCGGATCCGCCCGGCACGTAAGCGGCGCAATTTATCCGCTATACTACTATACGAAAAGACTTTCTCCGTTATGCCGATTTTTACAATCACCCCGAAAAACGGACGATCGACGCGGCAGACGACACGAAGACGATTTTAATTTATAAACCGCGCTATAAGTCGATCATCGCGCAAAAAAATAAACCCTCGCACATTGCGGGATCCCGAGATCGAACCGGGATTCCGCATTGTGCGAGGATCGTTGCGAACTGTTTGCACTTGTTTTTATCGGGCTTAGCTCGTTGTTTTCTTTTTAATACGGTCGCTTGTTGCCTTCGATTTTGTTTTTTATCTCTTCCGCCGTAAGTATTCTTATATGATTGCGGCGTAAATAAACGATCAGTTTTTTTACGTATTCGTCGCAAATAACCTTCGGCTGATGACAATCGGACGAAACGATAACGGGAATATCATAATGCTTGCAGATATCGCACAGATAATCGGTAGGATAACCGAAACCGTTACAACGGATCCCGTTTGCGTTAAACTCGATCAACATTCCCTCGGACGCCGCGTTGAGGATAACTTTTTCAAATTTCTTTTTCAGCGCCTCGACGTCTCCGCCATACCAGCCGAAAACCATGTCCGGATGAGCGAGAACGGTAAAAAACCCCGTTTCGATGCCGCGGTTTTCCTGCTCGAGCAACTCGGTCGCATACTTTTCCTCGCTACCCAATTCCGTAACGTGTTTACGGACGTTCTTCGTTTCGAAACAATGTTGCCCTAAGACCAGGTAATCGAGTTTGCTTTTGAAAAATTGATACGAGGCTTCGTTATCGTCGTAATATTCCGCTTCCCCCGCTTTATAGACGGTTATCCTGTCCCCGAATTCCTTTATCGGGGCGGCAAACTGAGAGATATAGTCCTTATCGATACTATCCTTATTTATCCAGCCGTAATTATTTGAATTCTTTGTATCGATATGATCGGATATGCCAAGGATTTTCACCCCGTTATTTACGGCTTCGCGCACATAATCCTCGACCGTTCCGACGGCATGACCGCATAAAAAATTGTGAGTGTGCAGATTATAATCCAAAACAACGTCTTCGATATCTTCTTTCTTTATTTTGTCAAAATCTTTCAGCATCGCGTTATTCCTTTAAAAACCCATAGGTTTAGCATTCGTCGTCACTAATTACCTTAAAGGCTTCTTTTTCGCTCGTTTCTTCCCGTATCGTTGTAAGATTCCTTCTCGCTTGTCCGGCATAAGCGCATTATAACCCCTTTATTCAAATTTGTCAAGGGTTATCCGATCATAACATTCTTTTCCGGATAATATTTGCGCTTCTCTTTTTTCCGACGCCGTTTATCCCGTCAAATCTCGTTAAGTTTTAACGGTGCAAAACTTTAATATGCCCGCATACAAAAACGCACCCGCCTTCCGGCGGATGCGTACAACGTATTTTTTGTTTTCAGACTTAAATACCTGCGAAATACTTGATCGTTCTGACCATCTGCGAGGTATAGGAGTTTTCGTTATCGTACCACGAAACGACCTGAACCTGATAGGTATCGTCGTCGATCTTCGCGACCATGGTCTGCGTAGCGTCAAACAGAGAACCGTATCTCATACCGATAACGTCGGACGAAACGATTTCATCGGTGTTGTAACCGAAGGATTCGGTCGAAGCAGCCTTCATAACGGCATTGATGGAATCTTTCGTGATGTCTTTTCCTTTGACAACCGCAACGAGGATCGTGGTGGAACCCGTGCAGGTGGGAACTCTCTGAGCGGAACCGATCAGTTTGCCGTTGAGTTCGGGGATAACGAGACCGATCGCTTTCGCGGCGCCCGTGGAGTTGGGAACGATATTCATCGCGCCCGCTCTCGCTCTTCTGAGGTCGCCCTTTCTGTGAGGTCCGTCCAGGATCATCTGGTCGCCCGTGTAAGCGTGAACGGTGGTCATGATACCGCTCTGGATGGGATAAGCGTCGTTAAGAGCTTTCGCCATAGGAGCAAGGCAGTTCGTCGTGCAGGAAGCGGCGGAAATGATCTGATCGTCCTTCGTAAGCGTTTCGTTGTTCACGTTGAAAACGATCGTCTTGAGATCGTTGCCCGCGGGAGCGGAAATAACGACTTTCTTTGCGCCTGCCTGAATGTGAGCCATCGATTTTTCTTTGGAAGTATAGAAACCGGTGCATTCGAGAACAACGTCTACACCGAGTTCGCCCCAGGGAAGATCCGCAGCCTTCGGGCATGCATAGATGGTGATCTCCTTGCCGTCAACCGTGATGGAACCGGGAACGACAACGGTCTTGCCGTCTTCGCCGAGAACGGAATCCTTGTAGGAAACGGTGTGACCCTGCGCGACGTAGCTGCCCTGAGCCGTATCGTACTTCAAAAGGTGCGCAAGCATCTTGGGGCTGGTAAGATCGTTGATCGCAACGACATCGTAACCGTCGGCACCGAACATCTGTCTGAAAGCGAGACGGCCGATTCTTCCGAAACCGTTGATCGCTACTTTAACGTTTGCCATTTTTATATCCTCCGGATAAATTATTTACGTTTTTACGGATTTTTAATCCTAATCTATTATAGTAAAATATTTCCGCTAAGTCAATTTTTTTGTCGGTCATTTTCCTTTTTCTCAAAAATTTTCCCGTTTTACCACGTTCCGGAAAGAGAAAGGCTCTCCCGCGTTCCCGATCCGCAGATCGGACAGCGGTCGGTCTGCCGTCATCGGGATAATTCGATCGCGGCGACGGAACCTACGGGGATCTCCGTTCCGCCTTCAAACAGAATGAGCGCGCGGGCGTCGTCCACACGCCTGACGTTCCCCGTAAACTTTTTATACGCGCCCCCTTCCTTCCTGCGATCCGGCACGAAATACGTGACGGTGACGCCGTTCCTTGCGGAAGCGTCTTCTCTGAGGCGGACAAGGATAAGATCCAACTCCCGTCCGGAATCGTCCGTATACTCGACGAAAGTCTCCGTCATACGGTCGGTCTCGCGCAGTTCGTCGTCTAAACTCGTCAGCGCCGAAAAGGGAGAAAACTGTGCGGCACGCTCGATATTCGTCATTTTCGGTCTCCGGGAGAGGGGACGGCTCAACCCGATGATATCGTCGTATCGGCTCATTCTTTATGCCCTCCGATCTGTTTGTTGCGCGTTCTGCCCGTCGCGCCTTTTTCGAAATTCATTCCTTTCAGCAATGCGTTTTTGCCGTATTTTTCCCGGATGGCAAGCACGGCTTCCTGTCGTTTTTTCTCTCTTTCGAGCTCCTCTTTTTTTTCTTCGTCTCCCCGGACGTCCTCAAACAGAGAGATCTGCCCGCCGTGAGACTGCGGCTCGTTCCCCTCCCGATATAAATGCGTCGCGCAGACGTTGATGCGCCGCACGGTCAGCGACGGATCGGCAATGCGATCGAACAGTTTTTTCGCCGCCTCGACGAAAACTTTTCCGGACGAAGTGAAAAACCCGATATTTTCCGTTCCCCTCGCTTCTTTCGGGATCTTCCGCCCGTAGCGGTCGTTTTTGATCTCCCCCGCGAAGGAATTTCCGTTTTTTACGTTTTCCGCATCGTAACCGATCACGAGAACAAGCTGATCGGATACGAGTTTTTTGCACACGAGATCGAGCGCGAGAGAATCCGTCATCTCCTTCACGATCAGTCTCGCAAGATCGAAAGGATACGGTTCCTGCAGGACTTGACCGGAGGAAATACTCGTGTTAATCGGCTTATAGGCTTTGATATCGGAAATAGTACACGGTTCGTACCCCCAGGCGTGATCGATCAGAAGCTCTGCGTTCACGCCGAAGATCTTATACAGGAGATCTTCGCTGTAATACTCCCCCTTCCGCCCGAGAGAACACCTCGCGATATCTCCCATCGTCTTAAGCCCCTGCGCGGCAAGACGCTCGGCGTATCCCTTCCCGACCCGCCAGAAGTCGGTGATCGGCTCATGCTCCCAAAGTTTTTGCCGATACAGCGTTTCGTCGAGGAAGGAGATCCTGACGCCGTTCCGATCGGGCGCGACGTGTTTCGCTCCGATGTCGAGAGCGATCTTGCAGAGATACAAATTCGTTCCGATCCCGGCAGTCGCCGTGATCCCCGTCTCTTCGAGAACGGCAAGGATCATTTTCATTGCGAGATCGTGCGCGGTAAGCCGATACAGTTTCAGATAATCGGTCGCGTCCACAAACACTTCGTCTACCGAATACACGACGATATCGTCGGCGGAAACGAATTTTTTATAGATATTGTAAATTTTCGTGCTCAGCGAGAGATAGAGAGACATTCTCGGGGGAGCGACGATATACTCGGCCTTCAGCGCAGGATCCGCCGCAAGCTCGCTCGCCAGATACGATCCCCCTTCCGGCTTTTGTCCTTTCCTTTTCCGCTGGCGGTCGGCATTCACCTCTTTCATACGGGAAACGACTTCGAAAAGCCTTGCCCGCCCGGGAATACCGTATGCTTTTAAAGAGGGAGAAACGGCAAGACAGATCGTTTTTTCCGTGCGGGAAACGTCGGCAACGACAAGGTTCGTATTCAGAGGATCGAGCCCCCGCGCGGCACATTCCGCCGACGCGAAAAACGATTTCAGATCGATCGCAAGATAGATCCTTTCCTTTTTCATATTCATCCCTCCTTTCATATTTATCCCTCCCGATTCCGTAAACCGCGGGATCCGCCATGCGGCAAAAGGGGAAAACATCCCGAAAAGCACCGCGAATCCTACGGTAAAAAACCACACTTCCCGCAAAACGGGTTCAAAAAAGCGACGCACCTTCCTCGGATACGCCGCTTTCTCATTTCGTTCGTCATCTCTTTGCCGCACGGTTCCGGCGAAGCCGCACCCCGCGACCCGACAGACGGTTTCCCGAACGACTTATCAACCGATCTTTACGGAAACGATCGTCACTGTGTGATAAGGCAGGTTGTTGAGATAAGCAGCCTGTTCGCTCAGTTCTTTCAGAAAATCCTTGTCTTCCGTCTCGTCCAATTCGACGGTATAATGACCGGAAGCGTCTTTTATATAATAGGCTCCGTCTTTATCCTTCATCAGATATCTGTCGTAATTTCCGACGTGTTCGGAATCGGCTTTGCCGTAATACCAGTAGCTGTTACCGTCGGAATCGGCGTCGAGTTCAGCCATCAGAGCCTGTAAAAACTCCAGACTGGACTTTTTGTCTGAAAACTTGGACGAATCGTCGGACAGGATCTTACCGATCACCGCGAAACGCTCGGCAGAGGCGAAATAAGCCGAAGAACCGAAAGTGATCGCCATCGTCGCCTTGCCCGTATTGTACGCACTGCTCGGGCTGTCGGTATCGATATCTCTTTTTAAAACAATGGAACCGCCCGTGAGACCGAGTTTATTACCGCCGAATCCGTTTTCGGCAAACTCGCCGTTAATCGACAGATCTTCCGCATATCTCGCGACCGTCTTGTCGCTCCCGAGGTATTTATTCAAAGAATACTCCTTCGTGATAAAGGAATAATACCCCTTTTCCGCATCCTTTTCGTATTTGGAAGAAAGAAGACCGTCCTTTTGGGTAAACGCGCCGAATTCCGCATAAGAAGATACGTTCGACATCACCGTGCCGTCGTAATATCCCTTGCCTGCAAGGTATTCGAAATGCTCCGTCGTTGCGGGCGCATAGTTGACGTAAAGTTCGAAATTGATCGCTCTCGTCTTTTCTTCGCCGTCTTTATCGATATAATTCAGCGTTATTTTGCCGGCGTCGATCTTACTGCCGTTCTTCACGGTATCTCCGCAGGAAGACGCAAAGACCATCGCAGCCATGCAGGAAAACGCCAAAATTCCTTTCGCTAATTTTTTCATGAAAACCCTCCGAGCCATACGCTCCGTATTCTATACCTTATTATTTTACAATGAAATCGGAATAATGTCAACCCGTTCGACCGTTTTTTTCTGCCGAAAGCATGAAATTTCGGTAAAACGCGGCATTTTTCCGTTTTCCCCGGGTCGAAAAGTGCCTTACTTGCCGAGAATCCCGAAGATCAGGATGTACAATGCGACGGCGATCGCCGCGCCGAGCACGGACGCGATCGCAACGCGCAGCGGCGAAACGGGAGTCTTCCCCTTCACCTTTCCCGTGCTGCCGTTGATGTAGACGGGATAATTTTTCTTACGGAAACGATACTGGTGCATGTATATGGGCAGAAGAACGTATTTGTACGTAACGCCGCTATGCTGCGTGTATACGTTGAGGTATTGCACCACGTCGCAATGCAAAGTCGATTTGATCATGTTGCGGAGGTTACGGTCGATAATCCCCTTTGCGTCTCCCCAGCTTTCCTTTAGATCCTTGCGATAGCGGTCGGCATAATAACCGGAGAGATATTTGCTTTCGAACACGCACGCCGCCTTCGTTTGAAAGGGCGAAAGTTTATCCATCATCGATTGACCGAAATTCTCGTTCGTCGCGACCATCACGTCGTCGAAGAAATATTCGAACTGTCCGCTCACGTTCCGATAAACGTAATACGTTTCCGTCCTGCGGTCTTTTCCGCTTCCTACCGTGCGGGTGTGCCGGTCTCCGACTCTTCCTTCGTAGCGGGAAACCGTATTGCTGTCAAACGTGAAGCAGGGTTCGTACACGCCGCGGAAATTTTCCGAAACAAGGCTTTTCTTGAATTTTCGCGGGGCAAAAAGTCTTCCTTTCGCCCACTTGCGGGAATATTCTCCCGCTTTGTCCGCCCCGAACTGGAACGGGATAACGACCTGCGGTTTAATTCCCGCCAGATCTTCCGCCCGGATCACGTGCGACGTTCCGCAGAAAGGGCACATCGTAGCTTCCTCGTCCGCCCCCACAACGACGACGGCGCCGCAGTTTTCGCACCGATAGGTGACCTGCTCCTTCGGATCCCATTTTTCGGCGTTTTCGAAGCCTTTTTCGATATCGTTTTCCTTTACGTCGAAATCTTTTTTGATGTCGGTCGTATTGCCGCAATGTTCACACTTCAACTTTTGCGTAACGGGATCGAAACTCATGTTACCGCCGCAGGCATCGCACTTGATGAACTGCGTGCCGACTTCCTGTCTCTTTCTGGAAAAATCGATTTCCTCGCTCATAGTTTTCTCCTGTTCGTTTTCTCTTGTCTGTTCTTCGCTCCGCGACCTCGGAAACCGTCCGGAAGAATATCCGGTCGCGATCACGCGGGGCTGAACGAAAAACTTCGCCGCGGCGAAAACGCAACGGCGAACACTTACGTAAAATCATAAAATAACGTAAAGCCGGACTTTACGGGAAATGTGAGTTTTCGGGAGAAACAGCTCCGGAAAGAAGCTCCTTTCTCCCTGCGCTTACGCCTGAACCGCGTTCAGTTCTTCGAGCATCTTCTCGAGATCGGCGCCGTGAACGGACGCCGCCTCTCCGACCGTTTCGCCGTGCGCGATCGCGCAACCGAGGCAGTGCATACCGTATTTCATCAGGATCTCCGCAGCGTTCGGATTGATTTCGAGAGCTTCGGTGATAATGGTGTTTTCCGTGATTTTCTTTTCCATGATCTTATCTCCTTAGGCGGGCGGAGATCATTTGCTCCGCCCGTATTTATTCTTTACTGTTTTTATCGGAATATGTGGCTATAAGCCGCTTATTCTTTGTTTTTTCAGGGCTGCCGCTTACTGTTTCGCGCCGCATTCGGGGCAGAATTTCGCATTGCCGATCTCCGCGCCGCATTCTTTGCAGAAACGTTTCACGTCCTGTTTCGCGCCGCATTCGGGGCAGAATTTCGAACCGAACGGGATCTCTTTTCCGCAAGCGGAACATTTCGCCATTTTCTCAGCCCTAGGAGCCGCCGAGGGCTGCGCCTGCGCGGGGGCATTGTTCTGATTATTATTCTGAAAAGCCTGCGAGATTATGGCACCCATGCCCGCGCCCGCGCCCATGCCGACGCCCGCGCCCATAAAAGTGCCGCCCATGCCCTGGTTTTTCGCGGCGTCTTTCATCGCTTCCGCCGCGGCGACTTTCATCATCGTATCCGTAGCGTCGCCGAGAATACCGAGCTTGGAACGTTCGTCAAGCGCCTTTTCCACTTCCGCCGGAACGGACATGTTCTCGATGAAAAGATTCGTGAGAGCAAGACCGATCTCGCGGAATTTCTCCTGGATCTTCGCTTTTACGATCTCGTTGAATTCCATGGTGTTTCCGGCAAGGTCGAGCGCGGAGATTTTGCTTTCGCCGAGCGCGTCCGTCAGAGAGGAAACAAGCATGGTTTTCAGGAATCCGGTAATATCTTCCGTTTTGAATGTGCTGTTCGTTCCGAAAAGTTCTTTCAGGAAAACGGCGGGATCGTCCACTTTAAAAGCAAACGCGCCGTAGCCGCGCACGCGGATAACGCCGAATTCGGGATCGCGCATCATAATGGGGTTCATCGTACCCCATTTGATATCGGTAAACTGCTTGGTGTTGATGTAATAAACGTCGAGCGTGATCGGCGTTTCAAAGGCATATTTCCACGACGCGAGTTTTGTCAGGATCGGGAAAATATCCGTCTTCATGCTGTAAAGACCGGGTCCGAAAATATCGGCGATCTGACCTTTATGAACGAAGATCGCCACCTGCGATTCCTTTACGGTAAGCGTGGATTTATCGTTGACTTCTCTGCCGTAATTCTTGAAAGGATATTTATAAACGAGTGTGTTCTTACTGTCGTCGTCCCAGACGATATTCAACCTGAAAAGTGCCATATTTTTCTCCTTGTTTTTCGGTATGATTTCCGATCCGACCGCAGGATAACGAATTTTCCCCGCCCCTTGCGACGCCTGCCGTTTCGGCTTATGACAAGTATATCATATTTTTTTGTTATTTACAATCGTTTCACCGAAATTTTATCGATCCGCCCGTCGATTCCGTCGGAAAACGTTCCGTCCGGATCCGTTGCCGGCTATTCCTCCTCCGGCGATCGTTTCTCCGACTCTTTCCCGATCTTTGCCGATCGGTCGGAAACGGAAGCGACCGTAAGCACGAAAACGCTCGCCGCGCCGGCGCGTTTTAAGGCAAAAGCACAACAATCCGCCGTTGCGCCCGTCGTTAAAACGTCATCGATAAAAAGAACGCTTTTCCCTTTGATCGCTCCGGAATTCCGCACGCCGAAACTGCCGGACAAATTCATCAACCGCTCTTTTTGCGTCATATTTACCTGGCTTTCCGTATCCCGTCTTTTATACAGAACGTCCGACAGAACGGGAATATGCGTTTTCAGGGAAAAAGCGTTCGCGAGAAGTTCCGCCTGATTATATCCGCGGGTCTTCTTCCTCTTTTCCGTCATCGGTGCAAACACGATGCAATCGACCGTCCAGAACTCCGTCAGATAAGTCCGGACAAGATAAGGCGCAAGATCCTCCGCGAGAAATTTCGCGTTCTCGTATTTCAGCCGTTGCAGAGCGTAAGATATCGGTTTCTCGTAACAAAACGAGCTTCTTGCCTTATCGAACCGGATATTCTTTTCCCGGCAACTGTCGCAATAAGCCGCCGCAGACGACGTTTTTCTTCCGCAGTGATCGCAGATCGGACCGTCGTTATAAGGGAGAGACGAGATACACTCTTTGCAGAACGGCTCGTCGTGAAACACCTCGCGGCGACACAGCGAACAGGTGAGCGCGCGAGGAAACAAAATTTCTTTCAATTCTTTCAGCATTTTCCTTCCGCCGCCCTTCTTTCGTTTGGAAAACGGCTTACCCCCGACATATCAAATACCATATTAAACGCATGATAGCGCCGTTTTCCGTCTTGCGGAAACACCACGCCCCGCACGAAAAACGACGCTATAACGATCACACCATTTTCGGTTCTTCTTCCGGCGTTTCGATGCCCTTCCGACGGTTGCGGTAATCTTCGATCGCCGCCTTGATCGCCTCTTCGGCAAGCACGGAACAGTGCAACTTCTGCGGGGGCAACCCTTCGAGCTCTTCCACAACGCGCTTGTTCGTCAGTTTCAAAGCCTCTTCCACGGTCATGCCGATCACCATGGACGTTGCGGTGGAACTCGTTGCGATCGCCGCCGCGCACCCGAACGTTTTGAACTTCGCGTCGACGATCACGTCGTTTTCGATCCTGAGCGTGATCTGCATGATGTCTCCGCAAGCGGCATTGCCCACTTTGCCGATGCCGTTATAGTTTTCGACTTCTCCTACGTTTTTCGGATTCTGAAAAGCTTCCATTACCTTTTCGTTATACATTTTTATCTTCTCCTTTCAGATTGAATAAAGGCGACATTTTTCTCAGTCTTCCCACGATTTGTTTCAGGGTGTCCACGGTATAATCCACTTCTTCCGCGGTGTTTTCTTTCCCGAAGGTAAAGCGGATCGATCCGTGCGCGAGTTCTTCGGGCATGCCCGTCGCAAGCAGTACGTGCGAAGGTTCCAAAGACCCGCTCGAACAAGCCGACCCGGACGAAACGGCGATCCCCGCCAGATCGAGACTGAACAGAATGGATTCCCCTTCGATGTATTCGAAAGAAAAATCGGCATTGTTCGGAAGTCTCTTCTTTCCGTCGACGGGACCGTTCAGTTTTACGTACGGGATCTCCGCAAGAACGCGGTCGATAAAGCGATCGCGCAGGGAGGCGACGTAAGCCGAATCCCGTTCCTGCGTTGCCTTCGTTAAACGCAACGCCTCCGCCATTCCGACGACGCCCGGAACGTTCGTCGTCCCGCCCCTTCTCGTTCTCTCCTGATGTCCGCCGGAAATCAGTCTTCCGAGAGGGATCCCCGTTTTGATATACAACGCGCCCATACCTTTCGGCCCGTTGAATTTATGGGAAGAAAAGCTCATCAGGTCGATATCGGAATTCGCCACGTTGATCGGCAAAGCCCCCATCGCCTGAACGGCGTCCGTAAAGAACACGATCCCGTGTTTGTGGGCGATCCTGCCGATCTCTTCGATCGGTTCGATCGTTCCGATCTCGTTGTTGGCGTACATGCAACCGATCAGGATCGTATCGGGGCGAATGGCTTTTTCCAGTTCGTCGAGATCGAGGAACCCCTCGCTGTCCACGCCGATATAAGAAAACTCGAACCCGTCTTTTTCCAACTCCTTTGCGGTCGTCAGCATAGCCGCATGCTCGATTTTGGAAATGATCAGATGCTTTCCTTTGCTCTTCAGGGCGCGGCAGATCCCGCGAAGCACCCAGTTGTCTCCTTCCGTTCCGCCGGAAGTAAAATAGATTTCGTTCGGTTTCGCTCCGATCAGCCCGGCGATCGTATCGCGGGCTTCGTCCACAGCCTTCTGCGCCGCTCTCCCGTAGGCGTGCTGGCTGTTCGGATTTCCGTAAATCTCCCCGAAATAAGGAAGCATTTTTTGCAAAACTTTTTCGTCCGTCCGCGTGGTCGCGGCGTGATCGAGGTAAATTTCTTTCATGGTTTGTCTCCGTATCTGTCTTCGTCGGCGGGGTCGCCCGCCCGTCACTTTTTATTCGATCCTGTTTATATGGTCTGACCGCAATTCCCGCACGATTTCGTTGCGGAATCGCGGCTGCACTTTTTCTTTGCTCCGCACTGTTCTTTTATCGGTTCAAGGGTCCCGTCCGCGATATCGCGAAGAGTGATCCCGTCCAGAATATCGTTAATGCCTTCGAAAAGTTTTTTCCACAGTGCGCTCGACGGGCAACAACATCCTTTTTTCGTCACGCATCCGATGATCTCCATATTGTCCTCTTCGAGCGCGCGCACGACTGCGCCCATGCGGATCTCTTCCGCAGGCACGGCAAGGGAATACCCGCCGCCCGCGCCGCGCGTCGCCTTGACTGCTCCCGCCGAGAGAAGGATCTTCAGCACTTTCTCGAGATATTTGCTCGAAACGCCCGTCTGCTTTTCAAGTTCCTTCGCGGACATCACTTTATCCGCCGACGCAAGCAAACAACACACCTGCACGCCGTAATGGGTTTTAGAAGATATTTTCATGTTTGCCCCTCTTTTTGTCGTCTTTTCCTTTAATTCCTACCTGCCAGGTAGGAATTACGGGAATATTATAATACCGTTTTTCCCGTTTGTCAAATATTTTGTTGCATTTTTCCTTAATTATGTTATATAATAGGCTTAGCCCTGCAAGACGGGACGCCACAAAAAGGAACCTGGCGCTATGAAGAAGAAAACTTCGGAAAAAGCGATCAGGATCGCCGCTACGACGATCCTGATCGCACTGCTTGCCGCCATGGCGGTATATGCCGTATATCACAAACTGATCTGACCGGACAGCAAAACCGTCCGGGCACGATCATTCCCGATCGGTACGAAACCGGAAAGGAAAAAGGGAGAAATCATGAAAAAGAAATACATAAGTTTCGTTACAAGCGCATTGTCGGCGGTCGCCGCCGTTTTCCTGCTGACGTGCACGGTGATCTGTATTTTTCAGATCAGAACGGTCGTAAAAACCATTCAGAACGTGACCGACGATTTAAGCGGGATCAAACTGATAAAATATGCGGGGATCGCCTATCTTTTCGCCGTTCTCGGCATTTGCCTGACCCTCATGCTCGCCTTTTACCGCGCGTCGCTCGCCTATTACTATTTTAAAATTTATCGCGGAGACGAAGCCTTTTACCGCGAAAGAAAAAACGGGATCATCGGCTTTTCCGTTCTCGCGGTCGTTGCCGCGGCGGCGTGCATCGCTCTTTGCAACATAAAATCGGAAGATCTTCCCCGGAATCTGCCCATACTTCTCAGAGTTTTCGCCGCCTTTTATATCGTTCTCGCCATACTGCCGATCGGCGAACTTGTTTATACGGCAATTGCCGGCACCCTTTCCGGGAAAACGGTCTTAAGCGCCGCCGTTCCCGCAAAAGAGGAAATAACGGCTTCGCTCGAGGCGGAAGCCGACGCGGCAACGTCGAAAAAGGACGAAGCCCCGTCCGGAAAAGCCGACCGGAACGATATAGCCGTACCGCCTGAAAGCGAGTCCGGAAGCACTGTTCAAAAAACGGAAGATACGGATACCCGGGCATAAGGAACGGTTTCACGATAAATACCGCGATCAACACGGTTTGCCCCGTCATCCCGCCGTTCGGACAAAATTAAAATTTCATTCTCGTCATCCTGAGCCAAACCCGAAACCCTGCCCGCGAAGAATCTGAGAATGAAGTTTTATTTTACCAAACAGTTTGTCTCAAAGAAAGAGACGATCTTTAAATGACAAAGCATAACCCAAACCATATTATTTTGAGATCCTTCCCCGGCAGGGTATTATTGTGGGGTCAGGATGACAAAATAATATGGTTTTCGTAACGCCTTAAAAGAATATAATAGGCTTGGCATCCTGAGCCTGCCACCTGCCCTGCCGCTGAAGGGTCTCAAGGCATATTTATTTCCATTGAATTTAAACTTCCTATGCCATTCTCGTCATCCTGAGCCATGCTTCTTGCCCGGCTTGCGAAGGATCTGAGAATGGCATGCTTTTTCCTTACCATTCCGATTCCGCCCCTGCCCGCGAAGAACCTGAGGAATGCGGTGTCGTTATTTGTCGCACAAACGATACCTTGTCCCGTAGCCATTTTCAAAAAAGCACCGGAAACCCGATGCTTTTTGAAATTAAATTCTGCATTAATCGACTTATAGGCTTAGTATTCGTAGTTACTAACTATTCTGTCTATATTTTTATTTACTTCTCTTCGCCGTTGCCGGAAGATTCAAAGAATCTCCCTTTGAAAAAATTTTCGTTTCCGAGAGGCGTCGCGACAAGTCGGAATATCACGCACCCGTCGGGGCAAACAACCGTTTTGGTATATCTCCCGTCTCCGCCGACGTTCGTCAGATCGCCGCCGGCGCGCACCGCCTCCATCAACGGGAAAAGAATCGTCATCGTTTTCGAACAAATCCCCTGTCCGTCTTTATTTACAGGACAACCGTAAGTGCATTCGTAACGATCGCCCGGCTCTTCTCCGTTACGGCAATAGTTTTCACATCCGTTTCCCCGCAGATATCCGATCACCTCTACTTCAAAACGGTATTCTTCGCGATACCACTTCTTCATTTTCTCCTCCGATTGTTTCCGATATTTCTATTTTATCATAAAAGCATGCCCGTTGTAAACCGTATCACGTAGGCTCAATATCCGAAAAAACAAAAGTCCTGCGGACAAATTCGTCCGCAGGGCTTTTGACGTTTTCTGTTTTTCGCCGGAAAAAACCGGCGTTCCGATCGTTATTCGATCGTGATCGCATGCGAAGCAGGCTGTTTTTCGACTTCTTTCGGAATAAACACCTGAAGCAAGCCGTTTTCGTACTTCGCCTTGATATCGGTTTCCTTCACGCTGCCTACATAGTACGATCTCGACATCGAGTAGCTTCTTTCTCTTCTCAGATAGTTTTCTTTTTTACCTTCTTTATCCTCTTCCTTTCTGTTGACGGATACGGTCAGGTAACCGTTTTCCAGCGAAAGGGAAATATCGTTTTTATCGAAACCGGGGATCTCGATATCCATCACGTATTCATTTTCTCTTTCTTTGATATCCGTTTTCATTTTATTGAATTTCTCTTCGTAAAACATGGGTTTGAAGAAAGAATCGAAAGCGTCGTCAAAGGCGTCGAGCACTCCGTTGTTTTTATTGCTTCTTACAAGATATCCGTTCATAATATTGATCTCCTTTTTTATATTTTTTAAATTTCGTTCCGACTTACGGTGTTAGCACTATCAGTATCTGTTTGTTAGCACTCTTTCCGTTTGTCTGCCAATATTATAGCACCTTGTTTTCGATTTGTCAAGAGGTTTTTCAAAAAAAAGTTAAAAAAATTATTATTTCTTTTTGCAAAGTTTTATTCCTCTCTTTCGGTTTGACATTTCCCCTATAATTTTATATGATATGTTTATCATGAAAGAAAATATCGGAATGTTTTTTGATTTTGACGGCACCCTCTGGTTCGGCAGATACGGAGAAGAAACTTTGAAAGAACTTCGCCGTCTGGCGGAAAAAGGAATCATGCTGTTTCTGAATACCGGCCGTGCGACGGGAAATCTCCCGCAAAAGGAGATCGCGCAGATCCCCTTTACCGCACTTTTCTGCGGCGGATGCGTCGCGGTGCAAAACGGCGAATTTTTATTCCGCCGGGATCTCACCGAAGAAGAAATCGCCCTTGCGGTCGAGGTCACCGAACGATTCGGGCTCGATACCGTATACGAAGGCGTCAAGAGGAATTATCTGCAATCCCTCTGCCGCGATTCCTTTATCAACGGAAAAAAGCTCGGCATGGCAGGGGCGGAATTCGTAGAAGGAAAGGACATGCTCGACCGCACCGAACGACCCGTATCGAAACTTTCCGTTCTGAAACGATTCGACGGATCCGGAAACGCGATCCCCTTCCCGCCGGAAGCTAAGGAAATCCTCTCCCGTTATTTCGACGTGATCGATTTTCCCGCTTACACCGAATGTCTCGTACACGGATTCGGAAAAGACAGGATGATCCGCTTTGCGGAGGAACGTTTCCGCATCCCGCACGAAAACACCTACGCTTTCGGAGACAGTTTCAACGATTCCCCCATGCTTCGCTACGCAGCGCACTCCGTAGCGATCGGACACGCGCCGCAAGGGGTGAAAGACCTTGTCGATTTCGTAACGACGAAAGAAGAAAACGGCGTAGCGGAGGCGATCCGCTCGTTCGGGCTGTAATGATCTCAAAAATATAAAATACTGCCCTATAACGCGATTAACAAGGTATTTTTGATCAGCGCCGCCATGCGTCCTTACTCAATCACACGAAAATAAAGGGGGCTGTAGCGCGATTAACGGCATTTTTGCAATACCATCGGACACGCCTGCAAAAAGCGATCGTTCCCGGGAAAGTCCCTTCTTTCCCGGGAATTTTTATTTTTTTCGTTCTTCCCGCATCCGCAATAGGAGAAAGACCTCTTCGAGGTAGTTCCCGACCTCGGACGGAAGCGCGTTTCCGAGCTCTTTTCTCAGCTCTGTCAGTCTGTCTTTGTTCACACCGTAAGCATGCCGGTTTTTTTGCGTTTTATGCGCCTGACGGACCCTTTTCCCGCTTTTCCGGCATCCCGCTTCCCGAAAAAATCGCTTTCCCCGACAGAAAAAGGGAACGCACTTTCCGGGCGAAAAAGGGAGAAATGCGGCGATAAACGGATCCGGGTTAAGGTTTTCCAATTATTTTACCGAAATATCACACAGAATGCATTGTAAATTCCCTATAAATATAGTAAAATAATAAGCAGAATTTTAGTTTGGCGGAAACGGCGGCTTCTCACAAAGAAAACACCCTTCCCCGAACCGTTACGGAGTTGTGTTTATGGGACTTATCAGGTATATTTTAAGTACCGATTCGAGAATCAGTTTAAAACGGATCCGCAGTCAGGCGGAAAAGATCATGGCGCTCTCTTCCAAGTACGAGAAGATGACCGACGAGGAGCTGAAGGGGCAGACCGCGATCCTGAAAGATCGCCTTGCCAAGGGGGAGACCCTCGAAGATATTCTGAACGACGCATTTGCCGTCGTGAGAGAAGCGTCTTTCCGCGTACTGAACATGAGGCATTATCTCGTTCAGCTGATGGGCGGTATCTGCGTGCACCAGGGGCGCGTTGCGGAGCTGAAAACGGGCGAAGGCAAAACGCTGATGGCTACCCTGCCCGCTTATCTTAACGCGCTGTCCGGAAAGGGCGTGCATATCGTCACCGTAAACGACTACCTTGCCAAACGTGACGCGGAATGGATGGGAAAAGTCCACAGATTCCTCGGGCTTACCGTCGGCGTAAACGTTCACGATATGACGGACGATCAGAAGCGCGCCGCTTATGCCTGCGACATCACCTACGGCACGAATAACGAGTTCGGATTCGACTACTTAAGAGACAATCTGAAAACCCGCCTTGCGGACATGGTTCAAAGAGGGCTGAACTTCGCCATCGTCGACGAAGTAGACTCCATCCTGATCGACGAAGCGAGAACGCCGCTCATCATTTCCGGCAAAGGCGAAAAATCCTCTACCCTGTATCTCGACTGTAACCGTTTCGTCAAAACGCTGAAACTCGACGAAGACTTCACGGTGGACATTCAGGAGAAATCGGTACAGATCACCGAACAGGGCGCGGCGAAAGCGGAACGGTTCTTCAACATTCAGAACCTTGCCGATATCGAAAACGCAGACCTCAACCACCACATTCAGCAAGCGCTGAAGGCGCACTATATTTTCAAGAGAGACAGCGACTATATCGTCAGCGACGGCGAGATCGTCATCGTAGACGAATTCACCGGTCGTCTCATGATCGGCAGAAGATATTCCGAAGGACTTCACCAGGCGATCGAAGCGAAGGAAAACGTGACCGTCCGCAACGAAAACAAAACGTATGCGACCATCACTTTCCAGAATTACTTCCGCCTTTACAATAAACTTTCCGGTATGACGGGTACCGCGAAGACGGAAGAGGAAGAATTCCGTACCATTTACGGACTCGACGTTCTCGAGATCCCGACCAACAAACCCGTACAGAGAAAAGATCTGCCCGACGTGATCTATTCCACCGCCGCGGGGAAAACGCGCGCCATCATCAAGGAGATCATCGAACGCCACGAAAAAGGACAACCCGTTCTCGTCGGTACCGTCACCGTAGAAAAATCGGAAGAGATCTCCCGCTGGTTGCTTAAAAACAGGATCAAACACAATATCTTAAACGCAAAGAACCATAAGCGCGAAGCGGAGATCATCGCGCAGGCGGGCAAGCTCGGCGCCGTGACCATCGCCACCAACATGGCGGGGCGCGGAACGGATATCCTGCTCGGCGGTAACCCCGAATATCTTGCGAAACAAGATCTGAAAAACGAGGGGATCGACGACGAGACGATCGAAACGGCGACCTCTTACGTGCAGAACGTTTCCGACGAAGTAAAAGCCGTGCGCGAACGCTACCGCGAGCTTTTAAAGAAACACAGCGAAGTGACCGACAAGGAAAAAGAAGAAGTCATTGCGCTCGGCGGTCTGCACATCATCGGTACCGAACGCCACGAATCCCGCCGTATCGACAATCAGCTCCGCGGCCGTGCCGGTCGTCAGGGAGACCCCGGTTCTTCCCTCTTCTTTATCTCGCTGGAAGACGATCTCGCAAAACGCTTCGGCGGCGAACGACTTCAGGGAATTTACAACGCCTTCAAGGTAGACGAA
The DNA here is from genome assembly GCA_934271265.1 of uncultured Clostridia bacterium. Lineage (GTDB taxonomy): Bacteria > Bacillota > Clostridia > Christensenellales > Borkfalkiaceae > UBA10281. Next base: position 41,842 of record CAKQRE010000005.1, on the reverse strand, counting down.
GACACCCCCCTGCAATCGAAAATGCTTTCCCGCTCCATCGAAAACGCGCAGAGAACGATCGAAGGCAAGAACTTCGGCATCCGTAAACATATCATCCAGTACGACGACGTGATGAATACCCAGCGTAAAGTCATGTACGAAGAGAGAATGAAAGTCCTTCGCGGAGAAAACGTTCATCAGGACGTACTGAACCTGATCCCCGACTATGTGACGGACATCATCAACTCCAACGTAAACAAAGGTCAGGAACCCTCGAGCTGGGACAAAGATAAACTGAACCGCGCGCTCGAAGAAAAAGCATTGCCCGCGGAAACCGCTTATATCACCGACGAGATCCTTTCGAAATGGGATTACGACTATATCGTAAAGGAAACGATCGCGAAAGTGATCGACTGCTACGAAGAAAAAATCGCCGCCTATCGGGAAGACGGCATCGATTTCAACGAATTCGAACGCTTTGTCTTCCTGAAGGTCGTCGACACGAAATGGATCGACCATATCGACGCGATGGATCGTTTAAAGAGAGGGATCTCGCTCCGCGGCTATGCGAACGAAGACCCCGTTATCGCTTACAAGAAAGAAGGGCTCGAAATGTTCGAGGAAATGACGGAAAGCATCCAGAACGACGTCACGAATATCCTTTTGAAATCGGAGATCAGAAAAGTTCCGCAAAAAGAAGAAAAGAAAGACCTTGTGGAAACAGGCGGAAGCCGCGACGCGTCGTCTTCCGGACCGATCGTTTCCACACAGACGATCGGAAGAAACGATCCCTGCCCGTGCGGAAGCGGCAAGAAATTCAAAAACTGCTGCGGTAAGTAAAACCGAGCGGAAAACCCGAAAAGAAAACGAACGGAAGCGCATGTTTCCGTTCGTTTTAAATTGCTTATTTATCGCCTTATAGACCGGTTTTAACAGTTTCTTTCTAACAGTCGGATTTATATGGTCTCCAATTAAAAAACACGCCTATAGGTCGATAAATCCTTATTTTTACCAAAAAGAACGGAAATGGCGGCGTTTTGGCAAGGTTCGTATTATTCTTGCGCGGCATACCTCAGGCGACCGGATAAAACGGATTCCACATAGGCGGAAAGAGCGCCGGAGAGAAACTCCGCAACGGCGTACACTTTAGAAAAGCGCACAAGACGCAGAAACGAGCATCCGTTCGCCCGTTTTTCTTCCATCACGGCGATCAGACTCGCACAGCCTATCGGCATCAGATTTTTGCTCACGCCGAGCCCGGGAAACAGCGGGCGATCAGTCAGACGGATCTTTCCGATCTCCGAGCGTTCGCCGAGCGCGGCGTCTATGGCAAGCACCTTTGCATACGGATGCACGTGGTTCAGAAACACGGAAAGAGAGTCGGATTCCTTCGCCGTGATCGGGTTTTCGAGTGTTCCGTATACATAGGAAGCCCCGCGCAGTTTCTTTTTGAGCAGACTGCCCGTTAGCGGGCCGATACTGTCCCCCGCAACGGCGTCCGTACCGATGCAGGCAAACACGGGGATCTCGCCGCCGAGAACGGAATACAGCGCCCGAACGATCCCTTCCTTATTCTGTTTTTCATCCGGAGAATCGGGTACGAAAACGAAATTTTTCAATTTTTTGATTCCTTTGTCATCATTTTGTGAAAAAACAGTTGCAAAAGCCCTTTACTTATGATAAAATAATAATAGTCTTAGCCTAAGAATAATCGGAGGTTCATATGAGTTTCGCAATTATCGATATCGTTGTCGCCGTGTTATTACTTGTGTTCGGAATTTACGGGGTTGTTAAAGGTTTCGCCCGGCAGATTCTCTGGATCCTGTCCTTCTTTTTCGCGATCATCGCGGGTTTCTTCCTTCTGAAACCGATTTACGATCTTCTTTACGAAAAAGTGAGCTTCTTCTCTTCCTGGGTCGATTCGTTGGGGGACGCGTTAGGAAACGTTAATCTTTCGTTTTTGGAATCCACCGCGGCAGCGGCGAACAAAACGCAGGGTGCGCTTTTGTCGGAATACATATTCAAGGCCGCTTTGTTTATCCTGATCTCGATCATTGCGGGCATTCTGTTCAAGATCGTAAAACGCATTCTCGAATGCATTGTTTCCCTCCCCGTGGTCAACGTGATCGACAAGATCCTCGGCGTCGCGCTCGGTTTTTTCTGGGTTCTTCTCATCGTAACGGTCGTTATGCTGATCATTACCGCGCTGAGAGACAAAGCGTCGTTCCTTGACACTTTCCTTACAACACAGGTAGAAAAAGACGGTTGCCTTGTCAACAAGTATATTGTTGCCAACCTGGATAAGATCAAAACCTATTTCAAGGAAATTTTTGATTTCCTGAAAGGCATCGTACCTGCCGCATAACAAAAACGCAAACAAAAACGCGGAAACTTCCGAAAACGGATTTCCGCGTTTTTCTTTTACCTTTTTCCTTTTCTCCGCCGGCGAACGAGCTTTTCGGGCGTAGGTTCGGTTCAATGTCAAATGTCGGGGTATGGAATGAATTTCTTGCCATTCTCAGATCCTTCGCAAGGCCAGGCAAAGGGGGTCGGCTCAGGATGACGAGAATGGCTCCGTTTTATTGCGATAAAACGCGAAGGACCGAAATAGAAAGCCTGAGGTTCGGTTATGCTCCACTTTTTGTCCCTTAAATGAAAAAACGGAAGAGTTTTTCCTGCACCCCGACGTTTATTTCAGAACGGGAAGCTTCGCGCATAAAACGCATTGCGCCGCACATCCTTAAAGCGGAGGTATCACCATTATGAAAATCACAACGCTTATCGCATTTATTCTTACGATCGTCGGCGCACTGAACTGGCTTCTGATCGGTATTTTCGCATTCGATCTCGTCGCGTTTCTGTTCGGAGCGATGTCTGTTTTAACAAGAATCGTTTATTCCCTCGTCGGCGTTTCCGCACTCTGGATGATCTTTATCGCATTTGTTTATAAACCGTTTCGCAAAATAGCGGCATGATCAAAAGCCCGCAAGCACTATCCTTGCGGGCTTTTCCGGAAGAAAAATACCTTTATCGCGGCGTTTTGCTTGCTTTCCCGAATAAAATGTAGTAAAATAAATGCTACGGAAGGTTTTCGGTAAACACTTCCGAATAAAAAAACCGAGGTAACTGAATATGGTTTCCCGCTCTACAAAAATTGCGCGGGCAGGCATTATCGCCTGTCTGTACGTATTGCTCACCCTGGCGTTTCAACCGATCGGCTACGGTCCGATCCAGGCAAGAATTTCGGAATGTCTGTGCATTCTTCCCTTGTTTTACGCCGAAGCGATCCCTGCCCTTTTCATCGGGTGTATCATCGCCAACATTTTCGGAGGGGGAATTTTCGATATCCTTCTCGGATCTCTCGCCACTCTCCTTGCGGCAACGGCAACTTATCTGATCGGCAAGGCGATGAAAGAAGACGGAAAGATCTTAAAACCTTTGTTCGGCAGTATTCCCCCCGTGCTGTTCAACGCAGCGATCATACCCGTGGTACTGATCCTGTGCGGGATCGCCGAATACGCCTATTGGGTACAATTTGCACTGATCGCCGGTGGCGAAGCCCTTGTCATCATTCCGTTCGGAACGTTACTTTACCACCTGATCCGAATCTTCCGCAAAAAAAACGACAAGGGTTTTTTATAATCCGTTAAGCGGGCGTCTCCTTTCGAACAATTCACAAATAAAAACAGAAAAACGCGGCGGCTTTCTTACCGAAAAAGCCCCGCGTTTATTTTTATGAAAGAAGCATTTTAAATTACATAGTCCTAAAACCCGCTTTCGTCGGAAAGCATCGGATCTATAGTTAAAGAAGCATTTTAAATTACATAGTCCTAAAACTACCTCTATTATATGCTTCTTTGGTCGCTTGTTAAAGAAGCATTTTAAATTACATAGTCCTAAAACTAATGCGGTGCGCTTATCCCCTCATTTTCCGTTAAAGAAGCATTTTAAATTACATAGTCCTAAAACCGATCCGAATTCCTTGGTGGCAAATCATTTGTTAAAGAAGCATTTTAAATTACATAGTCCTAAAACTGGCGGAACTTGTAACAGACTGTTTCAACAGTTAAAGAAGCATTTTAAATTACATAGTCCTAAAACGTGTACGTACTGATCGTAGCTACTCTCAGGGTTAAAGAAGCATTTTAAATTACATAGTCCTAAAACATATTTTCGTTGTCATTTTTGGTTTTCTTTGTTAAAGAAGCATTTTAAATTACATAGTCCTAAAACCTCAAATCAGAGATTCCGGACGCGGAATGCAGCAATTCCGGCAATTAAAATGCTATTTTCGTTTTCCGTAAGGTATACGGAAACTATTACTATCTTATCATAAATTTTTGAAAAAAACAAGGTTTTTCTCCCGATTTGCCCCGTTTTACAACACTTTTTCGAAAAAACTTTCGTCAACACACAACAGTTTTTCTCCAAAAAACTTTTTTTCGGTAATTCCTTTGTCAAGAAGGAACAATTTTACGTTGCGGTATGCCGCCATTTTCATAATCTCCGTCAGCTCGGTTTCGGAGAAAAACGATTTTGCGTTGATAAACGCCAAAAATTTCACAACGTTCAGTTTGCCCGCCACTTCGATCACGTTAAGGATCTTTCCGAAAATATCTTCGCGCGGTTGAGAAACGGCAACGGAAAACAGTTTTAAAACTTCTTCGAAGGAACGTTCCCCTTCACTGTCAAAAGAAATTTCCTCATCGTCAAGGCGGGAAAGAACAAAAGAATACAGACCGGAAAGAAGAGAAGAAAATTTCAGACGCTCCGCCGGATCTTCTTCAAGCCCGGCGGAGATTTTTTTCAGAACCTTTCCGTTCAGCGTTTTTCCGATCGTTTCGGAATCGTAGTAATCGATAAACAGAAAATAATCTTTTTCTATCAGAAGGCGTTTCTCTTTTTCGTAAAACGCGATTTCCTTACATTCTTCCGAAATGCCTTTCAGATCCCCCGCGACATCCCGAAAAAACCGAAAATGATCCGTTTCGACGGCAAGAATGCCGTTTTCGCCGAAATCGAATTCCGGAAAAAATTCCAGGTTATAAAAATACGCTTTCATACGAACAATATCCTCTCCGTATCCGAAATCTGCCTTCCCTCAACCGAGCCGAGCAAGATCTCCATGGAATTGAATTGCTTTTCCGTAACGGTCAACAGCAAAACGTTTCCTTCTTTCGGTTTCACTTTTTTCACGGCTTCTTTCTGTAGTTCCAGCGAACTTGTATTCAAAGACAACTTACAGTAAACGGATTCCTGCAACATGATAAAGCCCTGTTTGATCAGATCTTTCACAAATCTCGTCGCCGCCGCCCTTTGTTTCGAAGTTTCCCGCGGAAGGTCGAAAAACAATAACATTCTCATAAACCTAAAACTCATATTGCACCACGCCGGTAACGTTGCCGTCTCGTACGGCTTGCGACATGCGCCTTACGAAAATGCCTATCGCATCCGAAAGATAATATTCCTTGTCCAGTTTCACCTTTTTCTGCAACAGTGACACGAGTTCCCGTTTATATTCGCTTGTCAGAAACGCTCCCGGCGGAGAAAAATAAACATATTCGTCTACAATCACGCGGAAAGGTTCGATCAGATCGCACGAATAGTTAAAAGAGTTCATATCGTTACGATGGCGGATCCCGAGTTGCGTCAGATATCCCGCAGAAACGACCTCCCTGTTAAAACAACTCAGAAGCACCGTATATCCGTAATTCAAAGCGGCATTTACCGTGCACGTGCGATCTCTCGTGAAATCGGGACCGAACAGAGAGTTGAAATACACCTTTGCCGCAAATCCCTCACGGTTGGTGGCGTCGTTTTCCTGCAGGTCGGAAGCATAAGCGATCAGCATTTCGCTCTCCTTATGCTTCGCCGCTTTTTTCAGCATCGCCGCCTGATTCAGAATTTTTCTGCGGATCACGGCACCGAAAGCCGCCGCCTTGTTTTCGCTCGTCCAAGCCATTTGTTCGGCGATCTTTCCGGAGGAATTGTAACTGCCGGCAAGAGAGATCAGTTGAGAAGAAGGATCGTGCTTTTCATCGCAAAACACAACGATAGGCTTAGCATTCGTCATCACTAATTACCTTAAAGGCTTCTTTTCCGCCCTTTTCCCCGATTTCTCTATTGATGTACGAAAAGTACTATCGATTTCGAAATCGGGAAAAATCATCGGAAAATAAGCTCTTTAAGGCGCAAAGCGTTTTTACGGATGAAAAATCGCGTTTTGACAAGGCAAACGCTCAAAATTATACTCTTCCGTATATTGCCGAGCGTTTAACACAGTCATAAACCGATTTTTCGCCGTAAAAATAGTTAGTGATGGCGAATGCTAAGCCTTAATTTTTTAAAAGTTCGCAGATCAGAACCGCACTGGTAACGCATTGCGTGGTTGCCACGAGCAACGTGTCGATTTCCGGAATATAAACGGAAATATCCTTTTCTCCGCGGATCAGCATGTGTTCGTTTTTATACGAAAGCCTGCACGGGCTTTCTATCACGACCGTTCTCCACCCCATATTCTTTTCACCCCTTATTGCCGCCTTTTCTTTCGCAACGATAAACGCCCGTGATCGACGTATCGATCAGGTCTATATCTTCTTTATAAATTGTTTTTCCGTTAAGCCTGCCCCAACTTGTTTTTCCTCCGTACTTTCTCATATCGAGCGTGGTAGAGCAAGCTTTCGTTAAATTCAGCAGGCAGGCAAGATACCCGTGTTTGCTTACCACCTTCGGATCGGAAGAATAAACGGGCATGCCCGAAAATTCCGGAGAAGAAGCGTAAGCGCGGATTCCTTCGACATATTTTTTATAGTTACTATACCGCCGTTCGAGTTTTTCGGCGTAATCTTCGATGAACGCGTCGATCAGCGGGGCGAAATAATCGCCGTCCTCTTTCAAACAGTACGTTCTGCTTTCTTCCTGCGAACGATCGGTACGAACGGCAACCCGTTTTTGCGGGTGCTCCAGACAATACAGCAAAAGCGAATACTTATTGTCCGTTACCAGCTGCTCGGCATTGATCACTTCCGAGGAAGAGGCAACGTAGCAAAGCTGCCCGTTCAGACGGATCAACTGATATTTCAGAATTTTCTTTTTCTCGTAGGAAATCAATTTCTTTTTATCCGCCGCCGCGATTTCCGCAAGATAGGATCCGATCGCGCCGTCGTCTTTGCGGGCGAGGTAATCGATACGCACGGGGATGCCGGTCAGCACCGTAGTTCTTTTCTTCCCCTTTTCAAAGGTCGCAAACACGAAATAAGCGTTGTTCTCCCCTTCGTAATTTCCGTAAAGTTCGGGCGGCAAAGGGCGTTTCCGACCGTTTCGGTCGGTCACGTAACGCAAGGGGATATTCCCCGTTTTTGCTTTCGGGCTTCGGATCGTCGCATTGTAAAAAGCGGATTCCGGAGCTTCTTCTTTCTTGCGCGTTACAAGGCAATCGTTATTGGAAAACGCGGATAAAATATTGTTGTAACAAACGTTCCATTCCACACCGTCGTCACGGTCGGGCGTTACGTATTTCATTGCATCCACAACGATGCCGTTCCGCTGTTGACAAAGCTCTCTCGTCTTCGCACCGTTCCTGCACGACTTTATTTCGTCTTTCAGCGTTCTCGCCTCGGAATTTGCGCCCCAGATCGGGTAAATTTTCCGCGTGAAATAGCCGATCACGGCGGCAAGATAAGCGTCTTTTGCATGGTGGAAATCATTCAGATTTCTGCTCTTCAGAAACTCCGTATACCCCTCTTCCGCACGAGCCATACGGAAGACGGAGGAAATGCCCGCTTTTACGAATTCCACGTCGGTATCCGCGTAACGGCTTTTCAGCAATTCGCGCGCACCTTTTATCGACTGATTCGTTTCCGTCAGCTGTCTTGCGATAAAGCCGTTCAGATCGCCGTCTGTGTATTCAGCCTTTGTCAGATTATCGAACTTTTTCTTTCCGATCATGCCGTGATCTTTCAGAAAACTCCAGAAAGGCGTCATTTTATCGCGTATGCTCTTTTGTAAAGCGAGCGTTCCGGACTTCTCCTGATTGTATTTTTTCAGCACGAGAGCTTTGTTCTGAATGCTGTCGTCTTTGATATAACAACGGGGAACGATATGATCCACCTCGTAAGAGGACAGATCCTCGAAATTCAGTTTTTCGCCCGAATACATGCACTTGCCCATCTGCAAGAAATAGAGATAAACCTTCTCGTCGTTCAGTTTCGCTTCGTCGCTCTTCTTCAGATTTTGCTCGGCATTTTTCAGATCTTCGTTATACTGACCGACGTCATCCCGTATCCGATTGTAAAGTCCGCTTATGATATCCGAACGCTTTCTCGTCTGATTCTTCGCTTCGTCCGTCCGCGTGGATTCCAGAAAGATACAACGGGGCTCTTCTCCCATGATCTTCACGATCTCCTTCACCGCTTTCACCGTTTGCCATACCGTTCTTTTTACGGCGGGCGAAAGGTACAGATCGTTTACGTCTGCATACGCTATGTCGTTTTTTGTCTGTTCCGTCTTACCGGAGAAAGCGTCCTTAAATCCGAGATTTTCATCCGTTTCGACCTGTCGGAAATTACGGTCGGTCGTATACATGGTTTCCAGCACGTTCAACCCGTTCGCTCCGCCCGTACGGCACAGGCATTTCGCGGAATATCGCCCCCAACCCGCAAGCCGGACGGAAAGCAACTTTTCGATCGTCTTCTCGTCAAAGTCGGAAGGAAGTATCTTTTTCAGCGCGCGCTTTCTGATCGCCCTATCGGTAAACACGGTCAGAATTTCGATAATTTTTTCATATAACTCAAACAGCGCGTAATTCGTTACGATCTTTTCGCCGTCCGATCCGAAACAATCCGCTTGCAGCACATTCCGTACGGCGCGATAGCCGTTCATTTTACTTGCGAATTTCTTTCCCGTCTTATCGGAAAGCCCCTCCATTCCGACGCTTGAAACCTTGAATTTCGCATAGAGTAAATTCGTTACGTCCTTTGCGGTAACGGTCGCTTTCTCCCACAGGAACAAGCGGAACGCAGCCTGTTTTTCGTCGACCGTAAGAGGGCGTTTTCCGTTCGGCAAAAAAAGCCTTGCGTTGGCGAGCTCATTCAGCACGTTAAAGATCTGGTAGGAAACGGAAGAGGACGGCAGAACTTCTTCCTCCTTAAAAATCGCACAGCGGTTCGTCATCCGTCTGATAAATTTTTCGGAAGCGGCATCGTAATCGACCACCTCGTCGAAATTCCACGGATAGGCGCGTTCCTTTTTCACGTCTCCTTCTTCCACCCACGAAAATCTGCTTGCCGGCGAAATAATACCGACGGAATAAGGGCGACGGAAAGTGAGCAGACTGACGATTTTTTCGTAATTCTCCTTCAGCTCGGGATAATACACGCTCTGCCGATCGAGGATCCTTTTAAGCTCGTTCAGATTCAGCTGATAAGGAATCGCGGCGTTACGGGTGGAATTCAGCCTGATCAGAAAATCGTCTTCTTCCATCCGGTCGAGACAATAGGTTTTTTCGGGCGAATCGGGAAATTTCGCAAGAGATCTCCTTACTTCGCTATAAAAATCCTCGCGCGAAGCACCTTTGCAGATCGGTTTCGTCCCTCCCCTGACGTGCGTCCTGAAATAGCTGACAAAATTCTTTTCGGAGGCTTCTTTGAAAAAACGATCATATTCCGCTTTATCCGCACGAAGTACGCTTTTCAGTTGCGCAAGATCCTTTTTGTTTTTTTCGAAGCGGTCGATCATGCCTTCGTAAATATATTTCTTTCCCTCGCCGAGAATCTGCGAAAGCACAAGATCGAGATAGATGCGATGAAGTTTTTCGATCAGAGCGAAAACATCGTCTCCGAAAATTTCCGGAAAACGAACCGCTTTTTCGTCATAATCTCCGTCTTCGAAAGATACTTTTGTCTCCTTTACGACGTCTTCCGGAACTTCTCCTTGATTTTGCAAGGGGAAAAGATCTGCCAGCCCGACTTTCATGCCAAGCAGCAACGAGACAAGCGCGTCACTCTGTTTTTTAAACGATCCCGTCGAAAATAAGGAGATCAACTTATCTTTTTTTTCTCTTCGTTTTGCTTTCGTTTTTAAAACGGCGGCAAATTCGCCATAGTCGATATCGTTTCCGAACGAAGAAACCACGCCGTCATCGTCACAATAAATCGTCTGATAAGCGGTGAAAAAGTCTTCGATCGCACCGGCTGTATCGTTTCCTTCCGTGCTCATATTTTCTTCATCATGCAAAAAATTTCCGCGGTATTTTACGATATGATGCAGGGCGAGATATACCAGACGGATATCCGCACGGGAAGGATCTTCGCAAAGCCGTTTGCGAAGATGATAGATCGTTTTATACTCGCGGTAATAATCGCGATCGGTATAGTCGCCGTCGAACAGATTAAAAAGATTGTCTCTTCCGAATTCGGCGTCTTTCCGCACGTTCAGCAAGAACGAATCGTCCAGACGTTTAAAAAAGGACGGATCGACGGACAGAACGCTCTTCTCTGTCAGCATACGTAAAAGCCGTATTCTTTCCTTTCTTCTCTCATAACGCCTGCGCGCGCTCCTTTGCACGCGCGTTTTCGCCGCAGGTCTTCCTTCGTCGAAAAGAATACTTCCCCACATTCGTTTTCCGGACTTGCGGATCACCTTGCAATTCCTGTCGATCACGGCATATCCGAGCGAATTCGTTCCCTGATCGAAGCCGATAATGTAATTTCCTGTTTTTCCTTCGTTTTCCACTTGACAAATCTCCCTTTATCGTTTATAATAAACATAGCATTTAAATTACATAGTGGTTAAAATAAATGTAAAACAAAATGCCTTTTTTAAAAGGTGTTGCGTCGGCAACGGATCGAAAGAGCTTACGGCTCTTTTTTTCTTGCCCGCGTTTTACACCATGCTTTCCGCTTCCGTTTTCCGTCCGTCGGCTTGCGGCAGAGATCCGCTTCCCCCTTTTCTATTTTACCATGAATCGAAGGAAATTTCAATAAAAATCCGATATTTTTGTCATATATGTCGGACGGTTCGTATCGAAAAACGAAAAAGGATCGGTTTAAAAAACCGATCCTTTTTCGTTATCTTTCGGAAAGAGTCATGCCGCTTTCTTTTTCCTGTCCGTGTTGAGGGTGCGCATGGAGTTTAAGATCGCAATGACGGAAACGCCTACGTCCGCAAACACCGCGAACCACATATCCGGGATCCCGAACCATTTCGACATCAGACCGAACGCGCCGAGAACAAGAATCGCAAGTTTTACCGCCAGAGCAAAAACGATGTTTTCCTTCACGATTTTCATCGTTTTAAAGGAAATTTTTCTCGCATCGAGAAGGGCGGACGGATTGTCGTGCATTAAAACGACGTCCGCGGCTTCGATGGCGCAATCGCTTCCAATCCCGCCCATGGACACGCCGATATCCGCACGCATGATCACGGGCGAATCGTTGATGCCGTCTCCCACGAATCCGACGACGTCTTTCTCCTTTTTGTCCGTCATGATCCGTTCGATCTCGTCTGCTTTGTCGGCGGGAAGAAGCCCGCTTTTATACTCTTCGATCCCGAGTTCCTTTGCCACTTTCGCCGCAACTTTTTCGTTGTCTCCCGTGAGCATCGCAACGCGGAAACCCTCTTTTTTCAACTCGGAGATCAGTCGTTTGCTGTCGTCTCTTATCTTGTCTTCCACTTCGATCAGCCCGACAAATTGCCCGTTAACCGCTATATAGACCGTCGTTCCTTCACCGACCGTATCGACGGAAACACCGAATTTATCCATAAGCGAGAGATTGCCCGCTAAAATCACTTCGCCGTCCTTTTCGGCTTTTACCCCGTGCCCGGCGATCTCTTCGACGGAATACCCTTCCGGGATATCCCCCCCGTACGCCGCCATGACGGAGCGCGCAACCGGGTGATTGGAACGGCTTTCGCATACCGCCGCGTAACGCAGGACCTTTTCGCGATCGCTTTCGGGAAAGACCTTCGTTACGGAGAATTTTCCTTCCGTCAGCGTACCCGTTTTATCGAAAACGAAAGTGTTCACTTTTGTGAACTGCTCGATCATATCTGCACCCTTCAGCAAGATCCCTTTCTTGCCCGCGCCGCCGATCCCGCCGAAAAACCCGAGAGGAACGGAGATCACGAGAGCGCACGGACAGCTGACGACCAGGAAGGTGAGCGCCCTTCCCATCCATTTCATCCACTCATGCGTAAAGAGAGACGGAATGATCGCAAGCGCGAGTGCGGAGAACACGACGGCAGGCGTATAATATTTGGCAAATACAGAAATAAACTGTTCCGTTTTCGCCTTTTTCGAAGACGCGTTTTCCACAAGATCGAGAATTTTGGACACGGTGCTGTCGTAAAACACCTTTTCCGCCCGAACCTTGATCACGCCGTCCGAAACGATACTGCCGCTTAAGACCGACGATCCCGTTTCCGCAAACACCGGCACCGATTCTCCCGTTAAGGCGGACGTGTCGAGATAGCAGCTGCCCTCGATCAGGGTACCGTCGAGAGGGATCCTTTCGCCGGCGCGGACTTCGATCACGTCTCCCACGCAGATCTCTTCCGGGGCAACCTCTTCCGTACCCGTTTCCTTCACTTTCCTCGCGACGTCCGGACGAAGGGTCATCAGCGAAGAGATGGAATTACGCGACTTTCCGACCGCATAACTCTGAAAGGTTTCGCCCACCTGATAGAAGATCATAACAGCAGCCGCTTCCGCGTATTCACGCAATAGGAACGCGCCGACGGACGCAACGGTCATCAGAAAATTTTCGTCGAAAATCTGTCCGTGACAAATATTGACAACGCATTTTTTCAGAACGTCGTATCCGGAAACGAGATAAACGACGGCAAACAGAACGGGCATCAGCCATACGGGAAGTCCGCTCAGCGTTTTTTCCGATATCATACAAGCGATCAGACACACAAGGCATACGACCGATCGTATGCCGCGCTTTGTGTTCGCACTCAATTTCTTTTTTTTCATAAATGGTTTCCACTCCTCGCTTCCTTCAGACAAAACCCATTAAAATGATCGTTTAATCGACTTATCGCCTGACATTTTACCCTTTTGGTCTTTCCTTTCGCCGGAAAAAGGTTTTCGGATGATACGGAAAAGATCCGCGAAAGGCGAAGCTGCGATCGGTTTATAAGCCGATGATCTTCCAGTCCGGCTCGATTTTTGCGGCTGTTACCTTGATCTCCGCGATCGCCTGTTCCGCGAGATCGTCCGCGAGTTCGAGGTTCATCTTCGTCGTCATGAAGTTGATGCTTACCTCTTTCACGCCGTCGATCTTCGCGATCGCTCTTTCCAGTTTTGCCGCGCAGTTCGCGCAATCGAGATTTTCGATTCTTGCCACTTTTTTCATTTTCGGTTACCTTCCTTTTGTTTTATGCTGTTCTCTTTATTCGGAAACGTGTTCGATCGCCATTTCGAAAATTCCTTTCACGTGATCGTCCGCCAGAGAATAGATCACTTCTTTCCCGCTCTTTCTTGCCTTCACCAGTTTGCTTTGCCGAAGCACTCTGAGCTGATGGGAAATGGCGGATTTCGTCATCTGAAGCAAACTGCAAAGATCGCAAACGCACATGTCGCTTTCGAAAAGCGCCATCAGAATATTCGTTCTCGTACTGTCGCCGAACACCTTGAAAAGCTCCGCAACGTCGTACAGAACGTCTTCCGAAGGCATTTTCGATCTCGCTTCATCCACAACGCCTTTGTGTACGAGCGTACATTCGCACATTTCCTCTTCCCTTTCTTCCATGGTTTCACGCCTCCTTCCGACAAACAGTTGAATGTTTGTTCAACTGTTTTAATTATATTACACCCTCCTCCGATTGTCAAGCGTTTCAAAGAAAAATTTTTAAATATTTTCGGGAACGCCGAATCAGCCGAAAACAAAAGCCGGAACCGGATCCTCACGCATTCCTGACCACACAAAAAAGCGCGACCCGAAGTCACGCTTTCTCTGTTTTAACCCGTTTTCCGCCGATTACGACATTCGCCGGCGACATGCTGCCGGGTCTCCTTTTATTTCAGAGGATCTCCCACACGAACGCGGCGGAATCGTTCACGTCGATATCGTCCGGCTCGACGGCAACGTCCGACAGACAGGCTTCGGCTTTCATCATGCATCTGCTTTCGATTTTGTAATCGGTATCGGAATCCATGTCAAGGTTTCCCCGGTTATAATCGATCGATACGAGTTCGCCGAGTTTCACCCCCGAAGCGGAACAAAGGATCTCCGCCCTTTCCCTCGCGTTTTTCGCGGCGGAGCGCAAAAGCTCTTCGCCGACGGCAGACGGATCTTTTACCGTAAACGCAACGGAAAGCTCAGGTTTCGCAACGCAACGGGAAATCGCAGAAAGCACCCGTGCAAGCTTTTTGGTATCGAAACCGAATTCAACCTTTAAATTATGGTTACAGACGTACCCTTTAAAAACGCTTTTATAGCCGCCTTCCTTATCCCTGACGTTTTCATAATCCGTACGAACGTTGAAACTCGTCGTTTTCATTGCTCCTTTTTCAAGCCCGACCTCTTCGAGAGCCAGGTTCAGGCGATCGATCTTCTCCGCGGCGAGTTCCGTCGTCCTTTCGTATTCCTTCTCCTCGGTTTCAAGCCGCATCGAAATCACGATCAGATCGGGTTTCACGGAAAGCCGCCCCGTTCCTTTTACCGTAATCGTTTTCATTTTATCTACCTCCGTCCTATTATCTCTCATACCGATTTCCGCGCAAAGCGGATAGAGCCCTGTGAAACAACCGGCTTATTTTCTGAAAAATACCCCGCCGCCTTACGTCTCACGCAAACTATCTTCGGGGAAATACCGCACCGGAATACCGAGAGACTGCGCTTTTCTCACCGTATACCACGTTCCTCCGCGTTTCGTGCGGAGGTATGCGAGAAGAAGAGAGCTGTTCGCAAGCAGAAAATCATTCCGTTTCAGCATACATCCTTCCCGATACTCGTCCTCGAGCACCGCCTTATAGTCGGCAAGCCCGATAAGAGAACGATACGTCTCCCTGTCTTTTTCACGAAAGAAAGCATCCTGTCCGACGCAGGGAATGACCGCCGCGATCTTCACGGCGGGATCTTCCTTTTTTACCTTTAACAGCGCGCGGAAACACGCCGTATCGAATCCGATCGCCATTCCGACAAGAAAACAACGGAATCCCTCTTCCGAAATTCCCTTCAGCGTCCGGTACAGTTCGTTTTCGTCGAAATCGGCGGACAGGATCCGGTGTCCCGTAACGGCGCACGTTTCGTTTTTTAAAAAAAGCGGCAACCCGTTTTCCGTCATAATCACTCCCCCTCCGGACTCTCTTCCGCAAGCCGCCCGATCACTCGGACAGTTTGCGGATGGCTTTTTTATACATGATCCATTGCAATTTCAGATTCTCTACCGAAACGTATTCGTTCGGCTGGTGCACCGTAGATTCTTCGCCCGGCATTTCGGGGCCGAAAGCCGTTCCCTCCTTCAGGGCGCGGGCATACGTTCCTCCTCCGATCGCCATCGGCTGCATATTCGTTCCCATGGCGTCGTTATAGATCTTCAGAAGGGTCTGCACGAGGAAGGAATTTTTATCGTTGAATAACGGCAGCTGGTGAGACAGGATCTCATAAGGAGCGATGCGATCGATCTTTTCCTTTACCTTTTCAAACGGCACGGTGGAAGGATAGCGGATATCCACGGAAATCTCGATCTTACCGTTTTTCAGGTCGATCACGTCCGGGCTCATCGTAAGTTTTCCCGTCTCGTCTTCCAGTTCCTTCAGCCCGTAACAGTCGTAAAACAAAGTTTCGGCGATCCTCTTGTCGGCAAGTCCGTTTTCCGCAAGCAGCTCTATCATCGGCAAGATCGCATTTTTCCCTTTTTCCGGCATGGAACCGTGTGCGGAAATACCGTAAGAAACAAGTTCGTCCCCTTCTTTTTTCACCCTTTCGTTCGACGCAAAATTATCGTTTAAAGGGCTTATCGAGACGCATCTGTCGCAAACGACGTTCACGCGCTCTCCTCCTTTCAGCTCTTTCAGCCCCGGTTCGGCGTCAAAGAAGAATTTCACGTGGAGAATGCCTTTTTCGGCATACAGCACAGGGAAATCGGCGTCGGGCGAAAAACCGAAATCAGGCATTTTCGCCACCTTCTTATAATGTTCGATACAACCCCAGCCCGATTCTTCGTCGCAGCCGAAAATCAACTTGATCTTCTTTCCCGGAAGATACCCTTCGTCTTTCAAAGCCTTCATACAGTACAGGCACACGATCGCGGGTCCCTTGTCGTCCGTCGCGCCGCGACCGTAGATTTTTCCGTCTGCCTCCGTTGCGGAGAAAGGGGGATATTTCCAGTCGGACAGTTTCCCGACCGGCACCACGTCGAGATGGCAGAGGATCGCCATTTCGTCCTCGCCGTCGCCGTAAACGGCTTCGCCGATATAGTTATCGTAGTTCACGGTGTGAAAGCCGAGTTCCTCCGCCAGGGAAAGGGTGAACAAAAGAGCTTCTTTCACCGATTCGCCGAAGGGAGCGTTCCCGACCGGTTCGCTCTTGACCGAGGGGATCCCGATCAGTTTTTTCAGATTCTCCTTCATTGCGGAGAACAAGGCAAGGTCCTTTTTTTCGATTTCCATAAAACTTCTCCTGAAAATTTTAAAATACCCGTTTATTTTATTATACTCTTTTTTTATTTTATGGTAAAATATTTTAAGGACGTTTTTTTATTTTGAGGAGGAAATTTATGGGGGACGAGCAAAAATCGCCGAAATTGCACGAAGATCACAGACAGCGCATGAAAAATCGCCTGGCGAACAATGCCGACTCTCTTTCCCGACACGAACTGCTTGAAATCCTTCTCTTTTACGCGATCCCGCGAAAGAACGTAAATCCGCTCGCGCATATCCTCGTGGATAGGTTCGGCACGCTCGACAACGTGCTCCACGCAACCGAAGAAGAACTGCTCGGCGTGGAAGGCGTCGGTAAAAATACCGCCGATTTTCTCGTATGCGTCGGTAAGATCGCCGACCGCATCGAACAGGAAAGAACGAAAACGCCCGGCGTTTACAGTTATCATTCGGTGCGCGAATATCTGATCTCCTTTTACAAAAGCGCGCGGCAGGAGTTTTTCGTCGTTTTCTTTCTCGATTCGAAACGGAACATCATCGCACAGCGCAGGTTCACTTCGGATAACTCGCGGCGCGTCCTTTTCGATATGAAGGATCTCACCTCGTCCATTTCCGCACTAAAACCGGCGGGCGTGGTCATCACGCACAATCACCCGTCCGGCAACCCGTCGCCCTCGGATTCGGATATCGCTACCACCCGCAGGATCTTCGCTCTGCTTCGATTCACGGG
The DNA here is from genome assembly GCA_934271265.1 of uncultured Clostridia bacterium. GTDB lineage: Bacteria > Bacillota > Clostridia > Christensenellales > Borkfalkiaceae > UBA10281. The sequence continues at coordinate 24,524 of CAKQRE010000005.1, read as the reverse complement.
GGTAAGGCTTTTCGATCACATCATCGTAAGCGACGATTCCGCCTACAGTTTCTTTTACGAAGGCATGCTGGAAAAGATAGAAAAGTCCGTTCAGAAGGCATTTTACGAATCGACGGATATTTAAATTTGCCGCCGCAACGTTACAATCGACACAAAACAAGCCTATAAGGCGATAAACAAGCATTATTACATACCTATAAGGAGCATTATATGGAAGAAACGGTCAGAACAAGATTTGCGCCGAGCCCGACGGGCTTCATGCATCTCGGCGGTCTGCGCACCGCGCTTTATGCGTATCTCTACGCGAAATCGCACAACGGAAAATTCATCCTGCGTATCGAGGATACCGATCAGCAGAGATATGTGGAAGGAGCCGTTCAGGTTATTTACGATTCTCTGAAAGGATCCGGGCTGTATTACGACGAAGGTCCGGACATCGGCGGCGATTACGGACCTTACGTGCAGAGCGAAAGAAAGGCGATCTATGCGGAATATGCGAAAAAGCTGATCGACCTCGGCGGCGCATATTACTGCTTCTGCTCGAAGGAAAGGCTCGAAAGCCTTACGGACGCCAACGGCAACCGCAAGTATGACAAACACTGCCTGCACCTTCCAAAAGAGGAAGTCGAAAGAAGGATCGCCGCAGGCGAGCCGTACGTCATCCGCCAGAATATCCCGACGGAGGGAACGAGCACGTACGAAGATCTGATCTACGGTACGATCAACATCGATTACAGCGAACTGGAAGACAACATTCTGATCAAGAGCGACGGTATGCCGACCTATAACTTCGCCAACGTGGTGGACGATCACCTGATGGGCATCACGCACGTGATCCGCGGAACGGAATATCTCTCCTCCACTCCGAAATACAACCTGATGTACGACGCTTTCGGCTGGAAACGCCCCGTCTACATTCACCTGCCGCCCATCATGAAGGACGCGACGCGCAAACTTTCCAAACGTTACGGCGACGCGAATTTCGACGATTTCGTCAACAAAGGGTACCTGAAAGAAGCGATCATCAACTACGTTGCCCTGCTCGGATGGAGCCCGAAAGAAAACGTTGAAAAAATGGACATGCAGGATATGATCCGTCTGTTCTCCCTCGACGGAATTTCCAAATCGCAATCCATTTTCGACGAAGCGAAACTGCGCTGGCTGAACGGCGAATACATCCGCGCCATGACCCCGGAAGAGTTTTACGAAGCCGCTCTCCCGTTCCTGCGGAAATCGGCAGTCAACGGAAAATTCGATTTAAAGAGGATCGCCGCTCTTTTGCAGCAGCGTGTGGAGACCCTCGGCGAGATCCCCGAGAAAATCGATTGGCTGGCCGAGCTGAAAGATTACGACCTTTCTCTTTTCGACAATAAGAAAAACAAGACAAACGCGGAAGTCGCGAAAACCCTTCTGCCGCAGATCAAAGAGTATCTTCTTTCCGTCGACGATTACGGGAACGACGCTCTCTTTGCCGGACTTTCCGCTAAAGCCGCCGATTTCGGCGTGAAAAGCGGAGCGATTTTCTGGGTGCTTCGCATTGCCGTTACGGGACAGGGCGTTACGCCCGGCGGAGCGACGGAAATGGTTTCTCTGCTCGGAAAAGAAGAAACGATCCGCAGGATCGATCATTCCCTCGCTCTTTTAAATCGCGCCTGAACCGGACAGACAAAATAAAACACCCCTCGGAAAACTTTGAAAAAAGCTTTCCGAGGGGTGTTTCCTTTTTATTCTTGCCCGGCATGCCGGGAAAATACGTCAGCCGAAAATACCTTCGATAAACGATTCCTTGTCGAACGGTTCGATATCCTCTTTCTTTTCGCCCGTTCCCACAAAGGCTACGGGTACCTGTAACTCGTTACAGAGAGACACGACGAATCCCCCTTTCGCGGTTCCGTCGAGCTTGGTGAGAATGATCCCGTCGATGCCGACGGCTTCGTTGAACACCTCCACCTGCGAAAGGGCGTTCTGCCCCGTCGTCGCGTCGAGAGCGATCAGCTTATAGAAATTGGCTTCCGGATATTCTCTCGCGACCACGCGTGACATCTTCTTCAATTCTTCCATCAGGTTTGCTTTTGTGTGAAGCCGCCCTGCGGTATCGATGATAAGAACGTCCGTTTTCTTCGCTTTGACGGAAGAAAGAGCGTCGAATACGACGGAGGAAGGATCGCTGCCTTCGTCCGAACGAACGATACGGACTTTCGCCCTGTCCGCCCACACTTCGAGCTGGTCGGCGGCAGCCGCGCGGAATGTATCTCCCGCGGCGATCGTAACCGTTTTTCCGTTCTGCGCGAAATAATTGGCGAGTTTGCCGATCGACGTGGTTTTGCCCACGCCGTTCACGCCGATCACCATGATCACGGCGGGCGTTTCGATCTCGAGATCCTCCGCCATGTCAAGGCAATCGCGGATCGCGCCTTTCAGCTCTTCCACGACGTAATCTTTGTCTTTCGCCTTCTCTTCGATCATGCGGTCGCGCAGGTTCTCCACGATCTCCTCTGCCGTCGTAACGGAAATGTCCGACGTAATGAGAATATCTTCGAGATCCTCGTAAAAATCTTCGCCGATCTTATCGCGGGCAAAAAGCTGCCGCATTTTTTCGGAAAAACTGTCTTTCGTTTTCTTCAACGCGGAAAAAATCTTATTGAAAAAACCCATTTTTGCTCCTGTATTCCTCGGTTACGCGCCGATCGATTCCACGGCGTCGGCAATCTTGACGGAAACGATCTTGGAAACGCCCTTTTCCTGCATGGTCACGCCGAAAAGCGCGTCCGCGCGTTCCATCGTGACCTTCTTGTGGGTGATAACGATGAACTGCGTATCGTCGGAGAAATGTTTGAGATACTGCGCGAATCTCTCCACGTTCGCATCGTCCAGCGCGGCTTCGATCTCGTCGAGAACAACGAACGGCATCGGACGAAGTTTCAAGATAGCGAACAGAATGGCGATCGCGGTGAGCGCCATCTCGCCGCCCGAAAGCAGAGAGATCTTCTGCAATTTCTTCCCCGGCGGCTCTGCGACGATCTCGATGCCCTGTTCGAGCGGATCCTCCGTAAAGCCTTTCTCCAGGATCAGATCGGCGGTACCGCCGCCGAATAATTCTTTGAAAATACGGGTGAAGTTTGCGCGAATGGCGGCAAAACCCTTTGCAAAAGTGGTGCTCATCTCATCGGTCAGCTGCGCGATGACCGCTTTCAGATCCTGCTCCGCCTTCAAAAGATCGTCTCTCTGCCCCGCCATTTCCTGATAACGGTCGTTCAGAACGTTGAAATCGTCGATCGCGTTCGGGTTGATCGCTCCGAGAGACGCGATCTTTTTGCGGATGCGGTTGATCTCCTGATTGCTTACCGTGATATCGTAATTCCCGTCTTTCAAAGACGCCGCGTTCTCGTAGGTGATCTGATAATCTTCCCACACCTTCTGGCGCATGTATTCGAGCTCGGTATCGACTTTGGAAAGAGCGACTTCCTCGCCGTATTTCTTTTCGTTGAGCTTCGTGATCTCCGCCTGCAGGTTGCCGCGGAGCATATTGTCCTGCTGAACCTGTTCGTTCAGCGTTTTCTTTCTCTGTTCGAAGGCGGCGATCTTCTCGCGCAGGCTGTTGAGGTATTCCTTTTCGCTGTCGGAAAGAGCGACTTTCTCGACGTCCGCAAGGAGATTTCCGAGCGCGTTGTTGTTGCGGGTGATAGACTGTTTGTTTTCTTCGATCTGCTTCAGCAGTTCGTTCGATCTCTCCTCCATTCTCGCGATCTCTTCCTCGTCCGCCCTGATCTGCGAACGGAGATAGGAAAGGCTCGCCTGAAGCCCGGTGTTCTCGTCGATAAGATCGTCTCTTCTCTTCGTGTATTCCGCAAAGACGGACTGATGTTTTTCGGCGTCGAACGAAGCGTCGCGGCGTTTGCGGTCGAGTTCCTCGTTGCCGAGTTCGATGGAAGAATATTCCTTGTTGATCTCGGTAAGACGAGTGTTGATAAGGGCGATGGAATCGCGATATCCTTCGATCTCTTTCGTCGTATCCGCGATCTTCCCTTCCGTCGCGGCGATCTTTTCGCGCATGGCGACCGTCTGCTGACGGACGTCCTGCAGGAAGGTGTTCAGGCGATCGAGTTCGTCCCTCTGCCCCGCGATCTGCTTTTCGAGCTGCGCTTTCTTGGAAGACAGACGGGAAAGTTCGCTCTTTCTCGCCTTGAGCTGTTCTTCGATCTCCGCGACCCTTCTGTCCATCGCGAGAAGATTGGAAGTGTTCTGTTTTCTCGAACCGCCCGTCATCGAACCGCTGGAAGCGAGGAGATCTCCGTCGAGCGTTACGATCTTAAAAGCGTTCTGATACTTTCTCGCAATGGAGACGGCGTTATCGATATTGTCTACGATCAGCGTATTTCCGAGAAGGAAACGAACCACTTTTTCGTAATACTTATCATAGGAAACAAGCTCGTTTGCAAGCCCGAGCGCGCCGCGTTCCCGCAGGGCGCTCTTTGTTTCCGAAGTTTCGTAACGCGGTTTCATCGACTCGACGGGTAAGAACGTCACTCTTCCGGACTCCGTTCTCTTCAGGAACTGGATCAGGTACTTCGCGTCGTCCTGCGAGGCGGTCACGACGTTCTGTACCGCGCCGCCGAGGCAGGTTTCGATCGCCACGTCGTACTTGGCGTCCGTTTTGATGATATTCGCAACGACGCCCTTCACGCGGGACGCGACGTCGCGCGATTCCTTCGTCGCCTGCATCAGTTTTTTCACGGCGAACTGATAACCGTCGTAATTATCTTTTAAGTTGGCGTAAACCCTGCCGTTCGCCTCGAGCGCGGCGATCTCGCTGTTGATCGAATAGATCTTCGCGGTGATATCCGCAATGAAGGACTGCGTGGAAGCGACGTCGCTTTCCATGTCCCGGATATCGTCCTTCGCCTTCTGCGCGGACTTTTCGAGCTTCTGCAATTCCACGTTGTTGACGGCGTTGTCTCTGACAAGCCCGTCGAGCTTATCGTTAAGAGCCTGAACTCTTTCCACCGTTTCCTGCTGCTGCGCCGAAATGACGTTCTTTTCGGAAGAAAGAGCGCCGATATTCTGCTTGAGGTCGGCGAGAGATTCCACCGAATGAAGAACGGCTTGCTGTGCGGACTGCGCCATTCTGTTGCCTTCTGCGATCGCGGCGGCGACTTCGGCAAGCTCGGCGTTCAGTTCCGCAGCGCGTTTTTCTTTCTCCGCGATCTCAGCCTGAACAGCCTCCGTGTGCGCTTTTTTGCCTGCGATCTTATCGGAGATCTTATTCCCTTCCGCCTTGGCGTTTTCGATCTCCTTTTCGAGACGGCGGATCTCCGAGCGAAGGGCGTTGATCTTTTCGCCGTAAACGCGCGCCGTACCGGACTGCCTTTCCGCGGCGACCGCTCTTTCGCGCAGTTCCTCGTTCAGCTGACGAATGTATTCGTCGGCGGAAGAAATCTCCCCGAGGTGATCGTTATAACTGCGGATCGCTTCCTGAAGCGCGATGCTCTTCACCTCGGCTTCGTCGGCATAGCTCTGCATTCTCGCGCTGATGCCCGATTTGATCGCGGCGGCGTTATCATATTTATAAAGATACGCGTTGACTTCGTGATATTTCAGTTCTTCGGAAAGGGCGCGGTGCGCTCTCGCCTTTTCCGCCTGTTTTTCCAGCGGTTCGAGCTGGCGTTCAAGCTCCGTCGTGATGTCCACGATACGGGTAACGTTGTCTCTCGTACGATCGAGTTTACGTTCCGTTTCCAGTCTCTTCGCCTTCGTTTTCGCGATGCCTACCGCCTCTTCGAAAATGCTTCTTCTGTCTTCCGGCTTACTGTTCAGGATCTCCGCGACCTTGCCCTGTCCGATGATGGTATATCCTTCTTTGCTGACGCCGCATTCGTGCAACAGATCGATAATATCCCCTCTTCTCGCCGGTTTTTTGTTGATAAAATACTCGCTCTCGCCCGAACGATACAATTTTCTCGTGAAAACGACTTCGGTATAGTCGATCTCCTTGAAGATCTTGTTCGTATTGTCGAAGGTGAGAGACACTTCGCAGTAAGAAAGGGATTTTCTGTTCTGCGTGCCGTTGAAAATAACGTCCTGCATGCTCGTTCCGCGAAGGGATTTCGCAGACTGTTCGCCGAGCACCCAACGGATCGCGTCCGCAACGTTGCTCTTGCCGCATCCGTTCGGACCGACGATACAGGTAACGCCGTTTTCGAATTGAATCTCCTGCCGGTCGGCGAAAGACTTAAAACCGATCAGCTCTATCTTTTTAAAATTCACCTGTTAACTCCTTACGGGCTTTCCGCCGCGGGTCCCTTTTCCTCCCCGCGGGCCGTTCCGCCCGATTTCCGCGAGCGCCGCCCGGAATCGTTCCCTCTTTCCTCCCGGACGCGCCGTTTTGTCTTTTTGAATGTTCCGCTTTGTCTGCGGCATTGCCGCCCCGTGCGGATCGGGTTTCGTTCTGTCCTTTGTTCTTCCGCCCGTTTCCTTTCGGTGCGGGCTTGTCCGCGGGGACTTCGCCGCGGAGCTTTCCCGTCTCCTGTTTTCCGCTCTTTTTCACGCTGCGGAACGGGGGCGATTCCGGAAGATCGCTCTTCCCTTTTAGATCCGGAAGATCGCTCTTCCTTTCGAAACCGGAAAGCGCGTTTTCCGCCGCCTGGCGCGACGCTTCCGATTTGCTTTTGCCTTTTCCTTCGCCGATCCTCTTTCCGTCGAGTTCCGCCGCGATCACGAACACAGGCTCGTGATCGGGGCCGCTACGGGAAATTTCACGGTAAAAAAGTTCGCCGAGTTTCTTTTTCTGCACGTATTCCTGCAAACGGCTTTTCGGATCGTCCGGCGCGCCGCCCTTTTTCGGGGATTTTCCGCGAGGCTCGCTTTCGTGAAGGGAAAACAGCTTATCGTAAATAAACTTTTTCGCCTGTTCCAGACCGCCGTCGTAATAAATACCCGCCACGATCGCCTCGAACAGGTTTTCCCTCGCCGCCTCGTGGTGTTCTTCGCCGTTCCGGCTCTCTCCTTCGCCGAAGAGGATGTGTTCGCCCAACCCCGCCTTTTCGATCGCCTCGGCAAGCGGTTTTCGCGAAACGAGTTTCTGCTTGTATTCCGTAAGCCTGCCTTCGTCGTCGCCGGGATATTTCGCCATCAGATATTCCGCCGTGACAAAGCCGAGCACGGAATCGCCGAAAAACTCGAGCCGCTCGTTGTTCTTTCCGCCGCCGTTTTCGTGCGAATAAGACGAATGGGTAAAGCATAGACGCAACAACTCTTTGTCGCGGAACTTATAACCGATCTTATCCTCGCATTCCTGCATGAAAAAGATCATACCGCGGTCTCCGCTCCGTCGCTCGCAACGGCATTCCGGATCGTCTCGTTCAGATCGCTTTCCGCTTCCGCCACCCCTTGCAGGATCGCGTTTTTCACCGGTTCCGCTTTGGACGCGCCGTGGATCTTGATGACCGTTTTCTCCATACCGAGAAGAACCGCGCCGCCGCGCTTGTTATAATCGAGCAGGTTTTTCACGTTGCGGAATGCGCCTTTCATGAGAAGGGCTCCGATCGAAGCCTTTTTGGATGCCTTGATCTCCCGCTTCAGCACGGTGAACAGCGTGTTGACCGCCCCCTCCGTACTCTTTAACGCGATGTTTCCGTAAAACCCGTCCGTCACGACGACGTCGTATTCGCCGGAAAGAATATCTCTCGCCTCCATGTTTCCCACAAAGTCGATATCCGTTCTCTCTTTCAGCAGGGGGAACACCTCGTGCGTCAGAAGACAACCCTTTTTCTCTTCCGTACCGTTCGAAAGAAGAGCGACTTTCGGACGTTCCACCCCGACGACTTCTTTCATATACGCGCTGCCCATCAGGGCGAACTGCACGAGATTGATCGCCTTGCAGTCTACGTTCGCGCCGCAGTCGAGCAACATGACGGACGTTCCTTTTACCGTGGGCAGAAGGGGCGCGAGAGCGGGTCTCGAAACCCCGGCGATCCTCTTTGTGAGAAGAACCGCCCCCGTAAGCACGGCGCCCGTCGACCCCGCGGATACGAACGCCGCCGCTTCCGGATCTTCTTTCAGAACCTTAAGAGCGCGGCAGATAGAAGAATCTGGCTTCTTGCGGATGGCTTCGGTAGGAGATTCTTCGCAGGTGATCACGTCGCGCGCGTTCACGATCTCCACGCGATCGCCCGTATACCCGCAGGCGGAAAGGGCTTCTCTGATCCCCTCTTCCTTACCGACGAGCACCGCTTTGAACCCTTCTTTTGCTTCGAGCGCGGCGACCGCGCCCTTCACCACCTCGGCGGGAGCGAAATCGCCGCCGTAGGCGTCTACGATGATTTTCATATAATTATCCTCATTTCCGGATCGTTTCCGCGGAAAACGCAAAAGTTCTCCCCGGAAGACGGATCAGTATTCGAGATTGCCGACCGTTCTCGGGAAGGGGATCACGTCGCGGATGTTGGCGATGCCCGTGAGATACATGATCAGTCTTTCGAATCCGAGCCCGAATCCGGCGTGCGTCACGCCGCCGAATTTACGAAGGTTCAGATACCAGTCGTAATCCTCCGGTCTCATGCCGAGTTCTTCGATGCGGGAAAGAAGAACGTCGTACCTTTCTTCCCTCTGACTGCCGCCGACCAGCTCGCCGATGCCCGGCACGAGCAGATCCGCCGCGGCAACCGTTTTTCCGTCGTCGTTCAGGCGCATGTAAAACGCTTTGATCTCCTTGGGATAGTCGGTGAGGAAGACGGGCTTTTTAAACACTTCTTCCGTAATATATCTCTCGTGTTCGCTCTGAAGGTCGCATCCCCAGAACACGGGATATTCGAATTTATCTTTGATCGGTTCGAGAATCCCGATCGCTTCGGTATAAGGCAACCGCACGAAATCGCTGTCCGCAACGTGCGTAAGTCTTTCGATAAGCCCTTTATCGACAAAATTATTCAGAAATTCGAGCTCGGGACCGCACGTTTTCATCACGTGGCGGATGACCGATTTCACCATGGCTTCCGCCACGTCCATTTCGCCGGCAAGATCGGTGAACGCCATTTCCGGCTCGATCATCCAGAATTCCGCGGCATGGCGGGCGGTATTGCTCTTTTCCGCACGGAAAGTGGGTCCGAAAGTATAAACGTTTCCGAATGCGAGCGCGTATGCCTCCGCCGAAAGTTGCCCGGACACCGTGAGAGAGGCGGGTTTTCCGAAGAAATCTTCCTTATAGTCGACCTTGCCCGCGTCGTCCTTCGGCGGGTTTGCGAGATCGAGCGTCGTTACCTGAAACATCGCGCCCGCGCCTTCGCAGTCGCTCCCCGTGATCAGCGGGGTATGCACGTAAACGAACCCGCGGGAATGGAAAAATTCGTGAATGGCAAACGCCGCTTCGCTGCGGATGCGGAACACCGCGCCGAACGTGTTCGTTCTCGGGCGGAGATAAGCGATCTCGCGGAGATATTCGAGAGAATGTCTCTTCTTCTGCAAGGGATATTCGGGAGAAGAAGTACCTTCCACCTCGATTTTTTCGGCTTTGATCTCGAACGGCTGTTTCGCCTCGGGCGTTAATACGACCTTTCCTTTCACGACCAGCGAGCAACCGACGTTCTGTTTCGCGATCTCGTCGTATTCCGGAAGATTCGCCCTTTCGAATACGATCTGCACGTTTTTGAAATAACTGCCGTCGTTCAACTCGATAAAGCCGAACGCCTTGGAATCGCGGATGGTCCTTGCCCACCCCGCAACGGTGACTTCTGCGCCGCCGAACGTTTCCGGAGAACGGTAAATGTCTTTTACGAGCGTTCTGTTTTTCATAATTTTCTCTCCGTTATTCCGTTCCTTGTCAAAACCCCTTTCCCCGCCGGCAGGGGCGGAACAAACAAAACGCGAAAAGGGGTCTCGAAAAACGGGACTATATAATACGTTTTTCATTTTACCACATTCCGCGTAAAAAAACAACGAAATAAAAAGCCCGAAAACAAAATTTCGGTAAAATTCCGTTTTCGGGCGGCGTCGATTTTCGTTTCTGCTCAGATTTCGCCGGACGTTACCCGGTCCACACACTCTTCCGGAAGAAGAGAGAGATAGGGCGACGGATTCCGCGGATAGGCGTTCTGCCCCGCGCGGTAAAGAGCCGGATAGGTAATGAAAAGCTTTTTCGTCGCGCGGGAGATCGCAACGTAAAACACTCGCTTTTCCTCGTCTTCGTTGCCGCTCGCTTTCGCCGCATAAGACGGAAACTCGCGCTCGTTCATCCCCGCGATAACGACGACGGAAAACTCGCACCCCTTCGACTGATGCACGGTGACGACGGGGATCTTCCCGAGTTTTTTGATCATCACGTCCATCTGACTGCCCGACAAAGAGGTTTCCGCGAGAAAGGCGGCAAGGCGGATCTCCGGCATGGCGCAGGTTTCGCCGAATTCTCCTTTCAGCGCGCGGTACAGATCCCTTGCGGACTCTCTGTCTTCCGCACGGGAATTAACGTCGAACACGGCGTACGTTTTTCCGATATGCCCGAGCAGAGCGGAAACGTCGCCTCGGGCAAGCATTTCTCTCTGCGCCCGATAATCGGCATAAAAATCGGAAAACCTGTCCCGAAGTTCGTTAACGATGCTTTTTCTTGCCTGCTCGGTAACGAAAATATCCGAAACGATCATCCTTTGCAGGCACTTTTCCGTCGCTTCCACGTCGGCGAAAGCGTCGTGCGCGCGCTCGTTTTTCACCCCGAATTTTTCGCACAGCGTGGACAGGCGGAAATCGGGGAAATCGGGATGAAACAGAGAGCAGATCACCCTCGTGTCGGCAAAACCGCGGACGGAAAATTCCGCGCCGTGTTCTTTTGCCGCGCGGCGCAGGATCACGTCGTCGAAGGCGCCGCTGTTATGACCGACGAGCACGCAATCGCGCGAGAACGCGGCGAACTCTTTCAGGGCAACAGCCGCCTCCGCGCCGCCTCGCTTTTTTATCTCCTCAAGGTCGTATCCGTGCGTGCGGAGCGCCGCCGCGGAGATCTCGCGTTCCGGCAACACGAAGCGGTTAAATTCCTCTCTTTCTCCGCTTATTCCCGTTTTTACGCCCGAGATCTGAATCGGTCCGTCGAGCGCGAGATCGAGCCCGGTCGTTTCGAGATCGTACACCACGATCTTATCTTCCCGATATGCCTTCGCAAGCGTTTCCCACGGATCTCCGAAGCGATAAGTTTCCGGCAGAAGAAAAGAAGAAACGGAAAGTCCGAGTTTGCCGTAATCCCGCAGGGCGCGAAGACTCGTGCGACCGATCCCCGGCAAATATTTTTCCGCCACGCGCTCGAAAGCGGGCGTGTCATCCGGATTGACGAGAATGCGCAAAAAGGAAAGAAAATCTTTTACGACGGGCTTTTTATAAAACTGGTAATCGCTGTCCGCCGTGAAAAATCGCAGACGGGATTCAGGGGGCAATAAGCCGTTTATCGCCTCAAATTTCTTATACAGACCGGCGAGATAGCGGTTAGATCTCGCCATCACGCACACCTCGTAAGGCTTGCAGGAAACCCCTTGCAAAATACGGAAGATCGCTTCCGCCTCGTCGGTATCGTCTCCGCACTTCACGATCTCGATCTTATCCCCTTCCGTCTGCGGTTCTCCGATCTCCGCTTCGGGATAAAAGGTGTTTCTCAGATAATACGCGCCCGCATAAGAAAGAAGAGGGGTGGAACGCCGGTTCTTCGTAAGCCGTTTCGTCACGGCGGCGAAATTCTTTCTGAAATCGGCAATGACGGAGGCGGGAGCGGAACCCCGCCAACCGTAGATGGTCTGCGCGTCGTCCCCGCACATGAGAATGCGACTTCCCGGGAAAAAATTCCGCAGAACTTCGTATTCCGTCATGCTCGTGTCCTGCATTTCGTCCACGATGACGAGTTTGTATTTTTCGGTAAACGACCGCTCCCGTTTCAGGCAATCTTTCGCGGCAAAAATGAGATCGTCGAAATCGAGAAGGTCGGAGGCGCGGAGCACGGAGGTATACTCTTCGAAAAACTTTCCGCCGCTCCTTTTCAGCAACTCTCTCAAAGAGTAATCCGTCACTTTGACGCCCCGTTTTTTCACCGAAAACAGATCGCCGTATGCCTTGGTCTTTTCCAAAGACAAAATCGCTTCCGCATAGCCGCCGCGATCGAAATACCCGAAACCAAGCTCTTCCCTCTCGTGTTTGATCGCCGTGGCGATCCTCGCGAGCTGCCGTTCGGGAAGCAGGGGAAGACCGTCTGCCATGGCGTATTCCCCGCGTTCGGCATGATCGAGCAGAAGAGAAGTCAGGATCTCCCCTACGTCCACTTCGTCTGCCACGGTCGGATCGCGGAATTCTCCCGTCAGTTTCCCGTACGCTTTCACAAGGGAGTAACAAAAACCGTGGATCGTGCAGACCTCGGCGCCGCTTTTTTCGCCGCACCAGGCGTCGATGTCCTCGCGGAGCTCTTCCGCCGCTTTCACGGTAAACGTTACGCACAAAACCTCTTCCCCTTTGCAGAATCCCCGGCGGATCGCTTCCGCCACTTTATTCGCAATGGTGAAAGTTTTCCCCGTACCTGCGCGGGCGAGCAATAAGATATTGTGATCGAAATCGTCGATCACCGCCCGTTGTTCTTCCGTCGCCGACATTTTTCCTCCTTCCGTTATCAGAAATTTAATAACCCCGAAAATGATTTTCCCGAAACGCGATCGGGAACTTTCGGTTTTTATATTGACAATTCGGTGTTTTTATGATAAGATTATCCTGCGACCTAACCGAATAAACTTCCCTTGGGGGTATAATGCCCTTATTTTAGACTACACTTAATTACGGCAGTTTTCGTGTCCGCAACAAATCGTAGTCTGAATAAGGTGAACGTTTGGTTAGGTCGCACTAAGGCGAGACGCGCATTCTGTAAAGGAGCCGTTTCGTTTCGGGACGCGCTCTTTTTTTTATCCCGAAAGGAGACTGTTATGATTGTAACCTTTTGCGGACACTCCGATTTCTCGGAAAAACCGGGAGATAAATCGACCGTTCTCGACTTTCTGGAAAAACACGTCGGCGAATCCCCCTGTGAATTTTATCTCGGCGGCTACGGACAATTCGATTCCTTTGCGAAAAACTGTTGCTCCGTTTTTCGCCACACTCATCCGAACGCAAAACTGATTCTGATCACGGCATACCCGGATCGTATCCGCAATGCGGAAGGATATGACGAGATCATATACCCGCCGATCGAAAATTCCCTGCCTAAATTTGCCGTTTGCAAAAGGAATCTGTGGATGGCAGACCGTGCCGATATCGTGATCGCATACGTGTGGCGTTCCGGCAACGGTGCCGCGGCAATGCTGAACCGTGCGATAAAAAAACAAAAAACCATATTTGATCTGTTTTCGGTTCGACAAAATATTTGATCTGTTTTCGTGTCCGGCAAAACCATTAGCTTAGAACAAATCAGTAACACCAGTAAACTTTTTTCTCCGAAGGAACAAAACCCATTTTCAGATGCATGTTTAAGCTTTTTTCGTTATCCGAAACGATCTGCGCGTAAGCGATATCTCCTTCTTCGATCACCCGCGCCGCCATATACTTCACGAGATAGGTGCCGAGCCCGTGCCTGCGAAATTCGGGCATCACCTCGAGCAGCCCTACCGATCCCTCTTCGTGCCTGCCGATATACGCCGCGATCTTTTCGCCGGAAAACACGCCGTACATTCCGAGATTTGCGATCACTTCCATTACGGCGGCTTCGCCGTAATGCAGAGAATAAGTTGCCGCAACAAACTTTATCGTCTCCTCGTCCGGAATCAGTTTCCTCACCGAAAAACCGGCGGGCAGAGGATCTTCCTTCACGCCGTCATACCGCACCTGATAACACGGTTTCGCCGTTTTCATATACGGAAAAACGCAAAGCGCGGTCTGCGCCTCTTCTTCGGACGAACAAACGAGAATATCCGGTTTCCCGAACAGGCGCAGAATCCTCTCCGTGCTTTCTTTTTTTAATCCGTAAACGGTGGGGATCCCGTATTTTTTTACCCGCAGGGCAAGCCCGTCTTCTTCGGCGTATAGAACTTCACCCCCGCTTTTCAACGCGTATTCCGCATTCGCGAAATGCACGGGGTCTTTTTTGAAATATGATATGATTTCCTGACGATCCAACATAATAGCCCTACAAATATCAATCTATAAGTCGTTAAACGACTGATTATCGCAATCTTACATTTTTTACGGACGTTGTGAATTTACATTTCGGAAAACCGGAACACCCATAAAAATCACCGCTTTCCCCATGCCTTAAAACAAGCTTTTTTCCACAACGCGGACAAATTCCTTCGCTGAGCTGAATTTTCCTTTCCTGAATTGATTGAACGTGCGATTCCAGATCAACAAAAGGAGCATCTTCTCCCGCAAACAAACGGGCATAAACCGATTCCATCAATTCAACAGGAAGAGAAATCCCCGTTTCCGTTTTTCTGATCGTTCTGAGCTTTTCTATCGTGTATACATTTGCGGACGCAACATATCTAATATCGGCATCTCCGGCAAATACGACCACGTTTCTGAAAAGCCTCCTGTCTAAATCCAGATACTCCGCCAATTGATAGATATGTGTCCAATTCTGTCGCACAGGGTTGTAAAAACGCTCTTTTTTATGTCCGTAAGCCAGGACCTGCGTCCATTCTTTTCTATCCTCATCGCCATAAATACGTCCGCTGTAATTTTTTGTTTCCACGACCCAGATCGCAGACCGGTTGATCAGGATATGGTCGATCTGATGAGAATTTCCTTCTTTATCCCGAAACATAAAGTTATTCAACACGTACTGCTCGCCCGGAATCGTATTGCCGAGCTTGAATGCCACGCTTCTTTCTCCGGCTTCACCCAATCTTTTCGCCCTGAGCCTTCTGCCTGTTTCGCTATATCGGAAGCACTTATAAACAAATATCCCGACAATGGCAACAACACAAACGATTCCCAAAAACATGCAAACATTCCCCCTTATACAATGAAAAATTTTCCGATTTTACTCGCGGAACTGATAGCGGTAAAGCGTGGCGTATTCGCCGTTTTTTGCCATCAGGCTTTCGTGCGTGCCGCGTTCCTTCACGCCGTCGGCATCCAGAACGATTATCTCGTCCGCATTTTTCACGGTGGAAAGCCTGTGCGCCACGACGACCGTCGTCCTGCCGTCGCTCAGGCGTTCGAGAGCGTCCTGTATCTGCATTTCGGTCACGTTGTCGAGGGCGCTGGTCGCTTCGTCCAGGATCAGCACGGGCGGATTTTTCAAAAAGGCGCGGGCAATGGAAATACGCTGACGTTGTCCGCCCGAAAGTTTCACGCCTCTTTCGCCCACATAAGTATCGTATCCGTTCTCGAGCCCGGAAACGAAATCGTGAATGTTGGCAAGTTTCGCCGCACGCTCGATCTGTTCGTCCGTGGCGTCGAAATCGCCGTAAGCGATATTCTCCTTCACCGTGCCGCTGAAAATGAAAACGTCCTGCGCGACGATGCCCACGTTCCGCCTTAAATCGGCAAGGCGCATGTCGCGCACGTCGATCCCGTCGATCGTGATCCTGCCTTCGTCGATCTCGTAAAAACGGGGGATCAGATTGCAGAACGTCGTTTTTCCTCCGCCGGAAGGTCCCACGAGAGCAACGGTCTTTCCCGCGGGGATCTCAAGCGATAAGTCGTTTAATATCAGATTTTTCCCTTCTTCTCCATCTTTTTTATAACGGAAAGAAACGTGATCGAAACGGATCTCCCCCTTTAAAACGCCGACCTTCACGGGAGACGAAGGTTCCTTTTCGGGTGCAACGGCAAGCACTTCCAGAAAGCGATCGAACCCCGTCATACCTTCCTGCAACTGCTCGAAAATGGTGATGAAAGTGCGGATCGGCGTGATCAGCATGGCGATATACAAAACGTAGGAAGTGAGCCCGGACGCATCGAGTTTGCCGAACGCATAGAACAACCCGCCCGAAAGCAGCGCGACGAGATAGAGAAAATCGAGCGAGAAGGACATTGCCGTCTGGAAATTGCTCATGGCGCGGTATTGGAGACTGCGCGCGTCCTTCAGCCCTTTGTTGGCGGACTCGAACTTTTCATGCTCGTGTTCTTCCGCCGTGTACGATTTCGCCACGCGGATCCCGGAAACGGAACTTTCCACCGTAGCGTTGATCTCGGACGTTCTCTCGCGGGAAACCTTAAAAGCCGAAAGAAGCTGCAATCTGAGTTTCACCGCCACAATGACGATCACCGGAATGACCGCAAGAACGATCAGCGCGAGCCACGGGTCGATAAAGGCGATCATGATCTCCGCCCCGATGAACGTCAGAACGGAAAGAAACAGATCTTCCGGACCGTGGTGCGCAAGCTCGGACACCTCGAACAGATCGTTCACGAGCCTGGACATGATCGATCCGACTTTCGTTTCGTCGTAATAAGTAAAAGGGAGCTTTTGTAAATGAGCGAACAGCTCGCTGCGCATATCGCCCTGGATCCTCACCCCGACCACGTGCCCCCAATAGGCGATCACGTAGTTGAGCGCGGCTTTCAACAGAAATACGGCAAGTAAAACGCCGCACCCCGTCAGCACGACGCTCGTCTCTCCGCTTCTGACGATCTTCCCCGCGATCGCGGGGTACACGAGATTGCACACCGAAACGATCAGCGCGCAAACCATGTCGATCAGAAATAATTTCTTATGGGGCTTATAGTAAGACGCGAATTTTCCGATTCTTCCTTTTCTGCTTTTTTCTTTCTCTTTTTTCAATGGTACTTCCTCTTTCTCTGTCGGCAAAAAATTCCGCGCCGACGTTTATTTACATAAAATATCGCTGTTAATCGTCTTATAGAACAACTTTTCAAGCTCCGACCGATCTTTTGCAACGGCGGAAGCCCACATCAGTTTCGTCACGACGGCCTCGGGGGTCATATCGTAGCTTTCCATAAGCCCGTATTCCTCTTTGCCCCTTACGCCGACGCGATAAACGGACATATCGCTGCCCTCGCTCATCACCTGCGTGCAGACGACGGTCACTTTTCCCCTCTCCCGCCATTTTGCGATCACGTCGTAAAAGCCGAAGCGATCCCCTTCCGGAATACCGCCCACGCCGAAACTTTCGATCACGACGACGTCGTGCAGAAGGAAATAATAATCGAGAAGATCCTCCTTTACGCCGGGGATCAGCTTGAACAACCCGACGCTCGGATTGAGCTTATCGTAAAAAATCGGGCGGGCGCAAGCGACCCTTCCGATGCCGTAATCGATCACTTTCCCTCCCGAAACGACGGCAAGATAAGGGAAATTAATACTCGAAAAGGCGTTGAAACTCTTCGATCTCGTCTTTTTTGCGCGCGTTCCGCAGATCACCCGACCGTCGAATACGAGCGAGACCCCTTTCGCCGCAGGCGAAACGGCATAACGCACGCTGTCGGTAAAATTCGTTTTCGCGTCCGTCACTTCCATGTCGATAGGGCGTTGCGCACCCGTAACCACGATCGGTTTCGGGCTGTCCTGCACGAGGTAGGAAAGCGCCGCCGCCGTATATGCCATCGTATCCGTTCCGTGAAGGATCACGAAACCGTCGTAGCGGTCGTAATTCTCCTCGATGCATTTTTCCATAACGAGCCAGTCCGACGGGGCGATATTCGTACTGTCGAGATTCATCGGCTGAACGACGCCGACGTTCGCTGTTTTTCTGATTTCCGGTACGAAAGCAAGCATCTCTTCCACCGTCATCAGCGGAGATAACCCCGTTTCCGTCCGTTTCGATGCGATCGTTCCGCCCGTTGCGATAATGAGTATGTTTTTCATGTAAGCATTTTAACACATCAAAGAAAAAATGTCTAATTTTTTGGCGGAGATTAAAAAATACTTTTCCATTTGTTTGACAAATCACGCGACAAAATATATACTAAAGGAGTTTGAATAGGAGAACTCCATATGGATATCAGAAGCAACGTAAGAAATATCGCGATCATCGCGCACGTCGACCACGGCAAAACCACCCTCGTCGACGGGCTTTTGAAGCAGAATCACATTTTCAGAAGCAACGAAGTCGTGGCGGAAAGAGTCATGGACAGCGGCGATATCGAAAAGGAAAGAGGAATTACCATCCTCGCGAAGAACACTGCGGTTATTTACAAGGACACGAAAATCAACATCATCGACACCCCGGGGCACGCCGATTTCGGCGGCGAAGTGGAGCGGATCCTCTCCATGGTAGACGGCGTGGTTCTTCTCGTCGACGCGGTGGAAGGCTGCATGCCGCAGACGAGATACGTACTGAAAAAAGCGCTTTCGCTCAATAAAAAGCCCATCGTTTGCATTAACAAAATCGACAAAGGCGGAGACCTCAACGCCACCATCGACGGGATCATCAACCTTTTCATCGAGCTCGGCGCGAACGACGATCAGCTTGATTTCAAGGTGGTTTACGCCAGCGCGAAACAGGGCTGGGCAACTTACGACCCCGCCGTTCCCGGCACCGACCTCACCCCGTTGCTCGACACCATTCTCTCCGAGATCCCGGCGCCGCAGGGCGATCTGAACGGACCTTTGCAGGCGATCATCTGCAACGTCGACTACGACGAATACGTCGGCAGGATCGGCATCGGCAGGCTTGTGAGAGGAAAGATAGCGGACGGTCAGGCGATCACCGTGATCCACACCGACAAAACGACTTCTCCCGCCCGCGTAGGTAAGCTCTATCAGTTCGAAGGCTTAAAGAGGATCGAAGTGGAATCGGCGGAAATGGGCGACATCATCGCCGTTTCCGGCATCGATAAGATCAACATCGGCGAGACCATCTGTTCGAACGACTGTATCGAACAGCTTCCCTTCGTCGCCATCGACGAGCCGACCGTCTCCATGCTTTTCATGGTAAACAACAGCCCGTTTGCCGGCAAAGAAGGGAAATTCGTCACTTCCCGTCATCTCCGCGCGAGACTGTTCAAAGAGATCGAAACGAACGTTTCCATGCGCGTGGAGGAAACGGACAGCGCGGACACCTTCAAGGTATACGGCAGAGGAGAACTGCACCTCTCCATCCTCATCGAAAACATGCGCAGAGAGGGTTACGAATTCCAGGTATCCCGCCCGCGCGTCATCTTCAAAGAGATCAACGGCAAATGCCACGAGCCTATGGAAGATCTCGTGATCGAAGTACCCAACGATTACGTCGGCGCGATCATGAACAAGATCGGCGCGAGAAAAGGGGAACTGCTCGACATGTCCGCGGACGACCGCGGCACGACGAAACTCGAATTTAAAATCCCCGCGAGATGCCTGTTCGGCTACCGCAGCGAAATGCTGACGGACACGAAGGGATTCGGCATTATGAGCCACGTGTTCTGCGGATATGAAGAATACAAGGGAGATATCCCCACGAGAACGAGAGGAAGCCTTGTCGTATTCGAATCGGGCGTAACCACTCAGTACGGACTTTTCAACGCGCAGGAACGTTGCATGCTGTTCATCGGACCCGGCGTTCACGTATATGAAGGACAGGTCGTGGGCGAAAACTCCCGCGAAGACGATCTTGCCGTAAACGTGTGCAAATTAAAGCATCTGACCAACAGCCGCGCTTCGGGAAGCGACGACGCGTTAAAACTCATTCCGCCCGTCACCCTTTCCCTCGAACAGTGTCTCGAATTCATCGCGGACGACGAACTTGTGGAAGTGACCCCCGTAAACATTCGTCTCCGCAAGAAGATCCTTTCCAAAGATCTTCGCATGAAAGAATGGGCAAAAAACCGCAAAAACGACTAATATAAGCATAAAAGAGGTAAGAATATATGGCTAACGACGTTCTGACGATCGATATCGCCGGCATGCGCGCGGATCTCCCGATCATCCCCCTGCCGAGCGGCGTAAAAATCGCGTTTTTTAATCTCCACGGGAATGTGGAACTCACGGAACACTGCGGCAAGGCTCTCGCGAAATTCGCCGACGGATGCGACGTGCTGATCACGGCGGAATCCAAAGGACTTCAGCTGACCCACGTGACCGCGCGGGAACTCGGTCAGCCCTATTATGCCGTAGCGAGAAAATCGAAAAAACTTTACATGCAGGACGGCGTCGGCGTTTCTTACGGGTCTTCCATCACAACGGGAAAACCGCAGGAGCTTTATCTTTCCCTGCACGACGTTAATCTGATCAAAGGGAAAAAAGTAGGTATCGTGGACGACGTGATCTCCACCGGCGCAAGTCTGAACGGGCTGGAGGCGCTTGTGGAAAAAGCGGGCGGCGTTGTGTATAAAAGAATTTTCGTGCTTGCCGAAGGTGACGCCGCAAAGAGAACGGATATCTCCTATCTCGCGCCCATCCCCCTGCTCTGATCGGGAAAAAACGCAAAATTTCCAACGGAGAAAACACACATGACGGACAAAAGAACGGAAAGCGACTCTATCGGCTCTCTGGACATCCCCGCGGAAGCCTATTACGGCGTGCAGACCTACCGGGGCTATCAGAACTTTCATATCACGGGGATCCCTCTGAATCCCCGCTTTATCAAAAATATCGTTAAAATCAAAAAGGCGGCGGCGATCACCAATGCAAAGGCGGGGCTTATCCCGAAAGCGACGGGAGAAGCCATCGTACAGGCGTGCGAAGAAGCCATAGAAGGCAAACTCGACCGTTGGTTTATCACCGATTCGATTCAGGGCGGCGCCGGAACGACGGCAAACATGAACGTAAACGAAGTGATCGCCAACCGCGCGACCGAACTTCTCGGCGGCAAAAAGGGAGAATACCTCTGCCACCCCAACGACCACGTGAACCGCTCGCAATCGACGAACGACGTCATTCCCACGGCAGGACGCCTCACAGTGCTCGACTACGCAACGGAACTCGAAGCCAACGTTTCGGAACTGATCGCCGCGCTCGACCGGAAAGCGGTCGAATTCAACGACATCGTAAAAATGGGCAGAACCCAGCTCGAAGACGCCGTTCCCATCCGCCTCGGACAGGAATTCGCGGCGTATTCTTCCGGTATTCACCGCTGCGTAAAGCTTCTGAAAGAAGCCGTGCAGGAAATGTATTCCGTCAACCTCGGCGGAACGGCGATCGGAACGGCTGTCAACGTAAAGAAACAGTATCTGGACGAGATCGTTCCCACCCTTTGTTCCGTCACCGGATATAACCTTCTCCGCGCGGAAAACCTGATCGACGCAACGCAGAACCTCGACGGATTCGTGTTTGTGTCGGGCGCGCTGAAAACGCTCGCCGTTTCCCTTTCCAAAATGTGCAATGATCTGCGCCTTTTATCCAGCGGCCCGAAAACGGGGTTCGAAGAGATCATTCTTCCCGCCAAGCAGAACGGATCTTCCATCATGCCGGGCAAAGTGAACCCCGTTATTCCGGAAGTCGTATCGCAGGTCGCTTTCGCCGTCATCGGCAACGACACCACGATCACCCTTGCCGCCGAAGCGGGTCAGCTCGAACTCAACGCCTTCGAACCGGTTATCTTCTATAAATTGTTCGAATCTCTCGTGTGCCTGAAAAACGCGGTAAAAACGCTGACGGAAAACTGCATCACCGGCATCCGCTCCAACCGCGCCCGTTGCGAAGAGCTTTTAGACGAAAGCGTGGGGACGGTCACCGCCCTCTGCCCCTATCTCGGATACAAACAGTCGGCGGAACTCGCCAAAGAGGCTTTGAAAACGAACAGAAAGATCAAAGATCTCGTCCGCGAAAAACATCTTTTAGACGACGAACTTCTCGAAAAGATCCTGAATCCGTTTGCCATGACGGAGCCGGAGAAGAACTGAACACCGAATATCGAATCACAAATGCCGTTTGCGGATCATACGTAAGCCTGTTAAGGGGCTTTGGATCGCGAACGGCATTTTTCTGTGTCGTCAGGGGAGAACAGATCCTTTTATCATCCCGACCCGACCTGCCTTTCTTGTCCCATGACCCGACTTGCCTTTCTTGTCATTCTGACCTGTGAATTTCCCCGATGAAACGGGAAAAATGTCCGATAGACAAAAATGGGGCGGCGCCGCCGAGAGGTCACAAGTTATATTTCCTGCAAACATAATGCATTCTTTCGAGTAACCGCTTTTCTCTTTCCGAAGAAGGAACAACTGCTTTCCGAGTCCGTTTTTCCTTCTTCGGGCATCATCCTTTTCCGAGAACTCCGTTTATCCCATGCAGGTTTATCATAACAATAACTTATCGTACGCCCTTAGTCCTTAAGGGACGTAGCCTTTATCGGTACTGAAACCTTTAGATTATATTTGTTTGTGGCGTTTTCTTGTCTCTGTCAGCCCGTCGGGTAAGGCGAAAACTTGGAGTGTTTTTAGATCCTTCGTAAGCCGGGCAAGGGGTCGGCTCAGGATGACAAAAACATATTATATCGTTTTGTCATTCTGACCCAACAATCCTGACGGGCTCAGGAAGAATCTCAAAACGATACGGCTTGTCAATAATACCGGGCGCAAATACCATTCTCTCCCATAAAACCTCCCCTATAAGCCGATAAACAAACCATTTCCACAAAAACAAAAAGCACGGCGATAGCACCGTGCTTTCTGTATCCCTTGGCTTTTACTTAAAAAGCCTACCCTTAGGCTTAGCATTCGCCATCACTAACTATTTTTACGGCGAAAAATCGGTTTGTGACTTTGTTAAACACCCTTCAATATACGAGAGAGTATTATCTCGGGTGTTTGCCTTGTCAAAACACGATTTTTCATCCGTAAAAATGCTTTGCGCCTTAAAGAGCTTATTTTTCGATGATTTTTCCCGATTTCGAAATCGATAGTACTTTCCGTACATCAATAGAGAAATCGGGGAAAAGGGCGAAAAAGAAGCCTTTAAGGTAATTAGTGATGGCGAATGCTAAGCCTAATTTGGCGAATTTTAATAGCCCCTCTTAATTTGGCATAATTTTACGACATCCCTTAATTTCGGCAACTTTTGCTTTTACCGACTGGCACACGATTATTTTTTATTCGGAACGTACCGAAAGCCTTACATTTCTTGTCACCCAATCATCAGCTCCCGCGCCGTCAGCTCCCGAATAAAACGCAAAAATCGTTATCGGACTCCATTATCGACATTTCAAACTTTACTTCGCCACCTTCAAGTCGATCATCTTTCGTCTCATATCTCGTTGAGATCCTTTATGACAAGAAAAACGGTTATGATAAAATATTCAAATTTTCTCTCATTTACCTGAAAAGTGATCGCAAAAACGCCGGATCCATGAGCCACGTAAGTACAACCGTCTATCTCATAGCTATGGAATTTCCCGTCTTCTTCCTGCCGGTAAATGTGCATTGCCGCTCCGTATTGCGTAGTTAATTTATGCCTGATTCCGTCATCATCGGTTTTATAATAATACAGAGTCCGATCAAATGTATAATTGCCATTGGGAACAACGTAAATTAGCGGTCCTTGTTCTTTCGATTCTTCCGATAATTCCCAGTGTCTCACCACATTGCTGAAATCTCCCCAGTTGTGTTCCATTTTTATTAAGTCCAAAGCTAAAATTGGCTGCCGCAGTTCTTCTTTCTCTTCCTTCTTCTGGCACCCGCTCAGCATGCTTACAAATAAAAGCACGAAACTTAAGATAATTGCAACCGGTCTCACTTTCTTTTTCATCATTGAATTTCTCCCTTTACTATCAGATAAATCGCTACGGTAAAGCCATCGTAATTTTCACAATCGGAAACCAAAAAAGTGAATCTGAAAACGCCGGATCCATGTGAGCGCTTTCCACCGTTAGAAGTAAAATGTCTATAGTCACCGTATTCGTCTTGCCGATCGATTTGGATCTCCGCTTCGTTTCCCGTATTAACCGCCACTTTTTCTCCGCTTTCATCCGTTTCGTAGTAATATACGGATCCCGTAAAAGTGTAATCTGCATTGGAAACGCGATAAATGATAGGCGGCCAACTATCTTCCTCTTCCATCAACTCCCAACTATAAACTACATTGCTGAGATCTGTCAGATCGGGCGGTATTACTTTTACAAGATCCAACCGTAATACCGGCTGAACTTTTTGAACATGCTTTTTCTGTTCGCACCCGCACAGCATGCTTGCAAATACAAGCACGATGCACAATACAATTGCCGTTAATGACTTCTTAATTTTCATTTTATCCTCCCGGATTTATTTTATTGAAAAACAAGTCTCCTTGCTTTTGTTTTTTGCTTTCGGTTTCCTTAAACTTAGCATTCGAAATATCTCGCAATTCATCTCGCCTTTTTTGTTTTTTGATCCTCCTTTTCTTTATTTTTCTTTTAAAAGGATAATCGCCAATAAACATTTCTTCATTTGCCACTATACTCCTCTATAACAAGATAAACCGTTGCACCAAAATAATCGTATCTTTTCTCACTGCCAACACAAAAATCAAAACGATACACTCCGGGTCCTTTCGCAACGCTATAGCCGTTTAAAGCGGAAAAAGACCAATCCTCATTTTGGCGGCTCAGGGTTATGCCTGCCCCTTTTTCTGCAAACGATATTTTAATTTTCTTCCCGTCTTTGTCGTTCTTATAATAATACACTTCCGATGACTGACAATAATAATTGCCGATCGGCACGGT
>CAKQRE010000004.1 GCA_934271265.1 uncultured Clostridia bacterium | reverse complement strand
CCAAAACGCCGATATTTTCGATGATTTTTGGTAAAGGCGAGAGCAGACGTACTTTCCGTACTTCAAACGAGAATTTGCCGAAAAGCGCGGAAATAGCGGCGTTTTGGCAAGGTTCGTATTACTCTTGCCCGGCATGCCGGGCCAGAATATTACGAACCATGGTCTGACGGCGTATTTTTAAAGGGAAGGCGTTTGTCCGTCTTCCCTTTTATCGCAAGATCCGATATTCTGTTTCAACGAAGCCTTCTGACCGTTCCTGCCGAACGGTCGATCATAAAAAAGCCACGGAAAGAATCGAACCTGTTCTTCAGAATAACGTTTTCCGCTTTTTTCAGATAGGCAACCGAAAAGCCGGCGGAAATACCGCAACCGACGCGCGCTTCGCTCGGGGTATTTACGGAATGACACGCGATCCCGGCGCGGCGCATGGCGTCGATAAATCCCATCACCTGCGTGCGGGAACGAAATACGGCAATACAATACATCGATGGTTCCTCCTTTGTTTTCGCTCTTCCCGGGATTCCGCGGCGGGAAATCGGAGCAGGAAGCGGAAAGCCGCGCCTGCCCGGCGCATGTTTTTCGATTTTCCGCCATATAATGTACGGATGAACGGCAACATGCCCGAAGGAAGAGACATGATCTATTTCGACAATGCCGCCACGGGCGGTTTCAAACCTTCCGAGGTAACGGACGCGGTATACAACGCGATCCGGTTTTTAAATGCCAACGCCGGCAGAAGCGGACACAGACTGTCCGTTCTCGCGTCCCGTTACGTTTACGAAACGAGAAAACTCGTCTCCTCGTTTTTTCACGGATACGGTGCGGAAAGAGTCGTATTCACGTCCAATTGCACGGAGGCTCTGAACGCGGCGATCTTCGGTACCCTCGGGCAAGGCTCGCACGCGATCGCCACGGTGACGGAACACAACAGCGTGCTGCGCCCTCTGTATGCCCTCAAAAGAACGGGAAAAACGACGCTGAGCGTCGCCTTACCGAAAGGCGATCGGATCACCGCGGAAGACGTTGCCCCTCTTCTTACCGAAAATACCCGTCTTGTGGCGGTAAACGCCGTTTCTAACGTAACGGGAACCCCGAACGATCTCGCCGGGATCGGCGAACTGTTGAAAAACACGAAAACTTTATTCCTTGTGGACGGCGCGCAGGGAGCGGGGCACGTTCCCCTCGATATGCGGGGGCTGCACGCGGATATTTTATGCGCAGCCGGTCACAAAGGATTGAACGCCGTTCAGGGAATCGGCATTCTTGCCTTTTCGCCGAAGGCGAGGATCGAACCGATCCTCTTCGGGGGAACGGGAACGGATACCTTTAACGAGGACATGCCGGAGGATTACCCGGAAAAGCTGGAAGCGGGGACGATGAACCTTCCCGCCGTCCTCTCTCTTTCCGAGGGGATCCGCCAACTGCGCGACAGTCTGCCCTACGTTTCCGAACGACTTACGAAACTGACCGAATTTCTGATCGGAAAGCTGAAAGAGCGTTCCTTCGTTTCTCTTTATTCCGAACCTAACGCCGCGGGGATCGTTGCTTTTTCTCACCGGGAAATCCCCTCTCAGGAGCTCGCCCAGATCCTTTCCGACCGATACGATATCGCCGTGCGCGGCGGCTTTCACTGCGCGCCCCTCATGCACCGCTTTCTCGGAACGGAAAAACTCGGGCTTGTGCGCGTGAGCCTTTCCGCGATGAACACAAGGAAAGAGATCAACGAGTTTTTGTCCGCCTTAGACGAGATCACCCTTGCGGGAAAAGACTGACAAATCGATCGTTTACGGTGTTATACGGCAACATTTCCGTAAATTCTTCTCTCAGCGGCTTTTTTGATTCCGTTAAAAGACATTACTCTCCGCTTTTTATCTTTTTCACGACGGATCCGAGAATCTTTTTCTGATTTGCGTTCAGGAAAGGCTCGATCGTGCGACAAAACTCGTCGATTTTTTCGTCCGTAAGCGTACCGCGCTTTCTCCCCTCTTCCGCTTCCTTTACGATCGCGCGGACGAGTTCGTCGCCGCTTTTCCCCTCGTAACGCGCCGCAAAGGACGCAAAGCGACCGAAAACGTCGCTTTCCGGATTCCCTTGTTCCTTCTTCTTCCCTTCATACCGACTGAAATCTTTCATGGCTTTCTCCGTTACGATATATTGTATGCGGAATGCCGGAAAGAATGTTCTCATCATACAGGAGGATACACCATGAACTTTTTACCGATCGTTCTCCTTCTCTTCGTCTTCGGCGGCGGCTCGTTGCAGGGAATGAAGGATCTTCTTTCCCGTATCGACCTTTCGTCGTTCTCTCCCCTGTTCCCCTTTCTCGGCATCGATAAGAAAACGGCGGATTTCCTTTGCGGCGAAGAGTTTTCTTCCCTTCTCGAAGGCAATGCGGACGTAAGATCTCTTCTTCCCGTTCTCGGAAACCTTTTTCTCAAAAAAAACGAAGACCCGGAGGAAAAGAACGAAGCCGAAGAAACCTCGCCGAAAAAGCCCCTTTCTCTCGACCCGATCCGCAACATTGCGACGGGCGATATCGAGGCAGCTCTCGGCAACTACTTCCGTTGATCCGTCCGGAAAACTTTCCTTATGAAAAACGCCGTTTCCGCGACCTGCGAAAACGGCGTTTTTCTGCTCCCGATAACCGGAATGATCATTCTATCGATTTCAGGCTCTCGTTCATTTTTGTTTTCACGATCTTCGGTCTTAGCATAAGCGTTACGAGGAAGGTAAACGCAAACACGATCAGCGGAACCAGAAGCCACATAAACCAGCTTACGTTTTTCACCGTACCGAAACCGATCGTTTTGAAAACGATCGTCGCAAGCCCGATCCCGACGGGATAACCGAGGAGAACCCCGCAGAGGGTGCTGATATAGATCTCGCGATAAATATATCCGCAGATTTCGCTTTTATGATATCCGAGAACCATCAGCGTTGCAATTTCTCTTTCTCTTTCGCTTATGTTTATCGTGGTAAGCGTATTGATGACGACGACCGTAAGAAGACCGGCAAACACCACGACGACGATCGCCATTCCGATGATCGCCGCAGAGCCGAAATCATCGAAAATACACATATCGAGAAGAGACAGTCCGGCATAAACGAGCCCCGCGGAAACCGCTATGGAAACAAGCATCATGAAAAACCTCAGCTTATATCTCAATACGTTTCTCAGCGAAGACTTATACTTAAACGAAAGTCGCTTCCATATAAACGGCATTTTCTCGAGGAGGATCCTCTTTCCCTTTTTGGGGGGCTTCGGTCGCAACAGATTTGCGGGAACGTCGTTCAGGTATTTCAGCCCGAGAATAAATACGGCGATCAGAGTGACCGCAAGGATCACGCCGAACGACAGGAAATAGTAATGCGGCTCGACCACGACGGACACGGGAGGCATGGAATAACCGTAGCCGAAGACGAAACACATAAGCCAGGACACGCCGTAGCCGACAAAAAATCCGCCTCCCCCGCCCGCGGCAAGCGCAACAAGAGCAAACAAGATGTATTTTGCCACGATACACATTGACCCGTAACCGAGAGTTTTCAGACACGCTATCTGCGAGCGCTCTTCGTCCATAAGCCTCATCATGGCAGACAAAACGACGAGCAGGGTCACGGCAATGAAGATAAACATCAGAATATTGCCGATCCCGCGGATCTTGTCCGCGCTCGAAACGATCGACTTAAAGCTGTAATTATCGTAAAGCGTGATCACCCGGATATCGTCGCCCAACAGTTTCCCGATCTCGGTTTTTTCCTTTTCGACGTAATCTTCATACGCAGACGAAAAAGAACGAAACAGGTTTCGGTCTGCCGCCTTGATATAGAGATCTCCCTTCGGGACGAACGGGAAGGATTTTGCCGGACAATACAAAATATTCTCGAGAAGATCGAGTTTGTTGATTTCCGACATCGTATCCGGTATTTCGGTATCCTCCGGGTTGTTGTAACTCGGCTCGCCGTCCTTTGCAAACGTCAGCGGGCTCTTTACGATCCCTCTTACCGTAACGTTGATCTTATACGAAAATGACAAACCGAACGCGGCAGCGAGGTCGATCTCCACGTTTTCGCCGACGGAATACCCCGCGATCACATTATCGCTCACCTCGGCATAAACGCCGTTTTTATCGTCGTCTGCGATCTTCTCGCCTTCTATAAGCTCGAAATCGTTGACGCCGGGATCGTCAAAATCAAGAAAATACAGTCTGAGCGATCTTTTCTCCGATGTTTTGATATCAAAAGACGCGCCTGCCCTTACGTTTTCTTCTCCGAAATAATTTTTCGCCGCGGAGATCTGCTCCTCGGTAAAAGTTCCGCTTTTGCTTTTTACGATAAAATCGCTTACGTTTTGACCTTTATAATAGCTTTCCACGCTGTCTTTGATCATATCGGCAGGCGATCCGATTCCCGATATGAACCCGACTGAGATCAATACGATACCGATCAGAGAAAACAGGCGGATCACATGCTTCGCAAACATTCTGCGAACGTTTTTAAAATACGTTTTCACCACTCGATCTCCTCGACGGGGATCGGATCCGCATTGATTTCGATGCTTTCGATCCTTCCGCTCTTAATTCTGATCACCTTATCCGCCATATCCTTAAGCGCGGCGTTATGCGTGACTACGATAACGAGCTTTTTTCGTTCCGCGGTCAGGTCATGCAAAAGTTTCAGTAT
This sequence comes from uncultured Clostridia bacterium, assembly GCA_934271265.1. GTDB lineage: Bacteria > Bacillota > Clostridia > Christensenellales > Borkfalkiaceae > UBA10281. The sequence continues at coordinate 52,516 of CAKQRE010000004.1, read as the reverse complement.
CTTTTTACCGGTAGCGTAATCGAGAGCACCGGTCGGTTCGTCGCATAAGATCAGTTCCGGGTTTTTGGCGATCGCGCGCGCGATAGAGACCCTTTGCTGTTCGCCGCCGGACAATTCCGCGGGAAAATTATTCAGCCGGTCTCCGAGCCCGACCGATTCGAGAACGGTTTTCGGATCGAGATGATCGTTACATATTTCGACGGCGATCTCGACGTTTTCAAGCGCGGTCAGATTGGGCATCAGATTGTAAAACTGAAAGACAAAACCGACGTCGTGCCGACGATATTCGGTAAGTTCGCGATCGTTGAACGCCGCAATATTTTTGTCTCCGAGAATGATCTCCCCTCCGGAAGCTCTGTCCATTCCGCCCAGAAGATTCAGAAGGGTGGTCTTGCCCGCGCCCGACGCTCCGAGGATCACGACGAATTCTCCTTCGTTCAGATCAAACGAAACGTCCTCTACCGCAGGTACCGTTACCGATCCGGTATGATATTCTTTTCTGACGTTTTTTAAAGACAACAGTTTCATTCCTTAACCTCCGTTCCCGTATTTGCCGGATAGGATCCGACGTTCCGATTTCATTATATTCTATTTCCGTGTAATCGAAATGTTTTTTCTGTGTTTTTTTTTGAACATCAAAAAAAAGAACCCGAATCCGGGTTCTTTTCTATGCGATCCTATTTTATTTCCGCTTTTTCGCCGGCGGAAAGATCGGAAACGGGTCTGTCCCGCCCGATCACACGGAAGATCAGATAACTGAATCCCCATGTGGGAAACAGATAAAACAAGCTGACTAATAAGGTATAGAGCGGAACCGAAAAATCGTGGATCACGTAAACGATACGGAAAGGAAGCGCAAACGGTTCCATGAGCATCATAAGGTTCTGCTTAAACGCAACGTTCAATACGATCGCCACCGCGGCGAAAACGCCGTAATAGGCGGCAAACAGAAGGAAATTTTTTCTGTTCGGCGCGGCGATCCCACGATAGAGATACAGTATGCCGAAACAGATCATGCACGAATGAAAAAACATGCTGTAAAAACATTGAAAATGGAAAAAGGGATATAACTGAAAAGAGGTGGACGGGATCAGAAGATACGCAAGCCCCGCCGCGGGACAAGCCACTGCGATGAAGGCGTCCGCCATCGCCTTCGGAAGCCCTTTGCCGAATCCGCTCAGAAGAAGCGAGTAAATAAAGGTACTGCAAAAAGAAAGGGGAAACCAACTGTTCAGATCGGTATACCCGTTCACGAAAGAGTACCCTATTTTAAACGCTTCCATGCAGGCGATCGCAACGCCGAAGATCTTCGGCAACCGATTCAACGTCCGCTCGCTCATGTTTCTCGAATAATATAAAGAAACGACGATCACAACGAGACAAACCGCAAGTCCGCAAAAATGCAGCGGCGTAAACATTCCGCACGGCGGATATTCTCCTCTCGGCGCAAAAAATTTCATTTCCTTTACCTCACACGTCGGTTTTTCCCGAAAACGGCGTTTTGATCCGTCATTTCCGTAAGAACCCGGCTCCATTGTTTGCATCGATGCTTTTTACGATCGACCGCATAGGCTTAGCATTCGTCATCACTAATTACCTTAAAGACTTCTTTTCCGCCCTTTTCCGCGATTTCTCTATTGACGTACGATAAAGTACTATTGATTTCGAAATCGGGAAAAATCATCGGGAAATAAGCTCTTTAAGGCGCGAAGCGTTTTTACGGATGAAAAATCGCGTTTTGACAAGGCAAACGCTCAAAATTATACTCTCCCGTATATTGCCGAGCGTTTAACACAGTCATAAACCGATTTTTCGCCGTAAAAATAGTTAGCGATGGCGAATGCTAAGCCTATGGTTACCGTCTTTCAACATGCGGCAACGCATCTTGTAATCCGGCATATACGTCGCGAGCATGGCGTGAAAATCTTTCCCGTGATCGGGAAATCTGAGATGACAGATCTCATGCAAAGCCACATAATCGAGACAGGCTTCCGGAAGATTCGCGAGATAGAGGGAGAGATGGATCTCACCCGTTTTCACGTTGCAACTTCCCCAGCGCGAAAGCGTTTTCCTCACGCGGAAAACCGTGTAAGAAAGCCCCGTGCGGAATGCCCACCGATCGAGCGCGTCGCGTCCTTTCCGTAAAAGCTCTTCCGTAAAAAATGCCTCCGCTATTTTCGCGGGCGAACGATTTTTTCCCGGAACGATCCGGAAACGATCGCCGGAAAGATACACGCCGATTTTCCCCTCGCCCCCGACGAAAACTTCCTTGCGCTCGCCCCACAGAAACACTTCGTCTCCGTCGCGATAGCAAAGCTCGTTTTGCGGTTCGCTGCGGGATACGGCTTTTTTTATCCAACCCAGTTTCGAACGGAAAAAGTTTTCCGCAACCGTCTCCGCCACGCCGTAAGGCACGTTCATGCGGACGCCGCCGTATCGATCGACCACGATCCGTATCGTTTTAAACCGACCCTTGCGGATCGTTACCGGCACGCCGCCTATTTCCTTTACCGTATCCATGGTTTCACGCTCCGAGATCCTGAATTAAGAATCGATCCGGAATAGCGGACAAGATCCGAAAGTCTGAAAATTGCCGTTGCTTTATCGGGCAGCGGCAATTCTTGTCTTTTATTTCGCGTATTCCACGCAACGCCATTCTCTGATCACGTTCACTTTGATCTGACCGGGATATTCCAATTCGCTTTCGATCTTCTTAGCGATATCCTTCGCGAGGAACATTGCCTGATTGTCGTCGATCTGATCGGGCTTGACCATAACTCTGACTTCTCTGCCTGCCTGGATCGCAAACGCTTTCTCCACGCCCGGGAAGCTTGCGGAAATGGTTTCCAGCTGTTCGAGACGCTTGATATAATTCGTGCTCGTCTCTCTTCTCGCACCCGGTCTCGCGCCCGAAATCGCGTCCGCAGCCTGCACGAGAACAGCCTCGATACATTTCGGCTCCACGTCTCCGTGGTGAGCCGCGATGCAGTTGATCACGTTCTTGTTTTCTTTGTATTTCTTCGCGAGATCGACGCCGATCTGAATATGCGTTCCTTCCACTTCGAAATCGACCGCTTTGCCGATATCGTGTAAAAGCCCGCCGCGTTTCGCGAGATTCACGTCCACCCCGAGTTCGGCTGCCATAAGCCCTGCAAGGTGCGCGACTTCGAGAGAATGCTGCAACACGTTCTGCCCGTAGCTCGTTCTGTATTTCAACCTTCCGAGAAGTTTGATCAGTTCCGGATGGATCCCGAACAACCCCACTTCGAACATGGCGGCTTCGCCGGCTTCCTTGATCTGAACGTCGAGATCCTTCCTGACTTTTTCGACCGTTTCTTCGATGCGTGCGGGATGGATCCTGCCGTCGGCGATCAGCTTTTCGAGCGAAAGTCTCGCAACCTCTCTTCTCACGGGATCGAAACCGGAAAGAATGACGACTTCGGGCGTATCGTCGATGATAAGCTCGATACCCGTCGCGTTCTCGAGGGTTCTGATGTTTCTGCCCTCTCTGCCGATGATGCGGGCTTTCATATCGTCGTTCGGCAGAGGAACGACGGATACCGTGATCTCCGACGCATGGTCGGTACAACACTTCTGAATGGCAAGGCTGATGATCTCCTTCGCCTTCTTGTCCGCAGTGTCTTTCGCTTCCTGTTCGAGGTTTCTCACCTGAACGGCGGCTTCCTTTCTCGTTTCGTCGAGAATGGATTCCGTAAGCTGTTTCTTCGCTTCGTCTTTCGTAAGCCCGGCGATCTCTTCGAGTTTGGCTACGACGCTCTCGTATTCCTTATCGATCTTCTCCTGCTTGGCGGAAAGATTCTGAACCTTTTTTTCGTACTCTTTTTTCTGTTGTTCGAGTTCCTCGTTCTTTTTCAGAAGATTATTGTCCTTCTTGTTGAGCAACTCGTCTTTCTGGGTGAGCCTCTGCTCCATTCTCTGGAGCTCGGCGCGCTTTTCTTTCGCTTCGCGTTCAAAATCGTTGCGAAGTTTTAAATCCTGCTCTTTTGCCTCTAAAATGGCTTCTTTTTTCAGTGCCTTGCATTCCTGTTCGGCGTCTTCTTTCATTTTGGCGACGACGCTTTCCGCCGAACCGATTTTCGCATTGCGAACTTTATCGGTGATTTTTTTCCCGAGGAAATAGCAGACAACGCCTGCCAACACGGCTGCGACGACGGCGATCGCAACTGCGATCCCGATCTCCGCGCCCGACATCAAAAGCAGGGAGTTTAAGTATCCTTTCATAATACATACCTCCCGGAATATAGAAAATATTTTTTGTAAAAAGCAACAAGCAAACGGGAACGACGCCCTCCGCGAAAACTCTTTTCCGCTTCCGCCGGAAAGCGTTGCGCTTTCCTGATGTTCATACAAATCTATTTTAACTTATTTCGCGTATAATGTCAATTTATTCGGCGGTTTTTTCGGAAATACGCCGAGAATTTTTGCCGATTTTTCAAAAACGCCGGAGCGGTTGATCCGTTCCGACGTTCGTTTTCGATTTTTTGCGTGTCCGGCAAGAGAACAGCCGTTTTCCCGCGGCGCGGCACAAGAGAAGACCGCAGGGTCACACAAGAGATCCCGCAATATTTTCTTCCGTAAAACCTGCTTCCGCAAGCTGCTCGTTCACGGTGCCGTGAAACACGAATTTTTCGGGAAAGGCAAAGATCTTCAGCCTGACGCGCCTGCCCTCTTTCGCGTAGCGGAGAGCGACTGCGCTGCCGAACCCTCCCTTTTCCACGTTTTCTTCCATCGTGACGATATTTTTCTCTCCGATCGCGTTCAGAAGCTCCTCGTCGAGATCGGAAACAAGACGGGCATTCACGACGGCGACCGATTTTCCTGTTTCTTCCGCAACTTTTTTCGCCAGGCGGAACATACGCGCGCCGACGGCAAGGATCACGTTGTCTTTCCCCGTTACGTCGTCTCCGTCCCACAGGCGTACGGAAAGAGGATCGTGCGGAACGCTTTCCCCGAACGATCCGTTCGGATAGCGGATCGCGCACGGAACGCCGAGCGTACGCGCGTAGTCGAATACGAGCGCCATATCTTCCCTGTCGACGGGCGCAAAGACCTTCAGCCCGGGAATACAGGTCAGATAGGACAGATCGAATAAACCCTGATGAGTCGCGCCGTCCGCCCCGACTACTCCTGCGCGATCCACGAAAAACGTGACGGGAAGCCCGGGAAGGCAAACGTCGTGCATGATCTGGTCGAAGGAACGCTGCAGAAACGTGGAATAAATACAGACGACGGGATGAAGCCCGCCTTTCGACATACCGGCGGCAAAGGTGACGGCATGCTCTTCGGCGATGCCCACGTCGTAAAACCGGTCGGGAAACTTTTCCGCAAAAGATGAAAGCCCGGTGCCGTCTTTCATGCCTGCGCAGATCACGGCAAGTTTTTCGTCCTTTTCCGCGGCGGCGCACAAAAGCCTGCCCGCCTCCGCCGAGAACGTGTTCTCGGAAGAGCGGAAACGACTCCCCACGCCGTGATAATACCCCGCATTTTTCTCCGCTTCCGCCATGCCCTTTCCTTTCGTTGTTTTCAGATGAAGAAGGATCGCGGAATTGCTGTCTTTCAGATCGGTGAGCAGACGGACGAGAGAACGGATATCGTGCCCGTCGAAAATTCCGACGTATTTCAGACCGACCGAATCGATCACCGCCGTTTTGTTCAGACGGATCTTGAAAGATCTCTTCATTTTTTTCAGCTGTCTTCCGATCCATTTCTGCCCGATCGTGCGCTCGGCAAAAGCCATCGCCCTGCCGTAGCTTTTTTTGGAGGCGATCCTGGTAAAGAATTTATAAAGACCGTTGTCGTTCACCGAAATAGACATACCGTTATCGTTGACGATCACGATAAACTTTTTCGGTTTTTTATCTCCCGAAGTCAATGCCTCGAGATTCTCGCCGTTGAATAAGGAAGCGTCTCCCACAACGTCTATCACGTTGTAATCTTCGCCGAGGGCGTCGCGCGAGGCGCAGAGTCCGAGGCACGCCGAAACGGAATTTCCCGCATGCCCGGCACAGAAAACGTCGTACTCGCTCTCTGCGGGAAAGGGAAAGCCGCTCAGACCCCCTTTCTGACGAATGGTATCGAAACGATCGTTCCTGCCGCTCAGAATTTTATGCGCATAGGATTGATGCCCCACGTCGAAAACGAGTTTGTCTTCCGGGAAATCGAAAACGTAGTACAGCGCGACGATCAAGTCTACCGTGCCGAGATTGGAAGAAAGATGACCTCCGTGGTCGTAAGTGACCGAAACGATCCTCTCGCGGATCTCGCGGGCGAGAATATTCAGTTGTTCCACCCGTAATTTTTTTACGTCCGCGGGGGTGCGTATCGTTTCCAGTAAACCCATAGTTTTCCGTTCGCCCCGTAGAAAAACGGGAGCGTTCGCTCTCTCGTTTTATTTTCCGGCGTAAAGTTCCGCGATCCTGAGAATGACTTCCGTCATTTTTTCAATCGCGTTTGCGGGGATGTATTCCGTACGCGAATGGAAGTTCAGACCGCCCGTGGAAAGATTCGGGCACGGCAACCCCTCGAAGGAAAGTCTCGCGCCGTCCGTACCGCCGCGGATGGGAACGGTGATCGGTGTTATGCCGCACGCTTCCATTGCCTTTTTCGCGTTTTCGATCAGATGGAAATTTTCCGCGATCACAGAGGACATGTTGTAATAACTGTCCTTCACCGTTGCCGTAAACGTGCCCTCGCCGTACTTTTTATTGAGAAAATCCGCCGAAGCAAGGAAGTAATTCTTTTTTGCCTCGAATTTTTCGCGGTCATGATCGCGCACGATATAGCGGCAAACCGCCTTTTCGACGTCGGCGGTCAGTTCGTCCGCCATATAAAAGCCTTCGTAATCCGCAGTGTGAACAGGGCGTTCCGCCACCGGAAGAAGGGAATGAAATTCGCAGAACAGGTCGATCGCATTTTTCATTTTGTTCTTGGCAGACCCCGGGTGAACGCTGAATCCCTTCACCTCGATCGTCGCCGACGCGGCGTTGAAATTTTCATATTCGATCTCGCCGAGCTTTCCGCCGTCAACCGTATAGCCGAAATCGGCGGCAAACTTTTTCACGTCGAAACGATCCGTTCCCCTGCCGATCTCTTCGTCGGGGGTGAATGCGATCGCGATCTCCCCGTGCGGAAATTCCGGATGCGTCGCAAGGTATTCCGCAGCCGTCATGATCTCCGCGACGCCCGCTTTGTCGTCCGCGCCGAGAAGGGTGTTGCCGTCCGTCACGATGAGCGTTTCGCCGATCATCTCTTTCAGTTCCGGATTGTCCTTCTCCGCGATCGTAACGCCGTTTTCAAGCAGAATGTCTCCGCCTATGTATTCGATCTCTTTCGGGCGGATATTTTCTCCCGAAACGGCGGGAGACGTATCGACGTGCGAAAGAAAACACACGACGGGAAGCCCCGCTTTGTTTGCGGGGATCTTCGCCGTGACGTAACCGTTATCGTCCATTTCCGCCGCGATGCCCATAGAGCAAAGCTCTTCCTTCAGAAACGAAAGCAGAACGCTCTGCCCCGCCGTGCTCGGACAGGTTGCCGATTTCTCGTCGGACGTCGTCGGAAAGGAAACGTATTTTAAAAATCTTTCTTTCGCCGTCATATTATTTCAGGAACGCGACGAACGCTTCGTATGTGCTGTAAAGATCGGCTTTGGAGACCGCTTCGTAAGGCGAATGCATGGAAATGACGGGTACGCCGATATCCACGGTATCCACGTTCATTTTCGCAATGTATTTCGCGACCGTCCCGCCGCCGCCGGCGTCTACCTTACCGAGTTCCGCCGTCTGCCAGACAACGCCGTTATCCGCAAACGTCTTTCTTATTCTGCCCATAAATTCCGCGCTTGCGTCGTTCGAGCCGCCTTTGCCGCCCGATCCCGTGAATTTGCAGACAGCCGTGCCGTAACCGACAAGGCTTGCGTTTTTCTTTTCGTACACGGAAGCGAAGTTGGGATCGTATCCCGCGGTGACGTCCGCCGAAAGGCAGATGCTCGCGTTTCTCACTTCCGCCGGGTTCTTCCCCTGCGAAGCGGCAAGCGCGTTGAGAATATCCTCATACAGATAGCACTGCATGCCGGTGTTGCCCTCGCTGCCGATCTCTTCTTTATCGGCAAGTACGACCATCACGGTATGCTCGTCGCTCTTGTCGTTTAAAATCGCGGTGAGCGCGGGATAAGAGCAGACTTTATCGTCGTGTCCGTAACCGCCGATCAGCGCGCGGTCGAATCCGATGTCTCTTGCGTTGAACGCGGGAACGGCGCAAAGCTCCGCGCTCAGGAAATCGGTTTCCGTCATGCCGTAAAGCTCGTTCAGCTTTTCGAGGACGGTCAGTCTGATCTTTTCCTTCACGTCGTCGTCGCGGAAAGGATAGCCGCCGACGAGCACGTTGAGCGTTTCGCCGTCGATGATCTGTCCCATCGTCTTCTGCGCCTGCTCCCTCGCAAGGTGAGGAAGAAGGTCGTTCACGTAGAACACGGGATCGCCTTCGTTATCGCCGATTTTAACCGTTTTTACGCTTCCGTCGGACAGAACGACCGTTCCGTGCAAAGCGAGAGGGATCGCCGTCCACTGATATTTTTTGATCCCGCCGTAGTAATGGGTTTTTAAGAACGCCATTCCGCTGTCTTCGTATAACGGATTCTGTTTGATATCGAGACGGGGAGAATCGATGTGAGAAGCAAGGATCCGAACCCCGCCCTTCGCCATATCTTCTTTGCCCACTTTAAACAAAACGAGGCTCTTCCCTCTGTTATTGTAATACTTTCTGTCCCCCGCGCTCAGTTTTTCGCCGAACGCGTAAGGGGTGAACCCGTATTTTTCCGCCAGGGCGACGGAAGTACGTACGGCTTCCCTCTCCGTTTTCGACTCGTCGAGATAAGCTTTATATTCTTCCGCGTAAGCGTAAACCGTTTCCTTTTTCTTTTCGTCGCATCCTTCGAAATAGTTGACCTTCTTGAAAGAAAGTTTCTTTTCCAGCTCGGCGCCGCGGCTGAGTTTTTCCTTTTTATCGCTCATGTTTTTCAAACTCCTTTTCCGGTTATTTCGCCTGCGGATACCGCAGACGATATCTGTTTGGCACAAGTATAGCACAAATCGAAAATCATTTCAACGATTTTGCGGGCATTTTCGCTTTTTTCGCATTTTCGCACGCTGCCGGACATAGGTTTAAAAAAAGAAAAAGGAAACGTCCGGCATGCTCTTTCCCGACGAAATTTTATCTCTTGTACTATCCGCGGCGATCTTTTCGCTCGCCGTCCTTCCCGCCCGCGGGACAGATCCCTGCTCGCGCTGCGGAAAAAGCTGCAACGGGAAACCGTGTGTCCGAAAGAAAAATCCCCTCGCGAAAATCTTTCGCGAGAGGATGAAAAAACGTTGATAACAAACCTATATCCGCTTATTTACGGTCGCTTACGCCTGTGCGGCATAGAAACCGAGCATCAGACCGATCCCCTGATAGTTGAGCGCGAGGTGATCGCTTGCGACAAAATCCGCATAGGATGCGTCGCTGCCGAAATTCGGCGCCCAGGCAACGGTATTCCCGTTATAATAAAGCAGAGATTCCGTGTTGACGTTGAACGTCGGCGCGCCTTGTTTCGTGATCGATTTCAAGGTCTGGCCGAAAGCATTATTCTCCATTCTGGAAAGAGTGGTCGTTTTGCCGTTCGCGGTGATGTCGGCAAGCCCCATCGTGTCGTTGTTGGAAATGACGCTCGTTCCCGTGCCGTTCGGCATGAGAAGGCAGACCAGATTGAGGACTTCCTTTTTGTTCGCCGTTGTGGTAAGCGATTTTCCGAATGAATTGAACAGTGCGTTGAATTTTTTGATCTCCGCGATGATGGCGGAAGCCCCGTCGATCGAAGAGAACCAGATCTCGCTGCCCGTCACGTTGCTGATCAGCGTGGAATCGACCGCATGCATGGTGGGATAGGAATGTTTATCCGTGGTCGGATTGTAATGGGTAAGAATAAACAACGGACCGCCCGCTCTTTCGAAATTGGATTCCGAAATGTTCAGCGTGGCAGCGCCCCACATATACCCTGCCGACTGGTAAGAATCGTAACACTTCACGCGGTGAACGTTGAACGCACATTCGAATTCGGGGAATAAAGCGATGAAAAGAGTTTTGAGCAGAACGTTATCGATATCGAGCTTGCAGAAACCCGATTTCAGGAAGATAAGACCTCCCGCATAAACGGGGTTGTCGTTTTCGTCTTTCCACTCACTTCTGTTGGCGTTTCCGATCACGTTCAGGTTTTCCACTCTGGCCGATACCGTAAAATCGGATTTGACCGATTCGTCCGTTCCGCAGATCTTCATCAACGAAGCGTTCGAGTAATCCGAGCCGTATCCTACGCCTTCTTCCGAATCGAAAGAAGCGACGAGGGGAACCTCGGAAAGATCGAGCGAATAATAGTTACCTATCACCGAGAACGATTCGTTCTCCGCGAGTTCGCGCAGGAAAAGGAAGGTCGTATTGCCGAAGGTAAGATCGCGCAGGAAAGTCCGTTCTTCGTAGGACGCAACCACTTTTTTATCCGCGCCGCTGCCCTCATAGTAACTGAAAGGCTTTTTGACCGTGTAGGTGAACGCGGACGGAATGTCGCTCGCGGTAAGGCGGATGTCGCGTTGGAACACGACGGCTTTCGTATTGACGTCCGTAAGACCTTTTTCTTCCTTCAGCGCGGCAAACGTCTCGATCCTTTCGGGAATGGACGAATTCTCGATCACGGCGAGATCTTTCCCTTCGTAAACGTTATATCCGTCGATCACGGAAACGGTAACGGAAGAAGCGGCAAACTGCTTGCTGAGTTCATAGCTGCTTGCCGGCAACACGGAAAGAACAAACCGTTTGCCGACGGAGACCTCTTCGAAAACGTATTCGTTTTTCGCGTCGTAAGAGGTAAGATATAGGGTCTCCCCGTCGTAATAACGGGTCGTAAAGTCTTCCTCGCCCTTCTTTGCCGTAAGGGTCACGTCGTCCGTCTCCCCTTTCACGGTCACGGTCGTGACCGAGCGGAAACGATCGAGAGAGGAAAATTCCCCCGTCTCGTTATCCATTACGGTGACCTGAGGGAGATAGCGGAAAGCGTTGTCGTCTCCCGCATAATACACGGGATCTTCCGTCTTGAAAAACTGCCCTTCGTATTCCGCTTCGCCGTATTTCGCGCTGCCCGCTTCCGAAACGATGGAACTGAACTTCGTCATGCGGACGTCGTTTTCATACCCCGTCACGATGAAATCTTCGTCGCTCCCGTCGGGATCGGTCACGCGGACGGTAAAGGAAGTTTTTGCGTCCTTATAAGATACTTCGATCTTTTTCGTACCCGTTTTCTGCGTGACGGTTTCGTCTTTTTCGGAAAGGGCGTTCCCCTCGAAGGTAAGAACGATGTCCGCAAAGGAAAGGGTTTTCGAAGTTTTGTCATTATAGCGCGCGGTCACTCTGATGCCGGAAAAATCGAGCGTTTCCCCGATTTTCGCTTCCGTTTGCACCGAGCCGCTCGCAACGGAGATCTCCTCGAGTTTCAGCGAGCCTCCGCACGACAGGGTAAGTCCGGCGCACGACAGAGCCACGCTTACGACGATCATAACGGCGATCAGTCTTTTGAATACAACTTGCATAATTTTCTCCTGATGATTTATTTTTCGGCATCCGCTTTCGCCCGCGGCGACGGATGTCAGGCATATACGGGAAGGTTTTCTCTTCCCTCGAGTTTTAAAGCCGAAGTTTTGCGTGATTTTCTTCTGCAGAAAATATAGATCTTTTCCTCTTTGTTGGATCCGTCCGTCGAACGGATCGTCACCGTGATGGACGACTGCGGTGCGAGGAATATGACGGAAGCTTTGTCTTTTAAAAAGATCCAGTCTTCCCCGGCAAGCGTTTCGTCGTAAATAAAGCTCACCTTTTTGTTGTTTGCGTTTTCGGGATATACGTGGTATTGAAGAACCACGGTGTTCGGGTTAAAACCGATATTTTCTTTCGTGTAAGGCTCGCCGGAATCGTCGTATTCGAAGGAGAAAAACTTCATTCCGTCTCTCTCGTTTTTATAAGGAATCTGCCCTCCGTTTTCCGACTGAAGATACAGGTTGTCGCATCTGATCTCGGAAACATAGGTATTGCCGTCGAATATGGAGATCTCGAGCCCGAAGAAGTTGACGATCACGATCGAAGCGATATAAACGAGAATGATCGCGATGACTACCGTTTTTTTCATATCAGCTTCTCTCCTTATAGAATACTTTCGTTTTCAGCGCAAAGGAAAGAATTTTGACCGTTGCCAGCGCGACGGAAAAAATCGTAAGTTTGATCCATGCGCCGAGGGGACCTTCCATGGAAAGAAAAATCACCGCGACCGCCGCGATCGCCGAAATCACGAATGCCAACAACGCGGATTTGTTCTCGTTCGGGTTGTTCGACTGTTCGCTGAACGTGGCATAGATCTCCGTCTGCGGGTTCATGATATCCATTTCCGCGCTTTGGAAAATATGAAACACGGCAAGAGCGGACAACGTGACGAATACGAGAACGTTCACCCCGCCGAACGAGGTGAAACGGGAATAAGCGATCACCGTGACCGCCGTTCCCAGACTCGTTACGGCGAGATTGCCGACGAGTTTCGCAAGCAACAAGGGGGCGTAATCGGTGGGCTGCACTTTGTTGAGATAGCCTGCCGATCCGTCGCGGCTGTATACGCTCGCCATGGAGATATTCGCCGGAAGGGAGATCAGAAGCATGACGAGAACGTTGAACCCGACCGTCATCTGCGTGCCGAGATAGCGGGTATTCATTGCCGAATACAGCTTATTCAACAGAATCACCGCAACCGGCTGGACGATCACTACGACCGCGAAAAGGCTCAGCATGGAATTATCGCGGAAACCGACCGTAAGCTCCTTGCGGACTGCCGAGCGGAAAGCGCCTCTTTGCTTGTTCGCAAGTTTTTCGGGATGCAGTTTCTTGGTGTATTCGAAAGGTTTCGACGCCATTTTATAAAACAGCGGTCCGGACAGAAGAAGACATGCCGCCACCGCCGCAACGATTATTCCCGCAAGCGCCGCAAAGTATACGATCGTTCTTAAGGAAAACAACTTTTGCGTAAGCCCGACCGTTCTTCCCACGATCAGTTGCGTAAGCGCGTGGAAAGGAGCGCATACTTTCGTGAATCCGTTCAGAAAATCCTGGATCTTCCAATAAGTCGTGCCCCAGGTCGCCACGAGGTCGATATTTTCGGGGATCATCGCGATGAGTTTTAAAACGGCGAATACAAGGATCCCGACCCCCGCGAGCGAAAGCGCGTATTGCAGCGGTCTTACCTTTCTCAGAAGGATCGTAACGAAAAGAGCGGGAATGGACAAAAGCGCGGAGATCAGTACCGGCAGAAGCGAAACGAACAGAAAGAGGAACAACACCCATGGATAATAAAGAAACGAAATACCTTTCGATATCCCGTACGCAAAGAAAAACGGAATCAGAAAAAGGATGTTCTTTCTCAGTTCGTACAGATAAAATACGGCGATCTTGGAAAGAAAGATCAGAGAAGGTCTCGCGGGAAAAGTCAGCAGTACCAGATTATCCCGCGAAAAGTAAAGAGCCTTCACGAGACTGATCGTGCTCGAAACGACGGACAAGAGGAACATGAAGGTAAACACGACCGTGACCACGGAGACCGGCACGTCGTTCACGAGGGAAAAAACGCCGAACAGTTTCGCGAAGTAAAACAAAAGAAAACAGATCGCCGTAACGGCGGCAAATTCAAGCAGAAAATATATGATTTTAAAGAGGGTTTTGCGAAAATTTCCGACGTAACTCAGATCGATCTTTTCTTTGAGCTGCATCATCGTGAGCGTTTTCAGAATGAATAACGACTCTTTGAAGGAATTTTCTTTCCCTCCCGGAAGGGAACGCCCTTCCGAACGTCTCTCTTCTTCAGTCATGTTTCGTCTCTCCGATCATGCGCATATAGAAATCTTCGAGCGGTTCTCCGGAAGCCTCGATCTCCTTCACGCTTTTTTCGCAAAGCACCGTCCCTTTTTTGATAATTGCAATGCGGTCGCAGATCCTTTCCACCACGTCGATGATATGGCTGGAGAAAAATACGATATTCCCCTCTTCCGCATGTTTTTTCATACATTCCTTCACCTGAAAAATACTCTCGGGGTCAAGCCCGGTCAGCGGTTCGTCGAGGATCCAGAGCTTCGGATTATGCACAAGGGCGGACATAATGGTGATCTTCTGTTTCATGCCGTGGCTGTAGGTGCGGATCTGATTGTCGAAAGCGTTCGTCAGATAAAACCGCTCCACGTATTCGTTGATCCGCTTCGTGCGGTCTTCTTCGGAAACGTGATAGAGATCGGCGATATAATTGACGTATTCTCTGCCCGTCAGGTTTTCGTAAAGAGCATAGTGATCGGGTACGAATCCCGTTTGCAGTTTCGCGCCGACGGGTTGTTTTTCGACGTCGTATCCGCAAACCTCGATCTCGCCGCTCGTGATCGTCTGTATCCCGACGATGCTTTTGATGATCGTGCTTTTCCCCGCCCCGTTCGGTCCCAGAAAGCCGAAGATCGTTCCGCCTTCGATCTCGAGATTGGCGTCCCGCACGGCGTAAACGTCGCTCGTGGCGTATTTTTTCGAAAAGTTTCTTAAAATAAGTTTGTCCGCTCCCGCGGGATTGACCGGTTGATCCATACTTCTGCCTGCCATGCGGACCTCGAGCGCAAGCCTGTCCGCTTTGATTTTTTTATTTCGCTCTCCCATTTCGAGATAGAGATCCCCCACCTGGAAGAATTGTTCGTATAAAAACCACATCGCCAGAGCGAGCAGCACGTATACGAAGAAAAACACAGTCTGATATACGGGATAAAAGGTAAAATTCAGCCCGTTAAGACGGAACGACCATACGGCGTTTCTCAGATTTTCCGCCCACTTGCCGAGTTTTTCCGCAATATAATCGCTGTTTAAAAAGAAGAAATCTACCGAACCGTAATTGGAAAACCACGCGTTGATAAACAGGATCAGCAGGAAATACACGGCGAACGCCAGAAGCGAATAAACGAATTGCCTCATCTTCGGACGGGGATAAATACGCAGAGCGATGAGAAGAACCGGCATGAAAAACGCGCAGAAATGATTGATCCAGAAATTGACGCAATCGGGAGAGATCGCATTGACCGTATCCGCATAATTCGGCATCAGCATTGCGAAAAAAGCCCCCAATACGTTGATAAACAGCGTAAAATAGTACAGCTTGTCCCACTTGAACATCAAACAGAGCGGAACGATGAACATCGCCGTGTTGCAAAGGTGCAAGGGCCACGCCGTCACGTGGACGAAGGTAGACAAAGTGTATCTGTAGCAATAACTCGTAAGTGCGGAAAGGGAGAGATAAAGCAGTGCGAAACGTTTCTGCTCGAATTCTTTTTTACGCAACAAAAAGTAAAACGCGACGGGAAAAAGGATCGCCGCATAAACGAAAAGGCGGTGAATGAGGGAAAAATCCTTGATTTTCACCGATTCGGGAAGGTTGCCGAAAAACGCGCGCGGAACGCACGCCGGCATAGATACGAGGAACATCGCGACCGCGGCGCAAAGTCCCGGGAGAAATTCCCTTTTCGAAAAATGCGTTTTCGGATTTTTCTTCCATACGGAAAAACACATTGAAAGCCCTGCGCCGATCTCGAAGGCATGAACGAGTTCTCTTACCGAAAAGGAAGACAGAACGCCACGACCTTCTAAGGCAACCGCCGTGAGAGGCAGAGTGCAAAGACGGATCAGAAATACGGGCGTCGCATAATATTTCACAAGCCCGTTCACGCATTTCACGCTCTCGTTAAAATAAGGCGACATTACGAGAAGGGTGACCGCGGAATACCCCGCCCACAGCACGAGAAGGGAAAGAATGACAAAAACCTGCCCGTCGTAACCGAAGGGGGAATAAACGTTCAGACCGATCGTGAGTTCGATCGCGTCGTCCCCGAGAAGATAGCGAAAAAAGAATAAAGCAAACAGTATCGACGATAAAACCATCGATACGCGTTTGCTTCCTTTCGTTATTTTATTTAAGTACAAATCGACAAAGAAAAATGCCGCAGCCGACAAAATCCCCGCCCCGATATAGACAAACGCCATCCGACGCCCCCGAACTTATCCGCCAAATGCGGGTACTTTTCGTAAAATCTCCCCTTATACCCTTATAGCGATAATTTAGCTTTTAATTATTATAACACATGCGGAAATATCTGTCAATAAATTTTTCTCCTTTTCTCGTTTTCGGAGCGTTTGAGATCGATTTTGAATCATCCTGCCCCGCTTTTCGGCAGAAAACGAGACGAAACGAGGTCGGATCGCCCGCTTTTGTTCCCGCGTTTCTCTCCTCCCGCCTCTTTTCAGCCCCTTTTGTACGGACAGACTCCTCTTTCCCCGACGAAAAAAAGCCGTTTTATCGCCCTGTTCCCCCTTATTCGTTCTTTCCTCCCTTTTTCAGGCACGCTCCGTCGAAAAGACTGCCGGAAGAATATGTAAATTCGTTCGATTTATAGTCTTCGTAATCGGCGATCCCCGTTTTCACGATCCCGGCAAGCATATCGGGAAACTCTTCCGTGGATCGGCAGAAGAGATAATAGGCGAGAGACCCCGGAACGGTGTTGATCTCGTTCACGTAGATCTTATCGCCGTCAAGCAGAAAGTCCACGCGGATCACGCCGACGAAACCGAGCTTACGGTATACGTATTTCGTGGTTTCGCGGATACGGGAAGCCAGCCTTTCCCCGATCTCCGCGGGAAATTTCCTTCTTCCCTCGCCCCCGTATTTATCCCCGAAGGTCAGAATGTCGTGCGCGGTGAAAGGTTCTTCGCATTCGGAAACGACGATCCCTTTCCCGCTTTTGTAAGCGGCGCAATTGATCTCGCGGAATTTTTCGAGCGCCTGTTCCGCGATCGCCTTTCCGTCGTAACGAAAGGCTTCCGCAAGGGCGGCGGGAAGATCTTCTTTCCTCTTTACCACGGTAATGCCGATACTGCTCCCGAGGCACGCCGGTTTCACGATCAGCGGGAACCCGAGTTTCTGCGCGATCATCTTTTCCGCAAGCTCCCTTTTTTCGAAGTAGTTTTCCCGATCGATCTTTACGTAAGGGAGATAACTCACGTCAAGCCCGGCGAGGATCAGTTTGGAATAATACTTATCCATACACACCGCCGACGGGCAGACGGACGGCGAAGCGAGGGGGATATCGGACATTCTGAGCACGCCCGCAAGCGTTCCGTCCTCACCGTTCAATCCGTGCATGCAGTTGAGCGCGCATGCGACTTCCGTTTTCTTTCCCCGTCTCTTCACCTCGTAAAGGCACCTTTCCCCCGCGATCAGGCAAACCCGTTTTACTTTCCTTTCGTCAAACTTCCGGTAAAAACCGACGTCCTTCAACTTTTCGCCCGTAAACCATTTCCCCTCGCGATTTACATAAACGGGAATACCGCGGTAGGGCGATCTCAGGCTGTTTACCGTCATCACCCCGGTGATCACGGAAATATCATGCTCGCAGGATACTCCTCCGAAAAATACAAGTACGTTTTCCATATACTTATCCTCCTTTTAATCTCACGGGATCCATGCCAGACAAGAATAATACGAACCTTGCCAAAACGCCGCTATTTCCGCGCTTTTTGGCAAATTCTCGTTTGAAGTACATCAAGTACGTCTGCGCTCGCCTTTACCAAAAATCATCGAAAATAGCGACGTTTTGGTTGCGGGCAAGTCTGACGGCGGATTTTTAGGCTAAGACAAGGCACGCGAACGGGTTAATACTTGACGTATAAGCCGTGAGCGTAACGAAGTATTAGTCAAAAATACGCCGCCAGACCAAGATTCGTATTACTCTTGTCTGGCATAGGTTTTCAGAACACGTCGGGAAAATCGTTCAGAAAGAGAACGACGTCTCCCCGCCCCGTCTTTCCCTCGAGAAACTTTTTCGCCTTTTCCCGCGAGCGTACCCGAACCGTTTCGCACCGACCGCCCGCGCCCCGCACGATCGGACCGCCGTTTTTTCCGATCGCCACGATCGTATCCGCATGTGCGGCGAGAACCCGCCCCGCGTTTTCGTTACAGACTCTGCGGAATCTCCCGAGTTCCGCAAGCCCCGGCGTGACTACGATCTTTTTTCCCGAAAACGTATCGAGAAACTCCGCCGCGGCGACGATCCCTTCCGGATTGGCGTTATAGCCGTCGTCCGCGATCGTAACGCCGCCCGGCGTGACGGATACGGAAAGACGATGTTCCACAGCCTTCAGCCGACACGCCGCCGAAGCGATCTTTTCCCGCGGAACGCCGAGTTTTCTGGCGACGGCTGCGGCAAGGCAGATATCTGTTGCGGAAAACTTTCCCACGAGAGAATTTTCGATCGGATACATTTTGCCTTCCATCCAAAGATCGAAAGAGGATCCTCGTTCGCCCTGTCTGAAATTTTCCGCTTTCACACCATCTCTTTCTCCGCCGAAGCCGACGGAGATTTTTTCGCACGGAGCGGAAGCGTAAAGGGGGGCAAGCATGGGAGAATCGGCGGAAAAAACGGCAAAACCCTTTTCCCCGACGGCACGGACGAGCTCGTATTTCGTCCGGGCGATCTCCTCCGCCGACCCGAACGTTTCGAGGTGCTGTCCCGTGACCGACGTAAGCACCGCGACCGAAGGGGAAACCATGTCGCACAGCTCTGCGATATCTCCCCGTTTTCTCGCTCCCATTTCGACGAGAAATACTTCCGTATCGCCGCAAAGTTTTTCCGTCGCGCGGCAGATCCCGAGCGGCGTATTGAACGATTTCGGCGTGGCAAGCACGTCGAACGATCCCGAAAGCATTTTATTCAGATAATTTTTTACCGCAGTTTTTCCGCAGCTCCCCGTGATCCCGACGCGGATCAATTCCGGATACTCCGCCAGCCTTTGTTTGCATTTTTCTTTCGCCTGCCGATATTTCGCCCGATCGTAACCAAACCAGGGCAACGCTCCCGAAAGCGGAACCGCGGGAGTAAGGCTCACAAGCAGAAACCCGACGACGGGGGAAAAAACAAACCCGCCGAGAATCGCTCCGGAAAAGACGAAAAGCAAAGTGCCCGTCACAAAGATCCTCTTCATCCTCGCCGTAAAAGCCGTTTTTACGACCGGTTTACAAACAACGCCGTAACACGCCGAAAACAAGACGAAAGACAAAAGAGGCACGTAGGTCACCGCCGTCTTCCCCTCCGCAAAATATACCGACGCACCATAGAGCAGACCGACGCATAAAAGCGCGATGATCCGCCCCGGGACGCATATAATGAGTTTTCGCACGTACTCCCTTCCCCGATAGGAAGTCTGCTGGAATACGGCAAAAAATTTTTTTGCAAGAAAGAAAGACGAGCAAAGAGCCGTAACGAAACCGAACGCCATTCCCCAAAACGAAAACCCGGTCATTTCCCCTCCAGTAAGAATTTAAGCACCGCACCGTTGAACCGATCCGGTTTTTCCGAAAAACAAAAATGCCCCGAGTCCGGCAGAACGACGAGTTTTCCGCATTTCACGGTTTTCTTCATTCGTTTCGCCAGGACAAGGGGCGTTTCTCTGTCTTTTTTCCCAAACACCAGAAGCGTCGGTATTTGTATTTTCGCATATTCTCCGTCAAGCGTTTCGTTCACGACGGAAAGAAAACTCTTTTTCATTACGGGAGAAAGCGCGCGGTAATCCGACGAATAAAACCCGATCAGTTTTTCTTTCGGCAGAAAACGGCGCAACAACCGGAAAGTTCTTTTTTTTGCTTTTAGGAAAAGGCTTCTGTTTTTCATGCCGGCGGCACCCGTCAGAACGAGTTTCGAAATTCTCTTTTCCCCGCGGGAAAGAAGCCGCACCGCCACCCGCGCGCCGAAAGAATGGGCGAGCACGTAAACGGTATCCGAGCCGATCTCGTCCAGCACGCGGGAGATCTCGTCGGCATAATCGTCGAGCGTATACGGGCGGGTCATCGGCGCGTTTTCTCCGAACCCGGTCATATCCGGGGCGATCACTTTATAAAATCTGGCAAAAAAGCCGATCTGAAACGCAAAAGTTTCTTTGGATGCGAGATAACCGTGCAGAAAGAGAAAAGGGATCCCTTCTCCCTGTACGACGGCGGGCAGACCCGCTATGAATGTTTTCAGAATTTCTTCTCCATAATCAAAGCGTCTTCCGTATTCCGATAATATCTTTCGCGTACGGCGAGAAAAGTATAACCGTTTTTGCGATAGCACGCCTGCGCGCCCTCGTTGCTCTTTCTCACCTCGAGAAGCATTCTGTTCACGCCGAGATCGGCAAGCGCCTTTTCCGCCGAGGAAAGAAGAGAGGACGCAACGCCTTTGCGGCGGAACGCCTCGCTTACGGCGATCATGGTAATTTCGGCTTCGTCGAGACAATACGTGGTGCCGATATACCCCGCGATCTCCCCCTTTTCCTCACAGATAAGCCCGAGAAACCGCCCGGAAAGAAACGTTTCCGAAAGCATTTCCACACTCCACGGATCGGGGAAATATTTTTCTTCGAGCCGCGATACCGGCAGATTATCCCGAAATTCCCAACGACGGATCTTCACTGCCCGTTCTCCCCGCTTTTCTCCGCATTCTCCTCCGCCTGACTTTTTCTGACGTACAGCGGAACGAGAGTCTCGCGATCTTCGCTCGCCTCGCCGAGTTTCGCTTCCGTTGCAAGAACGAACCCCTTGCCGGCATTTGCCTCGATCTCCCCTTCGAACCCGTACGGAGAAGGCACGATCACGGCGTCGTAGGAAGAAACGAGCTTTGCGATCTCTCCGTCGGAAAGATAGCAAGGGGAAAGGACGATTTTATTGTCTTTATCGAACCCGCAGGCATAGCGATAAGAGTGCCCCGCGTCGATCAGAACGAGTTTCGTTCCTTCTTTCCCTGCATTATATGCGAGCGATTCGAAAGAGGTTACGGCTAACACCTTTGCATTGTTCGCATAGGCGAACGCCTTGGCGGTGGCTACGCCGATGCGGATGCCCGTAAACGAACCGGGCCCGACCGCGCAGGCGAACACGTCGACATCGCCGAGGGGTAATTCCGCTTTCCCGAGACATTCTTCCACCGCGTCCATCAGCGTGACGGAATGGCGAAGCCCTACGTCTTCCCGATAGATCAGGCAACTTTTCTTTCCCCTCGCCGCCACGGTGAGATAACCGCCGCTCGTATCGATCGCAAGATAATTCATAACGTGATCTTCCTTTTGTTTTCCGAAATTTTTTCTATTATTACCGTTTTTGCGTTTTCGGGCAGCACGTCGGCAATGTTTTCGCTCCACTCCACGAGACAAATACCGTTACCGGAAAAATAGTCGGTAAGCCCGAGCGATTCCGCGTCTTCCCCGCAGGAAAGCCGGTAACAGTCGTAATGATAGAGTTTTCCGTCATAATCGTTCATATAGGCATACGTGGGGCTTGTCACCTCGGCAGTTATACCGAGCGCACGCGCCACACCCTTTGCAAACACCGTTTTTCCCGCCCCCATTTCGCCTTTTAGCAGAACGACGTCTCCCGCGGAAAGGGTTTTTGCATAGGCTTCCGCGATCCTCTCCGTATCGGAAGAATTTTCGGAAATATATTCCGCCATACTCACCTCAACTCAACCCATTTCGACAACAGGTTTCTCAATCGTTTGTATATCAGAACGGTGATCAGACCGTTGGAAACGCACTTGATCGCGTTATACGCGACGATATACCAGACCGTTCCCCAGAATTTCGCGCTTGCGCCGCCTCCGAAAAATAAAGGATATAAAAGCAAAGCGTTCGTGAAAATTGCCGCAAAGATCTGTCCGACGGAACAGAGAATCAGCGTTACGATCACGCTGACGAGTCCCTTTTTATACCGATATACGACTGCCGGCAAAACGACGAAGATATTCGACATAATGAAGTTCGCAAGCTCGCCCACGCCGCCCGTCTGCGTGTTGAACAGGGATAAAACCTGCAACAGAAGAACGATCGCTTCCGCCGCGAGCGGACCTAAAAGATACGCCGCAAGCAACATGATCGCATACGAAAAATCGAGTTTCAGCCACGGCGCCGCCGGGAACAGCGGAAAACTGATCAGAGATACCGCATAGGAAAGCGCGAGCGCCACTGCCGTAAGCGCGATTTTTTTTGCCTTGTTCTGACCGGAACGATTCGTCCCGGCTTGCTTTTCTTTTTCCATACATACCGCCTTTCGGGGGCGCTTTTTCAAAAAAACGCCCGCAACCGAAACCCGAAAATTTTTCCGGATTTTCCGATCGCGGGGCGGGCGGTGACCGAACACCGCCTGTTTTTACGAAAAAGAAATCTTTTTTCATCCGGACTGTACCGTCGGTCGAAGGATCGCACTTCGTCAAAGCCAAAGCTCTCGCAGACTTCGCTTCCCCGCGCGGGAACGCGCGAAAGAAAACTTCACTGCCGGTGGAGAATTTCACTCCGCCCCAAAGATTATTTAGGCTTAGCATTCGCCGTCACTAACTATTTTTACGGCGAGAAATCGGGAAAAAGGGCGGAAAAGAAGCCTTTAAGGTAATTAGTAACGGCGAATGCTAAGCCTATCGTTATTATTATATCCCTTTGTTTCGCGAATGTAAAGCATTATCGCATGCCGACAACACTTTTTCTGCTTTTTCTCTTTTTTACGGTCCTTCGGATGCACTCGTCAATATCCGAGGGAGCTTCTGATCTCTTCCGCGATCTTCCCGCCGTTAGGAAGAAATACCCGATCGGCATAGCCGAAAAGCCGGATCAGCTCGTTTCCGTCCGAAACCTTTGCCGCCGAACATACCGTACAAGCCGCTCCGAGCGCGCCTTTCACCGTTTTCGCCTCGAGAAAAAGGTCTTCGGAAGGATAATATCCGCTCCCCGTTACGATCGTTTTTACCCCTGCCTTGCTCAGGATCTTTACCGCTTTTTCGATTTCCGCCGCGCCGAAACGGGAGCACTCGAGGCAAGCGTACATTTCCTTTTTCCGACAGATCTTCACCGCTTTTTTTATCGTTCTTTTCAATCTTTCCGGCTCGCCCGACAAAAAAGTGACGCCGATCGGAAAGAAAATGCCGTCGCACGGGAGCTCGACCGTTTTCTTCAACGCGGCAAGCTTCGCCTTCGGCAGATCTTCCCCGAAGGGATAACACACGGCGACAAAAACCTTTATTCCCTTTCCTCTCAACGCGGCGCACGCCCTTGCGGCGTAAAAAGGAAGCACGGTCACGCTGCCGAACCCGAGGGCGATCGCTTCCGCGATCTTATCGTCCAGCACGTCGGCAGAGGAAACGACCGTGAGATCGGCGTCGAACTTCCGAAAAAGTTTCCGTGCCTTGAAAAGTTTGAATTCTTTCGCCATTTCCTCTTCGCTTCTGCCGAAGATCCTCGCCGTATCTTTCAGCGGATCCGCAAGGGCGGGCGCAGCCGGAAACGGCAGACCGATCGGATCGGGGCTTTGCGGAACCGGGATTCCCGTTTCCGACGAAGGCGACGGAGAAACAACGTCGTTTTGTTTTTCGTATTCCCGCAAATTCGTCATAACACCCCTATTATGCCCCGCAAAGCTTCTTTTTAAACGAAAAAATTTACGTCTGTTCCTCAAAAAATACCTTCCGACAAAATAAGCGGAAATCCTTTCCGAAAAGACATCGTTTGCGATCTCCCGTATGGTACAATGATACCGACATCGGAAAAAGGAGGATTTGCCTGTCGCATGCCGAACGTCGCGCAGGGGCTCCTGATCACGCTCGCCGTTTTCTGTTTCTGTTTTTCTTTCGTTTTTCTTCTGCGTTTCGGAAGGCTTTACGCAAACTTTCTGAAAAAAGAAAAAGAAGGAAATTCCTGCCATGCCCTTCGTACGGCAAACGGAAACGAAAACGCGGAGAAAGACGCGGATCCCAAAATTTATTATATCTGCAAGAAAGAAAAAAGAAAACCGCGCCGTAAGACGCGGAAAAAGCCGGATATCGCTTTAAAAGGAATCGTCCTCAAACCCGAACAATTCCGCCGGATCGAGGACGATAAAGACATTTGATTCGGTTGATTCCGATCAGTGGGTCATAAAGAACATCAGAAGGAAAAGAATGGCGATCGCCGCCGTTGCGATCCTGATCTGTTTGTACTTACCGGTAAACAGCTTGATGACGACGTAAGAGATCAACCCGAACGCAATACCGAAAGAAATGTTATACGTGAACGGCATAAGCGCGATCGTGAGGAATGCGGGAACGGCTTCTTCGGGCGAGGACCAGTCGATCGCCTTTACCGAACCCATCATAAGAACGCCTACGTACACAAGCCCCGCGGCATACGCGCATGCGGGAACGAGCGACGCGAAAGGCGCAAGGAAAAGAGACACCGCGAACAGCGCAGCCGTCACCATGGAAGCCAGACCCGTTCTGCCGCCCGCAGCCACGCCGGAAGAAGATTCCACAAAGGTGGTAACGGTGGACGTGCCGAACACGGCGCCCGTGCAGGTCGCGAGAGCGTCCGCAAGCATGGCGCGATTAATCGAGGGAACGACTTCTTCGCCCGCCTCGTTTACGGTAAGAAGATTCCCCCCTCTGCATGCGCCGTAAAGGGTTCCGAGCGTATCGAACATATCGACCATGCAGAATGCAAGAGAGGTTGTAATAAGCGAAAGCACGAGATCGCCCGTGTTGTGCCCGGAAAGATAGACGGAGAAATCAAACCCTTCGGTAAACACTTTGCCGAAAGCCTGCGATCCGAAATCTTTGAACGCCGAAATCGGGTTAAGCGTTTTTCCCGCCCAGAAATTCGTGTAGAAACCGCGAATGCTCACTCCGGCGAGAAAATAATACAGAGCGGTTCCGCCGAGGATCCCCCACAAAATCGCGCCTTTCACCTTTTTCTGGGAAAGGATGGCGATCGCCAGCATCGTGACGATCATCACGATAAGGGGCATCACGGAAGCCCAATCCGCCCCGCCGAAAAGGTTAAGAGAAGCAAGCTTTACGCCGGTACTCTCGTCTTTTATGACCAGACCGGAGTCCTGAAGTCCGAGAAATGCGATAAACAAACCGATACCTGCGGGGATCGCCGCTTTCACGACGGCGGGAATGGCGTCGAAAATAATTTTTCTGAGACCCGTTACGGTGAGCAGAACGAATATGACGCCGTCAAGCAGAACGAACACGAGAGCGTTCGCATACGTGAAACCGAGCGCAAGACAGACGGTATACACGAAAAACGCGTTCAAGCCCATGCCGGGAGCCTGCGCCAGCGGCAGATTGGCAAGAAGCCCGATGAGCAACGTACCGACGATCGCGGAAAGCGCGGTCGAAATATACATCGCATTGTAAAAAGAACCGTCTCCGTTCGTTACGAGCGCGGAGAAAATCGACGGGTTTACCATGAGGATATACGCCATGGCAAGGAAAGTGGTCAGACCGGCGATGACTTCCGTTCTGACCGTCGTTCCTCTTTCGGAAAGTTTGAAAAAGTTTTTCATATGTTCCTTTTTCGGAAAACCGTTGTTTTTTCGCAGCGTCCCGGACGTGCGGAACGATTTCCCGTATTTTTTATGCCGTAGTTTTTTTCGACATTTTTTGCATTTTTAATGCAGTGTTTTGTTTTTCGTTTCGACAAATTCCGCGTTTTTCGTTCCGACAAAAATATGCATGACAAATTCCCGCGGTCGTCCGTCGGGTTTCCGCGGGATCTTTCTCACTGCGGATTTTGTCGAAAAACCTTGGATCCTGCCGAAACGGGGCTTGCCACTCAGTCGATTTTTTCGGCGTTGCTACCGTCCGACCAAAGCCTTTCGAGATGATAAAAAAGACGGGTCTCGTCGTTGAACACGTGCAGGATCACGTCGCCGAAATCCACAACGACCCACCTGCAATCGGAAAGACCTTCCTTCCGTCTCACTTCGCCGCCCTCTTTCTCGACGGCTTCCATGCAGTATTCCGCTAAGGCGCGCACCTGCGTGGTCGATTTACCGCTCGCAATGATGAAGTAGTCGGCGAGAACGGTCTTCCCCGCCACGTCGAGTTTCACGATGTCGTACGCCTTCTTTGCGGAAAGCGTATCGCATATCAATTTAGCCTTTTCGGATGCTTCCATATTCGATATCTCCTTTTTCGTTTTGATTTTACAATGCGGAATAATATTCCGCGGCTTCTCTCGTCAGACCGTAAACGGGTTTTCCCGATCCGATCACAAACTCGTACGAACGCTTCAGGCACAGGCGGAAACCTGTTTCGAAATCCTTTTCAAGCGCGGCTCGAAGTTCCTCTGCCCCGGGATAAACGCGGTTTTCCTCCGCCATATCCGCCGAAAAAACGATTTTTTCGAGAAGGGTCATATCCGGCTTTCCGCTCGTATGCCAACGGATCGCCCCGAGGATCTCCTCGTCCTTTTCCCCGAGCACGTTTTCCGCGATAAAAGCGCCGAGAAACTGATGAACGACGGGTTCCGGCACCCCTTCCGGCAGAGAAAACGACGGGTATCCGGCAGGATCTTCATATTTCGCACAATCGTGCAGGGCGGCGGCGATAAACGCCTTTTTCGTCGACGCGCCCGTTTTTTTTGCAAGTTTTATCGCAAGTTTCATCACTCCTGCGGTGTGGATCAGGCGGCTGCGCTTTAAATGAGACCGCAGAAAGAGAAATCTTTCGTCCGGAGCGTACAAACCGTTCTTATCGGCATAGCTCTCCGCTTTTTCGGGAACGATATCCCCTGTGGGAAGCCCGAGCAACCGATCGATCTTATACGCCGTGCTGGAAACGTTTTTCCCCGAATAGGCAAGAACTTCCGGTCTCACGCCGAATTTTTCATAAAAGCGTTTTACCGAATCTTCCGCCGCTACGCCGTCTCCTTCCCTTTCGCAGAGAACGGGAAGAGAATATTGCAGGATCACTTCCGGATTTTTCCAGCGATCGAAAGAATCGAGCATATCCGTTCCCATCAGAAACAGGATCTTTGCCCCGCGATATTTTTCGGATAACGCTTTCATCGTAACGCAGGAATAGCTTTTCCCTTGCGCCGCGATCTCATAATCACTGATCTCCGCGCACGGGATCCCGGAAAACGCAAGCTTACACATGGCAAGCCTGTCTGCGGCGGGCGCGCAGAAAAACGTTTCCTTATGCGGCGGCAGAAAGGTCGGCATGATGATAAGTTTATCCGGACGGAATTGCTTTACCGCTTCTTCCGCCATCGCGACGTGCTCTTTGTGCGGCGGATCGAACGTGCCGCCGAAAAACAAAATCGTCATATTTCTATTTTAACACATCTTTTCCCGAATATCAAGTTTTTTGCCGCCGCTGCCGCTTTTCCCGCAAAAGAATATAAAGACAGCGTAACCTTCGGACGGAATAAATGAGGATAAAAATGGCAAAAATTACGGGTATGAAAAAATATCTTCTGCCCTGCGTTACGGACGGCGCCTTTCTCGGCGCGATCGTCTTTTTCGCCTCGTCGACCGTAGCGGTCTATTATTTCGGGAAAACGTTTCCCTCTTACCTGATCGCTTTTTTCTGCGCCGCGATCGTTCTGTCGCTTTATACTCTCCGCGTGAAAAGAAAAGTTTCCTTTCTGGATCTGAAGGCGGCGGACGAAAAAAACATGCGCGGCGCAACGCAGGCGATGCTCCTTGCGGACGATAAAACCCTTCTGACCGTTTTCACCGATTACTTTACCAAAATCGGTAAAAGACCGATGGTGCAAAACGACTGTATCGTTCTCGGCGAAAACTTCGTTGCCTGGAAGATCGTTTACGATCCCCTTACCGTAAACGACGTGATCGAGTGCTACAAAAAGACGCCGCAGGGGAAAAACCTTCTTCTGATCGGAAACGAGTTTTCGGAAAAAGCGTTGTCCTTTGCTTCCGGTTTCGGCGGCAGGATCCGGGCGATCCCTCTGTCAACCGTTCTGCCCGCCGTCAGAGAATACGGCTGTCTGCCGGAGACCGACCTTCCCCGCCTTCCCGAAAAAAAGCCCTTCCGCGCCTTTTTCCGAAATTCCTTTGAAAGAAAAAAGGGGAAGAAGTATGCCTTGTACGGCGTGCTTCTTCTCCTTCTGTCGAATTTCGTATTTTATCCCGTATGGTATATCGCAAGCGGATGCGCGCTGGTGGTTTACGCGTGCGCCGTCGCGCTGTTTGCCCCCGTTCCCGAAACGAAGGACGTTTTCGGCTGAGAACGTTCCGTTTTCCTTTTCCCCGTAACGGTTCTCCCGCCGTTTCGGAAAAAGGTCAACCGTCTCAGGCGTTTTCGAGAGAATAAAAATACCCTTTTTTTGCCATAAGCTCCGCAAAACTTCCCTCTTCGAGGATCCCTTTGTTTCCGATATACAGAATGCGGTTCGACTTTTTGATGGTGGAGAGCCTGTGCGCGACGAAAAAAGCCGTTCTGCCCTCGATGATCTTTTCGAGCGAACGCTGGATCATCGCTTCCGTTTCGCTGTCCACCGAGCTTGTAGCCTCGTCGAAAACAAGGATCTTCGGATCTTTCAGAATAATGCGGGCAAAGGATATCAGCTGCTTTTCTCCGCCGGAAAGCCCCTTCCCGCCTTCGCCGAACTCCGTTTCGTAGCCTTTAGAAAGTTTCCCGATAAATGCGTCCGCCCCGATCGCCTTCGCGGCGGCGATACACTCCTCGTCCGTAGCGTCCGGTCTGCCGTAGCGGATATTGTCGATCACGCTGCCTTTGAACATGAAAGGATCCTGCATGACGACGCCTACCGTGCGCCTCAGGTTTCCGAGATCGAGATCGCGCACGTCCGTTCCGTCGATCGTGACCGAGCCTTCGGTAACGTCGTAAAAACGGGTCAGCATATTGATGATCGTCGTTTTTCCGGAACCCGTCGCTCCGACGAGGGCGATCGTTTCGCCCGCGCTGACTTTCAGATCGAAATGTTCCAGAATACTGACGCCCGGTTCGTAACAGAACGTAACGTTTTTAAACTCCACCTCTCCCTTCGGATCGGTAAGGTATTTCGGATGCTCCGGGTTTTTGATGGAAGGCTCCATATCCTTGATCTCGAGAATCAGTTCGAGATTTGCCGAAACTTCCGCCATCTGCTGAATGATGTTGGACAGCGTGGAAAACGGTTCGTATACAAGCCCCATATAGCTTAAAAACTGAATGAGAACGCCGGGGGCGATCATATAGGCGGGATTATCGCTTTTTAAAAGGAAATAAGCCACGCCGTAAAGGAACATACTTCCGAGATTCCAGATCCCTTCGAAAATCAGCGTGTTCCATTCCGAACAGAACACGTAATCGAAATAGGCGTCCGCGTTTTCTTTCTGTACCTTTTCGTAAATATTTTCGTTAAACTCTCTGCGATTAAAGC
Source organism: uncultured Clostridia bacterium (assembly GCA_934271265.1). Classification (GTDB taxonomy): domain Bacteria; phylum Bacillota; class Clostridia; order Christensenellales; family Borkfalkiaceae; genus UBA10281. The sequence goes on along the minus strand of CAKQRE010000004.1, from coordinate 23,173 downwards.
ACTTGATCTCCTTTACGCCCATGATCGATTCTACCAGAAACGCACAGCGGTTGGATGCTTTCACCTTTGTGATCTCCTGGTATTTTTTCGATTTTTTGCGGACGACGTTCACCAGGATCAGCAAAGGGATCATCGTAGCAACGATCACGAGAGTCAGCCAACCGCTCAGATACACCATGAATCCGAGCACGACGGCGATCCTCAGAAAAGAAACGATCAGATTGATGAAACTCGTGGAAAAAAAGTTCGCCACGTTATCCACGTAATTCGTCACGCGGATGACGATCTTACCCGCGGGGCGATTATCGAAAAAATCGAAGGGAAGACGCATCAGATTGTCGAACACGTCTTTGCGGATCAGATAAATGATCTTCTGTCCCGTTTTCCCCATCACGAACATATTGATAAAATTGATGAGCACGTCAAGAATACCGATCGTTACGAGCGCGATGATAATGCGCGTAAATTCCTTATAATCCTGATTGACGACCACGTGATCGGTCAGCCTTTCCACGAAGAACGGAGGAAGGAGAGCGAGCACGGACGACAAAAGCAGGAGAACCATCACGCCGATGAACGACCATTTGAAACGGAACACGTATTTCATGATCGAGGCGATCGACGAAAGATCGATCTTCTTGGTGATCTGCTCGTCTTTATAGTAAGTATTTCTCACCGTTCACGCCTCCTCGCTCTCACTCGATTGCAACCTTACCACGTCGGCGAAAATGCCGTTTTTCGCGATCAGTTCGTCATACGTGCCCTTTTCGACGATCCTGCCGTTTTCGAGATACACGATCAGGTCGCAGTCTTTCACGGAAGAAACTTTATGCGCCGAGATGATCAGCGTTTTGTGGGGATATTTCTCCTTGATCGTCATAAGCAGATCGTGTTCCGTCGTGCGGTCGAGAGCGCTTGTCGCGTCGTCGAGGATCAGAATGGGCGAGTTTTTGATGAGGGCGCGCGCCACGGATATCCTCTGCTTCTGCCCGCCGGAAAGCCCGACCCCTTTTTCGCCGACGATCGTTTCGTACCCTTCGGTCATCGTGCGGATAAACTTATGCGCCTGCGCGAACTTCGCCGCCGCGACGATCTCCGAAAAAGCGGCGTTCGGACGGGAAAAGGCAATGTTGGCGTCGATCGTGTCCGAAAAGAGAAAAACGTCCTGAAAAACGTAGGAAAACTGACTTCTCAGGTCTTCGATATCGTATTCCCTGATATTTTTACACCCCAGAAAGATCTCTCCCCTGTAATCGGGAATGATATCGGAAAGGGTTTTCAGAAGGGCGGATTTCCCGCTTCCCGTTTCCCCCATGATACCGAGTTTCATACCGTAAGGAATTTCGAGATTGACGTCGTGCAGAACTTCTTTTCCGTCTTCTTCCAGAAAAACGTGGCGGACGGAAAGATCGAAATTGCGGAAAGTCGCATGATTTTTCGTTTCGGGGATCTCCTCTTCTTCCATGAACCTGCGGAAACGATCCCCGCTGACTTTATACTGTTCCACCGTATACAGATAAGAGTTCAGAGTGGTAATGTAACTCATAATGTTCATCACGTAGGAAGTACACGCGACGAGCACGCCGATACGGATATCCCCGCGGATGGCAAAATATCCGCCGACGGCGATCGTGAGAACGTAAGCCGTCTGACGGAGAGTATTGAACACGATATTGTATTTCGACTGAACGTTCACCTGGCTGAAAAAGGCGTCGCGGCAACGGTCGTTCTTTTCCGTAAACCCTTTTCTCGCAAAGTCTTCGTTGGCATACGATTTCACAAGCCGGATCCCGTTCACGTTTTCCTGCACGAAAAGGTTCATTTCCGCATTGCGGTCGCGGATATCCGAAGAGACGGTTTTGCTCGCTTTCATATACCGTCTTAATACGAACAGGAGGACGGGTGCGATAAGAAGGGGGATCAGGATGAGAGATACCTGGTAATACACGAGGAACACGCACGCGACGACAAGCATGAAAAACAGGTCGATCAACGCGAGCGCGCCCCAGGCATAAAGCTCTTTAAAGCAGATGATATCGCTTTCCATCGTAGTGAGAAGATCGCCCGTATTATACTTTTCAAGCGATTTTTCGCTCATGCGGAGAAGTTTTTTATAGGAAGCGGCGCGCATTTCGTTTTCCGCTTTCACGCCGTTTCTGCGGAACCAGTTGTTTCTGCCGACGATCAGCCCGCAACGGATCAATATCAGCACGATGAATACGGAGGCTATGGAAACAAGAAGTTTCAGAGAACCGAGTTCTCCGAAACTTCCGTTAAGCAGCCAGCGGAACATCGGATTGCATACGATCTCGTCGCCCTCGCGATAGTTCACAACGCCGTCGAAAATAAGCTGAGACAATAGGGGCGTTACCAACCCGATGAATATGGCGATCTCGCCCATCAGCTGATTGATAACGGCAACCTTCATTCTTCTTTTATAGTAATTCTTATACCCCCAGACAACCGTATTCATTCGGTTTCTCCCTCTGCGACCGTGTTCGCCTTACTCACCACGATCAGTCTGTTTATGATATAATGCTCGTTTTCGAACGTATATTTGATTTTCACGCGGTCGCCCGCTTCAAGGAACGCGATCTCGAAGTTCACGTCGATCGCCACGCGGAAGATATTGGCGGAAGCCTCGCTTCCCTCTTTGCGCACAAAGCGGATATAGGCGTATTCGCCGATCTTCCGGATCTCTTTCACGATAAACTCCTCGCCGTCGTTCTTATCGCCGAAGATCGCGTTTTTATAGAGTTCGAGAGCGGCTGTTTTCGTCTGCGCCGTACGAACGACGGTATAGTCTTCCACGTTTACGTAGGCATATCGTTTCACGAGTCCCTCGTTGTCTTTCAAAGTCATGAAATAGGTCGGAATCCCGTCCACATTGATCATGATCGGGTCGGACGTGGTGAAACGCATATCCTGCTCCGCCCCTTTTGCCGACTGGCTCGCGGCGTATTCCGTCGCGCCGCCCACGCGGCTGAACCTGGCTTCTTTCGTGCGCATATCCACCATCATCACGCCGACGATCGATTCGTCCGAACCGGAACTCGTCATACCGATCTGCAGATACATCTGCCCGTTGGAAAACACGTAATTGATCCCCGAGGAGACTTCCAGCACGTCTTTCTTCGCAAACAGAGAATTCATGAATCCGTTCACGTATCTGCCCCAATAATTGAGCTGATCCAGAACGACGTTTTCCGACTGGATATGATCGATCCACGAAGGCGCGTCCGCCGTATCGAAATATTCCGCATCGCCCGTCACGGGGTCGGTCACGATCACGCCGACGGCGTCAAGCCCGTTCACCAGAGCGAAACGGTTCACGTAAACGGTCTCGACAAATTTCGGATTACCCCCCTCGTCGAGCTCGAGATGAGGGTCGCCCTCTCTCACGAAATTCGGAAAAGCAAGATAATTCGTGCGGTTCAGATCTCTCCACAGATATGCCGATTCCACGTAATGAAGTTCGCGGAATCGGATGTCCACGTCCGACGCGTCGTTCGCGTTGACGAGAACGTAGCCAGGAGAAATTTTTCTGTTCGCCCACGGGAAAAAGCCGTTGAATTCGATGGGGGCGATCCAGTAGAGATTATTGTTGTAATCGATCATCACGTATTCCCCTACGTGATACTGCGAACCGTAGTTGTCGTTGCCGAGCTTTTTATCCCCGAGTTTTTCGGCAAGCGCCCTGTCCACCACGGGGATCTGCATGGTCGTGTAGTTTTCCACGCTGTCTTCGAAACGATAGCCGTCGTTCACCGATATAAGACGGCGGTAATTCGTCGAGAAAAAGAGGGGGGAGGAAAAAAGTTCGAGAGCGAACGTGATCGCAACATAGACGATAAATACGTAAAACGGAATATACCATAACGTTTTCGGCTTCGGTTTCTCTTTTTTCTTCCTGCCCGTCCACAGTTTCAGAAGGAGGGGAACACTCCATACGAAAAGGAGAAAACCGATCGCGCGGCGGAACCCGGAACTCATGAAATTAAACGCGAGAAGCCCGAAATAGATCCGGATCACGAGATAGATCACGGTAAAACAAGACAGAAGGATCACCGTGTTTTTCGCCGTTCCGAGTTTACGAAGTTGTACTATGTTTTTCTTTTTTTTCTCCATAAAAATCGATCTCCTTTCAGCCGGGCGATATCTCCCCGATGATAAAAAAAACCGCGGCATCTACAAAACGACCGTCGGGTTTTCCCTCGGGTACCGGTTATTTTTTCCGTTTGTATTATGCCTCGGTTACTACGGATCCGCGATATACCGATCGTTTTACGGCATTTATCGGATCCGAAGGGGTTTTCGCCCCGTTTATTTATCGCCGATCAATTCCTCTGCGTTTCCGCCGAATATGCGATCCGCATACTCTTTATCGTGCGCCGAAACCTTTTTATAGGCGCACGCCATGTCGTTCGGACGGTTTTTATGCACGTCGCTCCCGACGTAATCGATCAGTTTCCGCTTCGCGAGCTTCCACGCAAAAGCATATTCTTTCCATCTGCCGATCCTGACCAGAGACGAAGCGTTCACCTGGATCCGGACGCCGCTTCTTTTCAGCGTTTCGATCAGCGTTATATTTCTCAGAACGGGAAAACGTTCCGCGTGCGCAAGCACGGGGACGTATCCTTTGAGCGTGATATCGTAACATACCTCTTCGACGTCGATCTCCCCTTTATAGGGAAGTTCGAGAAGAAGGAATCTGCTTCCGGCAAGCGTCATATGACCGCCCGCCTTCAGCGTTTTGGAAAAAGAAGAAGAATAAGTGATCTCTCTGCCCGGGTAAAGATTGACGGGGATCCCCGCATTTTTTACCGCCGCGCAAAACTCTTCGAATATTCCGGCGATTTTTTCGTTCGACGCCGTAAACACCCCTTTGCGGTCGTGCGGCGTACAGATGATATCCGTTACGCCCGAATCGACCTCCGCGCGGACAAGCGCGAGCGACGTTTCCGTGTCGGGGCTTCCGTCGTCTACAAACGGAAGAACGTGAGAATGTACGTCTGTCATAACTCTTCACCTCGCAAACGACGAAAAACGCCGAAGCCCTTATTTCTCTTCCCCTCTGTGCCCGTAATGAGAATAGCCATAGCCGTATCCGCGATACCCGTAACGGGAATAACCGTATTTCCCGGTAGACGAATTGGCAAACGTCATCGCGGCGCCGATGATCTCCTTTCCCGTTTTGCGGAGAAGAGCGACAGCCTCGCGGATCGCGGACTTTTTCGTATACCCGAAAGACGAAACGAACAGGATCCCGTCGGAATACCGCGCGATATTGATATAATCGGAGATCAGAAGTACCGGAGGGCAATCGAGAAGAATGAAATCGTAATTCTCCGCAAGACTCTCTATCATGCTCCTGAATTTATCGGACGTTAAAACGAGAGAGGAATTGGGAACGCTTCCGCCGCGGGTAACCACGTCTACCCCGTATTCGGTGTGTTTGATCACCTGATCCAACGTTTTCTCGCCGGAAAGATAATCGCTGATCCCGTTTTCGCATTCGATTTTGAACGCTCTGTGTAATCTCGCACGGCGGAAATCGACGTCTACGATCGCGACCTTTTTATTGTTGAGAGCAAGGGAAACCGCAAGGTTGGAAACGAGCGTGGTTTTTCCTTCGCCCATAATTGCCGATTCGATCTGGATCACTTTGTGTTTGCCGCCGTCGCTGTAATATATGATATTGTCCTTCAGGCGATTATAGGACTCGTCGATCGGAGTATCCCCGCCGCGCGTGACGACGATGCCCTCTTCTCTCGCGATCTTTTTTCTTTTAAAATGACCTATCATTCCGCGTTCGCCGCTCATTCCGTTTTCTCCTTTGCAAGCGCAATGTTTTCAAGGGTAGCGAGAACGTCGATCCCGGTATCCTTTTCGAACTGTTCTTTTGTTTTATACGTATCGTCCAGAAGAACGCCGATCACGATCACGATCGCCGAAACGACAAGACCGATCACAAAGAAGATCACAAGAAATTTTATCACTTTCGTCGAGGAATCGTTCGTCACCCTGGAAGGGCTCGACGTGATCCTGACGGAGTTTCCGAACAGTTTCCATTCGTAGGAACCGTCCTCTCTTTTCCTATTCAGCTCTTCGACGAGCGTATCGAGAATGGTCCCGAGGATCACGTCCGCCGCCTCGTAAGTGGATGAAAATTTGACGGAGATCGCAATGCCGCGGTTACTGTCTACCGAGGAAGTCAACCCCGATTTCAGTTTTTCGGGTTTGATATCGATATCGTGATCCTTTTTTAAGGTTTCCGACGCTTTTTTCAGAATGAGATCGCTTTTTAAAAACGAGGTATTGACCGTTTCCGCAAGGTAGACGGAATTCTGATATGCCGTCGTGGAGGATATTTTGTTCGCGTCGTCGTCGCTGACGGTCATCATTACGATCGCCTCGCCCGAGGAGGTATACTTCGTTTTAACGAAGAACTTCCCTACGATCCCGCCGACGACCGTAAGAAACAGCGTGATCGCAAGGATCAGACCGATCCTCCTCTTCGCCGCATCCAGCAGCGCGCCGATGGTCAGCTGGCTTTCCTTTTCGTTGCAGACAACTTCTTCCATAAACACTCCCTGTTATACGTATTGCACTCCGTCGCGCGCGGCGATAGGGCTGCCGCTACGCGCAATATAATACGCGCAATATAATGAGTTTAGTTTAACATACTCTCCGATAAATGTAAAGCGAAATGTCGGGAAAACGAGTCTTTCTCTCAATTTTCGATTATTGTTCAAACAATTAATCGCAACACAATGCGTTTCCCCGCTTTTAGCGGTTAATATGCAAAAACAAAAAAAGACAGAACCTGTCGTTCCCTGAAACGCCGGGCGATTTACCTTTCGTCCATTCCCTTTTCGCGGCGGATCTCCTTTACCCGTTTTTCGTAACCGTTGTCTTTCGGTATGTAAAATTTCGACCCGACAAGACTGTCCGGCAGATACTGCTGTTTTACGTAACCGCCGAAATCGTGCGGATAGAGATATTCCGCGCTCTTTTTCTTTGCGTCCTTATCGGCAAACACCGCGTTTCTCACGTGCATGGGCACGGTGTCGTCCTTCGTCGACTCCGCGGCCTTCTGCGCGGCGTTCATCGCTATGATGACGGAATTGGATTTCGGCGCTTCGCACACATATATGATCGCCTCGCTTAAAGGGATCAGCCCTTCGGGGTAGCCGATATTGAGAAAAGCCGTCAGCGCGCTCGTTGCGACGACAAGCGCGTTCGGATCCGCCATTCCCACGTCTTCCGCGGAATGAGCGATCAGCCTGCGCAGGATTAGCAAGGGATCGCAGCCGCCCGAGATCAGACGATGGGCGTAATAAAGGGCGGCGTCGCTGTCGCTTCCGCGGAGGGATTTGCAGAACGCGCTGAGCATATCGTAATAGCTGTTCTCGTCGTAAGAAAGAGCTTTGCGCTGAATGGACTGCTCTGCGTCTTTCAGCGTGACGCGTATCTTTCCGTTTTCGTCCTCGCCGGTGGTCAGAACGGCGAGTTCGAGGGCATTGTACGCCGTACGCATATCTCCCGCCGCCACACGGGCGATGTGATCGTAAGCGTCCTCGTCCACCGAAACGTCAAGCTGTCCGTAACCTCTCTTTTGATCGGAAACGGCTCTTTTCAAAGCCTTTTTCACGTCTTCTTCCGTCAGACGTTTGAACTCGAACACACGACACCGCGAAACGATGGCGGGCGTCATTGCGGCATACGGATTTTCCGTCGTGGAACCGATAAAAATGATCGTTCCCTGTTCCACGGCGGGAAGAAGACTGTCCGACTGCGTTTTGCTGAAACGATGACACTCGTCGAGCAGCAGATAGGTTTTTTTGCCGTAAATCTTCAGGTTTTCTCTCGCTTCGTCCACCGCTTTTTTTACGTCCGCCACGCCGCTCGATACGGCGTTCAGCTTCACGAAATTCCCGCTCGTGGAATTTGCGATAATGTTGGCAAGCGTGGTCTTTCCCGTTCCCGGAGGACCCCAGAAAATACAACTGCCCACTTTATCGAGGGAGATCGCCCGTCTTAAAAGGCTTCCGTCCTCGAGGATCTGTCCCTGCCCGATAAACTCCCTGAGAGAGTTCGGTCTCATTCTCTCCGCAAGCGGCTTCGTTTCCGCCGTTTCGCGGTTTTCCTTCGCCACGTCGAATAAATCGTACATATCGTTTCCTTTTCCGTTCGCCGCAAAAAAGAGAAAGGATCCTTCTTACTTCCCGCCGCATAACGGTTTTCGTTTATGAATATATATGGTTACATGAACTTATCTTCACGTGAAAAAGCGCGCAGAGCGTCACCTTTCCGAAACAAGCCCGCCCGAACCGGAAGAAAAACGAGGACTTTTGTCTCACGGAACGTCTTTCCGCGCGTTTTCGTCACCGCGATCTCTCTTGCCGGTATGGCGTACCTCGTTCTGAGACCGGATCTCTGCATTCCCGCGGCAAGAAGAGGACTTCTTCTCTGGGCGGGGACCGTACTGCCCGCTCTCCTTCCCTTTTTCTTTCTTACGTCCCTGCTCTCGTCCGCCGGAATTGCGGAATCTCTTTCCCGCAGGGCGGACAGACCGATGAACGTTCTGTTCCGCCAGAGCGGCGTTTCCCTTTTCGTTTTTTTAACGAGCATTCTTTCCGGTTATCCGATCGGTGCGAAAATGACCGCGGAATTGTGCAAAAAAGGGATCCTGAGCAGATCGGAAGGAACGAGAACGGCTTGCCTTTGCTCCACGTCCGGGCCGCTGTTCGTGATCGGCAGCGTGGGAACGGCACTGTTCGGAGACAAAAGGATCGGCGTTGCGATCTATCTCTCCCACCTTCTCGCCGCCCTATACTGCGGGTTTGTCTTTCGTTTTTACGGCGAACCGCCCGAGAAAAAAACCATTCCCGCACGAGCGGAACGTTCGGCAAACGTTTTATACGACGCCGCTTATTCTTCCGTTTTTTCCGTCCTGCTCGTGGGCGGATTCGTCTGTTTGTTTTATCTGCTTGCCGACGCTCTGCACTCGTCCGGCGCCCTTCGCCCCGCGGAAGAATTGTTTTCCTTTGTCTTCCGCGATCGGGGTGCCGGCGAAGCGTTCGCGGGCGGGCTGATCGAATGTACGCGCGGGTGCGCCGCGCTTGCCGCTTTGCCGCGATCGCCCTTCACCGCGTCCCTCGCGGCGGCGATCGTTTCGTCCGGCGGAGCGTCCGTCATCGCGCAGTCTCTGTTGTTTCTGAACGATTCCTGCTGCAACAGAAAAATATTCCTTCTTTCAAAAGGGTTGCAGACGGCGTTTTCCTTTCCGATCTGTTACGCGCTCGTTTCTCTGTTTTCCGTCGTTTAGCACCCTGAAGATCCGAAAATCAAAGCAGATCTTTCACGCAGGAAGGAAGGTAATCGGAAACGTCTTTACGAAAAGCGAGAAGTTCCCTCACCGCCGTGGAGCTGACGCGCATATTGCGATCGTTGCACGGAAGATACACGGTGATCAGTTCCGGCATGAGTTCGGTATTGAAAAAATTCATCTCGCTCTCGTAATCGTAATCCCTGCCGTTGCGAAGCCCCCGCACGTTGTAAAGCGCCCCTTCCTTTTTCATCAGGTCGACAAGCAACCCGTCATGCGAGCAAACCCTCACGTTCGGAAACTCCTTCGCGACGGCGTTTAAAAACTCCAGTCTTTTTTCCGAAGAAAACATCGTTTTTTTGTTCACGTTCACGCACACCGCCACGATCACTTCGTCAAACAAAGCGGACGCTTTTCCGATGATCTCTTCGTGTCCGACCGTCACGGGGTCGAACGTTCCCGCAAACACGCATTTTTTCATAAAATTTCCTTTGCGGCGCCGTCGTTCTCTCCCGCCGCCTCGTAAAATTCGAACACGGCGATGCCGTACTTCCTCGTATCCGTTCTCTTAAGCCCTGCGATCTCTTCTCCGGCGCGATCTTCTTTGTGCTCGTAAACGACCAGACCGCCCTCGCCGAGAATCCCTTCTTCCGCAATCGCGGAGAGAACGTCCGTTGCGGAAACGGCGTACGGGGGATCGAGAAAGATCACGTCAAACTTCTCGCCGACGGAAGAAACGAAAGAAAGAGCGTCCAATTTCACGACGTACCCCGTTTCCTTCAACGTCGCGAGGTTCTCTTTCGTCAGTTTCACGCTTTCCGCCGCATTGTCGACAAAAGTTACTTTCGCCGCCCCCCGTGAGATCGCCTCGATGCCGATCGCGCCCGTTCCGCAGTACAAATCGAGAAAAGAACACCCCTCGAGACGAAAACGAATGATATTGAAAAGAGCCTCTCTCGCCCGATCGGAAGTCGGACGGACGTCTCTGCCCCTGAATTCCTTTAAAATTCTGCTCCTGTGTTTTCCCGCAATGATCCTCAACTTTCCTCTTCCTCCTCGGGAACGATGTTCTGATATTTGGAATAAATGCACCCGCAATATCTCTGGCGGTACAATCCGTGTTCGGCAGATATGGCGACCGAACGTTTATATCCGTCTTCCTTTTTGAAATCGGAAGGAAGAAAAAGGCTTCCCCCTTCCCGCTGCGACGCAAAACCGATCTCGTTGACGAGGGCGCAGTTTTTATGAGGGCTGACGGTAAGCGTCGTTGCAAAATAATCGAATTTGTTTTCCGTAGCGACCTTTTCCGTTTCCTTCAGGCGGTACTCGAAACACTTCGCGCAACGTTCGCCTCCCTCCTTTGCTTTTTCCAGCCCCTCCGCAAGTTCAAAAAACTCGCGGGATCTGTAACGCCCTTCGATCAGGGCGACCTTATCTCCGTAAGCCTCTTTCAGAAATCTCTTCTGTTCGTCGAGCCGAAGGTTATATTCCTCGCTTTCGGTGATATTCGGATTAAAGAAAAACACCGTGACGATGAAATGAGGAAATAACCTTTCGAGACACGCCGTGGAACAAGGGCCGCAGCAACTGTGCAATAAAAGGGTAGGCTTTTTTTCTCCGAAGGAAGATATCGCTTCCTTCATTTTTTCGTCGTAATTGATTTTTTTATTCCCCGCGTCCGGGGCTTTCTTTTTGTCTGTCATCGTTTTGTTTCCGCCGTTATCTTTTATCCCGCGCAAGCTCGTTTTTCAAAGCCGAAAAAGTTTTGCCGATGGGCGCGCGGATCGCGAGATCGGCTTCTTTGTCGAAGGGCGTTTCCGTAAGATTTACGAGTACCGTTTTCCCTTTTGCAAACCGCACGAAACCCGCCGCCGGATATACGTTCAGAGAAGTTCCGCCCACGATCAGAAGATCGCATTCCGAGATCTCCCTCACGGCGGCTTCGATCGTCTCTCCGTCAAGGCTCTCTTCGTATAAAACGACGTCCGGTTTGATCACGCCGCCGCAACCGCAGCGGGGAACGCCGCCCTTTTGTTTCAGCATATCCGCAAGAGTGAATTTTTTGCCGCAGCGAAGGCAGGTATTTCTGTGCACGCTGCCGTGAAGTTCGTAAACCCGTTTGCTGCCCGCCGCCTGATGCAGCCCGTCGATGTTCTGCGTGATCACAGAAGAAATTTTTCCTTTTTTCTCCTCTTCCGCCAGAAACAGATGCGCCGCGTTCGGCTTTGCGCCCGTATAAATCATTTTATCGAAATAAAACCGGAAAAACTCCTTCGGGTTTTCTTCGAAAAAGGTGTGTGATAAGATCACTTCGGGAGGGAAAGCATACTTTTGGCGATATAACCCGTCTTCCGAACGGAAATCGGGAATACCGCTTTCCGTCGATACGCCTGCCCCGCCGAAAAACACCACCCTTTCCGCGGTTTCGTACAGTTCTTTCAGCCGGACGATCTTATCCGGCAATTCTTCGCAGATCATTCCCGTTTTCTCCGCTCAGCGTTTTTTCAGACGGACTTTTTTCAGAAGATCGAGGTCGCCCGCCACGATGCCGCCGCCGAGCACGTTGACCATTTCCGGTTCTTCCGACATATTCGCGCGGATCGCCATTTTATCGCGGAAATAGTTATCCAGACCGACGAACTTGCTTGTCCCGCCCGCGAAATATACCCCGGCGCGGCGGATCTCCGCGGAAACTTCCGCCGGAAGTTTCGCCATCACGAGCTCCACGATCTCGAAGATCTTATCGAAAAACATTTTCACGGGAACCATGACGTCCTGCACGCCGATCGAGACGGATCTCGGTTTCCCGGTCGAAACGTCCCGCCCGTTCACAAGAGTGCGCGTACCGTCGTTTTCGATAAAACTGCCGATCTGGATCTTGATTCTTTCGGCGGTGAGCGTGCCGATCTTCAGCCCGAAATATTCTTCCACGTAATCGATGAGCATGGCGTCGATATTGCTGCCGCCCATGTTCACGTTTACGCCCGCGATCACCCCGTCGAGCGAAACGGCGGCGATGCTCGTCGTTCCTCCGCCCAGATCGATAATGAAACACGGCGTCGATTCGCTGACGGGCACGCCGAGACCGAGCGCCGTAAGGATAGGCGATTCCACGTAATCTATGTGATAAACGCCCGCGCCGTTCAGCACTTTTTCGTATTTGACGATCTCCTCGTTTTCCAGCCCGCACGGCACGGAAAGAAGGACGGACGGGCGTGCGCCGAATTTACGGAGAGTGATCTTATTCAGAAAATTCTCCACCATGGCGGTCGCCATTTTCTCGTCCTCGATCTGCGCCTCGAACACGGGATAAACGACCTGCGTCATATCCGCCGTTTTTCCGACCAGTTTTTTCGCTTCCGCGCCGACCGCCTTTATTTTCTTTTTTGCCCCCTCGGTATAAGCGACGGCGCTCGGTTCGCTTAACACGACGCCCGCGCCGAGCTGATAAATGCAGGTATTGACCGACCCGAGGTCCAGAGCTATCGTTTTTCCTCTCATTTCAGAAACTCCTTCAGTTCGGGATCGATCGCGGCGATCGGTAGCCCGACCACGTTATCGTAATCCCCTTCTATCCTTTCCGCAAGCCCGTATCCGTCCTGGATCCCGTAGGCTCCCGCCTTGCCCATGCAAAGCCCGCTTTTTACGTACTCTTCGATCTTTTCGTCGCTAAGCTCCGCGAATTTCACCTTTGTGAGAACGTGTCCCGAAAGCCGCATATCGCGGGAGATCAGGCAATATCCCGTAACCACTTCGTGCTCTTTGCCGGAAAGCTTTTTCAGCATTTCCGTCGCTTCCTCTTCGTTCGCAGGCTTTCCGAGGATCTCGCCGTTTAAACACACCACGGTATCCGCGCCGAGAACGACGGCGTCTCCCCCCGTACGGGCGAAAACGTCCTCTGCCTTTCTGCATGCGAAACGCACGGCGATCTTCTTCGGATCGGCGTTCTTTTCGATCTTGCCTTCTTTGTCGCTGACTACGATTTCGAACTCATAGCCCGCCTTTTCGAGAATTTCTTTTCTGCGCGGCGACGCGCTTGCCAGAATCAACTTTTTCATGTTATCTATTTTACCATGTTTTCTTTCTTTTGTAAAGGCATTTCGGCGAAAAACATTTCCGGAAAATCAAAACGGAAACGAAATGCCGGCGCGTGCCGCGGGATCCCGCCTTTCTATGGAAATTGCCGAAAAAAAAGGGCGGGGTCGGCATTTCGGAATGCTGTTTCCCCACCCCTCGGACGTACGGATCGCCGGAGGATCGCTATTTTTCTTCTTCGTTTTCCGAAGACCCGATATCGCGCACGATCGGTTCCGGCTCGTTTTTTTCGTAAGCCTCCCGATCTTCCGCCTCCTCGTTTCTCCTTTCTTCCACGAACCGGTTTCCGCCGCAAAACAGGGAGATCAGAATATGGATCGCAAGAACGCATCCGCCCGAGATCAGTAAAACTTTTCCCGCGCAACGGGACTCTCCCGGATCGGAAAGCAGAGAAGCCCCGATCGCTGCGGCAAAAAAAGCGGACAGAAAAACCGCGAGACAAAGGATCTTCAGAACGATCTCCGCCGGGCGGGATAATTTTCTATCCTCGATAACCCTTTCCGCAAGATCGGAATAGGCAAAGAGCATCGGCTCCAGAATTATCTGCAAAATAAGTTCCATAGGCTTGGTATACCACCTCTTTTGATTTTATCACAATCGGTTTTCTTTGTCAATAAAAGCTCCGGAAATCGGATTCCGGAAGAAACGAAAGCCGCAACGCCACTCTTTATGCTTTTGACTTTATCTCATCCGCGAAGAGAGAAACTCCGCCGCGTTCCCGGAAAAAACTTTGTCGATATCCGCCTGCGGCATACCGCGCTTTTTAAGCTCTTCGGCAAATACCGGAAACCAGGAATACCCGCAGCAGCCGTCCGGCAGAAAATCACAGCCGTAAAAATCCGTTCCGATCGCGAGAAAATCCCCGCCGAAACGATCGTAAAAGGAAAGCAGATGCCGCGCCGCCGTCTCTGCGGGAAAAACTCTTCCGCTTGTCGAAAAATATCCGCATAGCGTAAAACCGACAAGGCATTTCCGATCCGTCAATGCCTTTAACTGCCAGTCTTTCAGATTTCGCGGATGGGGATAAAACGAATAAAACCCCGTGTGAGAATCGAGTACCGTATCGGCTGTCTCCATAACTTCGCGGAACCCCTTTTCTCCGAGGTGCGCCACGTCGACGGCAATTTTCTTTCTGTTTAAAAAGCGGATAAATTCTCTTCCGCGCGGGGTAAGTCCGCCGTCTTCCGGGCACTTACAACCGCACGCAAGGGCGTTTTCTCCGTTCCACGTCAGCCCGACGTATACGGGAGAAAGCGAAGCGAGTTTCTCTTCGCAAAGATCGGCATAACCCGCGTCTTCCAGCGCGACGAGCGGTTCGCCTTTCGCCAATGAAAAAGCGGCGGAAAAAGAGAGGTCGCCTCGGAATACCGCCTTCACGACCCTCTCGTCTCCGTCGCTTTGTAATTTTACGTTATTATTTGCCGTTAAAACGTCGCTGTGCAGATCGGTGATCTTCATTCCGGTAATTTCCCTTCGGAATATCGTATGACGAAAGAAAAATTTTCGACACTGCCTCCCCGCGACGTTGCCGCGAAAAAAAGGAAGATCTTCTCCTGCGGAAAACAAGGGTGCCGGCTTAATAATGCTCGGGTTCTTCGTATTCTACGCCCGCCGTATCGACGGTAACTTCTTTGATGACCACGTCGGTAAGCGGCTTATCGTTATAATCCACGTTCACGTCCGCAATTTTATCGACGACTTCCATACCTTCGATCACCTTTCCGAACGCGGCGTACTGTCCGTCGAGATGAGGCGCGTCTTCATGCATGATGAAAAACTGCGAGCCGGCGCTGTTGGGCATCATAGAGCGCGCCATGGAAAGCACCCCGCGCGTATGCTTCAGATTGTTCGTTTTAAAACCGTTTTTCGCAAATTCTCCGCGAATGGTATAGCCGGGACCGCCCGTACCGTTCCCTTTGGGATCTCCCCCCTGGATCATAAATCCGCTGATCACGCGGTGAAAGGTAAGCCCGTTGTAAAATCCTTTCTTTACCAGGGAAATGAAATTGTTTACCGTGTTCGGCGCGACGTCCGGATAAAGTTCCGCGTAAAACTTATCGCCGTCTGCCATTTCAAACGTTACGATGGGATTGTTGTTCATAATGTATTCACTCCTTCGTCGTTCATCTGAACGACTTCGATATCTGCCTCTTTGAAAAGACGAATGGAAAACTCGTCCGGATAACCGTATTTATATACGACCCGTTTAATTCCCGCATTGATGATCATTTTACAGCATATCACGCAGGGCTGATGCGTACAATACAGCGTACCGCCGTCTACCGAAACGCCGAGTTTCGCCGCCTGGGCGATCGCGTTCTGTTCCGCATGGACGGCATAGCAAAGTTCGAGTTTCGTTCCGCTCGGGATATTCAGTTCTCTGCGAAGGCAGGTTCCCCTCGTTTTACAGCTTTCGATCCCGCTCGGCGCGCCGTTGTAACCGGTCGTCATAATGCGTTTATCCTTCACGATGACGGCTCCGACCTGACGGTTTTCCTGATAGCAACTCGACCACGAAGCGACGAGTTCCGCCATTTCCAGAAATCTTTTATCCCATTTATCCATAAAACGAGCACTCCTTCGGACGAAACAAGAATTCCGACCTTCTCTATCATACCACGTTTTTCCGCTTTTGTAAAGAGTTTTCGTGATTTTTCGCCTTCCGGCGGGAAAACGCCGGCGGGGATCTTTATCGCGGAAAGCATATTGCCCTTATCTTTTCCAAAATCGCGCCGAAACCGACGCCGGGCACCCGAAACGGCGGCATCCTTTTTCATGACGGATCCCGTTTCTTCCGACAGAAAAAATATCGGAAATACGCCCGATGAAAGGTTTTTTCGGAAAGGATTGCGGAAATTCACGAAAACACACGAAATAATCACGAAAAAAATTCAGAGAAAATGTTCGCAAACTATTGACAAAATAAAAAAAACGGCTATAATAGTATTAGCAGTCTGAGAGAAAGACTGCTAACATCAACCTGAAATTCAGAAAATCATGGAGGTATCACGATATGAAAATAAAACCGTTATTCGACAATATCGTCGTAAACGCATCGGAGAAAAAGGAAACCACGAAAAGCGGATTCATTCTGCCTTCCGCCTCGGCGGATAAGTACACCACTGCCAAGGTTACGGCAGTCGGCATGGGCGGCAACCTTTACGGAAAAGAAATCACCATGCAGGTAAAAGTCGGCGATACCGTACTTTACCCCGCAGACGCAGGAACGAAGGTCAAGGTAGACGGAGAAGAAGTCACCCTGATCCGTCAGTCGGATATTCTTGCGGTGATCGAATAATCGAAATATATTAAAAGGAGATCGGATTTATTATGGCAAAACAGATCAAATACGGCGAAGAAGCCAGAAAAGCATTGGAAGCCGGCGTAAACACGCTTGCCGATACCGTTAAAATCACTTTGGGACCCAAAGGAAGAAACGTGGTTCTCGATAAGAAATACGGCGCGCCCCTCATCACGAACGACGGCGTTACGATCGCGAAAGAGATCGAACTGAAAGACCCGTTTGAAAACATGGGCGCACAGCTGGTGAAAGAAGTTTCCACCAAGACGAACGACGTTGCCGGCGACGGCACGACGACCGCCGTTGTCCTCGCGCAGGCGATGATCTCGGAAGGTTTGAAAAACCTTGCCGCGGGCGCAAACCCCATCGTTTTAAAGAAAGGGATCCAGAAAGCCGTCGATTGCGCGGTAGACGAACTGAAAAAAATCAGCAAGTCGGTTGAAAGCAAAAAGGCGATCGCACAGGTCGCTTCCATTTCCGCAGGAGACGAAACGGTCGGCGAACTGATTTCCGAAGCAATGGAAAAAGTCGGTAAAGACGGCGTTATCACCATTCAGGAAAGCAAGACGATGAAAACCGAACTCACCACGGTCGACGGCATGAGTTTCGACCGCGGATATGCTTCCGCTTACATGGTCACGGATTCCGATAAAATGGTTGCCGTTTACGATAATCCCGTCATTCTTATCACCGATAAGAAGATCTCGTCCATTCAGGAGATCCTCCCCGTTATCGAGCCGATCGCCCAGCAGGGACAGAAACTTCTGATCATCGCGGACGACGTGGAAGGAGATGCCTTAGCAGCTCTTGTCGTCAACAAACTGAAAGGCGTGTTCAACTGCGTTGCGGTGAAAGCCCCCGGTTTCGGCGACAGAAGAAAAGCCATGCTCGAAGATATCGCCATCCTCACGGGCGGCAAAGTGGTATCGTCCGAACTCGGTATCGATTTTAAAGACTTCACGCCCGATATGCTCGGCAGAGCGGGTCAGATCAAAGTGGATAAAGACAACACCGTTATCATCGACGGCGCGGGCGATCCCGAAGAGATCAAAGCGAGAGTTTCGTCCATCAAAGCACAGATCGCAGAAACCACTTCCGATTACGACAGAGAAAAACTTCAGGAAAGACTTGCCAAACTTGCAGGCGGCGTGGCGGTGATCAACGTAGGCGCGGCAACCGAAGTGGAAATGAAAGAAAAGAAACTTCGTATCGAAGACGCTCTTGCCGCTACGAGAGCTGCCGTAGAAGAAGGTATCGTTCCGGGCGGCGGAACGGCGCTTCTGACCGCTATCCCCGCGTTGAAAGCATTGATCGCTAAACTTACCGGCGACGAAAAGACGGGCGCGCAGATCATCCTTCGCGCGGTGGAAGAACCCGTAAGACAGATCGCAAAGAACGCCGGTCTCGACGGCTCCGTGATCTTAAGCGACATTCTTCGCTCCAGAAAAGCGAATTACGGTTTTGACGCCTATAAGAACGAATACGTAGACATGGTTGCCGCAGGCATCATCGACCCGACGAAGGTGACTCGTTCCGCTCTGCAGAACGCAGCATCGATCGCCGCTACCCTTCTTACGACGGAAAGCATCGTCACCGATATCCCCGAACCGCAGCCGGCTATGCCGCAGGGCGGAGCTCAGGGAATGGGCGGAATGTATTGATAAAAGATAAATGAAAGAATTGAAACACAGCGTAACGGGGCGTTTGCTCCTTGCGTTATTGCTCACACTCTTTTTGCCCCTCGGCATTTTCGGGATCATTTACGGCGCTTCCGCAGGGATAAAATCCGTATTGATCGTCGGAATTATTGCCGCCGTTGTCGGGTTTTACGGTTGCCCTATATCCTGGATCGCCTATGCGGGTCGGAAACGCCTTGTTGTGATTCTGAATCTGATCGTAAACGAAAACGTTTACTCGGTAGAGGAAATGGCGGCTCACCTGTCGGTAAAACCCGAGCAGATCACGACGGACGTGAATACCCTGATCATAAACGGCTACCTGAAAGGTTATCTGTTCAAAGACGGTTTCCTTGTTCTCAACACCAACCGCAAACAACAGAAATCGGACGGCATAAAAAAAGAATGCCCCAATTGCGGCGGCAGAATGGAATATAACGGCGTAAACTACGTATGCGAATACTGCGGTTACGTCGAGCAAAACGAAAAACTGAAAAAATGAGCGGACTTAACTGCTTTGCCCTGTTGCAAACGCTTCGTCCGATCACCGAAAAAAGCAACAAGCCGATCACGTTGAGATCGACTTGTTGCTTTTTTTATGCGATTTTATACGAGACATTTGCACCTCCCGAAAGGCTTACCGTTTTGAGAAACAAGTATCAAAGCAATGACGAAAGGGAGAGGGCAAGCGTACCCGCAAGGATCAAAACCAGTCCTATAAGCGCTTTAACGGTCAATTTCTCTTTCAGCGCAAAAAAGGAAAAAGCAATCGTGACCAAAATACCGAGCTTATCCACGGATACCACGACGGAAACGACGCCGTCTTTTAACGCCTTGTAATAGCAAAGCCAGCTTACGCCCGTTGCGATCCCGGAAAAAACAATAAAAAGAAAATCTCGTTTCGAAATTTCACCGACGTTTTTCGTTTTGCCCGTCACGAAAACGACGATCCAACTCGTGAACAAAACGACGATCGTGCGGATCAGAGTACCGAGATTGGACTCTACCCCGTCGATCCCGATCTTCCCCAGTATGCTCGTAAGCGAAGCGAAAACGGCAGACATGCAAGCAAACAAAAGCCACCATTTACTGCCCCTGCATTGTCCGCTCGTCTGCTTTCGTTCGATCATTAAAAAAGTACCCGCGCCGATCGCGACAACGGAAACGATCTTTACCCACGTTACCGTTTCCCCGAAAACGATAAACGAAACGATCAGGGTCAGGATCGTGCTCGTTTTGTCCACGGGGATCACCTTGTTTACGTCGCCGAGTTCCAGAGCTTTGAAAAAACAAAGCCAGCTCGCCCCCGTTGCCAACCCCGATAAAATCAGAAAGATCCACGTTTTTGCATCGATACTTCCGATATCTTTCAGCGAACCGACGATCAACGTCATGATAACGGACATTGCGATCACGATCGCCGTACGGATCGCCGTTGCTACCTCGGACGACGTTTTTTCGATCCCGCATTTGGCAAGGACAGATGATATCCCCGCAAAAAAAGCGGATCCTATCGACAGAAAAAACCACATAGCATCACTCTATCGCCGGGCGAGACCTTCATTCCGTGTCCGACGAACAAAAAAATTATGAGTTAAACGACTTATAAACCGACATTTGTCACACAAACCCGTCAATGGATATTTATTTCCAATTATCCGAAACAAGCCGTTTCAAAAGGATCTCCCGTTCTTCCGCGTTAACGTCGACCGACATTGCCGCCGCAACGATCGGAAACCATTTTTCGATATACGTCGGTTTCGTTCTGCTCTTCGCGGAAAACGCCGCAAGATACCTGTCGGCGCGTTCGAACTCTCCCGAAAGCAACATACCGAGATAAGTTCTCGCCGCGTCTGCGGAAGCATTACCGACGGAGGCGTGCGCCCAGTCCACAACAAAAGGGGTCCCGCCAGAACGCAGAATCACGTTGGACGGGTTAAAATCGCCGTGACAAAGCTTACTATGCCTCGGCATCCCGTCAAGACGGGCGATCAGGTCGTAACGCAAGGTCGCCTCGACGTCCGATTGCAGAATTTTTCTGCGCATTTTATCTTTTTGTTTGATCAGCAAAGGTACGGTCACGGAATGAATTTTTTTCTGAATATCGGTAAAAAGATCGAGATAAGTCTCCGCTTTTTCGGGATTATCCCTCATCAGACAATCAAGCGTTCTGCCCGCAACATATTCGGACACGATCGCCCATTTTCCTTCCGTCTGCGTTACGGCGCGAAGCTCCGGAACGTTTAAGCCCGTCTGCTCCACCCGCGCCTGGTTCAACGCTTCGTTCAAAACGTCGTCTTTCCGATACGTTTCGGCAAACACCTTGATGCAGGCGTCCCCGTCACGATATACCGTTTTATCGTTACGAACGGCAATCACTCTGTCAAGTTTCATTTTCTTTCCTTACAAAATAAGCCGATAAACGACTTAGAGACCCGTTTTTAGTCAGTACTCTTCTTTCAGATATTTTCTCTTCGATCCGATCAGCGCGGTAATAAACGACTTATCGAGATCGGACAAACGATACCTTTCGGGATAAATTAGAACGTCTCTGTACTTTTTGTCATTATCCGGGCAGGAGCGTTGAACAAGCCCGAATCGCTCCAGAGTTTCCGTCGGAACGGGTGCGACCCACATGAACGTTTCGCGATTTTCGGATAGTACGTCGAACTGGCTTGCCCTTTCAAACAGGAAAATGCGACGATCGAAATTATCCGGCAACTCTTCCTTTTTGATTTCGGACATCGATACGGAAGGCACGTAAGGATCGGCATGCGCGATCTGAATATAACCGGCAAGATCTTCGTAGCGTATCGTTTGCTTAGACGCAAGCGGACAATCTTTGCTCATAAGAAGAACGTACTTAAATTCCGCGATCAGCTCGTAACGTAGATTTTTTTCGTCGAGCATTTCCTTGAAATACTTGTCGTATCGTTCGGCATAGCGTATGATCCCGAGTTTGTAATCTTTCTCGATAATATTTGTAACGGCGCGAAGGTTATTTGTTTCTTTGTAATACACCTCGCACCTTTTATCCGGCGTAAGCCCCTCGGTAAAATCGGCAAACGCGCGGGAAATATAACTTGCACGAGGAACGGAAATAGAAAAAACCGTCTTCTTGCTCTGTCCGTTTTTAAATTCCGCCTCGAAATCGTCGATCGATCTCAGTATCTTTTTTCCGTAGGATATCACTTCTTCTCCTTCCGGCGTAAGAGAGATCCCTTTCGGGTTACGTTCGAAGATCGTAACGTTCAGTTCCTTTTCCAATTCCTTGATCGCGCGCGAAAGATTCGGCTGAGCAATAAACAGCTCGTCCGCCGCTTTACTGAGCGATCCCGCTTTCGCCACTGCGACCGCATATTTCAAATAAACAATATTCACCGATAGTTTCTCCGGATGAAAAGCCGCCCCGATCGCATTGTATCGCGATTTTCCGAAAGCATGAAACTCTTCCCTTTACAGTATATCACTTTTTTTTATTCATTTCAACTTTTCTATGTGCCGAACCGAAAAAAACCGTTTTCGGCAAAATTTCTTCATTACGCCTTCCGGTATTTACGCAAGCATTTCCCGCCCTGTCCGTCACAAAGGAACAACCGGACACAGGGGGCGAAAAAAATTTTGCAAGATCACAGAAAAAAGAGCAAAAAGCCTTGACCTGCCGAAAAAAATATGTTATTATATATAAGCGTTGAAAATGAATATTTACGGAGAAGTACCCAAGAGGCCGAAGGGGCTCCCCTGCTAAGGGAGTAGCATGAGCAATCGTGGCACGAGTTCAAATCTCGTCTTCTCCGCCATTAGTGAATAATACGAACCCTGACGATAAGTTAGAGTTCGTATTGTTCTTTTCTAACGAATATTTCGGCATAAAAGTCGATTTGAACGGCAAAAAGAAGAATCAGCCGGGCGTTTAATCGCTCGGCTTTTTCTATGCTCAAAAACAGGTGCTTGCTATGAAAGACCGTATAACAGTTTTTTCAATATGCATAACAATAAAGATACCGCTCCGGTTTTTTGCCTTTCGTCTTTGCCGTTGTAGCACAGTTAAAAGCCGAAGTAAACGGGAAAAATTGTCGCTGAAAACTTTAATAATACCAAGAGTCAGACTCACTATTGAGTTTGGCTCTTTTTTCATTTACGCAACAATTTTGTCCGTTTTCGTTGACTTCGGGGATTGCGACTTTAACTCGCACTTACGTTTGCTTTTCTCGGTGCTACTCCGTCTTTGCCGAAAGGCTAATAAAAAAACGGAGGTATATCCCAAATGAAAAAAGTAGTTTACTCAATCAGAAAAGTTAGAAATTCTAACGAAAAGTTATCCGGTCTCGGATTCATCAACGATGAAGGCACGCTGTTTTGTAAGTGCGTTTCAAAAAACGGCAAACGATACACCCGCGCTTTCGATGACGTTGATAAGCATTGTTTCCCTGTATTCGGAAAAGAAAACGAATACAAGGGTTACGTGACTATGTATTACGAATACGAAGGCAACGATATCGAAGTTGAATACTCGGTATGGTTCAAAACGGTATAAGGAGGATTTGAAAATGATTAACCTTAATGAAATTGCATTTATCGACACAGATGGGTTCGATTACAACGATGGTGAATGTCTTGTAAGATTTGACACCGTTATGTACTGCCCCGACAAGAAACTTATCACTTTTGCCGTTACGAAACAAGGACGCATAAGCGTTCTGGATTATCAAGTGTTTGAAGACGAACGCGGTCATTACATCGAATACGGTAACACCTATGAAAAAATTT
>CAKQRE010000003.1 GCA_934271265.1 uncultured Clostridia bacterium | reverse complement strand
TGCCGATTTCGTAAGTCGCATTTTCGGAGAGACGATCGCCGAGAATGCCGCCGGCATACCATCTGTACCAACCGTCGAATTCGAAATCGCGAGCGGGTTCGGCGGTAATGCTGTACTTCTGATCTTTTTCGGTGAAGATAAGCTGTTTTTCGATGTAGGTGTCATATTTTTCTTCCATATAGAAGTGTCCGCCTATTCCGGCTCTAACCATAATGTCGCTGTTCTTCTCGGAAACATAAACGGTTATAACAAGAGTAAGTTCTTTTTCGTCGCTGACTCTGACCTTATATTCCACGCGATACTCGCCCTCTTTGGAATAATCGATTTCGTCAAGCCCCGAAACGACGAATTGTTCGGGCGCAAGAAGCGTGTACACAAGTCTGAAGCCTTTTCTCTTTTTACCCTTGATGATAAGTTTGCTTAAGTCGATTCCCACCTGATTGCCGGGTTTGATGTATACCGACGTGGCGGCTCTTCCGTCCGCATAGCCCTTAGGCATGTTTGAAGTACCGGGGAACGCCCATATGCTTTCCATATCGGTAAGATCGGCCGCGAATTTGCAAACTATCGTCGTTGTGCCGGCAACGGTTTCGTGCTCAACGAGGCTTTCCGTTGAAAACGGAGTGCTTTCGATTTTTCCGTCTTTCTCCATAAACCAGCCGCCAAGAACAAAATCATATCCGCATTCAACGGAAAGTGTCAATTTTTTGTTCGCTTTGGAATAGATTGTCTTTTCTTCGCCGGAATAGATTTTGTCAATTACCATATAATCTGAACTATAAAAAAATTCGAATTCAGACGATACGATAACCGTTCCCTCGCACGGGCCGGGATTCTTTATAACGAGTTGCGAAATATCTGAGTTGTCAAGAAAAACGTAAGGAGAGAAAGAGTCCGTTTCAAAAACGACCTTTCCGTCTATAAACTCGCAGTCGAGTCGTTCGACTATGCTCTCGCTCTTAATGTGGAAAACTAAATATTCCTCGACGCCTTCTATGGGCGCGGGTACGGACACTCTAACTTTTCCGTCGGGTTGAACCTTCACTCCTTCGGATTCCACCGAAATGTCGATCGTCGCCGTTTTTTCGTCGGCAAGCAACTTAAACTCTTCCGGCAGTTTTTCGATCGTTTTTTTGACGTTTTCTTCCGTCATTTCCACTTTTTCGGTTATGAGTTTTGCCTTTTTTCCGAAGTTTCCGCCGGTAAGCGTAACCCCCGTACTGCTTTTCAGCTCGACCGTTTTATCGCCGCAACCGCTGCAATTGCCGCAGCCTGCAAAAACACACAGGATCAATGCGATAAACAACACGGACAGAACGATGATCGATTTTCTTTTCATGAATTTTCCTCCTTATTTTGTTTTTTAATTGATTTTGGATTTGCGATCCTGAACTTTAAAGGCGTTATATTTTTTATTTACGCCGTTTTTATACCGATAATCGACTTATAGGCGTGGTTTTGTCGTTTTTGAAAAATCGATGCGCTTTTTTAGATCTATTTTACCACAACGCTATACTTATATTTAAACGTGCCCATTCCCGGTTCGGTATTTGTCTGTATAATGGTCGTTTTATCTGCGGACAACTCAAACGTCGAGCCGGCAAGCAATCCGTACGCGTGAGCGGGGATTTCTTTTTCCATATCTTCTTCGCTGTCGTAAAACACGATTGCAGTACCTTTAATTTTATACAGCACCGCGAATCTGCCTTGACCGCCTTCTCCGCCCGGACCCTGATCAAAGGTCACCGACGCGGTATTTTTATCAGCTGCAAACTCAATTGTGATCTTTGACGAATCGACGAATTGAATATATTGCTCCTCCGTCATTTCCATTTCCGCAAGAAGCGCTTTCTTGACGGCTTCGGACTCCCACTCGACGGTGGCGTCGACTTTATTGAAAGTCTTGCCCTTGATGTCGGCGGTCGCCCACTTTGCGTAAAGAGTGAAAACTCTTGCCGGCATATATGCAAAACCGAATGCCGTGTCGGAAAGAGTTACTCCGCCGTCCGCACTTTCGTACCAGCCCGCAAAAACAAAACCCTCTTTGGTGGGATCGGCGGGAGCCGTGATCGCCGCGCCCGCGTTTGCCTTAACGGGTTGTACCGCGCTGCCGCCCTTGCTGTCAAAGGTTATCGTATACTCTTTTTCGGCGACAAGTTTATCGATCTTCTCCGTCTTTTCTCTGCGGCAGACCGTGCAAACGTAAACCATAGCGCCTTCTTTTTCCGTGGTAGGCTCAACAGTCACTTTGCCGCCGTCCCAGGAGTGCTCGGTTTTATCTTTGGTTTCCTCGCAGCCCTTGTCTGTGCATGTATGCCAATGATGCGTCTCGTTGTTGCTCCATTCTTCCGAAAAGTTGTGTTGCCCGCCCTTGTTGCAAGCGGCGAAAAGGACAACCGTCAGGACAATCGTCATTATTGCGATAAACGACTTTCTTTTCATGCTTTTACCCCTTTTGATTTAATCGATTTATTTCAGATCGCCGAAGACCGGCGACATGAAAGCGAAATTTGTTATTTTTTAGCTTTTTTGACCGAAAACCCCTTTGATCGCAGCGATCAGATCCGCAAACGTCTTTTTCTTGACGGCGAACCAGAATATTGCAAATCCGCCGATTCCCGCCGCCGCTGCCGAACCTGCCGCGATGCCCGCGATCGCTCCGCCCGAAAGACCTTCCTTTCCGGAAGGCGAGGAGATCTCGCCGTCGCCCGAGCCGCCGCCGGAAGCCTTATCCCCATACACGGCGGTAAGAGTTGTTTCGCCCGTTACCGTAAAGGTATACGTCTTATCCGTGCTTACGATATTTCCGTCCGCGTCCTTCCAGCCTTTGAACTCTTTTCCGTCCGCAGGGTCTTCCGCAACCGCGGTAACGCTTGTGCCCTCGACGCAGATCCTGAGCTCGCCGTTTACGGTCACCTTATGCGTTCCGTATTTCGGGATCACAAGATCGAAAGCGGAAATTTCCTTGTCGTTTGCGTCATAATGCTTTCCGCAGATCAGACAGTCTTTGTGGGCTTTTATGCCGTTTGCCGCGTCGGTTGCGGGGACTTCTTCTTTCAAGACGTCAAACCGATGACCGCGGTCGGGATCGGCAGGGATCTTCAGATCCTCCGGCGTCGTTTCGTTCTTATCCCCGTCAACCACTTTTTTACAAACCGAACACTCGTAATGCGCCTTCACGCCGTTCTGCATGCAGGTGGGTTCCGTTTGTCCGACAAGCGCGCCGAAGTCGTGCGGAGCTTCGTCCTCTTTCTCGCCGCAGGTCTTGCAAACGCGATAGTGTTTATCCTTATCCGCGGTGTATCCGGAATCGGGATCGTGCCCCGTTTTCGGCAATGCCGCCGCCTTATCGTTCCACTCGCGCGTGCAGGCGGCGTCGAAAAACTCTTTTCCGCAACCCGCGCAGGCGTATTTGTCCTTTATGCCGTCTTCCGTGCAGGTGGCAAGTTTTCCCGCTTCTTTCATCGTCACGTTTTCGTGCAGACAATCCGTCGCTTCCGAGGTACGTACTTTAAGCGTTAGTTCCGTCAGATCCGCGCTTTGCGTACAACTGATCAGGGTCCCGCCCGTAATATTGTAAGCGCAAAGCCATCTGGGGATATCATATGCTTTCAACGTCGGAAAAACTTTACCCTCCGGCGCTTTTATCGTAATTTCGACGCTATAAGTCACCCTGTCGTAAAACTTACCGTCATGCAGATACCCTTCGACTGTATTTATCGTCACGTCGCATCCGTTTTTCTCGGTGACCTGCAGCGTTTCCGGGGCGTTGCCGACAAGCGGACGGGATACCTCGATATCCAACGATTGCACCGCGCTTTCAACGCGCAACAATACCATTACGACCAGACTGCCGTCGCTCTCTCTTACTTTTTTACTCAGAAGTTCGCCGTGAGTCACCGAAACGTTGATTTCGTCAACGCTTCCGGGAAATTTACAGGTCGTATGCGGCTTGAAAGCGTAACACATTACGCTGTTATTGGTAACGAACACCTTATCGCAATCGCCCGCATTGCACAACGTGTCGTTGCCGTCGAGATCCGAAGACGCCTTATAGGAATAAAGCCCGTTGGGAATGACGTTGCCTTTGACGACGTTAGGATAAAACAACGGGCTGTAAGCCATTCCTTCGTAATACTCGGGCACGTCGATCACGACTTCCCTGATATATTCGTCCGACGAGCACTCCGTGCAGATCCCGCCCACGAAATTATGGGCCTTGAAATCCCCGTACTCGCAGCCGCAAACGTCGCCGTTATACATATAAGCGCATTTTGCGCGCGCCCGGCAGGTTGCCGCGCCGCCTGTAGGAGAATGTCTCAGGTCGGTATTTTCTTTCCCGCAATATTTGCAAAACCCGAGGTGCGTGTAAGTGCCGTCTCCGTTGCCGAACGATCTGAATTCGTACTTATGCCCCGTAGCGGCAAGATACTCTTTCCCGCACTCGTCGCACAATGCGCCGTTAAGACAAGTCCGCGTGCCGCCGCTGTGCTCTTCCTTTATCGCGTTGCCGCTTCCGTCTTTTTCGATTTCGCCGCAGGCGCATTGAAAGACGTGACAGGTTGCGTCATCGTCGCTTGCGACGGCTGAAAATCCGTGCTTTGCATCGGGGTTGCCGAGGTCTCCGCACGTTTTGCACTTTGCGTTGCAGCCCGGATAAAACTCGTGACTTGCAAACTGCGAGCCCTTGTCAAAAGCGGGAGAAACGCCGGGGCAGGCGGGATCGGTACATTTTGTGTATCCGTGATGTTCGTGATCGATCTTCCCGATTTCTTCGACCCACGTATGCTCGTGTCCGCCCGATACGGCTGCAATCGTAACGGGAATATCGCACGTCTGTCCGTCCGCCGCCGTTGCGGTAACGTACATCGTTCCGCCGTCCATTGCGTTTTTGGCGATTATCCGATAGTAGCAATTCGATTCGTCAAAAACGTTGACCGTCTGAATTTTCATTCCGACAGGCGCAACCTTTGCCTCATAAGTATAAGGAGCGGGAGCTCCGCCGATCCACATACCCGTATCGGTAAATTCCGTGCCGATCTTACCCGATACCTTTTCGTTGATCCGGGGAGATATGTATCGCGGATAACCTAAATACGTCATTCCCCTGGAAATGATAAAATCAATATCGATTATCGTCGAAGTGAGGTTTTGCCCTGCGCTGTCCCAGATTTCTATATCCTTGCCTTTGCCGAGTTCCGCGCCCGAAACCTTAAGATTCCTTTTAAGCAGGTCTCCGTCTTTGGACAGTTTATAGTTTTCTTTCGGCGCGAAACGGACGCGGATACAATACGCGACTTTCCGCTCGATCGCTTGGTTTTCAACCCTGCTCCACGGAAACGACGCATTGTCTTCTTTCCACAACGTTGTTGCCTGCCCGTTTTTGAATACAAACGTGAGCGTTGCCGTATAGTTTGCGCCGTCCGGCACTTTCAGCGTTTTCGCGCTCTCGTCCTCGAACACGAATGCGTCGGCAAGGCTGTCGCCGACGCCCGCTTTCCCGAACGCCACTTCAAGCGTTTCGATCGCAGTCTCCTCGGCGCGCGCCGGCTGCCCCTTTCCGGATGCGACGCCGAAAACAGCCGCAAGGCATAAAGCCAGCCCCAAAACGAGCGTAAATATCTTTGCTCTTCCCGTGTTGTGCGTCATGCAGATAACTCCCTTCATTCCGTTTTTTTACATGATTTTTTTGCCTTTTGTTGCAAATGCGAATTGACTTTCACGCACCCGTATGATATACTGTACATAGTTAAGATGGCGTATGCAACGTCCAAAGCACCGTCAGTATAGCAAAAAGGCGCTCGGCTGTCCCCCACCCAAACCGCCAAAAGGTGGGGAAAACCGAAAATAATTTAAAAAATTATTAAAAACCGGGTGGGCAAACGCTCATGTAACCGGTAAAGGAAGACCGATATGATACGCACGGGGAAAAAGATCTTTTCATTGTTTATCGTCATCGCGATGACGCTCGCTATTCCCTTTACACTTTCCGCATGCAACAAGAACGGCACCCTGTTAGACCCCAAAAAACCGACGACCCTCACCATGTGGCACGTTTACGGCGAACAGGTCAATTCGCCCATGAACGATTTCATCGGGCAATTCAACGCGACCGTCGGCAAGGAAAAAGGGATCGTCATCAACGTTACGCTGATGTCCAACGCCTCGCAGATCGGCAAAAAACTGAAAGACGCACAAACGGGCAAAGCGGGCTCCAAAGAAATGCCCGACCTGTTCTTTTGCCATTCGGGCGACGCGCGCAGTCTGGGCGCGGATAACCTCCTGGATTGGAACGATTTCTTTTCGCAGTCCGAGCTTGACGAGTTCGTTCCCGACTTTCTGAGCGACGGAAAGGTCGATGACAATCTCTCGGTGTTTCCCGTTTCGAAATCGACTTACATGCTTTTCATCGCAGGCGGAGTTTTCGACAGATTCGCCGCCGCCAAGAACGTTTCGCTCTCCGACCTCGGGTCCTGGAAAGGCTTTTTCTCCGTTGCCGAAAAATATTACGAATGGTCGGGCGGAAAGCCCTTCTGCGCGATAGACTATCTGATAAGGCTTACCGAACTTTGCGCCATATCCGACGGAGAGGATATTTCCTATAAAGACGGCTGGTACGACGCAAACAACCCCGCAATGATGAAGGCATACGATCTGTTTGCCGCGTCGATCGCCAAAGGGCATATCGTCGTATCCGATATGTATTCCAACACGCAGGTCATGACGGGTCAGACCTGCGCGGGGATCGGCTCTTCGGCTTCCGTTCTCTATTACAACGACGAGATCACCTACCCCGATAATACGTCGGAAGCGATGAATCTGAAAGTTTTGCCCATGCCGCAACAGACGGGCAAACAAAAAGTCGCAACGCAATCGGGCGTCGGTCTGTGCGCTTACAAAACGACAGACGTCAAAGCCGAAGCGGCGACCGTTTTTGCCCGGTGGTTCACCGAGGAGCAACGCAACGTGGATTTCGTTCTTTCCACGGGTTATATGCCCGTAAGAACGGGGGCTTTTGACAAAATCGGCGATCGCTCTTTCAAATCGGAAGCCTACGAAAACCTTTATAAGTCTCTGAACGTAACCGTATCGACCTGCTCCTTTAAAAGAGAACCGTCGTTCGACGGTTATTATACCAAAGTTTACGCATTGTACGATAAGATCCGTAATATTCAGGGAACTCTTACAGCCAGATACGAAAAAGGCGAAACCTGCGAGCAGATCGTTGCGGAAATGAACGCCGCGCTTTATGCCGTCGGCTGATCGGAGCGACCGAAGATGAAGATCATTGATTTCAGAAAAAAGAAAACGTCTATGTGGCGTAAGCTGTTGCTGTATATGCTTACGCTCGTTCTCGTTGTCGTGGTTTTCGTCTTCGTCGGCTTGTTTTTCGTCGGGCAGTTCTCGACGACAACGGAAAAATACGCCAACAATCTCACTTTTCAGAACGAGTTTTATACCAGGCAGATCGAAAAATACTTTGACGATCTTTCGATGATGAGCGAAATGCTCGCGTCCGATTCTTCGGCTATAATAGACGAATATCTGACCGAAAACGAAATTCACATGAGCGCCCTCAACGACTCTCAGTTATATACGGAAGGCGCGCAGAAAGCGCTTTTCCCGAAACTGAAAGAGGAACTGCTGAAGGCGGACGCGTCGGGCGCATTTATCATGCTCAACGCGACCGTAAACACGGGCGAAGCCGACTCGGATAAATCCAGAACCGGATTGTATTTCCAACGCAGCACCCTCGACCGCACGGACGAAACGCTGCTGCTGTTCAGAGGCAGCGCGGAACTCGGCAGAAAAAACGGCGTAATGCCCCATCGTAAATGGCGATTGGAATTCAAAACCGATTTCGTGCCGCAAACAAAAAAATTCTTCAACGAAACGATCGTCGAAGAAAAAAACTCGCTGCTGACCGATATTTTTACTCTCAACGGAACAAGCGAAGAGGCAATGGCGTTCCTCACCCCGCTGTTCGGCGCAGACGGCTCGTATTACGGCGTATGCGGTTTCGAGATCTCGAAGAATTACTTTAAAGATTTTTTCGCCCAACCGACGAGGCTGGATCAGCTGACCTGCACGTTTTCCAAAACGACCGAAGACGGCAGAATCGATTGCGATAACGTATTCTGGGCGGGCGTTTTCAACGGTTATTCCTTAAAACCGAACGGCACCCTCCTTCCAAAAAAAATGAGCGACGCTCTCTTCGAGCTCGCCGGCGAAAACACTTTCGTTGCCGCTGGGAAAGAAGTTACGATCTGCGGAACGGCATACACCCTGATAGCGATGCAGCCGAAAAGCGAGTTCGACAAAACCGTGGCGATCAACGTTGCGAAGATCGTATCGGTATGCTTTTTGCTGGTATTTTCCGCCGTTATGCTCTGTGTGGTATTTTCGCGGAAATTCGTTTCTCCCGTGATAAAAAGCCTTGAAAGAATACGGATGCAGGAACATGCCGGAACTAAATCGGATATCATCGAGATAGACGACCTGTTCGTCTATCTTGCCGGACAGGATAAACTTCGCGAAATCGAAACGGAAAACCTGAAACGCCGGAACGAAGAACTTGCGATCGTGACCGAAACGCAGAACAACGAGATCGGCAAGCGGCAGGCAGAAATCGACCGGCTGGCTTATTCCCGCAAAAACGAGATCGATCCGGACGACTACGAGGCGTTCAGAATCGGAATAAAAGAGCTTACGAAAACAGAAAAAACGGTTTTTGACCTCTATTTGCAAGGAAAAACCGCCAACGAGATCGCCGCCGCACTTAATATTCGCGAAAGCACGCTCAAATTCCACAACCACAATATTCTGGAAAAACTCGGCGTGTCTTCCCGCAAACAACTGCTGCGCTACGCAACTCTTCTGAAACAGGAAACACGGAACGGATAACGACCGAATC
Organism: uncultured Clostridia bacterium; assembly: GCA_934271265.1. Classification (GTDB taxonomy): domain Bacteria; phylum Bacillota; class Clostridia; order Christensenellales; family Borkfalkiaceae; genus UBA10281. The sequence goes on along the minus strand of CAKQRE010000003.1, from coordinate 240,653 downwards.
AGCAGCCCGCATGCACCGCATAACGCGGTATTTGCATCGTTTTAAGCCGTCTCCTCACGCATAGAAATAAAGCCGGATATTCCTTTCCGAATATCCGGCTTTTGTTATGGTTTTCGATTTAAACCGCTCCGACGCCGAAACGTTTCCGGGATCGGATCATTTTTTTGTCTTCTTTCTTCCGATAAGCGAAACGACCGCCTTCACCCCTTCGACAAAGGGAATCGTGGTAACGGCGAGAGCCAGCGCGATCGCGTATTCCGCGATCGAAAGATTCACAAGCTCGAACGCATTCGCAAGGAAAGGGATCTCGATGACAGCCGTTGTGAGAAGCAACGAAGAAATTCCCGCCCCGACGAGCCACCAGTTCATGTTTTTCAGACGGAATATGGAGCCTTTCAGCGAACGCATGTTGAACGAATGGAAAATTTCCGCCATCGAAAGAGTAAGGAAAGCCATCGTCTGTCCGAGGCGAACTCTGTCGTACGCGCCGGCTGCGATCGCGTCGGCATGCCACGAATTTGCAAGGAAATGGCTGCCGATAAAGTAGGATAAAACCGTAATCGCAGTAATGAAAATTCCCTGATAAGCGATCGCCGCGCCGACGCCGTTCGAGAAAACGCCGTCTTTCGTACTTCTCGGCGGACGACGCATTACGTTCCTTTCCTCTTTTTCCATTCCGAGAGAAAGCGCGGGCAGACAGTCCGTGATCAGGTTGATCCAGAGCAGATGCACCGGCTCGAAGATCGTAAATCCGACCATGGAAGCAATGAAGATCGAAAGGACTTCGGACAGGTTGGAAGCAAGCAGGAACTGGATGGCTTTGCGGATATTGTCGTAGATCCTTCTGCCCTCGCCGACCGCGGAAACGATCGTGGCGAAATTGTCGTCTGTCAGGATCATATCGGCAACGTTTTTCGTGACGTCCGTACCCGTAATGCCCATTCCTACGCCGATGTCGGCGTTTTTGATGGAAGGCGCGTCGTTCACGCCGTCGCCCGTCATCGCCGTCACCTGACCGCGTGCGCGCCATGCGTTCACGATCCTCGTTTTGTGCTCGGGCTGTACGCGGGCATAAACGGAATAATGCTCTACCTTGTCGGCAAACTCTTCGTCGGAGATCTTATCGAGTTCCGCCCCCGTGATCGCCTCGCTCTTATCCTTTAAAATACCAAGCTCCGTCGCAATGGCAACGGCTGTATCCTTATGGTCGCCCGTGATCATGACCGGTCTGATACCCGCTTCGCGGCAAACCGCGATGGCGTCCTTCACCTCGGGACGGACGGGATCGATCATGCCGACAAGACCGACAAAGCACATGCCTTTTTCAAGAGAATCGCTGTCGATCGTTTCGGGAAGAGAGGGATATTTTTTCACCGCAAGCGCAAGCACGCGGAGCGCGCCGTCTGCATACTCCTTGTTTTTTGCCAGGATCTCTTCTCTGTCCTTATCGGTCATCGGGCGGATCTCTCCGTTCTGAAGAAGACTGTCGCACCGAGCGAGGATCTCGTCCGGGGCGCCCTTTGTATACTGAACGATCTCTCCCTCTTCTTCGTGAAGAGTGGACATCATTTTTCTCATGGAATCGAAGGGAACTTCTCCGGCGCGGCGGTCTTTCCCCCGTTTATCGAAGCCCGCTTTCACAGCGAAATCGACGAGGGCGCATTCCGTGGGCTCGCCTACGGCGCATTTCCTTTCCGGATCGTAAACGGCGTCCGAACAAAGGGACATCCCTTTTGCGAGAAGATCTTTATCGCCGTATTCCTTTACGACGGTCATCTTGTTTTGGGTAAGCGTACCCGTTTTATCCGAGCAGATGATCCCCGCGCAACCGAGCGTTTCCACCGCGGTGAGTTTGCGGATGATCGCGTTGCGTTTCGACATGTTGGTAACGCCGATGGAAAGCACGATCGTAACGACGGTCGCAAGACCCTCCGGAATGGCGGCAACGGCGAGAGACACGGCGATCATGAAGGTATTGAGCACCGTATGGAATCCGATATCTCCTCCGATCGCGCTTCTGATCACGTTCACCGCGAACACGACCACGCAGATCCCGACGACGAGATAGGTCAGAATTTTGCTCAGATGAGAAAGTTTCTGTTGCAAAGGGGTCTTTCCTTCCTGAGCGGAAGAGAGCGCGTCCGCGATCTTGCCCATTTCGGTATTCATCCCCGTGGCGGTCACAAGAAGTTTTCCTCTGCCGTAAACGACGGTGGAACCCATAAACGCCATATTCTTTCTGTCTCCGAGAGGAACGGTCCCGCTTTCGCCGGCAAAGATCACGTCGTCCGTTTTGTTTACGGGAACCGATTCGCCCGTCAGAGCCGCTTCTTCGATCTTGAGCGACGCACATTCGATAATACGTCCGTCTGCCGGCACGGCGTCGCCCGCTTCGAGCACAACGATATCTCCGGGAACGACGTCTTCGCTGTGAATGACGATCTGTCTGCCGTCACGGATGACTTTCGACGTACTCGCCGCGATCTCGTTCAATGCCGCGATCGCCGATTCCGCCTTGCTCTCCTGCACCACGCCGAGCACCGCGTTGATGATCACGACCACCACGATGATCAGCACGTCCGACGGGAAAGTTTTTTCCACGATCGAAAGAACGCCGGAAATGAGTGCGGCAACGATCAGAATAAGCGTCATCGGCTCGATGAACTGTTCCAGAAGCTTCAGAAAAACGCTTTTCTTCTTTCCTTCTTTCAGTTTGTTCTTTCCGAACTTCTGCAAAGCCTCGTCGGCTTGCGCGCCCGCGAGACCGTTTTCCGTTACGGAAAATTCCCGCATGACTTCTTCTTTTTTCGAAAGATACTCTTTCACTTTTTCTCCTTTTTGCGCGAAAGCCGTTTCCCGGCAATCGGCACAGGGTGAGGATTTTATTCCGGAAGTTTCCGCGCCCGCGATCCCGCATTAAAAAGCTTCCCGTTTTTATCGTAAAAAAAAGACTTACCCTTTACGGATAAGTCTCATCCTTTACCATAAATGCCGCCGTTCCGTTTCCGGTCGGCGACGGGTCGGTACGGCGAAACCAGAGCGAAGCCCATGATGTTGATTCCGCCACACGGAAATACCGCGCGGATTACTCCCTTACTGTATTTATTGTATCATATCGACGGCGCTTTTGTCAAGCAAATCCGATCGCCCGGTCGTCAAATAATTCTTCCGGATCGGCTTATAACGGAAACTTCCGCCGCGATCACTTTTTCCAGAAAGAAATTACGATCGCACCCTTTCCGAGGTGCGCGCCGATGATGGGGGAAAGAAACCTTTTTTTGATCGTGCAATCCGGCACGGCGGCGCGCACAGCCGCCTCCGTTTCGTCCGAATGTTCTTTTTCGCAGGCGTCGGCGATATAACAGGTATCGGAAACGGAAAAATCGTGCTGTTCTTCAAAATATTCGCAAAGTTTGCGGATCGAATTTTTTACGCCCTTCTGCTTATCGACCATATGCAAGGTGCCGTCGTAAATGGTGATGATCGGTTTGATATTCAAAAGCGCGCCCACAAACGCGACCGCAGGACTGATCCTTCCGCCCCGCTTTAAGCTATTGAGATCGTCCACGAAAACGTACCCGGCGACCTTCCGTTTCATTTCGTTCAGATCTTTCGCGTTTTCGTCGATCGAAAGCCCTTTGTTTTTGTTTTCGATCATGCGTTCGCACAAAAGCCCCATGGGAGCCGTGGCAAGCAACGAATCGACGGGAAGGAGTTTCACTTCCGGATACTTTTTTTTCAGTTCTTCCGCCGCCGCACAAGCAGACTGATAGGTAGAAGAAAGTCCGCTTGAAAGGCAGAGATATAAAACGGAATACCCTTCTTTCAGATAGGGCGAGAAAAACTCCTCGTATTTATAAGAATTGATCTGCGTGGTGCGGATCTGTTTGTCTTCCTTGATCCAATTGTAAAAATCGTTTACGTTAAGCCCTTCCGGCGTTTCGTCGTAGATCCTGCTTTCTCCGTCGATGATAAATTCCATCGGAACGAAACGAAGTTCGTTTTCCTTCGCAAGGGCAAGATCGACGTCGCCCGCAACGTCCATAAACAACAAATATTTTTCCATAAAGCCTCATTCGTTTACTTTTTTTTCGAAATATGTTACAATAAGCTATGCTCGGCAAAGAGTAACGTATTCATTATAGTATATTTTCCGCACGCAACGCAACGAATTTCGCAACGCGAATGACAAAAACGGTGATTTTGTAATGGCTGACGAAAATCTGATCGGTTTAAAACTTCATAACGAAAAGAACAACAGGCTTACGATCGAAAGTCTGCAATCCGCCCTGTTTGCCCTGATGAAAACGGAAGAATTTTCCGCGATCAGCATCACGGGCATCTGTAAAAAAGCGGGGATCTCCCGCACGGCGTTCTATCGGAACTTTGTTTCCAAAGAGGATCTCCTCGAGTGCGCCGTAGAAGATTACACTTCCGCCATGATCGCAAAAATCGGAAGTCCTTTCCGCGAAACCACGGACGAGACCTGGTATCGCAAAATGTTCGCCTGCGTATACGACCATGCGGAAAAACTGATAACGCTTTTTCATGCCGGTTTGAAATACAAATACCTCTCGATCGTAAACTCTCTCGTGTTGCACGACCCCGCCCTGCCCGAAAGGGAAAGATTTGTCCGCCTTGTATGGGCGGGCGCGATCGTGAACGTGATCATCGACTGGGCAGACGGAGATTTCCGCGAATCTGTCGAAAAAATATCCGCTTACTGCGTAAACCTGCTGAAAGTAAAATAACAGATAGGCTTAAAAAAACAACGGCGCACCGGGAGAAACCGATGCGCCGTCGCTTTTTTCACAGAGATGTATTTATGAGTGAGCCTTTTCATTCCGGACAAGGTTCGTTTTATTTTTGTCCGTCGTGCATACGGTTCCGATCGGTCCCGCCGCACTTATTTTCAGCCGATCGTAATATCGATATGGATCTTCGAATTCTCTTTGTGCTGTTTCTTCAGGTTCTCGAGATAGTCTTTCGCCTTCTTTTCGGCGTCGGCTATCGCGTCTTCCATCTGCTTCTTTTCGGACGTCATTTTCTCGATCGCCGCGGCTTTTTCTTCTTCAACGCTCTTCCATTCTTCTTCGGAAAGATCGTTTTTCATCTTTTCGTAATATTCGTCCGCTTTGCCTTCGAGACGAGCGGTAAATCCGTTCATTTCTTCCAGCGTGATCGTTCCGTCTTTCAGAGAATCTTCGATGTCGGTCACGATATCGGTAAGATCCTTGCAGTAATCGTCAAGCATATTCTGCATACCGGCGGTCAGGAAACATACTTTAACGGTATAAATAGCGGATTTTGCCGTGGCGACAGCCGCGTCGATCTGCACCTTATATTCTTCGTAAACGTTGGAAAGTTTTTCTTCGATCTCCGTCTGCGCTTTGTTCAAAGCTTCCGTCAAAGCTGCTTTCTTCGCTTCCAGCTCTTTGCCCGTTTCGCTGTTTTTGAACAGTTTATTTGCATACGCCTCTACGCTCGCGATCGTGATGTCTCCGTTTGCGTTCTCAAGCGCGGACATCTGCTCGTCGGTAAGACCGAGGGCTTTCTGCACCGCGGCTCTCTGTTCGCTCGTCAGCGGATATTCGACCGCCGCGGAAACGCTTTCCGCCGCCTTGCACACGTAATCGAACCCGACCGCGGCGCCCGCATACATGTTATAGGTCGCGCCGTAATAGAAGGTGTCTTTGTGCTGTCCTTTCAGGTAGCTTTCCACGTAGAACTTCGTGTAGACCTGGTTCGCAGTCAGAGCGATCGCCTTGTCATACGCTTCCGATGCCGCAGCCTTTGCTTTGCGGTAAGCTTCCGTCGCGTATTCCTCGAGTTTGGCGTCCGCATTGCGGATCTTTTCGATGAGTTCCGCTTCGTTCAGGTCGATCGCCGCCTCAAGGGTAATGTCTCCCGTTTCGGACGCGGACAAAGCGAGTCTGAACTTTTTCAGCGTAAGATCCTGAATCGCCTTGTTGTCTGGGTATTTTTCTTTCAACGCTTCCAGGCGACGATTGATCGAATACGCTCCTTCTTCCGAGATCTCGAGTTCGAGTTTGCACTGCTCTTTCGTCCATTCGAGACCTGCGTTCACCTTGCCTTTCAGTTCGGCTTCGAGCTTAGTGTCGCTCGCCGCGACGGTGAGTTCCACGACCGTGTTGTCTTCGTTCAGATAGCCGAGATTGACCGCTTCTGCGGTAAGCGTTTTCACCGCGGCGGTAAGTTCCGCCCCTTCCACGTTCTTTTCTCCGTAAAGAAGAACCTGACCGTCTTCATTCGCGCCGCGAACGCTTACGACCTTATTGTCCTTGTCGACCACGAGTTCGACCGAGGGGTTGATGTCGAGACTGACGTAAGAAAGTTTTTCGCTTTCCCCTTTCTTTTCCCCGCATGCGGGGAACGTAAGCACGGAACAAGCAAGCAACGCCGAAAGCCCGATTGCCGCCAAACCTTTTCTTTTCATAACAATGCCTCCTTTTTGCAGATCCCGTGACCGGACGGGATTTGCCTTTCGTTTTGTTTTTACGCTTATTAAACAAATCGGAAGCCCGTTTTGTTGCAGGCTTCCGAAAAATTTTTTTTATTTTTTCAGCGACTCCCAGTATGCGGAGAGATCGCCGTATTTCTTTATTATATCGTTTACGTATTCTTCATACGCGCCCTCGGAGATCGGTTCCCTGATCGCATCGTAAAGATAACGGAAATTTTCCTTTCTCACCGCGCTCACCTCGCCGAACGCGCTCTTCATCTTTTCGTAGTATTCTTCCGCCGTGGAAGGAATGAGAAGAAGAGACTCGAGGATATCCACGTCTATCCCCGCTTTTTTCAGAATGGCGATCGCGTTCTCCGCGGACGAAACGAAATCGAACGACGTCAGATCGCGGATAAACCCGGAAACCTCGTCCTCGGTCAGGAAAGCGTAGAAACTTTCCTTCACGGCAAGATCGGAAGAAGACGAGATCACGTCGCCGAACCGTTCTTTATATCCGGCAACGAGATCGTCCATTTCCTTCATCATTTCGGCAAACTCCGAAGAAGAACGAACCGAAAAGGACAAGCTTTCTCTCCATTTTACCGTCCAGTAATCGCGGATCAGCCCGACGCACGGATTATCCGCGCTCTCTTCGATCGATTGGTTCAGCACGACCATGCGGGATAACATTTCCGCTTTCTTTTCGACCCGTTCGAGATCGAGTTTTACGATTCCGAACAATCGGTCGTTGATAACGTAATCGACGTAAGTTTTCGCATAGTCGGCGGCGTCGAACAGCCTTGCGCCGAAGAAATCGACCGTTTCGCCGATCCTGTCCGCATACTCTTTCAACGGATCGTCCTCGCTTACGCCGAGCGTTTCTCCGAGCTCTTTCAAAGGCATCGTCCTTTCGGCAACAACGGCGTAGATCCCCTTTTCGCGGAAAGCCGTTTTTAAGGCTTCGGACGCGTTTCCGATGCGGTCGGAACCGTCCGTTTCCGTTTTACCGAGGCGCACCGCGCCGTTTTTATAATCGAAATAACCGAGCTCTGCCGCTTCGTCCGTAAATTTCGTCATCGCGGCGGAAAGCGGCTGTCCGAGGAAGGACTTTTCTCCGGCGGAAGCAAACACGACGTCCGCGTCGGAATTGACCGCCCTTGCCCCCGAAACGACGCCGTTTTCGTCCGTCAGAAAGAGTGCGGACGGATTGATCTCGATCGAATAGGCATAAACGGCGGATACCGGCGCTTTTTTCGTGCCGGCAACGATGCCGATCGCAGTCGTACACAACAGCAGAACCGCCGCGGCGACCGCGCCGATACGGAACCCGAATTTTCCGAACAGCGAAGCAAACCCTCCGCTTTCCTTTTTTTTCTCTTTCTTCGCCCGGGCGTCGGGTATCTCGTCCGCCGTGAACGAAGCGACGCGGATCGGGGCGTTTTTCACGTCTTCCCGAAGTTCCGGGATCCGGTCGTCCAGTTCCGAAAGCAATTTCTTTTTCCATTTTTTCATACCCATTCCTCCTTCCGCGCCTTCTTCATTTTATCGAGGGCGCGTTTATAAGCGGATGTGACCGTTCCCGTGGGACAGCCGAGCATCCTTGCGATCTCTTTATGTTTATATCCGCATACGACGTGCAGCATGACGATTTTTCGTTCTTCTGCGCCGAGGGCTTTTTGCATGATCGTCATCACGGAATCTTTTTCGGCATAATCGGAATCGACGTCGATCGCGCCCGGCATATTTTCCGGGATCTCGCCGGCATTCCGTTTTCGCTCCTTTAAAGTATTCAGCGCGACGTTTTTCGCGATCTGCAACAACCACGCGCCGCCGTTCGACCCGGGGCGATATTTGCAGACGTTCGATTTAACCTTCAGGTAAGTCGTCTGCATGGCGTCTTCCGCGTCTTCCCGACAGCCGAAATATGACCACAGGAAGGAATATACCCCCCTTTTGGTTTCCTCGTATAATGCTTCGAACGCCTCGTTGTCTCCTTCGGAGATCCCGCAAAGCAGGCGATCGATTTCTCTGTTATTCATTTGCATCTCCGTAAAAACACGATTCTCTTCCCCGTTCTCCTTTATTAAACAAAGAAAGGATGCTTTTTGTTGCACCCTTTATCGATTTTTTTTGCATACTCACGGACAGAAAGGATTTCAGGCGGTCTCGCTTTCCGTATCTTCTCTCTCCTGCCCGCCGTATAAGGCTGCGAACTGCTTCCCGACGATCTCGATCGACGCTTCCACGACCTCTCGGTATAAAAGAAAGGTCGTTTCCGTCGTCAGAATTTTTTTCACCCAATAAAAGGGATTGAGAACGTTGATCACGCGGAGAAGGTAGCCGACGACTTTCGACGTTGTTCCCACCCATTTGTTTTTCGCAACGCTTACGGCTACGTCTGCGGAAGAGATCAGCGAAGAGAGATTCGCCGTGGAAACGAAGGGAACGTTCAGTTCCCGCACGATATCCGTCAACCGCATCGTAACGTCGTGGGCGAAAGAGAAGATCTCCTTTTCGTTCAGCTCGAAAACGGGCGAACGGCTTGACGGATTGAATACGGCGGCGATCTCCTTTACCATGGCGTAATACCCGATATCCGCCTTTCTCTTTTTGCCGACGCCGAACGTTTTCACGAAGACGGATCCACGCACCGAACGGCGAAACCTCTTTTTCCTCGCGCGCACGATCTCTTCCACGAGGACGCGATTTTCCTCGCCTTCGATCTTGTCCGTTCGCGGCAACCGGGCGGAAATATCCTTCCGCGCCTTTTTTACGATCGCAAGCACGCCGATGACCGCCCCGGCGATCATTCCAAACAACACGGCAACGATACAGGATATCATTCTCATACCGCCTCCTCTTCTTCGGACAAAGCGTCCGTCGGCTTGCCTACGCCTTTTGCAAAGTTATGAGAATACAGGAAGTTGATATCTTCCGCGACCCCCTTAAGGCACGCCGCATAAAACCCGTCCGACACCTCGACGACGGAAGGTTCCAGTTTCCGTATGCCGTACCTTACGACGGGCGCCGCGACCTTTTTCACCGCCGCGGCAAAAAACCTTTTTACCGCGCTCGTCTCCTCGCGCACGGGGGGATAAAACACGGCGACGATCGTCGCGAGTTTCGCCTCGGTCGGATCTTTTGCGATCTTACGGTTCACGATACGATAAGCGGAATACGCCCGCATGAATTTGTCTGACTTAACGGCGTTTTCAAGCGCCGTCTGCACGGTGCAAAGCAGGCTGTCGAAAAAGGCGATCAACTCGAAAATATCGAACTCGAGCGGCGTTTCAAACCCCGCGCCCGTCCAGGAAGAACCTTCCAGAAGTCTGTATTTTTTTACGCCGTCGAGATAATACAGCGAGGCGATCTCCCCGCACAGCCGGTCGACCGCAGCGCAGAACATCTGCGTTTTCGACTTGAAATCAAGCCCCGTTTCCCGACGGAAGAAGTAATCGAGCGCGTCGTTCGTCGCGCCGGAAATATCCGCCGCCCGAACGCTCGTTTTGTTGCTTCCCTTCTTTTTTTTCAACCCCGCGCGGAAAGCAAACACGAGAAGGATCCCGAGCGCGACGCCGCCGATAAAGCACAAAAAAGGAAGGATCCCGCTTCTGAGACGGGCAACCCATTTATCCATAGCCGTTTCCTTATTCTTCCCTTTCCGCCGCAAACAAGGCGCGGAAAGCTTCCGTTTTTTCCTTCATCGTCTCTTCGTCGAGGGTGAGCGCGTCGAGCAATTCCTCGTCATCCGCGATCGCTTTCCCGATCTCCCGCATGCTCTTCACGGAGGAGAGACATTCTTTGCCCGAAGCCTCTTTGCGGAACGCGGCGAGTTCGTTTTCCGAAAAACTCTGTTCTACGGCGTTTTCGAGCGCCTCTTCTATCGTTTTCCAGTCGGCGGACAAAGCGTCGCTCTGCGCCTCTTCGTCCACCTCGAGTTTCTGCGTGATCAGTTTCTTTTTCGACGGGCGGAAGATCCCGACGAAGAAGTTTTTCAATTTTTCGCCGCCCGTAAAATCGTTCCAGCGAAGGGAAACTTCCCTCTCCCTGAGATTTTTCACGGCAAAACCGCGCACGTCTCCTTTCAGATCCTCCGTCACCTCGACCGCGGGATCGGCAATGCCTTCAAGCCTGTCGTCTCCGGCAAGTTTACGGTAACACTCCCCGAGGATCTTCGACTTTTGCGCCTTCACGGCTTTTCCGAATTTCTCGTTGTCGAAAAACCCTTCGATCACCGTTTCGTAATAAAGTTCGTTCAGCTGTTTTTCCACGATCTCCGTTTTCACTTCTTCCTTGAAAACGTCCATCGATCTCCTGTTCATACCCTTTAAGGAAACAAGATTCGTTTTCGGATGGCAACTGCCGTAAAGTTTTGCGAATTGCTCTTTATCGATCCCGTGGAAATCGGATACGGCGTCTTTCATCACCTCGAAACAGTGTTTCCCCACTTCCTCTTCAAGCTCCGCAAAAAAACTGCGGTCGAAAGAAAACCGCACGGCGTCAAGCTTGTCCTTTACGACCCGTCCGAGTCTTTCTTCCGTTTCTTTCTTTTCCGCATAAAGATCGTTTAATCGGCTTATTGCCCCGTTTTTCTCTTTTTTCAGTCTCTCTTCGACTTCCGCGAAACGCCCTTCGATCCCGCGGCGGAGTTTATCCGCTTTCAGCTCGTCCTTTTTCAGAAGGATATAGCGCGACAGCGCGCACCCGACCGACCTTAACCCGGAGCGCACGAGAGCTTTTTCGAGAGGGGAAGATCCGCTTTGCAGGATCTCTTCGCATTCCCGCCCGATCTCTTCCGCGGAAACGCCTTCCGTTCCCGTACGGTCTTTCCTGTAATACGGAAGCACGCGGTCGCTCACGACGAGGTTTCCCTTTTCGTCGCGCTCGTGCTCGTACGGCAGGAATCCGTCTTCGGACAAAAGCTCCGGATAGCCGAACGCGAGCAGGCTTTTATACGAATCGACGAAAAAAACGTTTCTGTTTTTAAATTCCACGACGCACGATTTTGCCCTGACCGTATTCTTTTCGATCAGGTTGTCGAATTCCGCCAGTCTTTCGGCTTGCGTCAGCGTTTTTCCGTCGGAAAGAGAAATCGGATTCTGCGCGACGGCGTCCGCATGGGACACGATGAAGAAAGAGTACGACGGATCGATCGCCTTATTGATCTCACAGATCTTGTCCACGAGTTCGGCGTTGTCCGTGGTAGAAGGGTTGTCCGGGCGAAGGACAAACAGAAGAACGGTATTCGCCGTGTCTCCGCGTATCGCGTCGCACAGCTTCCCGAAATGGCTTCCGCCGTTTGCCGAATCGGTATGCCCGGGCGTATCGTTGATCACGAACGAACCGACGGGCAGTTCGAGACGAACGGGATACTTCACCGTGATCTCTTTCCCGCTAACGTAGTCGTTCCACCCGCAGGTTTCCGCTTCCCCTTCCGTTTTCGGGAGATCGTTGATAAAGGCGATCGCACGGCGGAGAAAATCGCTTTTCCCTTCTTTCGCGCTCTCTTTTCCGACAAATTCCGCCAGCGCGTCCGTCAGATCGCTCTCTGCGTCGAAACCGAATTCGCCTTCCTCCGTCAGCGTGACCGTTCCCGCACGGGAAGCGAGAAAGGACACCGAACGATCGTCCGAACGTTCGATACGATAGGCGATCGCCGTGCAGGAATTGCTGCTGACGGGCATGAGGTTTTTCCCGATCAGACTGTTCACAAACGCCGACTTTCCGCTGTTTGTCGAACCGACTACAAACATACGGAAACAATCGTCCTCCAGCAGCCGCCCGAAATATTCGTTCGCGCCGAGCGCAAGCTCTCCCGTCCGCTCCGCCGTTTTCAACCCGGCAAGATCGAACTTCCCTTCGCTTATTTCCTTTTCCGCTCTTTTCAGTATCTCGGTAAATTTATCATTCATATCTTACACCTTCGTTTGCAATTATTTGTCTTCCGCTTTCGTTTGCGGATCTCTGTTTTCTCCCTTCTCTTCCGAGAGCGATCACGACGGGCACCGTCACGGCGACGGAGAATATCAGGGTCATTCCGTCGGCGATCGCCTGCGTAAGCCGTATCCCGTCAAGTCCGAACCCCTTCCCGAGCAAAAACAGCGAGGGGATAAAGAACAGCCCTTGTCTTGCCGAAGCGAGAAGAGTTGCCGGCACGACCTTTCCGATATTCTGCAACATCATGTTGGACGCGGTGATATAGCCGAAACCCGCAAACGCGACGCACTGCGCGATAAACGCGGGATAAGCATATTCCGCCACGACCGCACTATTCGTAAAAAGAGGCACGATCGATTTCCGGAAGAGGATCCCGCCGCCACCGATCAGCAGACAAAAGCCCGTGCATACAAATACGGAAAACCAATACCCCTCGAGCAGTCTGTAATATTTTTTCGCCCCGTAGTTGAATCCGCACACCGGCTGAAAGCCCTGCCCGAACCCGATGACCGCCGAGGAGAAAAACCCCATAATTTTCGTTACGATACCGAGGGCGGCGATCGTTTCGTCCACGTAAGCGGAGAGAAAGGCGGCGCAGGCAAAGTTCTGACAGACCGTCGCAACGCTCGAAATTCCCTGTCTTCCGAGAGAAGGAAGCCCGCCGCGCAGGATCTCGAGGTAATAAAAAGCGCGGAAACGATAGGATTTTACGCGCAGGCGGATATTTCCGCCGCGGCTTGTTCCCGCAAGAAGAAGAGCGAAGGAGATCAATTGGCTGATCGCCGTGGCAAGCCCCGCACCGCCCGTTCCCATGCCGAGCCCCAGAATAAACCAGGCGTCCAGCCCGATGTTGATCACTCCGCCCGAACAGATGCCGATCATCGCATAAACCGCGCTTCCCTGAAAACGAAGCTGATTGTTGAGAACGAGAGAAGCCGTCATATAGGGCGCGCCGAGAAGAATATAAAAGAGATAATCCTTCGCATAGGGTTTGATCGTCGGCGTGGATCCGAGAGCGAAGCAGAGAGGGTCGAGAAAGATCAGACCGAAGATCATGATAAGCGTTCCGAACGCCAGCGCCGAAAAGAACCCGACGGACGCCATCGTTTCGGCTTCGGCTTTCTTTTTATCCCCCAGCATGCGGGAAATGTAATTTCCGGATCCGTGCCCGAAGAAAAACCCGAACGCCTGAACGATCGCCATAAAGGAGAACACTACGCTGATCGCCCCGGAAGCCTGCGGATCGATCGTCCCCACGAACATCGCGTCCGCCATATTGTAGAAGGACGAGATCAGCATAGTGAAAATCGTAGGCACGGCAAGAGATACGATCAAAGGTTTCACCGCTCCGTTCGTCAGTCTTTCGTATTTTTCCGTTTCCGTCATAGAAAACCCCTTAAAACAAAGACGACGCAAGTTCGATCGCAAGCCCCGCGAGCGACCCGAGCACATAGAGAAAAACAAGAAGAAGCAGATTCTGTTTCGTTTGCTTCGTATCCCGGAAAAGGATCGCCATTCCGACCCCAGCGTTGACCGACAACCCCGCGAACAGGCTTGCAAAGGAGATCGCCCCTTTCAGGTACGCCGCCGTAAGCACCGCGGACGACGCGCAATTGGGGATCAACCCGATCAGCGCGGACAGGAAGGGGGTGAAAAAGCGGGATCCGCTTAAAAACTTTTCGAGTGCGGCTGCCCCGATCACGCCGTTTTCGGAAAAGAAGATTCCGAATATCCACATAACGAGAAACACGTAAAGAAAGGTCTGCAACGCATGAAACAGGGGAACGAGAACGTATTTCCCGATCCAGGAATATTTTCCCTCGCCCTCCGCAACAGCGTGATCGTGACAATGGGCGCAGACTTCCTCGTGGTTATAAGTTTCGTCTTCGTCCGGCTTTTCCGTTTTAACGCGGAAGATCGCGTTCATAACGTAGCCGACGATCACCGCGAAGAGAAATTTCCCTCCGATCAAAGGCAACAGCGCCAGTCTCTTATCGCTTGCGATCAGAATGGAAAACGCTTCGTCCGACGTGGCGATGAATACGGAAAGAAGAGTTCCCACTCCGATCAGTCCGCGTTCGAACAATTTAGCCGCCATTACGCTGACGCCGCACTGCGGGAAAGACCCCGCAAGCGCGCCGAATAACGGCGCACCCTTTCCCGAAAGGAATTTCCCGTTTTTTGCAAACGACGTTTTTCTTTCAACGAGTTCTATCAGAATATACGTTACAAACAACAACGGCAACATTTTCAGACCGTCAAGCAAAGCATCGAGAAATATTTCCAACACAATAACACTCCGTAATCCAGTGAATGATCAGGCAAACGGTAAATGCCCGTTATATAATAAATGCCTATTATATATTATAATGAAAAATAAAAAAAACCGCAATGATTCTCGCGGCTTATTTTAATATTTTTTATGTCGGATTATATCGGACAAAAGCAATGCGAACCCTGTCCGTATGCGGCACGGGCAAAAAGGAGAATGATTCCGTTTACCCCTTTTCCCCGCGCATCGCGATCCGAGCCGTTTTCAGCGCAGAGCGCGCCTCGCCGGCAAGATACCAGACTTCCTCTCTTTTCCTCATCGTTTCCGTGAGTAGTTTCGCCCGTTCCGTTTCGCCGTTTTTAAAAGCGTAAAGAGCAAGCGTCCTCAAGGAAGAAGGACTTTCCGGATCGGCAAAAAGAACGTCTTCCGCAGCCGCGCGCAGTTCGCTGTCGATCGTCTTTCCCGTCGCAAGAGAAAGAAAGAATTCCTCGCGGCAACGCTCAGCTTCCGAAACAGCCTGATCGGAAAGGGTCGCGAGAACGCTTTCCGCACTTTTGAAATTCCCGTTTTCGATCAATCTTAGATAGCCGGCGTAAGCGATCGGCGCAGAAAACACGTCCGACGCGCCTTTAACGGCAAACAATCCGTCCTCCATCTCCGAAAAGGTTCTGCCCGCGGCAAGCCCGCGCGTGATCGCAAGCGACGCATTCGCCGCCGCAAGTTCGTTTTCGTTTTTTAAAAGAGCAAGCAGCGTTCCGTCGGACGTAGGGATCAGATAAGGGATCAGATTGATGAGCGTAAAAGCAAGCCCGACCGTCCACACGGAAAAACACGGTTTACCCTTCGGCGACGGAAGGGCAAAAAACAACAACGCAAACAGCGCGGTGACGATCGCGGAGAACAGAAGCCCTCCCCCGACCACCCGGCGATATCCCGTCAGATCGGTTTTTTCCGTCGGATAAACGGCAGTGCTTCCGGCAACGGCGTCCCGATAAAAACGCACTTTCCGCCCCGCGCGCCGATCGACGTGCACGATCCAGAAGGAAAAACCCGCAACCGAAAATCCGTATGCTTTTGCAAACGCCAGATGTCCGAGTTCGTGCATGAAAGAAAGAAAAATATAAAACACGACCGTATCAACGATAAAGCCGGCGATCAGCAAAGCTTTCTTCCAGTCTTCCGAGCGCGGGATCCCGAACCCTTCGATCGCGAAAAGCACGTAAGCAAACGCTCCGAAAAGGGCAATCAGATAAATAAAGCCGATCGCAACGTTTTTCAGAATAATTTTTTTCTTTTCCGCCGCGGCGGTCTCATTTTTTTTCATATCCTTCACCGAACACCTTTTTTCTGAGATAACCGAGCATATTGTCGCTCTCGCTCACGCGGACGGACGAGATTCCCGCGTATTTCATGATCGAAAGAAGCAAAGTTGCCCCGCCCACGATGATCTCCGCCCGTTTCGGCGTCATATGAAGACAGGAGATTCTCTTCTTTACGCTCGTTTTGCGGAAAAGCGCGAGGTTTCTTTCTATGTCGGACACGGTCAGAATATGTCCGTCCACCGCCTTCCAGTCGTATTTTACGAGTCTGAGATCGACTGCCGCGATCGCCGTTGCCGTACCGCCGATCGCACAATAATCGACCTCCGCAGGCACTTGTCCGTATTCGGGGAGCTTTCGCGAAATCGTTTCGCTCAATTTTTCCTCATTTTCGCCGCAACCGTCGTACAACCGTACCGCCCCGAGCGGAAGACTGTGCGAATAGATCATCTTTCCCTTTTTCGCCGCCGAGATCTCCGTACTCGCACCGCCGATATCGATAATGCCGCCGTCCTTTCCGTCCAGCGCGCCGAGAAGCCCGATCTCCCCTTCCTCTTCTCCGCTTAAAACGTCGAGCGAAACGCCGGTTTTAACAAGAACGCTCTGCCGGAACGCCTCGCCGTTTTTTCCGCTTCTTACGGCTTCCGTCGCAAAGGCATACACGGCGGAAGGAGAAAAACCGTCGATCTTCTTCGCAAAAAACGAGATCGCGTCGATCGTGCGATTTGCCGCCGCAGGCGCAATTTCCCCCGTTTTGGCGAGACCTTCGCCGAGGCGGGTCGTGATCAGATCTTTATATAAAAATTTTCCGTCCGCAAGGACGAGCGCGCGGACGGAATTGGAGCCGACGTCTATCACGCCGAGCACTTCTTTTGTTTGTTCCCGATGATTCATTTTTTATCGACCATACCGAGCTGACGCGCTCTCTCCTCGATTTTCCATGCCTGAAGCCAGGTATCCGTTTCGTTTTCCGTCTCGTCGATCTCCCGTTCCAAAGTTTCGATCTCTCCGCGCAGACGATCGACCTCTTTTTTCTTGACGCCGAGCGTGACGAGCTGAACCGCCATGACGAGTACGAGAACGAACAGCAGAACAACCGCCATTGCCGTGCCCGCCGATACGAGCCTGCGCATTTTCAATTCGGTCATAGCGTTCCCTCCTTCGTTTCAAGATTCTTTTCTGTATCTTATTATATACCAATTCTGCGGATTTTGCAACTGTTTTTCCCGCGATTACGGAAGGAATCGCAAGCCCGATCAAAATTCCCGCAAGGTGATACGCCCTGATATCCGGCAAGGAAAAAACGCGGAAAAAACGGAAAGTGTAAAAATACAGACCGCAGAAAAAGGAAAAATCAATGATCGCGGCGAATATTTTCCGCCCGGAAATTCCTTTTATAAAAAGGACCGAAAGATAAAATAAGCCTGCCGATAAGCCGATAAACAGGCAATCCAAAAAATATTCAAGTTGAAAATCGGTTACAAACATCAGCGAAAGATCTTCCTTTTTCCCGTAAAGGCGGCGTCCCGATAGGCTATTCCTTTCACCGTTCCGATCAGGCGAACCTCTCCGCTTCGCTTATCGAATCCGATCATTTTCAGCCCCTCTCCCGTCACGATCATTTTCATGCCGCCGCAAAGGGAAATCCTCACCTCGTTTTCCGAAAAAGAGATAACGTCTTCCGCGCCGCTCGCATAAAAAGACTTGCGGTTTTCCGCGCGGATCTCGTGTTTACGGTTTTCTTCCATACAAAAAGACCTCTCACCCTAATGTATGAGAAGTCTTTCGCATTTATGTTTTGTTCTACGTTAATTCCGGGAGTATCCTGGTTTTTATTTGTCGAGTTTCTGATCTCCTTCCGCGATCCAGCCGATCTTACGGAAAAGCTCCGAAAAACCGAAAGAGATCGCCGCGGGAAGAATAAAGAGAAGAAGCGCGACCGCAAGCGCGAGAATTGCGGGTGAAAGATCGGAACTCGCCTCGATCGCTCCGAACACGCCTACGAGACCGCTCGTACCCATACCGCCGCCGGCAACGTTGCATTTTAAATGAAACAGGCAGGTGGAAAGAGGACCGAGGATCGCGCTTGCGAGAATTTCCGGAAGCATGATAACAGGCTTTTTCATGATATTCGGGATCTGCAGCATGCTGGTACCGATCCCCTGAGAGATCAGCCCGGACACGCCGTTTTCGCGGAAAGACGACACGGCAAAGCCGATCATATGGCAGGAACAACCGACCACGGCGGCTCCGCCCGCAAGAAGCATCGCGTTATATTCGGAAGCGGTAACGCTACCCGCGGCATAGCCCGCCACGACGGGGGACGCGACGGACACCCAGATCGCAGCCGAGCTCGTCGGCATGGTCAGCAAAATGCCCATGATCACCGAAATGACGACGCCCATGAAAAACGGAGTGATCGCCGTTGCCTTCGCAATGAGAACGCCGAGTTTGCCGATCAGCCAAACGAAGGGATAGGCAAAATAAAAGCCGGCGAAGGAAAGAAGAAGAGTTCCGAGAGGGATCAGGATGATATCGAGTTTCGTTTTTCCCGCATAAAGAGAAACGATCTCCACGGCGAGCAAAGCCACGACGTAAGCCCCGATCGGATTGCCGGGCGCGCCGAACGCGATCGTGTAATTTCCCGCGAGAAATTTATCGGAAAACGCCCCCGCAAACCCCGCGACCCCCGCCGAGAACACGGCGAGTTTATTGGCTTTCAACGAATAGGCGATGCCGATACCGATACCCGCGCCCATCAGAGTTTTCGCAACGGAAGCGATCGCGCCGAGTGTGTTTCCGAAGAAATTATCTCCGATCCATCCCGCGATCTGCGCCAGGATGGTGCCGGCGATCAGCGTACAGAAAAGCCCTTGCGCCATTCCGGTAAAGGCGTCGATAAACCACCTTGTGGCAAGTTTTTTGACAACGTTCATGTTTTTCTCCTTCCGGGCGATCTGTCTGCTTTCGCCCGTTTTACGGCAGTGCCTCGATCAAATTTTATAATACGGTTGCCGCCCAACGTTTTCCCTTTTTTCCAAATTATCCGTTTATCGCCTTATAACGTTAAATTTACAAAGTTTCGGCGTGCTTTCCGTCGTCTGCGATCAACGTGAGTTTATTGTCCGCCCGATCGCATGAGGTCAGAAAATATTCGATCCCGTTTTTAACGATTTTAAGATCCGTTCTGCTCTCCGTACCGTGCAGATGCCCGTAAATCACTTTGGACACTCCTTTTTCTTCAAACAGATCGGTAAACAGCGAGTTTTCGCGACGCACGTTGAACGGCGGATAATGAATCAGACAGAAGATCTCATCCCCTTCTTCCCTCTGCTTTTCCGCGCTGTACAAAGCAAGCCGTAACCGCTCCGCTTCGCGCAGATAGATCTTTCTGTCCGCTTCGCGGAAATCGGGCGAACCCTCCACACACCACGCGCGGGAACCGCACACGATATATTTCCCGAATTTCAGGCTGTCGTTCTGAAGGGCGTAAAAATTTTCGGGAAGCGCTTCTCTCACGCGGGAAATACTTTTCCACCAATAGTCGTGATTGCCGCGGACGAATACTTTTTTCCCTTTCAGCGGAACGAGCGTGCGGATGTCTTTGATCGCTTCGTCAAGATCCATCGCCCAGCTGATATCGCCGCCGATCAGCACCACGTCGTCGTCGGTCACTTTCTTTTCCCAGTCGGCAAAGATCTTTTCCAGATAATTGTGCCATTTCGTCCCGAAAACGTCCATCGGTTTGGAACCGTTCAGGCACATATGCAAATCGCTGATCGCGTATATCTTCACGTTTTTCCCTCGCTTTTTGTTTCATATTCTATATTACCACTTTTTTTGCGATAAAACAAGCGCTTTGACCGCTTTTCCGATCGAAAAAAAAGCAAGGAAAGAAATCTTCCCTCTTTTTTCAAAACATTGTCGGAACCGTTGCTTTCGCCGTCGGTTTCTGTTATAATAATTGTTATAATGATCCGGGACCCCGTTCTTATCCGGCGGCGGTTCCGACCCTAATACCGGACAAGAGCAACACGAACCATGCCCGGCATACCACGACAAACGAGGAACATATGAAAAAAGGTTTCGACAGCGAAAAATATCTCACTTTACAATCGGAAAAAATTATCGAACGGATCGACGAATTCGGCGGCAAACTTTACATCGAATTCGGCGGCAAACTCTTCGACGACTACCATGCCGCCCGCGTTCTGCCCGGTTTCGAACCGGACAACAAGATCAAAATGCTCTGCAAACTGAAAGACCGCGCGGAAATCGTGATCGTGATCAATTCGAACGACATTGCGAAAAACAAAGTGCGCGCCGATCTCGGCATCACCTACGATCAGGACGTTCTGCGCCTTGTCGACGTTTTCGAAAGCTACGGATTATACGTCGGCAGTATCGTTCTCGCGCAGTTCACCGAGGAAAACGAGGCGGCGAAAGCCTTCGAAACGAGGCTTGCCAAACGCAACATCCGTTCTTACCGCCATTACCCCATCAAGGGCTATCCGAACGACATTCCCCTCATCGTGAGCGAACAGGGTTACGGGAAAAACGATTACATCGAAACCTCGCGCGACCTTATCATCATCACAGCGCCCGGTCCCGGTTCCGGGAAAATGGCGACCTGTCTTTCTCAGCTTTATCAGGAACACTGCCGCGGGCATAAGGTCGGCTATGCGAAGTACGAAACATTCCCTATCTGGAATCTTCCCCTCAACCATATGGTCAACCTCGCATACGAGGCGGCAACGGCGGATCTGAACGACGTGAACATGATCGACCCGTGGCATCTTGCCGCTTACGGCAAACAGGCGGTAAACTATAATCGGGACGTGGAGATCTTCCCCGTTCTGAACGCGATTTTCGAGCAGATCATGGGGAAATCCCCCTATAAATCCCCTACGGATATGGGGGTAAACATGGCAGGCTATGCCATCTCGGACGACGCCGTATGCGTAGAAGCCGCAAGACAGGAGATCATCCGCCGCTATTTCAGGGCATTGCAGAGCGAACGCAGAAACGGTCTTGATCCGAAAGAATCGGACAAAATCGCGCTGATCATGAAGGGCAACGGAATCGATATTTCCGAACGTAAAGTTGTAACCGTCGCAAACGAACTCGAAAAGGAAAGAGACTGTCCCGTCGCCGCGATCGAGCTTGCGGACGGAAAGATCATAACGGGAAAAACCAACGATCTTTTCGGCTGCTCTTCTTCTATGATCTTGAATGCGCTGAAATACCTTGCCGGGATCGACGAAAACGTGGATCTCATCGGAAAAGAATCGATCGCCCCCATCCAGGACCTGAAGATCCGCTATCTCGGCAGCAAAAACCCGAGGCTCCATATCGACGAGATGCTGATCGCACTTTCCTCATCCGCCGCGCAGGACAAAAACGCCGCGGCTGCGATCGCGAAACTTCCCGAGCTTCGCGGCTGCGAAGTTCACACCACCGTTCTTCTCGCCCACAACGACGAAAAGTTCTATCGTAAGCTCGGCGTGAACCTCACCTCGAACCCCGTTTTCAAAGACAAAAACCACGCCCACTGAATTTCAACTTTCATTATCACGAAAATAAAAGCTGTTTCCGGTTTTTATGTCAGGCAAGATTAAAACGATCCTTGCCCGCCATGAATCGGAAACAGCTTTTTCGGTTGCGGCGGAAAACAAAAACCGCCGCGGTTGTATTATTTCTTGCTACGCGTCTTTCCTCTTTCAGGACCGAGCTTCTTCCTCTTCCGCCTTGCGGGAGGCGCGGAACATCGCGGCTTTCGCCACAACGTCGTCCAGAAGAGAAAGCACTTCTTCTTTCCCGAGCCGCGTTTCCGAGGAAACGGCGATCACCTTATCGTCCGTTACGCGGAAAAACCGCGCGATCGCCTTTGCGTTTTCCTTTACCGCCATGCGGGAAACTTTATCCGCTTTCGTTGCGATAAACGTGAAAGGATAAGCCGTCTGATGCAGATAATTTACCATGGTAACGTCGTCTGCGGTCGGGTCGTGGCGGATATCCACGAGAGAAAACACGTAATCGGCGTTGCTCCTGTCGGCAAAAAATTGCTCCATCACCTTGCCCCACCGCTCTTTTTCCTCTTTGGAAACTTTCGCATAGCCGTATCCGGGAAGATCGGCAAGCACAAACTCGCCGAAATCGAAATAATTCACAAGCCGCGTTCTGCCCGGCGTATCCGAAGTTCTCGCAAGCTTTTTCTGCCCCGCAAGCATGTTGATAAAGGAACTTTTCCCCACGTTCGACTTTCCGACGACGGCAATCGTCGGTTTTTCGAACCGCAGAAACTGCGACGGGCTTGCCGCCGAGGTGATAAACGTTGCGTTTTTAATGATCATATTTTTCTCCGGTTATAACTTGTTTTTATGTCTCTCGTTTGCGCGTTGCGGAAAAAAACGCGACTTAGCGCAGAGCGTTCCGGAACACTTCTTCCACACGTTCGACGGGGATGAAAGCGATCTCCTCACGGATCGACTTCGGAATCTCGTCAAGATCTTTCACGTTACCTTTCGGAATGATCACGTTGCGGATACCGAGCCGATACGCCGCGAGCGACTTCTCTTTCAGTCCTCCGATAGGAAGCACCTTCCCGCGAAGGGTGATCTCTCCCGTCATCGCGACGTCTCCGCGCACTTTTCTGCCCGTAAACGCCGAAACGATCGCGGTTGCGAGGGTAACGCCGGCGCTCGGACCGTCCTTCGGCGTCGCGCCTTCCGGCACGTGCACGTGCACGTCCGTTTTTTCGAATCTTGCCGGATCGATCCCGAATTCTTTCGCGTGAAGGCGCACGTAAGACAAAGCGATCTTCGCGCTTTCCTGCATAACGTCGCCGAGTTTCCCCGTAAGAGACAACACGCCTTTCCCTTCGTCCATCAGCGCGACTTCCACCGTGAGCGTCGTTCCGCCGACAGCCGTCCACGCAAGCCCCGTGCAGGCACCCGTTTCGTCCCCGCGGAGTTCGTCCGTCAGAGAATAAAGTCTCGCGCCGAGAAGTTCGTTTACCTTTTCGTCCGAGATCTTCTGTTTTCTCGTTTTCTTTCCTTCGGCGAAAAGTTTTGCTTCCTTGCGGCAGACCGATTCGATCTCCCGCTCGAGATTTCTCACGCCGGCTTCTCTCGTATATCCGTCTATAAGCTCATAAATCGCGTTTTCTTCAAATAAAACCTTCTCCTCGCCGAGCCCCGTTTCCTTTAATTTTTTCGGTACGAGATATCTTCTTGCGATCTCGTATTTTTCCTGGCGCGTATAACCGGAAAGAGAAATCACTTCCATTCGGTCGAGAAGGGGCGCGGGAATGGTATCGAGGCTGTTTGCCGTGGTGATGAAAAGCACCTTTGAAAGGTCGTACGGAATTTCGAGATAACGATCGCGGAAAGTAGAATTTTGCGCGGGATCGAGCACTTCGAGCAGCGCGCTTGCAGGATCCCCGCGAAGATCCCCCGAAATTTTATCCACTTCGTCCAGAAGGATCACGGGATTGATCGTTCCCGCCTCTTTCATGGCGTACATGATACGCCCCGGCATTGCGCCGATGTATGTTTTTCTGTGACCGCGGATCTCCGCCTCGTCACGCACGCCGCCGAGGCTCATGCGAACGAATTTCCGGTCAAGCGCCCTTGCGACCGATTTTGCGACGGACGTTTTACCGACGCCCGGGGGACCGTACAAACAAAGGATCGATCCGCCTACCTTTCCCGTAAGTTTCATCACGGCAAGATATTCCACGATACGTTCTTTCACCTTTTCCAAGCCGTAGTGATCTTCGTCGAGGATCTTCTCGGCATCCTTCAGGCTATCGCGATCCTTGCTTTCTTCGTTGAACGGAAGGTCGAGCACCCAGTCGAGATAGGTGCTTAAGACGGTGTAATCGGGAGAGTTCGGGCTCATCTTTCCCATGCGGAAAAGCTCTTTCCGCACCTTTTCGTCAACCTCTTTCGGAAGTTTTTTCTCATCGATACGCTTTTCGAGTTCTTTGCGCTCGTCCTCGTCGTCCCCGAGTTCGGAATGAATGGCTTTCAGCTGTTCGCGCAGATAAAATTCCTTCTGGCTTTTCTCCACGCTCGCTTTCACCTTGTCGGCGATGATCTTTTCCGTTTTTACGATCTCGGCTTCGTCGGTCAACCGCTTATAAAAGAGAACGAGCCTTTCCTTCACATCGCGGATCTCCAGGATCTCCTGCTTCTGCCCCTCTTTGAACTTCATATTGTACGTGGCGGCGTTCACAAATTTATCGGCGTCGTCAACGGCAAGCAACGTGTAAAGGAGATCTTTATCCCCTTTTGCCCCGAGAAGTTTGAAGTAATTCTGCAATTCGCCTTTCACGAACCGGAAATAACTTTCCGTTTCGATCGGATCGTTTTCTGTCGGCATCAGCTCTGCCGTTTCGGCGCGGAAGTATTCCGTTTCGTCTGCCATGGCAACGATCTCCGCACGGTAAAGCGCGTCTACCGACACTCTGATATTCTCGCCCGGCATTTTCGTAATGTGCTTGATACGGCACACGCAACCGATCTGGAAAACGTCATCCGCAGAGGGGTCTTCCACCGCCCCGTCCTTTTGCGCGGACACAAACAGCAGAGACTTTTCGTCTACCGCGGCGTTTACGGCGGCAAGGGACTTGATCCTTCCCACGTCGAAAGAAGTTCCGACGTTTGGCAGGATCACTTTTCCGCGCAATGCAACCATGGGGATGGAGTTCGCTTTCTCCGTCGCCCCGATCGTGTTTACGATGCTTTCCGTTTCGTTTCCGGTGTTGATATTGTTATCCATATATGTTTCTCTTTTCTTTGTTCTTCTTTTTTTGTTCGGGGTTTTATAAAAAAACGTCGTTTCCGCCCCGTCCGGCAGTTTTCCGTAAACCCGTACCCGCGCATGCGAAATATCGGAAACAGAACCTCACCCTCTTATTTCATTATCATTATATATGATATTTCTTTTTTTTTCAAGTCTTTTTCCCCGCGATCGGTCGCTTTCCCCGTTTTGTCACAAATATCGCCGAAAATTCAATAAAAAATACGTTTTTCCCCCGTTACGGGAGAGAAGAAGTCAAAAAAACGTTCCGGGTGAAACATTCCCGGAACGGATTCGTTTTTCAGTTGTTCTGCGAGGTTTCGCTGTCCGGTTTATTCTCTTCTTCCCCTGCCCGTTTCGCAAGGATCTTTTCTCTGATCTTAGGATAAACGGTGATAAGCAGGATGCCGACGATCACGAGAACGATGCTCCAGAACTGCGAAGGCGAAAGCACGTTAAACAATTTGCCGCGATCGTCCCCCCTTAAAAATTCAAGGAAGAAACGCCACACGCCGTAAACGATAAGATAAGCGGGGAAAGCGTTTTTCGCCTTTTTATTCCACACGAACCAGGAAAAAATACCGAAAACGATAAAGAGGAACACCGCTTCGTAAAGCTGCGTGGGATACACCTTGTGCGAAAATCCGGGAAACTGCATACCGAGGGGACCGTCCGTCTCCTTTCCGTAACAGCACCCTGCAAAAAAACAACCCATTCTGCCGAACGCATGGGCGATCGCGATACAGCACGCCGCCACGGGCGTAAGATCCGCAAGGGTATTTTTCAGCTTGAATTTTCGGCGAAGGATCAGATATGCGGCAATGAAGAACAACGCGCCGCCGATCAGTCCGCCGAGAAAGGTGATCCCCCTGTCCAGATGAAAGCCGTTTTCCGGATGTTCGATATAATTGTATATTCCCTGAAAGAGAGCGGCGGTAAAAAATCCGAAAGCGATCGCCCCGATCCCGTCGTAAAAACAAAAATCAAGAAATCCGGGATCGAGCCCTCTCTTCTTGCCGTAAAGATACAGAACGCCGAAACAGCACAGAATGCCGACGGCGATCATGATGCCGTACATGTGAACGTCTAAAAACAACGCATTCGGTAACATACGTTACTCCTCCTCGTTAACGGTGATCGCGATCGGGCTGTAGTAAGTTTCACCCGCGCCGACGACGCCGACCCCGTCTTTTTCATTCAATTTTTCAATTTTCCCCTCATAGGAAGGAAGGGTTTCCCACGGTTCGATGCAGACGTAAGGCGCGTCCGTACACGGCTTATGCCAGATCCCGAGGTATTTCATACCGGGAAAATCCACACCGACCGAACGTTTCGTATGTCTGCCGCAAATCTCCAGTCTTCTGCACGCGCCTTTAAAAACAAGCGCGTCAAAAGAAAACAGATCGTGTTTCAACGGAAGAACGTTTCCGTTTTCCAACGGATAATCCGACTCCTTACCGCTCATCAGAACGTTGTCGCCGAGCCCGAGAAGACGAGGCTCGCACCGATCGCCGAAACGGAGAAAATAATCTTCAAACGATCCCCCGTCAAAGGGAACGTTAAACCCGGGATGTCCCCCGAGACCGAAATACATTTTATTATTTCCGACGTTTTTCACTTCGTACGTCACCGTAAGCCGATTTAATGCGACGGAATAGCGGATGCGGAAAATAAAGTCGAAAGGATATTGTTTTTTCGTTTCATCCGTCGAAGAGATCGCGAAGACCATTTCCGATCTGCTTTTTTCACACAGAGTGAATTCCGTTTTTCTCGCAAACCCGTGCGGCTTCATCTCATAGACCTTTCCGTTGTATTCATACTTGTCGTCGTACAGTCTGCCGACGATCGGAAAAAGGTTATACGCTCTTCCCGCCCAGTACGCGGGATCTCCCTGCCAGAGATATTCCGTTCCCGTCCGTTTTGAACGGATCGAGGAAAGTTGCGCGCCGAGCGTTTCCGCCGACACGGAAAGATATTCGTTTTCGATCGTGTAAACCATGTTTACTCCCCCGCTTCTTCTTCCCGCGGAAGAAACTGATTCCAGAAAACGCTTCCGGAAAGATACTCGTCGATCTTGTCGTTATGCGCGTCGAGAAGATCCGCGGTAAGCCGCATAAACGAACTGCCCATCGAAACGAAAGGGTCGCCGTCGGAAAATTTTTCGGCAAGGCTTTTCATGTCCTCATATATCGTGAAAGCACGGTCGTCCGGTAAAGAAAGCCCGTCTATAAGATCATAAACGTCCAATATGCTATTGAAAGCCTTCACAAGATCCTTATTTGAAAACCAGGAACGGAGCAACAGATACCCCGCGAGAACGAACGCGAGCGCGGCAACCGAGAGCCATGCAAAATCCGTCGCGAGACCGATCGCAACCATGGCGACGCCGATCGCAAGAAGCAAGGGAAACAGAATAAGAAACACCTTGTTTCTCTTTTCCTTCGCCATGTAATCGGGGATCATTCTTTTCAGCTCGTCCTCCGTCTGTTTTTTCGAGTTCTTTTTCTCTTCGTTCGCAAGCCTGCCCAGTTCTTCGTCCGTCAGCTTTGTTTTCATGTAATAGTTTTTATAAAGAGAGGTGATCTCTCTCTTTCCGTCCGGATCCGCACAGGCGATCGCGCGATTTAAATATTCCTTATGAGAAAGGTCGGAAAGATCGGTGTAATTTTTCGTCCGCACCGCAACCATCGCCATATAAACGCGGTAATCGCTCTCCGTAATGTCAAGCGCCTCTTTCACCTTTTCCTCGGCGTGATCATACTCCTGCGTTTGCAAAAGATCGTAGGCGGCGTCTATAAGCATCCGCACGCGATGATAATCTTCGCCGTGCGCCTCTTTCAACGCCGTTTTCATCACGTGCATGGAGGCATAATACTTTTCCGCTTGCGGACGGGACACCGTTTCCCCGCATGAGGGACAAACGATCTGCAACTCTTCCGTTTTCAGATAAAATTCATTGCCGCAAAGGGGGCATTTGCAATTGTTTTGTTTTTCTTCACTCATCGTTCGCTCCGATCTATCCGTCGGGATCCGGCAGAAAGCCGACCCGGCGCGGGCGGAAACCAGACCTTCCCGCTCATTTTATTATATCATCTCTTATTATTATATCATAATGAAGCCGATTTAGCAAGAAGTTTGAAATGATTTTATTGCAACGGTTTTATGCAACGTTTTTCACAATCGGACAAAGCGCCGTCGCTTAAAGCTGCCGAAAATGAGTTTGAAAAATTTAGGCAAACGTAGCCATGCATTGTTTACTTGCTAAATTCATTCAAAACGTAAAAGACTATCGCCTTTGGACGATAGTCTTTAAACAATGTATCTTAAAAAACATTTCTTACGAAAAAGGTCATGGATTTTTCTTCCATGACCTTAGTTCTTCACGACTCGCAATTCTTATGGTGATTAATCTATTACACCTCTCTATTCACATTTAAGTTTATATCGGCATCTAAATCGTTAATTATGCGCATATTCTGTCCATAAAAGCACAACTCGGGAAAATCGTTGCCTACAAAAATATTTATATCTATTGCAATCTCTCCGTTATGCGCTTTTGCACATTCCTTTAGCCACTTAATTTTTTCTTTCGAAAAATGTGAAAACAGTTCAGTCAATATATCATTAACATTCCAGCATTCTTTATACTCCTTACTTCCCGGAATAATATACCACCAATACCCAGAACATTTTAGATCTGTTTTTTTAGTGTATCCGGCATCGGCGTAATTAGCCGCACAAGTAGGCTTTACGCCTAATACCTTTGTAATTTCATTAACATCATAATTATTATTAAAATATATCTTCAGTCCACATTGAATTTCTGGGTTAAACATTACCAATCTCCATTTAATAAATCTACCAAGTGTTCAAAAGTTTCAATCCAGGTTTTTTGATCTTTACTTCCCAACCAAATCTTATTGTTATTGGCAGAATCCTTAAAAATATCAAATCTAGAACCTTTATTATTTACATATGTTTTCTTATAACCCTCGGCATCAAATTTCTTTATTTCGCTATTATTTAATTTTTTTTGGTGACTCTGGTTTACACATATTACACACCAAAACATTAGATTCAGAAACAAAATAAGTATGGAAATCTGCAACCTCAAGGTTATAAGTCGCTTCAGGGGTTTCAAGCTCTTCCACCTTTACAGAGACTATTATACCATATTTACCATCAGAAAGCAACACCTTATCACCAGCCTTCAACTTGCACGCAGATACCCACTTTTCAGAAAGCGTAATAAAAGAAACGATTTTTATATGTTTCACACAGTATAGCGCGCTAAAGCTTGAATCATAAAGATTTTTGTGCTATAATATACTTGACAATAATGAGATACCGAAACATTAAGAACAAACAAATGAGACAGAACAAAAACCGACAAATTGTAGAAGCAAAAAAATTCTCGACGGAAGGTAACCGCCTATGAAACACGATAAAATCACAAGCGCAGAGAAACGGCTTTTCCCTTGCGCTTTTTCGTTCTTTTCCAAGGAAACTTATGACGTCATGAGAAACACAATGACATTGTTGAATCGATTTAGTCTGTAAGAAAAAAATTACTATCAGAAAGGAAAGGAAATATGATACTTGAATTAAAAAACATCGATAAGTCTTTTGGAGAAAAGGAAGTTCTCAAGGGTATTTCTTTCACGGCAGAGGGCGGCAAAGCGTTCGGACTTCTGGGCAGAAACGGCGCGGGTAAAACGACGACTATCCGTATTATTATGAACGTCTTTCCCGCAAACGGCGGAGAGGTGCTTCTTGACGGAAAACCGATTGATTATAACAAAATCGGGCTTGGTTATCTTCCCGAAGAAAGAGGACTTTACCCCAAAAAACTTATTATAGACCAACTTGTATATTTTGCCGAACTGAAAGGTATGAGCGCAAAAGAAGCAGTCAAGGCGGTTGATTACTGGCTTAACAGGCTCGGCATGACGGAATACCGCAATAAACGGCTCGATACCCTTTCAAAAGGAAATCAACAGAAAATTCAGTTGATAACGGCTCTTGCGCACGATCCGCACATTGTCATTCTTGACGAGCCTTTTTCGGGGCTCGATCCCGTAAACGCAATGCTTTTAAAAGACGTGGTAAAGGAACAGATTTCGCAAGGGAAAATCGTTCTGTTTTCAAGCCATCAGATGGCGTACATAGAGGAATTTTGCGACAGTATCGCAATCTTAAGCGCGGGCAAGGTCGCAATCAGCGGAGATTTGACCGAAATAAAAAGGAATTACGTGCGCGACAAATTAGTGGTAAGCACAACGACCCCCGAACGGATAAAGTCCGATTTAGGCGAGGCTTGCTTTGAACGCGAGGACGGAACTCTTCTTATTCAGCTTACAAGCCCCGATGAAAAGCAGTCTATGATGAAACGACTTGTAGAAACCTATGATATCGACGAAGTGAAAGTGTTTGAACCTTCCCTTAACGATATATTCGTAGAATACGCAGGCGCGCAGATATAAGGAGGCAAAGCAATGAAACAGTTTGGGAAAATACTCAAATTCGAGCTGAAAGGCTATCTTAAAAACAAAGCCTTTGTGGGCGTTACGATCTTTCTTGTAGCGGCAATCGCTTTCGCTATGTTTATTCCGAATATGATCGCGGCGTTCAAGTCCGGGACAACGCCGCCAAAGGATCTTCCCGTAATGCTTGTTTACGCCGAAGACGAAACCCTTTCTGAAACCGTAAAAGAATATTTTACGCAAGCCTTTACGGGGTATAACGTAAAGATTGCGGACGGACCGCTTGACGATATAAAATCGCAGATTACAAGCGGCGGCGTCGAGTGCGCTTTTGTTTTGAACAGTCCGTCGTCTTACACTTATTACGTAAACAATCTCAATATGAGGGATACTAATCAGGCTGTTGCGAACACGGTATTGCAAGAGGTTTACAGAGTGAACGCTATGATACAAAACGGACTATCCCCCGAACAAGCGAAAGATATCATGTCGGTGGTTATCGAAAGCGATACGATGACGCTCGGTGTTGACCAGATAAAAAATTATTTCTACACCTACATAATGATATTCGCATTATATACGGTTATTATGCTTTACGGGCAACTTGTTGCGACAAACGTAGCGAGCGAAAAGAGTTCACGCGCTATGGAAGTTCTGATTACAAGCGCAAAGCCTACAAGTATGATGTTCGGAAAGGTATTTGCGTCCTGTATCGTGGGCTTTACTCAACTTGTGCTTGTGTTCGGCTCGGCGTTGCTGTTTTATAATATCAATAAAGCGCAGTTGCAAAATCCGGTAATCGCTTCGATATTCGGCATGCCCGTAAGCCTGTTTATTTATATGCTCGTGTTCTTTGTTCTTGGTTTTCTGATTTACGCTTTCCTTTACGGCGCAATCGGTTCAACCGCGTCAAAACTTGAAGATATAAGCACTATGGTATTGCCTGTCACCTTCTTTTTCATTATCGCCTTTATGGTAGTTCTGTTCTCGATGATAGGCGGCAACGTAAACTCCGTGTTGATGAAGGTATGCTCGTATATTCCGTTCACTTCCCCTATGGCTATGTTTACAAGAATTTGTATGAGTACGGTCGCTTGGTATGAAATTTTCATTTCCATTATAATCTTAATGGGCTCTACTGCCGGCATCGGCGTTCTGTCGGCTAAGATCTACCGTATAGGCGTTCTTCTTTACGGCACGCCGCCGAAGTTTACAAAAATTATAAAAGCGGTCTTTAAGAAACAATAGTCAACCATCGAAGGAATGACAGTCTTCGTAAAAATAATACAAACCACGGTCTGACGGCGTATTTTTGACTGACACCTCGTTACGCTCACGGCTTGTGCATCAAGACTTCCCTACGGCACGTAATATAATCAGTCTTTAAAAACCACCCGGGAAAACACACATAAAAGTCCCGCAGGATCATTCGCGGATCCGGCGGGACTTTTCAAGTATATTCACTTGCCTAAAACAATCTTTTACTTACCGAAGGATCGATCATTCCCACTCGATGGTTGCGGGGGGCTTGGAAGTAATATCGTAAACAATGCGGTTTACGTCCTGAACTTCGTTTACGATGCGGGTGGAAATACGTTCCAGCACGTCGTAAGGAATTCTTGCCCAATCGGCGGTCATACCGTCGACGCTGGTAACCGCGCGGAGAGCGACCGTGTAAGAATACGTTCTGCTGTCCCCCATTACGCCGACGGAACGGCAATTGGTAAGAACGGCAAAATACTGCCAGATCTCTCCGTTAAGCCCGGCTTTTGCGATCTCTTCGCGATAGATATAATCGGCATCCTGCAAAATTTTAATTTTTTCTCTCGTGACGTCTCCGATAATACGGATCGCAAGTCCGGGACCCGGGAAGGGCTGACGCATCACGATATCCGCCGGAAGACCGAGCTCGAAACCGAGCCTGCGCACTTCGTCTTTAAACAAATCTCTCAGCGGCTCGATGATCTCCTTGAAATCGACAACGCTCGGAAGCCCGCCGACGTTGTGGTGAGACTTGATGACCGCGCTTTTCCCTTTTCCGCTTTCGATCACGTCCGGATAGATGGTTCCCTGCACGAGATAATCGACTTTACCGATCTTTTTCGCCTCGTCTTCGAACACCTTGATAAATTCGCCGCCGATGATCTTTCTTTTCGTTTCGGGATCGGACACCCCCGCAAGCTTATCGAGGAAGCGATCCGCCGCGTCCGCCTTGATCAGATTCATACCGCGTTCCGTTTTGAAAACACGGTAAACGTCTTCCGCTTCGTTTTTACGGAGAAGCCCGTGATCGACGAAAATACAGGTCAGGTTGTCTCCTACCGCTTTATGGATCAGCGTTGCGGCAACGGCACTGTCCACCCCGCCGCTCATGGCGCAAAGCACCTTTTTATCTCCCACTTTTTCACGGATCTTCGCCACCTGCTCGTTCACGAAGTTCGCCATCGTCCAGTCGCCCGAAACCTTGCATACGTTATAAAGGAAGTTGCGAAGGATCTCCGTTCCCTGGCGGGTATGCATCACTTCGGGGTGAAACTGAACGCCGTAAAACCCGCGCTTTGCGTCTGCCATTGCGGCAACCGGACAGGTTTCCGTATGCGCGATGATTTCGAAACCTTCGGGCGCGGCGCTCACATAGTCGGTATGGCTCATCCAGCACACGTTGTTTTTTTCGACGCCGCGGAAAAGTTCGGATTCCCCGTAAACGATATCGCTTTTGCCGTATTCTCTCGAAGGAGCGTGTTTTACCTCGCCGCCGAGGATGTATGCCATCAGCTGCGCGCCGTAACAGATGCCGAGCACGGGAATCCCGAGTTCGAAGATCTCCTTCGGAACGTGCGGTGATTCCGGATCGTAAACGCTGTTCGGTCCGCCCGTGAAAATAATGCCCTTGGGAGCGAACGCCCTGATCTTTTCCATCGAAAGATCGGAAGGCAGAAGTTCGCAATAAACGTTTTGTTCTCTCACTCTTCTCGCGATCAGCTGATTATACTGTCCGCCGAAGTCGAGCACGAGGATTTTTTCATGTTGCATGATTCATACCGCCTGTATATTAAAAAATTTTTTGTCTGATCGTAATTTGTCGGGTAGTTTTTATCCGGTCGCCGGTTACGATCCCGCAACCGTTTTCAGTCGCGCGACGTCCTTTTCGAGCGCGTCTCCGTCACACGCGATGTCTTTCCCGTATTTTTCGTATAGACCGAGAATCGTTCCCGCGTATGCCGCGTCCCCGTTTTTTACCGCAAGATTGATCGCGGTGGCAAGGGGACAGAAAGCCGTATACTTTGACGTCATCGCGACGGCAAGTTCCGCCGACTGCGTCTCCGATCCGTCGTCATAAAGACAGGAAACACATTCGTACCCGTAAAAATCAAAGGACGATATACCGCCCGAAGAGGAGGAATCTTTCTTCGCACAATAAGCCGAAAACTCTTTGTCGAGACAAAACGCAAGCGCATAGCGCGCGATCCTCTTTTTGTCTCCCGTGTAAACGGCGCGGTCGATCAGCAGAGCGAGCGTATCGAATTCACCGTCTCTCAGATAAGCTTTCTCGGTATAATAGACCGAGGCTTTTCTCAGCCCGATCCCCTCGCAGAAATTCCCCATCTGAGAAGGCGACGCCGCAGAAACGATTCCGATCGAAACCGCCGAAGCGACGACCAGCCCGGCAAGGGTCAGAATGATCGTTTTTAATATCGTTTTCTTCATGTGGATACCTCTTAGCCTCTATTTTATCACAGAATAATGCAAAAAGCAACGCTTTAGAGAAAAAACACTTCATGTTACAAGATTTTCACGCATAAATTAATGGTGAAAAGGCGCACGCCGAACGTTTGGGGCAACGAACGCCCGGAAAACGATGCCGAGTAAGAATAATACGGGCATACCGAGGGAGACTTACAGAACATGAATTATGCGATAAAACGAATCATTCCCTTTTTCATGGTTGCCGCAACGTTGTGCGGCGTTTTTTCCTCCTGCAAACGGGAAACAGGCTTTGAAAACAGGATCAGCCAGATCCGTTCGGATATTCTCCGGTGCGAAACGGAATCGTTTTCTCTTACCGCTTACTGCGAACGACGGGAAACGCCCTTTCTCGAGGACGGAATGGTCGGAAACGAAGAAAATCTGCTCGTTTTTTCTCTGACGGACAAAAGAGAAGACGGAACGATCGGTCAACCCTCGCTGAAAGTTACGATCGACAGAGAAACTTATACCCTGCGGTTTCCGCCCGAACTTCTCTCCCCGACAAGAAAAGCGGAGCTCCCCGTAACCCGCCTTCCCGCAAACTCTCTTTCGTGCGACGTTACGTTCGGGGGAAAAACAGAAAAGGTCGAACTTCGTTCGGTAAGAAAACCCTCGACCGCAGAACCCGATCGGGTCGTAAAAGCGCTTAGCGATACCGGAAACGAAAAAACGCGCGCGCTGATGAATGCGGAGAACTTCGAGATCCGGATACGGCTGATCGAACACGGCGGTTTTCTTTATTATTATGTCGGCGTAATCGCCGAAACCGAAAGCGGAGAAAAGGAAAAAGCGGAGATTTTATTCGACGGCGAAACGCTCGAAGAGATCGCCGTTCGCACAAAAAGCCATTCTTCCGGAGACGTTTCCGCAGAAAAAACCGTCATATAAGTCGATTAATGACGAATCCTGTATAATTTCTGTTTTTCGGCGCACAATAATAACGGAAGGAGGAAAAGGGTCCCGACCCGCATATCCGGCATTTTTCGGAAACACCCGTTATGTAGTTGCCGGAAATATGCGAAACAGGCGACCGACGGTAATCATGAAAAACGAAACCAAAACCACAAAGACGAACAAATCCTGTTCGGATAAGAAAAACGGTTCGGCGAAAAATTGTTCCGAAAAAAAGAACTGCCGCTAAACCATGAAAAAGAAGAAAACGAAAAAGAAGCCGCCCGTAGACATGGCTTCCGGTTTCGACGTGCTCGGAAGTTATACGGGAAGTTATCTCGCGGGGGAAACGGAGGATCCCGTACAGGACGTTGACGATCTGTAACCGTCCCGATCGGGCGATCCGTTCCGCCGGGAAGTTTGCGGGAGAGAAGAAAACCGAAAATTTCGGTTCCGCAACAAGCGCCGACGGTAAAATTACGATCTGTTTTCCCGCACGATATCTTTCGGAAATCGGGTAAGCATTATTACCTGTCCGAAACAAAACAAAAAGTCTGCCTATAGGATTTATCGACCTATAGGCAGACTTTTAATTGAATTTGTCAAATTTGACTTCTTGTTTTACTTTTTCTTTTTAGGCTCTACGAGACCGCTTGCGTAAAGCAACGTTTCCGCATCCGTTCCCTTCACTTTATCGACAACCGTTTTCAACAAAGCCTTTTCCGCAAGGTTGAGTTTTGCCTC
This sequence comes from uncultured Clostridia bacterium, assembly GCA_934271265.1. Classification (GTDB taxonomy): domain Bacteria; phylum Bacillota; class Clostridia; order Christensenellales; family Borkfalkiaceae; genus UBA10281. The sequence goes on along the minus strand of CAKQRE010000003.1, from coordinate 204,989 downwards.
GGAAAGGGGCTTTTTATCGATCGCGTAGTAGCTTGCACGAAGAAGTTCGCGAACGTCATACGCACTGCCCCAGACTTCGGGAACCGCCCTGTCTACGTTAAGAAGGGTATATACCGATTCCATACCCGTACGGATGGAATATTCCGTCGTGAAGATCGTATCGCGCGGGGTTTCGGCGAACTGACCGATGAATGCAAAGTTCACCGCGCCGTCGGGAACGACCTTAGGTCTGTCTTCCTCTTTTCTCGGCTGGAAGAAAGCGTTGATATACGGCATATAGCACGTTGTCGTATTGGCGTGGCTATGGGCGTATTCCTTGATTTTTTCGATCGGGAAACCGATGTGATACAACCATTCTTCGCACACTTCTTCGCCCGTACATTCGCGCATCGGCTTTTTCACGAAATTGCCCGCGCGATCGGTGTTTAAGGCGTACACCCATATGAGAACGGTGTTTTTATCCTGGCATTTGAACTGCGGCTGACGGTTGATCGTCCAGGAGAGATACCAGTTATCCGTGCTGTCCTTCACCGTTACGATACCGCCCGTCGTGACCTTGCCCTCGCGGGGATCACGCTTGCAGATCTTCATGATATAATCGATAATTTCGTTATCCGAGGTGGCGACGGTCGCGCTCATCCAGTTCGTTTTATCGACCGCAGAACAGAATTTCTCCGGATTTCCGAACGCTTTATCCTGCGCCGCAATGTTTTTCCACAGATCCCACGATTCGCCGCAACCGTTTCTGACGATCGAAAGGTCGGGCGCGTGATCCTGATCGCCGTAGCAGGAAGTATCGGTACAGCAACCGTTCGTGATGAACACGAGGTCGTCTTCCGTCAGATCGATCGAACGTTTTTCGCCGCCCTGTACGAACTCGATGCTCTTCGCCACTTTTTTATCGCCCTTGATATCGAAGAGAACGTTTTTCACGTCTACCCCGTATTCGACCTTCACCCCGTGCGATTCCAGATATTTCACAAGCGGAAGGATCATACTTTCGTACTGATTGTATTTCGTGAAACGAAGCGCCGAGAAATCGGGCAACCCGTCGATATGGTGAACGTATCTCTGAAGATATCTCTTCATTTCCAAAGCGGAAGACCAACGCTGGAAGGCAAACATCGTCTGCCAGTACAGCCAGAAATTCGTTTTCCAGAATCCGTCCGAGAAAACTTCGGAGATCTTTTTATCTTCAAGATCTTTTTCCGGCGTCATGAACAATTTTGCAAGCTCCATGGCGGATTTTTTGTCGAGATTGAACTTCCCGTCCGTGTGGGCGTTTTCCCCGCGCTTTTCCGTCGCGCGGCAAAGCGAATAGTTCGGATCCTTCTTGTTTAACCAATAATATTCGTCCAACACGGAAATTCCCGGCGTCTCGATGGAAGGAACGTCGCGGTACATATCCCACATACACTCGAAGTGATTATCCATTTCTCTGCCGCCGCGCATGTAGAACCCTTTCGTCACGTCCTTTCTGCCGTCGCAGCTGCCGCCCGCAAGTTCAAGCTTTTCGAGCAGATGGATATGCTCGCCCTTCATCTGTCCGTCTCTCACGAGATAGAATGCAGCCGAAAGACCGGCAAGTCCCGTACCGATGATATAAGCCGATTTTTTATCCACGCCTTCCGGTTTCACGGGATGTGCGAACGCTTCGTAATTGCCTGCCGAATAATACATAATGTTCCTCCTTTCCCGGCGCCTTTCCTTGCGCCCGGGCGACGGTTTTTCCGTCCGATTTATTTTACGGCTATAGTATAGCACCTCGAAATAAAAAATACAACAGGCAAAATTTTCATCCTGTCGAAAAATACGACGCCCGCGTGATTTCGGAGTGCTTTACGACACATTTCCCTTTTTGTCGTATTTTCCTTGCCCGCAGTTTCCAAAGGTATGCGATCTCGTCCGAAGGGAAAGATCTTACTTTCGGCGTCAGATAAAAAAACGACCGTTTCCGACGTGTACCCAAACAATTCGGGTTCCCATCGGAAGCGATCGCATATCTGTTGTTATTTTTAGGCTTAGTATTCGCCATCACTAACTATTCTTTTCCGTTATTCCCGCGGGAACGACGGTCGCAGTTCTCAAGCGCACGGCGAAACGTTCCTTTTATCGTTACCGCAAGTTCGCCTACCATCTCTTTCGGTTCGGCAGACATATCGTTCGCCACCCAGTCCAGCAGAAGACCGACAAACGCATATTTATAAAAATGCGTGACGAACTCTTTATCTTCCGGTCTGACGGTAAGCCCGACGGATTCCTCTTCCACCACGGCATATAAAAGCGGGTAAACCGTTTTATACAAATAATTGGTAAGCACCTCACGCGGAGAAGAACGGTAAATATTTCTTACGAAAACTTTCTCTTTCTTCAGCGTTTCGAAAACGGCGAGGATCCCTTCCTGCCAGGTTTCGTAGTTCTTGTTGTTTTCGATCGCCTCGTCGGCTTCTTCCAGACAGATCCATTCCACGAGATCGGGGATATCCTGGAAATGATAATAAAAGGTCTGCCGGTTGATGGAACACTTTTCCGCGATGTCGTTCACGGTGATCTTCGAAAGAGATTTTTCCAGCATCACTTCCTTGAGCGCCGCCGCAATGGCTTTTTTCGTCGTCAGTTTGCTCATATTCCGGATCTCCGCCTCCGAGCGTGAAGAATTTGTCGGACAATATATATCGCTTTATTTGCCTAATCCGCAACCTTCGCAGCCGTTACATTTCGGCTCTGCCCCTTTCCGGCAGCCGTCGCAGGTCTCGCACGCGGCAGGGTCTTCTTCCTCGCCGTCGTCTTCGTCGAGTTCGCGCATAAATTCGTTGTAAACCTCCTCGAGAAGGTCGTCGTCTTCGACCGGCAGAAGGACTTCGTTTCCTTCGTCGCCCGAGATACGGAAAATAACGACCTCGTCCGGGTCGACCCCGTTCATTTTCTCGGCAGGCTGAAAGAAAACGTACCATTCGTCTTTATATTCGATCGTGCCGATATGATAAAAGTTGAGCACGTTGCCCTGATCGTCGGTCAGTTCCACAACGTCGTCAAGTTCGGTTTCCGGTTTCGCTTCGTGATAATTTTTGCTCATTTTTCGTCAATCTCCTCTTTTTTTCTTTGCAAGATAATCTTCCAGTATATAGGAAGCCGCGATTTTATCGATCACGTCTTTTCTTTTTTCTCTGCGCATATCCGCTTCGAGCAACAGCCTTCTCGACTGCAGGGTGGAAAAACGTTCGTCCTGCGTTTCGATCGGAATTTCCGTCAATGCCTTCAGCTGTTCGATAAATTCCCTTGTTTTTGCCGTCTGCACGCTCTCGGAACCGTCGAAATTCACGGGGAGCCCGCAAACGATCCTTTCCGCATCCTGTTTTTTCGCCAGTTCGATCAGGTTCTCCGCATCCGTTTTAAACCCTTTCCGCCAATATGTTTCAAGCGGCAAAGCCATGTTTCCGAACGGATCGGTAACGGCTACCCCGACTCTTTTATCTCCGATATCAAACGCAACGATCCTACCCAAAATACTCTCCTTTCAACGGTTGCCCGGAAGATCGGATCTTCTCCTCGGCGACCGATAAGCGATACACGCTTACATTATATCATTTCCTTCTTTTTTTTTCAACTGATTTCCGCAACTTCTTTTTGCCGTCTCCATGATTTTTTCCTCCCAAAAAACGCGCCGTTTCCTTTCAGGTTTCTTTTTCCCATAATTCCGCATGATTCTTTCTTTTTCGCGCATACTGAATGCGGCGGAAAACAGTTTCTCGTTTTCCGACCGACTGCCGGTTAAGAGCCGTATGCCGTAGCGGCGGAGCGGAACACTCCCGGCAAAGGAGGACGAAATGGAAAAAGAATTTTTATGCGGGGTTTTCATCGGAATGGTAGGCGGCGCGCTGCTTGCCGCAAATTCCTATAAAACGAGAAAATTCGTTCGCGACGGAACGCAGCAAATCAAAGAAAAAGTTTCCGAGATCAAACGTTCCTCGGATAAAAAAGAAGATTACGACGATCTCACGAACGACTGACGCCTTAAGCCGGGGAACAACAGCGCGCTAAAGCAGGAGCAAATAGCAAAAAGAACGACTTATATCGGGACTTTTCCGAAAATAAGCCGTTCTTTTATTTTGATTGAAATGAAATTCTTAACCCAAAAATTCTTTGATCAAAGAATCGTTCGAGGGGCGGATATCGCGCGGAAACGCTTCGGCGAACACGGCGGATAAAGCCTCGGTTTCTTTTGCAAAGGCTCGTTTCGTCTCCTCGGGAAGCCCCGCAATATCGGAGCACAGCTTTGCGGCATAGGCAGGCAATTCGTAAAGAATGAAGGTATCCAACTCGAATTGCGCGCGGTGTTTATAGGGCATAATGTAGTTTTTCTCCCCTTCTTCCACACTCTGAAAATAAGCAAGCGTTTCGGCAACCGTTCTTCCGCGGAACAGTTTATCGCGGCAGGCACGGCGCATCAGTCGGATAAACTTCGGATGGATCAACTCTCCGTCCGAAAGCCCGACCCTCGTCCTTACGCTTGCGTAAATCGTTCTCACGTAAGAATCGCTTACCGTAACGACGTCCGGATTCAGAGAATGGATCCCTTCAAAAATGACGATCTCTCCCTTTGCCCGCGATAAACCGATCGTTTTGTCCGACCGTTTCGTATTCACGAAATCGAACACGGGAACCTCGATCGGTCTGCCCTCGATCAGATCTTCGATATGCCTGCTTAACAGCGCGCCGTCCACGCGGGTCGGCGATTCGAGATCGACTGTTTTTCTCTCTTCGGGAAGGACGGTCCGGAAATAATTATCCAGCGAAACGACGTGCGTTTCAATCCCTTTCCCGTCTAAAACCCGTTCCAGTTTATGTGCCGTCGTCGTTTTCCCCGAACCGGAAGGTCCGGAAATAAGAACGATCGGACGAACGGAACGCTCTTGTAAAATATCCTCGGCAAGACGTTCGATCTCCCTGTCGAAGCGAAGATCTTCCCGTTGTATTTTTCCGTCATCCGCCGAAACGGCGTTGATCTCTTCCATCGTTACGATTTTCATTGTTTCTCCTGTTGCCTCAAAGCAAGAAAACAGCGCCGTTCGGGCGAGTTTAAACACGATTTCCCGTCTAAGAAAAGAGAATGCGGACTTTTCGTTCGCATTCCCCCCATAGCCGAAAAACGACAGCGCGTTCCGGTCTGAATCTTTTCCGGTGAAATTCAGATCGCTTTCCCCCGGCAAACCGCACGTTTGCGGCAATATCAATTTATTTTAAAAGTAACGAACGACTTCGTTAAAGTCATTCAGAACAAACTCGGGACGATCGGGATAATTTCCCATCGTTTCCTTCGTCGTTTCCCCGCTTAAAACAAGAAGCGAATGAAAGCCGCAGCTGTTTCCGAAACGGATGTCCGTATGCATTCTGTCTCCCGCCATCATGAATTTTTCTTTCGGTGCGGAAAACTTTCTTTCGAGATTTTCGCCCATTCCCGTAAACGGCTTCCCGACGATGAAATCGGGGCGCCTTCCCGTAGACGCGGCAATCAGCTCGATAAACGAACCGACGTCCGGCACAAAGGCTCCAGGCGCGGGACAGTTCACGTCCGGATGGGTGGCGATATAATACGCGCCACCGAAGAGAAACCGGGTGAGATCGCAGAGTTTGCGATAAGTAAGCGTGGTATCGTAGGCAAGCACGCAGATATCGGGATCTTCGTCGACAAGCAGAACCCCGCGGGCGGAAAATTCCTTTTTCAATGCGTCCGTTCCCACAAGGTATACTTTTTTATCCGGAAAGTTCGTAAGCAGATATTCCGCCGTCGCTTCTCCGGAAGAATACACGATATCTCCCTCGCCCCACAAGGAAAGCCGCCTTAGTTTTTCGCGGTATTCTTCCGCATCCTTAGAGGAGTTGTTCGTAAGGTAAACGATCTTTTTCCCTTTCTCCCGTAAAAAGGACAGAGTTTGCGGCATATTCCCGATCAGCTCGTCCCCGATATAAAGGGTTCCGTCCATATCGAGCAGAAAATATTCCGTTTCGCGCAAAGCCTCGGCAAGAGATTTCATTACCAGATTTCCTTATAGATGTCGATGACCTCCTGACGGGTCGGTCTGCGGGGGTTGGTCGCGGTGCATCTGTCTTCCAGCGCATGATCCGCCATCTCGCCGACCGCCGCCATATAATCGCCCTCGCCGACCACGTTGAGCTCGGAAACGTGCAGCGGAATAGACATCTCGTGAAGAAGAAACTGAATATAGCTGACAAGCGCGCGGATCGTGGTCACTTCGTTCAGATTGGAAACGCCGAGGATCCTTGCAAGGTTGCAATATTTTCTCACGCAGGGCGCATAAGTCGCTTTGCTTCTGCTGAACGTGCCGATCTCGCTGTTATATTCGATGATATGCGGAAGAAGAATGGCGTTTGCCTTGCCGTGGGGAATGTGGAACATTGCCCCGAGCTGGTGCGCCATACCGTGGTTAAGCCCGAGCGAAGACGAATTGAACGCAAGCCCTGCCAGACAGGACGCGATATGTACTTTTCTTCTCGCATGAGCGTCGTTGTTATCGTTATACGAACGAAGAAGAAACTGTCCGCAGATCTCTACGGCTTTCTCCGCAAGCGCGCCGGAAAACTCGTTGTTATTGAGAGAAACGTAGGCTTCCATCGCGTGCGTGATCACGTCCATTCCCGTATCCGCGGTAATGCTTTTCGGAACGCTTTTTACGAGAACTTCGTCCAGGATCGCCTCTTCCGGGGTCATATCGTCCGCAATCAGAGGGATCTTCGTATTGTTTGCGGTATCGGAAATAACGGCGAAAGAGGTAACTTCGCTGCCCGTTCCGGAGGTCGTCGGAATACAGATCAGTTCCGGACGATAGGAATCGTCGATCCGACCCGCGAACTTACGGATGGCTTTGGAAGTATCCATTGCCGATCCTCCGCCGACAGCCACAATGTATTTCCCTTTGCAGGCAAGAGCTTCCTTCACGCCCGCGATCACAACGTCGAGCGGAGGATCCGCCACGACTTTGGAAAAAATACTGTAAGAGATGCCGTTCTTCTTGAGCGGTTCGAGCACGTAATCGATCAGCCCGCTCGAAACCGTAAAGGGATCGGCTACCAGAAACACGCGGTCCGTTTTCAGATCGCCGAGACGCGCAAGGGCGTTTTCACCGAAATAAATTTTGGTTTTAACTTCAAATTCCTTCATATTTCACCTGTGTGGAAATCAACGCAAGTCGTTTTCCTTTTCGGAATCGCAACGACGGCGGAAAAAGTTTTATCCGGCAAAAAAGCCGGATCGCCCGATCATTCCGCCGCGGTTTCGTACATGAAAATTTTAAACTTGCTTTCTTCCAGCTTTTTCATGAACATTTCCTTGGCTTTTTTCAAGGCGTCGGCGATGCAGTCGGCAACGACTTTTACCCGTACGACCTTGCCGTTTTTCACAGCGTATTTTTCGTCGTTCAACAGACAGTAAACTTTATATTGCATACACTTCTCCTTTTCTTTATAATTATAACAGACAAAAACGGAAATGTCAACGATCGGAAAGACGCGGACATGCAAAGTTTGGAAAAGTTCGGCGTAAACCATGCGACGTTTTGCCGAAAATCGTTTTTTTATGCCCGCAGGACCGACCGAATGGCAAAAATTACGCCGAATGGTAAAAAATACGCGACCCCGTGTTTTCGGGGTCGCGCAACGCCGTCCGGTCGTGTCCGGCAAGTCGCCGGGACGATTATGTGGGAAGGCAGGTGTCCGCGCGGGCGGGTCTCTTTTCTTCCTCGCCGTTTCCAAAGCCCTCCGCCTGCTCTTCGTCCGTTCCCTCAAGATCGGTAAAACGCAGATCCCCGAGGGTAACTTTCGCTTTCTTTTCCGCACGGAATAAAAATTCGATCTGAACGACGTTTTTTCTCTCTTCGTCCGTCATTTCCAACGGAGATCCGTCCCCTCGCGCCGCGCGCCTAAGATCGCAACGCAAAAGGATCCGTTTCTCTCCGAGCGTCACGAAAGGCTTTTTCGTCCTGCCGGAAAGAAGATCGTACCGATAGATCGTGCCGTCCGCAAGTTTACAGATAACGCCGCGGAACTCGCAGGCGTCATCCGCCTTTACCGTAAAACGAAGAAAGTCGTAATCCGCAAGATGATTTTTGTGTCCGCAAAGACATATTTCGGGAGAAACGCCGAAGAATTTGTAATCCTTGATCTCCGGCGTTGCCGAAACGACGATATCCCCGTTCCCGCGGACCTCGATCGCGGGGGGCTGACAACGGTAGATCGCTCCGCTCGTCCATACCGGGATCTTACGGCAGAAACCGATTTCGTACCCGAAATTGTTTTCGTATACTTCTTCCGCGCCGCGGGTCAGAAACGCGGGAGTAAAGCAATAATCTCCCGTCACCCCGCAGCGTTCGCTCCGATAGGGAAGCAAGGGCAAACCGTCGATCGTCCTTGCGTTGCAGAAATCCCGGTATTGTAAAAACGCATACGTCGCGCGCTCGGGAAAAGGCACGTCCTCGCAGAAAAGTTCGATCTCGCTAGCGGAGATCACCCTTGCCTGCGCGGGATAATACTTTCCCCTTTTTCCCGCCACGGTAAAACCGTTAAGCGGCAACTTCGCAAGTTGCGTCTCAACAGGATCAACCGTCAGGATCAACCGCCCGTTTTTCTGCGTTAAACGGCTTATAGACGGATATTTTATTATCGTCCCGCGCAATGCTTCACAGATCCTTTCCGAAACCGGTTGCTTGTTTACCGGGTGAATGGGATGATAATATTCCGCGCCGTCGTATTTGAGCCAGCGCGGTTCGATATCGTAAATCGGAATATGGCAAACGTTTTCCGTCTCGTTTGCAAAGTCGGAAAGAGCCTCGTTGATATACAGATACCCGAATCCGTCGCCGTAGGGATAATACTCGGGCGCGATCTCCGTCGTGACAAAGGGCACGTTGCCGAATAATCCCCTCATATCCCCGACTACCGCTTTCAACGCAAGGCGGAAGGTGACCGCCGCATCGTAATCCCATGCCGAGCTCTCGCCGAGATACCATACGATCCCTTTGACCGGAAATCCGGCAAGCGGAGCGATTTTTTCGTTCCATACCGAGGAAAGCTGCGTGAAGTTGCGAATGCCGCAGTGATTCCATTTCTCCCGCGGGACGTACCTCCCTTCGGCTTTCAACCTTTCAAGCAACTCCGGATTTCCCTCGGCGGTATCCCGTCGAAGATAGGATTCCACACTCAGCCCGCCCATCGCCGCGCACACGATCCCGATCGGCACGCCGGTTCTCTGCCGAAGATAAACGGCAAGCTGAACGGAGATCGCGGAAACGTCGGCGATCCCCTCGTCTTTCCCTTCCGTCCAGACGGTTTCTACGGGAAAATCGAACAATTCGTCATACGATCTCGTGACCTCTTCCGTCGAAAGGAAGGGCTTTTCTCCGACGGACAAAATCGCCGTTTCCGAGTTTTTTGCCATTTTGACCCACCTTTCGTAATCTTCCGTTGCGGAAAGCGAGTAAGATATATTGCTCTGTCCGACGGTTAAGAACACGTCTCCGAAACGAACGCGGGAAACGCACTTTTCCCCGCAGCATTCCGCAGAAAGAAGAAAGGGCGTCGCGGTATCGTTCACGGGAGAAAACTCCGCATAGAACGTACCGTTTTTCGCCGTCGTCGTAACCGTTTCTTTATAGTTCCCTCCGCAAAGCGTAACCACCGTTTCGCCGTCCGAGTAGCCCTTCGCGATAAATGCGGCTCCCCGCTGAAGAATCGCGCCGTTTCTGAAACAAGAATGGAATTTTATCATAGATCAGTCTCCCGCATAAATGCCGGTTTTTTCCGATTTCACGATCCCTTCCGTGATCATGTTGAAGTAAAACCCGTCTACATAAGGCTGGAATTTTTTTTCGTTGCGATTGAAAAATTCCATGCGCTTTTTTTCTTCCCTTTCAAGGGAATCGGGATCCGCACCGTTCGCTTTCATAATAAGACACTCCACGATGCCGAGGGTGTTCCGCAAGGCAAATTCCAGAAGAGACAAGCTGACGGAAACAACTTCGGAATCCTTTTCTTCCGGCATCGCCTTCAACGTTTCCTTTATCTTCCCCCTGCCCGTTTCGAGAAGGTGGATATATTCGCTTCCCCCGGTCTCTTCCCGCACGTAGGGAAACGGCACGTACTTTTCCAGCATACCGTAAGCCTCTTCCGCAAACGGCGCATATTTTCCGAAAGCCGCGCTATAATACGTTCTTCTGATATTTATGAGCGTCTCGTCTTTATCCGCAAGCGCTCTGCCGAGCAGATAAAAAGGCAAGCCGTTCGGATAAAAAGCGCGCTGCAACTGGCAACTCATAAAGCCGTTCATTCCGAGTTTTTTCAAAGAACGCACGTCCTCGAAAAGGACTTTCGCGAGAGTTTCCCCGCCGAAATCGCGGTTAATATCCCACATGAGATGGTAATCGAAATCGAAGGTGTCTCCGTGAAAGATCTTTTTCCAGTCTCTCCAGAAATTCAGATATACGCCGGGATCGGTCGGATATTCCGTTTTGTTTTTCTTGTATACGAGCCTTTTACCGCAAGAGGAGTTTACGAACGATCTCGTATAGCTGCGGAAAAGAGGGGCGAACATCATGATGAATCTGTTCTCGTGAACGATCCGTTCCGATTGCGGAGCCCAATAAAGCTCGAAATAAACAAGGAAACAGATCTTCGTGTCGATATGCCGCTCCGTCAGCTTTTCGTCGATCCGGTTAAGGATCATAACGTACCAGTCGGAAAGGGTTTTCTTCGCGCAGTCCGGACATTCGCAGGCATTGTTGTAATCATCCGCAAGCCAGAAGTGGATCACGTCCGTTTCCGGGTGATTTTCGGCATATACCGCGACTTCTTCCGCAAGTTTCTCCCGCACGGAATCCTTCGAATAGCAAAGTTGGGTATTCAGGGGGATCCCCTTGAACAGTTTCCTCTCTCCGCCGATCTCGGCTACCCTTTCTTTCTGCTCCGGCGTCAGTTCGGCAGTCGTTCCGCTCCACCCGTCGGCAGAAAGCCCGAGGCACGCCGAAGTCCATCCGTGTCCGACGGCATGAAAGATCATATCGCGAAGACGGATCTCCGCAACGATTTTTTTCACGTACTCCGCGCTTTGCTCTTCGTCGAAAGGTTCCCGCCCGAGAAAGGGATTGGAGGAATGAGTATACCAGCGTTTGAAAAATTCATACGCGGTACGAAATTGTATGTAATAAGAGTTAAAACCCGCTTTTGCCGCCCAGTCTACGATATCCAGCACGTTTTCGAGGGAAACCGCCCCTTCGATCGTAATTCCCCGATGTCTGTTTGCGGGGGTAAAGTCGGCTTGCACCGAAATTTCGCCGATCTCCTTTTCCGGGATCCTTTCCCCCCCATTTCCGGGACGAAGAAAGACGCAGCCGAGGCGACGCAAAAATTCGTATACCGACAAAAGAAGGGCGCGCGGACGGTTTCCCGCGATCGTGCCCTTTCCTTTTTCCACCCGTATTTCTCCGTATTCGTAAAACTTATCTTCCCGGGACAGCGCCATACCGTCCGGAAGAAGAAGCAATTCGATCTCCGTCCGATCGGGACAGATCATTCTCAGATACCGATCCAGCTCCCGTCTGCAAAAATCCATGGTCGTCATCGATGCAAAACTCCTATAACCGCAGGGAAAACGCCTGCGTGATCCCGGCGTTCACGGCGCCCATGATCGTGGTGTCGCTCAGCAAACTCGAATATTCCACTTTTTTCCCTCTCGCCGTTTCGCGCACGGCGTTCAGGTAATTTTCTCCCAGGTCGACCGCGGCGCCGTTGATCACGATCATATCGATATCGAGATATTCCGCAAGATTCGCCGCAACGCTCCCCAAAACCCTCGCGGACGAATCGATCGCGCGCACCGTAACGGGGTCGCCGGCGATATAAGCGTCGGTCATATCCTTGATCGTGATACCGTAAGCGTCGACTCCGCGTTTTAAGGCAAGATCCGTCAGATATCCTTCCGAGCCGCCGCTCACCTCTCTGCGCACGATCTCGAGCACGGAATAGAGGGAGAGAGAATCGAAATAGTTGGAATATTTCAGATTGCCGTAATCGTCGTCCCGCGTGCGGAATGCGTCCAGTTTAAAATAACCGATCTCCCCCGCAAAGCCGCGCGTTCCGCAATAGATCTTGTTGTTGAACATCAGCGCGGAGCCCGTGCCGACGTCGATATGAAACATGATCGCGTCCGAAACGTCGGTCAGAATGGATCCGTACGTTTTTTCTCCTTCGAGGGCAAGTTTCACGTCGTTTTTTATGACGGTCGCGCAGGGGAATTTTTCTTCCGTCAATTGTTTCAGCGAAAGATTGCCGAATCCGCCGAAACGGGGATTCAGGATAAACCTTCCCTCTTCGTCCATTTTTCCCGGGGTGGCAATGGAGATACAACGCAGTTCTTTGCCCGCAAGCGCTTCGCTTTCCGTCATTTCCTTCATGATGGAAAGGATCTTTTCGAAATCATGTCTTTCGATATGAACAACGTCCGGGACGGTTCTCCGCAGGAGAATATTGCTCTGCATGTCGGCGGCGCAAACGTTGATTTTTTTACCCGATAGATCCACGGCTAACACATACCCGTAATCGCCGTTGATCTTCAGACCGATACCCGTTCTGCCCTTTCCGTCTCCGTCGCGAACGATAAGCCCGTCCGAAATAAGATCGTCCGCGATCTTCGCGATGGCGGTATTGGACAGCATAAGCGTCCGCGCGATATCCGAGTAAGACATGCTCTTATCTCTCAGTAGCTTAATGATCTCTTCTTTGTTTTTTCTTCGTAAATAAGTCTGATTTCTTACCTGCATAGTTTTCCCGATATTCCCGTTCCCTTATGACGATCGTTCCGATCGCTACGGCATCGCCCGCCCGTCTTTCCGTACTCAACCGAAGATCTGTCTGACCGTCATCTTATTGTTCCCGACCGAGATCAGCGTTCCGCCGATCTCTCCGTCGGTATACTCGTCGTATTCGCTTGCTTTTAAGCCGTAGGTATAACGAACCCCCTCGAACTCCGCGCTCGCGTTGTTCACGTGATCGTGTCCGAAAAACCAGCCTTCGCAGGAATACTGTTTCAGCAGATTATGAAAAACGTAATTTGCGTCGATATAACTTCCGGCGTCGGCATGCATGCAGCCGCTGTCTCCGTTCGCGTTTTCCGGGATCCCGATCGGTTTGAAAATACCGTAATCTCCGTTCTCGTCAAAGAAATCGTGACGAGAGGAAACGTAACCGTATTTCTGCATCGCGTCGCCGTAAGCGCGCATCGGATGATGAAAAAATCCGATCGACTTCGGGGATTTTCCGCCGTTATATTCCTTCAGTTTCTCGTTTCTCTGCGTGAACCATTCGATCTGGCTGTCCTGCAGACCGACGGAGGAAAACATGTTCTGTCCGCGATCGGAATCGGTATGCCCGTTGCTGTCTGCCAGCCATACGACTTCCGTCAGCTTTCCGCCCTGCGTGATCCCGATATTGAAATTTCCGTTTCCCGCCACGGGGAAATATTCTTCTCCGTTTTCATCCTTTTCGACGGGTCCGCGCGTAAAGATGCAGTATTTCGATTTCAGATATTCCTTCACCGTCGCTTCCACGCCGATTTTCGTCTCGTTGTCGTGATTGCCGAACGTGAACGTCCACGGAATTTTATAACCGTCGATCTGCTCGACGAGAGCTTTTAAAGAAGTCCCCTTATCGTCGAACTCGCCGTATACGTTATCTCCCGAAAGCACGATGAGATCGGGCGAAGATTCTTTTACCGCGTTTCTCATATGCCTGAACGCGCGATCTTCCATACATTCCGGTTTCCACTTGTCGATCGACCAGGAATGAAGCCTGCCTTCGTAACGCTGCTGATCGGAATCGATGATCTGGATATCCGTCAGCTGTAAGATCCTGACGTCCCTTCCGCTTTCGACTTCGAGCACGAAATCGCATACGTCCCCGAGTTTTAACGCCGGCGACGACGGTTTCGCCGATCCGGAAGCGCCTTCTCCGCAGCAGGCACAGGTGATCGCCACGGAAGCCGCAAGCACACATCCGAGAATTTTTTTCATCCTTCTTTTCTCTCCTTACGGCTTTTTGGGTCTCCGTTTCCCGAACGGCAGTTTTTCCTTTTTATCGCCGCGATCGCCGCCGCGGAGAAACAGACAAGAGGGATCTCCGCCCCCGCCGCGGATTTGCAGCCTTTCTTCTTTTCGCCTTCCGCCGACCCGTCCGTGTTGCCCGCCGCCGTGTAAACGATCTCGTTGCTCTCCGCGCTGTCCTTCGCTTCGAAAACGTCGTCCGACAACGCGCGGACGGTGATCCTGTGTTCGCCCGGCGTAAGTCTTTCGAGCGAATAAGAATTGGTCGAGACCGTTTTTTCCTTTCCGTCTACGGTGACCGCATAACTGCCGGATCCGTCCACGTAATCCCAGGTGATCTTTTTCGCCGTATCGTCAAGTTTCACGACCGGTGCCGGAAGGGGCAATATCTCGGGCGGAAGGGTCTCGTCCTTTACCGAGACGACGAAATCGTCCACCAGAATATTCGCCGTACAGCAATTCAGGCTGAGATAGCCGAAATAATCGTAATTCGGAATGGAAAACGTACAGTCGGCGATCGTCTGATCGTCCGCCTTGAGAACGTATCTGCTCTCCGCGACCTCGAGCGTATAACCGATCCACGGCGTCTCCTCGCCCGCCGCGGCGGACGGGACGGAATACGCCTTTCCTTCCAGCGAAAGCCTGTCGCCGTAAAGAGTTCCCACACCCGAAAGATCGGTCGGGGAACCTCCGCCGAGAACGGCATACGCATGCCCCGTCACCTGTGTCGATTCCGCATATCTCTGCATGGTGAACAACAGGTTGTTCGTTCCCGTGTAGTGAGAATTCGATTTCTTGCGGAAGGAAACGCCGACCCAGCTGCGTTTGTCGTCTCCCGTCTTGTTTTCAAGCCCTTCCGTCAAAAACTTTACGCGGAACGAAAGAGTAAAATTCTTCACGCGGTAGTCGCCCGCGGGTCCCATATAGAAAAAAGTATCCGCGCCCGAAACGTTGTCGATATGCAACGCCTTGTTTCCGCTCGTTCCGTTTTCGTAAACGATTTTCGCCTTTTCGTAAATATGAGAATCCATGCCGAGCGGCTCGCCGCCGCGAAACACGTTGTTATCCCATTTTTTTGTAAGCGTTTCGTCTTTTTCGACGAATTTTCCGCTCACGTCGTAGCCTTCGAAATCCTCCGTAAAATCCGGTAATTTCGTCGGCGTTTCCGCCTCGGCAAACGTTTTCCCGATCCTCGCATACCCGCCTGCGCCGCACAGAAACGCAAGCGCGGCAGCGACAACCGCAACCGTAATTTTCCTCATGTGATCATTCTCCCTTTTTGATTCGGGCGATCTCCTTCCGATCGGTAAATAACGAATTGCCCAGGCAAGCAGGAATATGTTTTCTCAAGCCTTCGGCGTTTATTTCATTATATATTTTTCTCAAAAAGAAATCAACCGTTTTTGTCCGATTCCCGTTCTTATTTATTCCGCTTTATTCCGCAACGATCAGCACGCCCTCTCCCGCCGTAAGCGCAAGGGAAAGCGTGTTGCCCGAAAAACTCTTTTTTTCTCCCCCCTGAACATAATACCCTTTCACGGAAGAAGAGAAAGAAACCGTTGCCTCGTCTTTTTCCGAAGAGGAATCGTTCACCAGGTAGTAAGCGTTTTTCCCGTCATAATCAAAGCATCCGGTAAGCGCGTGCGCGGCTGCTACCGATTTTAAAACGCCGTATTCGCTTAAAAGATCCTCCGCCGCGATCCCGCTGTCCGTTTCCTCTCCCCACGGGGTCGAACCGCTCACGATCATGCCGCAAAAACGGGAACACATCAGCACTTCGTCCGCCGCGGCGATCTGAAGATTCGCCTCTTTCGCATAGTCGTAAACGGGGGTCTTATTACCGTCGCGATCGAAATAACACCCCACAAACGATTCCCCGCCGCCGTCCGACGGAGTCACGCCGCAGAAATACTGGATCCCTTTCGCCCCGTAACAAAGCGCGGTGTTCACCTGCCAGAGAATATCTCCTTTCGTCGGCACTCTCGTATTTCCGCCGAAGGAGCACGCCTGAATGTAAACCCAGAAAGGGATATTCGCCTGCGCCGCATATTTGCGGACGAGCGCCATATTTTCGAAATATCCGCCCGAAAGAGAGCCTTCCGCACCGCGGCAGGGATAAAAGTCGTAACTTAAAACTTTCGGGTTTACTTCCCGGATAAAATCGGAGAGATACTCCTCGTACGTATACCCCCCTTCGGGAAGTTCTCCGTCGTTCACGCGATTGTAAAGCTGTTTTTGCGATGCATACGTCGGAAAAAGATTTGCGTGCCATAACGCGCCTTCCGCCGCGCCGTCGATATAGCGATCGAGCACGGCGAACGATTTTCCGAGATTTCCGAACATCGTTCTTCCCGGCTCGTCGGAAGCCATAACGCCGGCAAAGGCGTCGTGATACTTCACGCGGTCCAGATTGTGCAACCCCGCGGAAGCATCCGTCAGATTCGCCGCGTCTCCCATATTCACGAGATAGGCGATATTGCGGTCGTAACACACGTCAAGCGCGTTTTCCACCCCTTTCAGAGTGCAAAGCTCGTACAGTCCGTACAGGGTGTTCACCCCCGCTTCGGCATACGCCGCGATCGTGCTTTCCGCATTGGCAAGGTAATCGTAAGTATATCCGGAGCGCATGTTCGGCAAAGCGTTGAACACCGCCACCGGCATTGTTTTGTAATCGTGTCCGCGCATCCAGAAAGACGCGTAAGTCGAATAATCCACCGGAAAGGAAGGATCTTTCCCTCCGCTTTCCGACTCCGCCACGCTCTCTTTCACGGAAGAAGTTTCACTTCCTCTGCCCGCGCACGCCGAAGAAGAAAAACACATAACAGCCGCCAATAAGGCGATAAACCACTTATTTTTCATAACAACTCCCCTTTTCTCCGTTCCTTTTTGCAGGAATCTTCTTTGCTCCCGCCGCCGATGATCCGCGCTCAGCCCTTCACGCCGCCGACGGCGGTATTCTGCATGATCGTTTTCTGAAAGCATGCAAACACGACGAGCACCGGGATCACGGAAAGCATCATCGCGGCAAAGACCTGCGGAAGATCCGCTCCCGCTTCGCTCGAGATGCGCTGGATCCCGTAAGCGATGTTCGCTTTTTCGGGCGCGTACATGTAAACGGTAAAATAGTCGTTCCAAAACCCGATCCCCGTCAGGATCCCGACCGCCGTAAGCGCAGGAACAGCCATCGGAAGCATGATCCCGAAATAGATGCGGAAATGCCCCGCGCCGTCGATCTGCGCCGCCTCCGCGTACGTCCAGGACAGGTTTTTATAGAACCCGTAAAGAAGCAGGAATCCGGAACCGAAACCGCCCATCGAGGTGATAAAGATACCCGTATAGGTATTGATCAGTCCGATATTGTTATATAAACGATACATCGCCGCCATCGAGCCCATGGTCGGGATCATCATTATGACGATCGCGGCGGTATAGATCGCGCTTTTCCCGTAAAAATCGAATTTCGTCAGCACGTACGCCGTTGCAGAACAGGAGAACATGCTGAAAAAGGTGCAACCGACGGTCAGGATCACGCTGTTTAAGTACATCTGCGGGATCGTGATATTGTTGTCGATCGAAAGTGTAAAGCTGGTTTTCCAGTTGTCGAAATACCACACTTTAGGCAAACCGTTCACGTTGTAAAAAAACTCCTGCATTCCCTTGAACGAGTTCATGAAACACCACAGAAAGGGAAACAGCAAAGAGATCGCATAGAAAACGAACAGGACGAACATGATCCACATGAACGTAAGATCGGTCCCCGATCGTTTGATTTTATCGTTTTTCCGAGTCATTTTTAACTCCGATGTGTCGTTCGTTCCGCAATTCCTTTCCGCCGCGCGAAAAACGGGGCGACGGAAAGGAAAAGCCCGGTCGAAGCGGTCTTCCGCTTCAAAGCGCCGAAGCAGCAAACTTCGGGATCGATTACTTATTTTCTTTCCGTTTCGCAAGGACGGCAACCGCGCCTGCCGCAAGCAACGCCGCGAATACGCCTTCCGTGCCGATCGCTCCGAAACATCCGGCTTTGCTTTCCGTTCCGGACTCCTTCACGCTCGTTTCCGTGCTTTCCGCGGGATCCGAAGTCGTTTCGCTTCCCTTTACCGTATAGATCGCTTCTGCGGAATTGCTCTTAAGGAAGTTATCCTCATCTGCGGGAACGGCTGTCACTCTGATCTTATAGTCGCCCGCTTCCGTCAGCGAGGAAAGATCGATCTCGGTGGCGGTAACCGTTTTTCTGAGTTTTTCTTCCGTGCCGGCTTTCACCACCACTTCGTATTCCTTCGCCCCTTCCACAGCCGTCCAGGTCGCCTTTTTCGCTTCGGCATTCACGGTGACTACCGCTTTCGCAAGAGGCTTGGGTTCGGAATCGTTCGCCATATCGGCAACGGCTACGTCCTTCACGAGGTCGACCGCGGGAACGGCGTTCAAGCCGAGTTCGATCACCTTAGAAGTCTCGATCGGCGTGATGGCAACGTTATCGATCGCCGCCCAGCCGGGAGCGTCCGTACCGAATCCGACGTTACCGTAAGAATCGGAAACGGTAAGTTCGAAAAGTTTCGTATATTCGCCCGCGGTTCCGTCGGTTCCCACTTCTGCGGCATACATCGCCGCGTGATTGTTAACGACGACGAGCTTCACCCTCGTGGTCTTGTTATAGAACGAATAGAGAGAATTGTTCGGTTTGCCGTAGCCGAGCTCGTTCGGCGCATAATAGCAAGGGATCGCGCCCTCCTCGTTCGCCTCGAGCCTCGTCATGCCGGACGTCACGGCAGCAAGCCCGGAACCCGCTTTTCCCTCTTTCGTGATCAGAGATTCCGCGCCCCAGAAATACTGGGTCATATTGCCCTCGATGATACCGTAAGCGTAAGTCGAGCTAAGCTCGGGACATTCGTTTTCCGCGCCGAAAAGCACATAGAGAGGAGAATATCTGTTGGGCGATCCCGCGCCGGGAAGTCCGGACGGAAGATATCTCGTAGCCACCGGTTCGGAAATATAATCGAACTGCAAAACGAAATCGGCATACTTTTCTTTGAACATCAGTCTCGTGTTCGTGCTCGAACCGTAGAAACCGACTTTTCCGTTTTCGACGGTGATGCCGTTCGGAGCGTGCGCGGAGGTTTCCTGTTTCGTAAGGTATGCTTCCGGCGCGACGGTGTTCTGCAATGCGAATTTCGCCGTGGAAATATAGTTGTTGTCGAAAGAGGCTGTCTGAGCCGTTCCCTCGTTTTCTCTCAGTTCGTACCCGGTCAGGTTCACTTTGTCCACAACGAGAGAATAGGTCGCAGCGCCGGTGCCCGTCTGCGCGAAAGACACGTGCCCGTTTGCCTTGATTCCGGCAAAGTTATAAGTTTCTTCCCCGATCGCCACGTCGACCGAACCGTCTTTTCTTCCCTTCAGAGAAAGCGCAACGTCCGAGGTTTCGGTTTTATCCGTCAGTACCGATTCCGAGATCGTCGTAACGGCGCCGTTTTCGTCGATATTTTCCGCGCCGAGCACGATCGCTCCTTCGGCGTTTTTCGTAAGATACACGAAACTTGCGCCCTTTGCGGGGGAAGCAAGAGACGTTCTGTACCCGTCGAGTCCGAGGGCGATACCGATCTTGCGATCCGCGCTCATCGCATTCAGGCGATAGGTCGCGTTCAATTCGAACGTGACGTCGAGCTTTGCGTCGACCGCAAGTTTATTTACCGTGGTGATCCTCGCGGTCTCGGCGGGATTCGTCACAGTGACCACCGTATCGTACGTTTTCAGAGAACTCGTGGCGCCGCTATCCACAAGAACGAGCTTATGTCTGTCTTCTTCCGCGGAAGAGCCGCCGATCATATAATCGTTTACCGAATCGAAACCGCAGTCGAGATAAGTTTTCGTCTCGCCGCCCTTCACCGAGTACACTTTCACGTTGTCGATCTCGTACGAGTCGTCATACGCAAAGTTCATGTAGTAGTTGTCTGCCCCGGAAAGGGTGAAGGCATTTTTCACCGTAGCGTATTCCGTCTTTTCATTCGTTTCCGCATTGCCGCCGTAAAGGGTAAGCGACGTTGTACCGACGTCGTATTCCAGCCAGTAGGTGCAATGATCGTTGCCCTTCTCCTTCTGCCCGTTCAGAACGTTCGCCTGTAAACCGAAGTCGCCTTCGTTCGTACCGGCTTCGATGCCGATCATCGCGGAAGAGTTATCGAAAACCTTCGCCCCCTTGATCCACACTTCCGAACCGGCGGGCGCGCTGTAGCCCTGCACGCAATTCGTGTTGATGCGCATCGTCATATGGTTCTGACCCCAGTCTCCGAGTCCGGCAAAAGGCGAAGCATAAAAACACTGCGACCACATAGTTCCGAGGTTGTAAACGTCATACTGCAACACGACTTTCGTTCCTTCGGTGAGATCCGCCTTCGGAATGGGATTGTTGTGAGACATCAGAACTCCTCTCCATGCCGCATTATTGAACGTAAGCGTGCCGTTGCCGTTCTGAGCCTTGATCGCGTCCGTTTCGTCGAACTCGATAAAACTGACGGAATTTACGTCTCCGTCCTTGATCAGCCCCTCGCCGAACGGCTGATTGGTGTTGATCCCCGCCCGGGCGACGATCGATGTGCTCATGCTCGCCGCGAGAGCCACGCCGACGAAGGCAAAAAGCAAAGACTTCTTTTTCATACATTTTCTCCTCCCGACCGATCAATTCGGATCGGCCGTAATTTTCTTGTTTTGATTTCCGCCGCGGAAATACGGCGGGAAATAAGATCAGTACTCGTAAGCGGGCAAAAACCGATCGATCAGTTTTCTGCTGACGAATACGATCGGCGTTCCGACGATCGCGCACAACACGCCCACCGTCGCACCCATCGCCATCTGCGACTGCCCCGCGCTGCGGATATTCGTTACCATATACAGGGCGATCGTATAACCGCCGACCGTATCCGCACTGCCTCCCAGAAGAAGCTGCGGCTGAAGGAAATAGGTAAAAATAACCGTAGTTCCGAGAAGAAGCAACGTTCCGAGCGTAGATCCGATCAGAGGGATCGTAACGTAGAACAACTCCTTGAACGTTGAAAGTCCGTCGAGCTTTCCCGCTTCCACGATCTCTTCCGGGATCCTCGCCATCGCTCCCGAAACGAGAACGATGTTATACCCGATCCCCGACCACAAACCGTAAAACAGGATCATCTGCCACGCATACCGCTTATCGCCGAAATATCCGTCGAACGGCACGAGATGTCCAAGCCCTATCTTTTCTAGAAACGCGGGGATCGCGCCGAGTGACACGTCGAACATAAACGAATAAGCGAGCGTTAAAACAACGACCGATATGATCGACGGCAGAAAGAATATCACCTTGAACGCCCCGCCGAGCGGCATTTTTTTATAGAGCACGTAAGCGCACAGCAGAGAGATCGGAACGATCACGAAATCGTTCCACAAGAAGACGCTGACGGAATTGAGAAGAGCCCTCGGCAGAACGCTGCCTTCCTTCGTGAATTCTCTCCACAGCTCCCTGTAATTCCTGAACCCGTTCGCGATCCATTTTCCCGTTTCCATATCGAATTTCTGAAAAGACATGGCTACCGTATCGAAATTAATATACAGCCAGAACAGGCAGAAATGCAATACCGGGATCGCGAGCATGACAACGATGAAAACGATTTCGTTCGCCGACTTTTTCTTTCTTTTCCGGTAACGCGGCATAATCATTTCATTCATTTCCGACAGACTCCGCCCTTACGATACGGAAGCGAGAAACTCGCTCCATGCCTTGTTCACGGAATCGTACTCCGTCTGGCACCAACCGATCGCCGTGATCGTTCCCGCATTCGCGAGAAGAGTGGTATACGGATTGGAAGTCTGGAACTTCCTCACCTTGCCGGACGTCCACAGTTTCGAGGCAGACTGTTCGAACCACGTTTCCGAATCTTTCCATATGGCGAAACAGGACTCGATAAAGGGGGAAACTTCGCAGGAAGTCACGTCGTAATCGAACGGTCTCGGCGTCCCCGTGACCGAAGTGTAAGCGGTAAGAACGTCGTCGCGGCAACACCAGGCAAGGAATTTTTTTGCACCCTCGATGTTTTTCGCCTTCGCGGGGATAAACATATAGTCGGGCTGACCGGTGTAGTTATACGTTTTATACTTGCCGCCCTCGCCCGCCTTTACGGAAGCAGGTCTCGGCGCAGCCATCATTCTGTATTCGTCCGTCATGTTGGAAAGAGATTCTTTTTCGATCCAGTTTCCGTTGGGGATCATCGCCGCCTGCCCCTGCATGAAAGACACCTGCGCGAGAAGGTGGTTTTTGGACGCCGAGCCTTTCAGCGTGTATTTCGCGCGGTTTTCCACCACGATATCTTCGAAAATCTCGAGCATCTCGAGTTTTCCTTCCGACGGGCTGCCCGATTTCATCGGATTAAATACGTCTGCGGACCCGAAATTCATAAATTCGTTCAGTTTATCCGAGCCGGAGATCTGAAGCCACCAGTTTGTTCCGATAAAATCCCAGTAACCGCCGGTAACCGTTCCCGGGTAAACGAACGGCGCGATTTTCCCGTTCGTATCCTGAACGATCTTTTCGCAAAGGGCTTTCAGATCGTCCGTCGTTTCGGGGATCGTCCAGCCGTAACGATCGAACATCGTTTTATTGTATACAATGCCGGTAATGTTCTCGTTTCCGGGGAAAACGTAATAATGGCTTTCGCCGGAATACGTCGCTTTTCCGTAAGTCGTCCACGACCCGCGGATCTTCTCTCCCACCGTTTTCGTTTCGCCGGGGATCGTCATGGAATACAGATCGTCGAGATTCGCAAGCTGACCGAGCGCGGCATAGCTATACCAGTTCGAAGCGAGAGGAAAGTAAATATCCGAAAGATTCGTTTCCGATTCGAGTTTTGAGCTGACGCTCGTCGTAAGCTCGGAATCGCTGTTTAAAATCATATAATAATCTTTTCCTTCCTCGGAAAGAAGGAAAGATCTTGCCGATTGTATCGCCCACGTATCGCCGAAACCCGGCGTGTATGAAATTTTGATCGCCGTTTTCCCGTCTTTCGAATCCGCGTAGATTTCGCCCGTTCTCGCGTTATAAGTAACGCCGCTGAGATCGCCCGCGTCTTCCGGCGTAGAGTTATTGTTGGTTTTTCCGCAGGAAGCGGAGAATGCGCACACGGAAGCCGTGAGCACGGCAAGCACCGATGCAATTGCTTTCTTCATCTTTTTCTCCTTCTGATTTTTATTTTTATTGTCCGAAAAGGGATCTCTTTGCAAACTGACGCAACTCATTCCCTTTTCTCGGATTTTTCTGTTCCTCTTCGTTTCAGTACGGAATGACAAACACGCCGTCGCCTTCGTCGAGTTCGAGTTCTATCCTGCCGCCCTCTGCCTTTTTTATTTCTTCCTTGCCCTCTTTCACGACAATGGCTCTCGTTGCGTTTTTCAGGGTAAGCGTCACCTTGTTTTTGCGTTTCAGCGCGGGATCGGTGAAATTGACCACAAGATATCCTTCCCTGCCGTTTTTATCTTCGAAAACGCCCGCAAAAGCGTCTTCCGTGCTCGTGATCCCGCTCATATTCTTTGCCGCGATCACGTTTTCGCTGCCCTCGAGCATTGCGAAGTTTTCGGTATCGTCGTATACGGAAGAAAGCATCACGCCTTTCCACGTGAAGTTTTTGTAGTACTTCATCAAAGCCTGAATGTCGTGATTGACGGAAGACACGTAATCGTAGGTCTCCGTTTTTTCGTATTCGCGGGTGACTAAGGCGTTGTTTTCGAAATGAGTCGCGCCGTCGTTTTCCGGAGGCGCGGCATAACAGAACCATTGAATTCCGTCTCCGCCGTAAGCCAGGAAGGAATACGCCTGAAACGCGGCGTCCGCCTTGCTGGTAAGCGCCCTGTTTCTGCCGCCGTACTGTATGGATTGCAGGAACGTCCAGAGCCTTCTGTCTGCGCCCTCGTCGCGGATCTTCGTCTGGATCACGTCCATATTATATAAGAAAGAGGGTTCGACCGAAGTCGTCTGACCGTTTCCGTAAAGAGGATAGTGATCGTAAGAAATGTAATCGGTTTTCACCGAAGAGATCCAGCGCGAAAGATAAGCGTCGTATTTGATCGGGGTCGATCCGCCGAGCTGCGCGCCGCCCGCGATCACCGGGAAAAGATTTACGTAAAACATAAGATCGGGCGCCGCCTGCTTAAATATCTTTTCCGCAAAACCGAGAGCCTCGAAAAGTTCCGCGCTCGGTTCGTCGCGGACCATAAAGCCGTACAGTGCGTCCGCATACTCGCTTTCGGTATACATTTTGATCAGGTCTTTTACCTTTTCCACGACTTCGCTTTCCGTCTTTACGCCGCTGTCCACAAGGGTTTTCGCCCCGAAGAGATAATCTCTCACCTGACTGTCTCCGATCACGTGTCTGATGCCCACTTCGTGCGCCGCTTTCAGAGCCTTCAGATTATAACCCGATCGCCCGTCGATCATCACGTCGTAACCGGGAAATGCGATCGTGATTCCCGCCGCCGCGATATCGCGGTATTTTTCGAGAAACTCCTCGTCCGTCATCGGGCGGGAGGAGATCTTCTTGCCGTCTTCGTCATAGGTGCAAATAGAATCCGAAATTCCCACCCACATTCCGATATCATAAGTTTCGTCCGATTCGTAAACGGGTTTTTCGGGTTCCGGATCCTGATTCTTTTTGCCGCAGGCGGAAAGCCCGCAAAGCGCGATCGTCGTAGCAGCCATCATCATCGCCAATAATTTTTTCATTTTCTCCTCTTTTTCCGTCGGCTTATTCGCCGGCGTTATTTATTGATGCTTTTCAATATCAAAACCCCGCTGAAAATAAACAAAGTTTAAATTGAAAAACCAAATCAACCGATTTCCGCTAATAGAATACCACACAATGTCCCGTTTGTCAATACCATTTTGAAAAAAAGTTTATATTAAATAAGATTTTCTTGCGATAAATTTATATTTTATTTCAGTTTGGACGCTGTTTGAACAACGGGACAGAAACAAAGTTTCAATTTTAACCTCTGTTTGTCTGAAAAGGCAAAAAATAAAAACGAGCCCGAAAGCCCGTTTTTCGTTATATTCCGTATTCGTTTTCCGCGGAGATCTTTTAAAACTCCAGTCGGATATAATGGCTTTTTTCCTCGCCCGCCTTTAAAATCGGTTTTAAAAAGCCCGGCATATTGATCGCGTTAGGCGCGAACTGCGGTTCGAGCGCAACGCCGCCGCGCGCAGACGGATCCGGTTCGTTCCGCTTATCCTCTCCGCCCGCGCCCGAATAAAGCTGCATTCCCGGCATATCGGTATAAATATCCGCTTTTATCCCCGTTTCCGATCCGCAGATCGTTGCCGCATGTTCGCCGCAAAGCATGAAGTTATGATCATAGATCCCTACGTTACGCAGATCCCGGTCGACCGGCTTTGCCGTTCTGAAATCGAAAGGCGTTCCCTCTACGGGAAGAACACTTCCGAGGGGGATCAACTCTTTATCGACGGGCATATAGCCGTCGGCATAGATCGCGAGCAAGTTCGAATTCGCGCCGCCGACCTGCCCGTTCAGGTTGAAATAAAAATGATGGGTAGGAGCAAACAGCGTGTCTTTATCCGTCGTTGCGGTATAACCGATCGTAAGCGTTCTGCCGGTCAGCGTGAATTTCACGGTAAAAAGCAAATTGCCGGGATACCCCTCTTCGCCGTCCGGCGAGCGATACGTCATCTTTACGCCGTCACGAATCTCTTCCGCCGTAAAAAACTTATGATCGAACCCTTCTTTCCCGCCGTGAAGCTGATTGTTCCCTTCGTTTTTTGTCAGGCGGAAAGTTTCGCCGTTCAGCGCAAATTCCGCGTTTGCGATCCTGTTCGCAACCCTTCCGATCGCCGCGCAGACGTACCCGGGGCGCGTTTTATAATCTTCTGCCGAGCCGAAACTCTGCACGATCTCCACACCGTCGACGAAAATGCTCTGCACCGCCGCGCCGAAATCGATCACGCTCACCGTAACGCCGTCGCCGGAAAGGATATATTTATAAACGTCTTTCCCGTCTGTCGTTCCGAAAAATTCTTTTTTCATAGCCTCGGTCACACCCACTCAGTCTTCCGCGCCTTCGTCGCACCAGAAGCAGCGCACAACGCCGCGGCGATCCCGGTAATACTTCGGCGCGATCGATTTTTCCGTCAGCGAAATGCAATGCGGATTTTTGCAGGCGCATTTCTTTCCGACGATCTCGCCCTTCTCGCGCGGCAGGTCTTTCTCGTCCTTCTCGGCAAGAAGTTTCCGGATGAGCGCCATTCTCATAAATCTGCCGCAACGGGTCTGTTCGAAATAGCAGGCGCGCTTGTCTTTATCCACCCCGACCGTGATCTCGTTCACACGCGGCAGAGGATGAAGAACGATCATGTCCTCTTTGGCAAGTTTCATCTTCTCCTCGTCTAAAACGTAGATCCCGCTTAAGCGGTTATACTCCTCTTCGCTCCCGAAGCGTTCTTTCTGGATCCTCGTCATGTACAGGATATCCACCTTTCCGATCGCCTCTTCCAGAGACGGGATCTCTTCGCACGGGATCCCCTTTTCGTCTATGTACTCCTTTTTCACGAAATCGGGAAGAGCGAGCTCTTTCGGAGAGATCAGCACGTATTTCGTGCCTTTATAACGGGACATCGCATGAATGAGCGAGTGTACCGTTCTTCCGTATTTCAGATCGCCGCAGAAGCCGATCGTAAGGTTTTCAAACCCGCCTTTCTCCTTTTTGATCGTGAGGAGATCGGCAAGGGTCTGCGTGGGATGGTAATGACCGCCGTCTCCCGCGTTGATCACGGGAACGAGCGAATGCTCGATCGCCACGTTCGGCGCACCCTCTTTCGGATGCCGCATGGCGATGATATCCACATATCCGGAAACGACGGAGATCGTGTCCGCAAGGGTCTCCCCTTTCGTCGCGGAACAGGAATTGGGATCGGAAAAACCGATCACGTTGCCGCCGAGCGAGACCATGGCGGATTCGAAACTGAGCCTGGTTCTCGTAGACGGTTCGAAAAAGAGGGTCGCAAGCGTTTTGTGCTTGCAGCACTCGTTATATTTTTCCGGGTTTTCCATCATATCTTCGGCAACGGAAACGAGTTCGTCGATCTCTTCCGTCGTAAGATCGAGAATATCGAGAACGTTTTTCATAAACGATCATTTCCTCCCGATCCAGCTTTCGTCGGACGGATCGTTGCGGAAAGCGATCAATCTTTTCACGTCCGCCTTATCGATATAACCTTCTTCCGCGGCGGTCTCGGCTATCACGTCGAAATTCGTAAGGCTCACGTTTTTCACGTTCGCCTCTTTCAGCCGTTCGATCCCCTTTTTCATACCGTAAGTAAATATGCTGACGACGCCGAGGACTTCCGCGCCCGCCGCTCTTAAAACGTCCACGACTTCGAGTACGCTTCCGCCCGTGGAGATCAAGTCTTCCACCACCACGACCTTTTCCCCTTTTTCGAGTTTCCCTTCGATCTGGTTCTGTCTGCCGTGATCCTTTGCCCCCGAACGCACGTAACCCATCGGCATACCGAGGATGTGCGCCGTGATCGCCGCGTGCGCGATGCCGGCGGTGGAAGTTCCCATCAGGACTTCCGCGTCGGGATATTCTCTCTTTATCGTTTCCGCAAGGGCGTTTTCCACGTCGTTTCTGACGTCCGGCGCGGTGAGCGTAAGACGGTTATCGCAATAAACCGGGCTTTTGATGCCGCTCGCCCACGTAAACGGTTCTTCCGGGCGGAAAAATACCGCGCGGATGGATAAAAGATCTTTCGCTATCGTTTTTTCGGTCGTATTCATTTCTCTGTATCTCCTCTCCCGTTCCCGGGAATCGTGTTTTTCTTTTTTTCGGAAATTATTCGTCGTAACCGAGCAGGAACTGGCGGCAGCATTTCGTATATGCCGCAACGGGATCTTCCGCCGCCGTGATCGGTCTGCCGACAACGATATAGTCGGAACCGAGCTCTCTCGCCTTCAAGGGCGTCGTTACCCGCTTCTGATCCCCCGTTTCGCAGCCCGCAAAGCGGACGCCCGGCGTTACGGTCAGAAAACTTCCGCCGCATTTCGCATGCACTTTTCCTGCCTCGAGCGGGGAACAAACAACGCCGTCGAGTCCGGCGTCCGCCGCGTTTTTCGCATAGGACATCACGACTTCTTCGATCGGCTTATCGATCAGAAGTTCGTTTGCGAGCATCGTCTGGTCGGTACTCGTAAGCTGGGTCACCGCAATGAGGATCGGTCTCGTGCCGTCCTCGCGCGTGAGCCCCTCCAGCGCGGCTTTCATCATCGCGCTTCCGCCTGCGGCATGGAGATTGCACATATCCGCATCCAGAGAGGAAAGCACCTTCATCGACTTTCTCACCGTATTCGGGATATCGTGCAGTTTCAGGTCGAGAAAGATCTTATGTCCTCTCGCCTTGATCTCCTTCAGAATCGAAGGACCTTCGGCATAGAAAAGTTCCATTCCGATCTTCACGAACGGTTTTTCTTTGCCGAAACGATTCAAAAATTCGAAAACTTCTCTGCCGCTCGCAAAATCGAGGGCAACGATCACGTCTTTAGCCATTGTGCGCCGCTCCTATCATATTTTTCAGATTCGTTATACCGTATTTTTCCATAACCGCGGGCAGAGATTCCACGATCTCCTTGCTCGCGTAAGGATTCAGAAGATTCGCCGTACCGACGCCCACCGCCGTGGCGCCGGCAAGCATCATTTCGATCACGTTTTCCGCGCTGTCCACCCCGCCGATCCCGACGATCGGGATCTTCACCGCCTCGTATACTTCATATACCATGCGAAGGGCGACCGGAAAAAGCGCCTTGCCCGCATACCCCGCGATCTTTCTCGCGATCACGGGCTGTTTTTTCTTTAAATCGATGCGCATGCCCGTCATCGTGTTAATGAGGCTCACACCGTCCGCACCGCCGTCTTCGCAGGCTTTGGCAATGGAAACGATATCCGTCACGTTGGGAGAAAGTTTCACGATAACCGGCTTATTGACGGCTTTCTTCACCGCTTTCGTAACCTCGTAAACGCTCTGACAGGACGTTCCGAGCGCCATGCCGCCGTGATCCACGTTCGGGCAGCTCACGTTGACTTCGAGAATACCGACCTGTTCTTCCGCGTCGAGCTTGCGGCAGGTCTCCACGTATTCGCCGACCGAAAACCCGCTCACGTTCGCGATCACCTTTTTCCGGAAGAATTTTTTCATTTCGGGCAATTCGTGCGAGATCACGTGATCCACCCCGGGGTTCTGCAACCCGATGGAATTGATGATCCCCGTTTCCCCGTCCGCAATGCGCGGCGTGGGATTGCCGAAACGAGGTTCGGCGGTCGTCCCCTTAAAGGAGAACGATCCTAAAATATTGATATCGTAAAGCTCCGCAAATTCTTTCCCGTATCCGAACGTCCCGCTTGCCGGGATCACGGGGTTATCGAGTTCGAGCCCGCAAAGATCGACTTTCGTGTTTACCATACGATCTCCTCCCTTTCGAGCACCGGTCCGTCTTTACAGATCCGTTTGCTCCCGTATTTCGTCTTGCAGGAACACCCCATGCAGGCGCCGAAACCGCACCCCATGCGCTCCTCGAAACTGTATTCGCCGCCGCCCTTCGCAACGTTTTCGATCGCGCGGAACATCGGCATGGGACCGCACGTATAGAAAAAGGTGTAATCGAGATCTTTCATCGCGTCCGTCACGAATCCTTTTACGCCGACGCTTCCGTCTGCCGTCGCCACGATCGTTTTCACGCCGAGCGATTCGAATTCCTCCCGGTAAAACACCTCGTCCGCCTTATTGAAACCGAGAACGACGGTCGGAACGGCACCCGTCTTCAGCAGATCCTTGCAGAGTTTGTACATGGGCGGAACGCCGACGCCTCCCCCGATCAGAAGGGGGCGATCGCCGCTTTTCGAAAGATCGAAGCCGTTGCCGAGCCCGACAAGCATATCGAACTTCTTTCCCGGCTCCGTCATGCTCAGGATCTCCGTACCTTTCCCCACCACTTTGTAAATGAGGGTCAGTTTTCCGTTTTCCGCATCGCACACGGAAAGAGGGCGGCGAAGATAACAACCTTCGATCGCTACGTTCACGAACTGTCCGGGGGCTACGATCGCCGAAACGTCCCCCTCGAAAACCGCTTCGTATACGTGATCGGCGATTTTCCGATTTGACAAAAGCGTTAAAATTTCCTTTTTCATGTCTCTCCTTTTCGTTGTGCCCGATTACGGGCGAGAACGTTCCGTCTTTGTTTTTACGAATCGATCGTCGATACGCAGAGGGTCGTTTCTTCCAGAACGTCGAGCAGGACTTTTACCGTGTCGAGCGCGGTGAACATGGTGATGTTGTTCTCCGTCGCTACGCTTCTGATCTTATATCCGTCCGTATTCTGCCCGTTGTTCGTTACGTCGCTCGTGTTGATCACGTATGCGATATGCCCCTGCCGCAAAGCCGTCTGAATGTCCTGCGACCCGTCTCCTATTTTGCCCAGAATTCTCGTTCTGATACCGTTTTCTTTCAAAAACCGCGCCGTTCCGCTCGTCGCCTCGATATTAAAGCCGAGGTTGTAAAATCTGCGGATCAGCGGAAGGGCTTCTTCCTTGTCGTGATCGCACACGGTCACGAAGACCGTGCCGTAGTTCTGCAACTTCATGCCGGAAGCCTGCAACGCCTTATACAAAGCGCGGTTCAGCTTGTCGTCGTAGCCGATCGCTTCGCCCGTCGATTTCATTTCCGGCGAAAGATAAGCGTCGAGCCCGCGGATCTTGCTGAAGGAAAATACCGGCACTTTTACGTAACGTCTCTTTTTCTCTTCGGGATACAGACCGAAAATCCCCTGTTCTTTCAGCGATTTGCCGAGAATGACCTCCGTCGCGATGTCCGCAAGGGAATACCCCGTCGCCTTGGAGAGGAAGGGAACCGTTCTCGAGGATCTCGGATTCACTTCGATGATATAAACGTTCTCGTTTTTATCCACGATGAACTGAATGTTGTAAAGTCCGACGATCCCGATGGCAAGCCCGAGTTTTTTCGCGTATTGCAGAATTACCCCTTTTACCTTGTCGGAAATACTGAACGGCGGATACACGCTGATGCTGTCGCCGCTGTGAATACCCGTTCGTTCCACGAGCTCCATGATACCGGGCACGAAAACGTCTCTGCCGTCGCAGATCGCGTCCACTTCGACTTCTTTTCCGATGATATATTTATCCACGAGCACGGGTCTGTCCTCGTCGATCTCTACCGCCGTTTTCAGATAATGGCGAAGCCCTTCTTCGTCCGCCACGATCTGCATCGCCCTTCCGCCGAGAACGAAAGAAGGTCTCACAAGAACGGGATAACCGATCTCTTCGGCAACCTTCACTCCTTCTTCGATCTTCGTGACGGCTTTGCCCTTCGGCTGGGGAATGCCGAGTTTCAGAAGAAGTTTTTCGAACGAGTCTCTGTTTTCCGCCTTGTCGATCGCGTCGCAAT
Organism: uncultured Clostridia bacterium; assembly: GCA_934271265.1. Classification (GTDB taxonomy): domain Bacteria; phylum Bacillota; class Clostridia; order Christensenellales; family Borkfalkiaceae; genus UBA10281. The sequence goes on along the minus strand of CAKQRE010000003.1, from coordinate 173,411 downwards.
CGGTTCCTATGATTTTAACGCCGCGCTTTGCGAGAGGTTCGGCAAGGTTGATCGCCGTCTGCCCGCCGAGAGAGGCGATCACCCCTTCCGGCTTTTCGAGATCGATGATATTCATCACGTCTTCCGGCGTCAACGGCTCGAAATAGAGTTTGTCCGAAGTGGTGTAATCGGTAGATACCGTCTCGGGATTATTATTGATGATGATCGCCTCATAGCCGGACTTCTTGATCGTCTGTACGGCGTGCACCGTCGAATAATCGAACTCTACGCCCTGACCGATACGGATGGGCCCCGCGCCGAGAACCACGATCTTTTTCTTGTTTCCGTCCGTGCGCGATTCGTTCTCTTCCGCATAGGTCGAGTAAAAATACGGGATATAAGCGTCGAATTCGGACGCGCACGAATCGATCGCCTTGTATACCGGGCGAATGCCTTTGCCGAGACGGAAATCGGTTACTTCTTCCTCCGTAACTTTCCACAGCCGGGCGATCTCTTTGTCCGAAAAGCCGTAGCGTTTGGCTTCTTTCAGTTCCGCCGCGTCGAACGGTGCCGCCGCAAGGGCTTTTTCGATCTCCACGATATGCACGAGTTTATCGATAAACAGCCTGTCGATCTTCGTCGCCGCAAACAGCGTTTCGGGCGTTTCGCCCCTTCTTAAAAGCTCGATCATGGCAAACAGCCTGTCGTCCGTCGCTTCGGCGATGTAATTCTTCAGTTCGGCGGTCGTCATTTTTTCCGTTTTTGCCGACCACAGATGAGAGGCGCCGATCTCGAGGGAACGCACCGCTTTTAAAAGGCTCTCCTCGATCGTTCTGCCCACGCTCATCACCTCGCCCGTAGCTTTCATCTGCGTGGAAAGACGGTTGCTTGCCGAGGAGAATTTATCGAAGGGGAAACGCGGCATTTTCGTGACGACGTAATCGAGAGCGGGCTCGAAACTCGCCGGGGTGTTCGGCAGAACGATCTCGTCCAGCGTAAGCCCGACGGCGATCTTTGCGGAAACCCGCGCGATGGGGAATCCGCTCGCCTTGCTCGCAAGCGCGGAGGAGCGGGAGACTCTCGGATTCACTTCGATCACGTAATAGCGGAAGGAATCGGGATCGAGCGCAAACTGTACGTTGCACCCCCCTTCGATCTTCAGGCTCCGGATGATCTTCAGCGCGCTGTTTCTGAGCATCTGATATTCTTTGTTCGTCAGGGTCTGGCTGGGACACACGACGACGGAATCGCCCGTATGAACGCCGACGGGATCGATGTTTTCCATGTTACAGACAACGATCGCCGTGTCGTTTTTATCCCGCATGACTTCGTATTCGATTTCCTTGTATCCCTTTACGCTCTTTTCGATAAGCACCTGATGCACGGGAGAGAGCTCGAGGGCGTTTTCCATCATTTCGAGGAACTCCTCTTCCGATTCCGCAAAGCCGCCGCCCGTACCGCCGAGGGTGAATGCCGGGCGCAGCACGACGGGATATCCGATATCCTTTGCCGCCTTCAGCCCTTCTTCCACCGAATTTGCGATCTCCGACGGACAGACGGGCTCGCCGATACTCTGGCACAGCTCCTTGAACAATTCTCTGTCTTCGGCGCGTTCGATGCTTTCGCTCTTCGTACCGAGCAGTTCCGTTCTGCACTCGCGCAGCACCCCTTTCTTTTCGAGCTGCATGGCGAGGTTCAGACCCGTCTGACCGCCGATGGACGGAATGATCGCGTCCGGACGTTCGTAACGGATGATCCTCGCAACGTATTCGAGGGTAAGCGGTTCCATATATACTTTGTCGGCGATCTGCGTGTCCGTCATGATCGTCGCGGGGTTAGAGTTGCAAAGAACGACTTCGTAGCCTTCTTCTTTTAAGGCGAGGCAAGCCTGCGTGCCGGCGTAGTCGAACTCCGCCGCCTGACCGATCACGATCGGTCCGCTGCCGATCACCATTATTTTTTTCAGATCTTTTCTCTTCGGCATGATCGTTATCTCCTTTTCTGCATTTCGTCGGTGAACATACGGAACAGATATCCGCTGTCTTCGGGGCCGGGCGCGCTTTCCGGGTGATACTGCACCGAGAACACGCCGTCCTCTTCGCAACGCAATCCTTCCACCGTTCCGTCAAGCAGGTTCACGTGGGTGATCTCAAGCCCCGTTCCTTCCACGGAAGCAGTGTCTACCGCGTAGCTGTGGTTCTGCGAAGTGATCTCCACTTTCCCCGTCAATAAGTTCTTTACCGGGTGATTTCCGCCCCTGTGACCGAATTTCAGTTTATATGTTTTCGCACCGTAAGCAAGGGCGATCATCTGATGTCCGAGGCAGATCCCGAAAATCGGAAGTTTGCCGCGCAGTTCCTTCACAAGGGAAATAACGTTAGTCACGTCCTCCGGATCTCCCGGTCCGTTCGAAAGGAACAGTCCGTCCGGATTGCGCTTTAAAACCTCTTCCGCCGTCACGGTGCACGGAACGACGGTCACGTCGCACCCGCAACGATTGAGGGAACGCACGATGTTCAGTTTAATGCCGCAGTCCACCGCCACGACGTGGTAAAACGGTTTCTCCGCGGGAGAAAACCATGCCTTTTTGCTCGTTACGAGGGGCACGGCGTCATGCGGGACGGGAGTTGCAAGAATTTTCTTCACGCCTTCTTCCGCGGGAACGTTCACGTCGGTGAGAATGCCGCGGCGACTGCCGAAATCGCGGATACTGCGGGTAAGCCGCCTTGTATCCACCCCTTCGATCGCGGGAATGCCGAATTTCTTCAGTTTATCCGACAGCGTTTCCCTGCTGCGGAAATTGGACGGATGCGGGTTGTATTCGCCGACGACGATCGCGCCGATCGTCGGTTTCTTCGTTTCGTCGTCATCCGCGTTGATCCCGTAATTGCCGATCAGCGGATAGGTGAACACGACCGCCTGATAGGTATACGAGGGATCGGAAACGATCTCCTGATACCCAACCATCGAAGTGTTGAAAACAACTTCGCACACCCTCTCTTCGTCTGCGCCGAACCCGTATCCGTAATATTCGCTTCCGTCTTCCAGGATCAGTTTTCTGTCATATTCTCTTGCCATACCGTTTTTCCTCCGAGTACCGTCTTTATGCATTTTCCGTAAACCGTTCTTCCCTCGAACGGCGTGCTTTTCCCTTTCGACACAAAATTCCGGGGATCGATTTTATAAGGAGTTTCCCTTTCGAAAATCGTGTAATCTTCTTTTTCGAGCGCGATCCCGAATCGTTTGCGCGGATTCAGACACAAAAGCTCCGTCAGTTTCCCGAGCGTCAGGATCCCCTCTTTTACCAGATAAGTATACAAAACCGGGAATGCCGTTTCGATCCCCGAGATCCCGAAAGAGCTTTTCTCCAGCCCGCGCGATTTTTCTTCCGCGGAATGGGGCGCGTGGTCGGTCGCGATCATGTCGATCGTTCCGTCGAGGATCCCTTCGATCAACGCCTCTCTGTCCTTTTTTCCTCTTAACGGGGGATTCATTTTGAATTTCCCGTCCTCTTCGAGATCGTCTTCCGTTAAAACGAGATAATGGGGGGCGGTCTCGCAGGTCACGTCCGCTCCTTCCCTCTTCGCCTTGCGGATCAGCTCCACGCTCTCTTTTGCGGAAACGTGACAAACGTGATAAGAAACGCCCGTTTTCTTTGCAAGCGCGAGATCTCTTTCGATCTGCGCGTATTCGCTTTCGGAAGAGATCCCCCTGTGCCCGTGCGCTTTTGCATAGGCGCCGGCATGGATATATCCCCCGAATAGCAGACTTTCGTCCTCACAATGCGCCGCGATGATCTTGCCGAGCTTTTTCGCCCTTTCCATGGCAAGGATCATCGTTTCTTCTCTCTGCACCCCTTTCCCGTCGTCCGAAAAGGCGCACACATACGGAGCGAGGGCTTCCATATCGGAAAGATCTTTTCCTTTTTCTCCTTTCGTGATCGCCCCGTAAGGCAGAACCTTGATCGCCGCGTCTTTCCGGATGATCGCAAGCTCCTCTTCGAGATGATCTCTCGTATCCGGAACGGGATTTAAATTAGGCATGGCGCACACTGCGGTATATCCGCCGCGCGCCGCCGCCCTGCTCCCCGAAAGAATGCTCTCCTTATAAAAAAAACCCGGTTCTCTCAAATGGACGTGAACGTCGCAAAAACCGGGAAAAATAATAAAGCGATCGGAAACAACGGGCAAAACGCCTTTCCCGCGGAAGAATTCCGCCAAAGGCTGCTTTAAAACCTGTTCCGTCGCCATCGTTATCGACATACTTTCTCCTTGCCCGCCGGAACGGAGAGAAAGAAACCGCATAAAAAAATCCTGCCGTAACCGACAAGACATCAGACTTCATGCAAAGACACACGCCGCGCTCTTAAAAAAGAACGACCGCGCCGCCCGATTCAGCTGTCAATCTTGACGGTCTCTCTGTACCGACTTAAAAACTGTAACTGTATTATACCATCCTTCTTTCATTCTGTCAATCCTTTTTTCGCTTTTTCCGAAACATTTTCCATTTTTAAGGTTTTTGTGAAATATCGATAATTTCCCCCCCTTCTTCAGCTGTCCATAGCCATAAATAGGTTTTATCGGCATCGAATATCATAAGTTGTTCCTGGTTTTTTTCTAAGGTTTGCTGAAGCAGTCTTATCACGGCATTGTCCGACAAGAAAATATCCAAATCGAAAAACGAAAATTTTACATTTATAATTTCCCGTCCTATAATCTGCGACATGTTTTTTTCTAACGAATAATCGAAAAGAGTCGAGCCGTAATCATCCAGTCCGTATTTCTCCGATTTCAAATTCGGCTTCGGTTCGTAAAGGTCATAACTCGAAAGCAAAATCTTGTTTTCCTCAGCGATTTTAACAAAACATTCGACGTGTAATGCGATATTCTGCTTATTTTGCGATTCAAACTCAAACATAATCAGATTCAAAACCCGCCTGACTTCCGCTATCTTGTAACCTTTTAATAATTTGTTCAACTGTTGTTCTGTCATATGCAAATCGTCCCTCATTTTATCGATTTTCTTTCGAACGTGTTATTTAGTACGAAACAAAACCTTCGCTCCAATCGCTATCATTATCAACCAAAACCTTATCGACAAGAAACCCTTCGGGGTGCTTTTTCCCTGCTCGCGAATATTTTTTGTTATATTCGGCAACTTTCAAGGCTTCTTCCTTTGTTGAATAATAGCCGAAATTTCGAAAATAGTCGACAATATTATTGTCCTCGGATCGCGAATATTCCAACCAGACGCAATACAGCACTGTTTTCGATTTCTCAACTTCCGCATTGTCCTCAAATTTAACGCCGATTCTGTTAATTCTGAAATTTTCCGGATTATCGACAAAACCGCATTTTATTGCAGCTTGTTTTTTCTTTTTTTCAGCGTTTTTCAAGCAGGAAAAAACGCCCAGATCGAAAACGTCTTCATTATCCGCTTTAAAAAAATTTAAGTTATAAAAGTACTTTATCTTCATTTTTATTTATACCACAACGACTAAACACAATCCTTTTCTGTTACTTTTAATTAAAGTTATGGAAAATTAGCATATCGATATTACGCCGTAAAGTTTGTTTAGTTTAAGTTTCTCTATCCAAAAACCATCAGGCGCCTCATCATCAAAAATTTTATCCGGCGCAGGCTTGAACTTTTCAGTTTTTATAAGTTCGCTTTTCATCCTTTTACAGTCCTCAACGCTATTTTGAGGCGGAAACACATATGAATAATCAACGTACTGCTTTCTTTGATTTAAAACGGAATAACCATAACTTAATTCATACACGTATTTTTGCTTATTTGTGTAACAAAATTCAAGTCTTATTGTTCGTAATTCATTTCGGGAAATTCCGTTTCGTTCACAAACAGATACAGCCTTTTCAATTTCCTTTTTTGAACTGAAATAACCCAAAACATAACAATCCTCTACGTCTTCTCCATCATCATAATCATGATAGTAAAAATGAAACTTTTCTAATCTATATATGTATTTACTCATCTTTTACCCCACAATCTGATTATTCTATCAAACCATTTTTTTAATGCATTATATTCTGTTTTTGCTCCTCTACTCCACTTTCCTTGCCCATATTTCTTATTCATTAAATATTCAGCAGCTTTTTCAGAACTACCATATGTTTTATATGCGTCGATCCCCTCATCAACATTTGTCCATGAGACAGGTGGTCGACTGCTCATGCCAGGATTACTTTTTGAAAAAAGAATGCCAAGTTGACCTGCGATAACTCCGCCGGTTGCAATAACACTCGCGCCAACTGCCACCGATGCCACACCGATAGCCGCACCAGAGCTCGCAATTCCGCCACCTGCCAAAGCTAACGCCGAACCGATTGCACCGGCTCCGTATCCAATCAACGATCCGCCGCCATAAAAGGAAAGCACTATTGCCGCCGTAATCAGCCCGCCTTTTATTCCACCTATGGCTACGTCCTCTATGATACCGAACCCCGTTTTATCCGAATTGAGCCCACCGACAACTCCGCCGATAATCACCCCGCTTATTATAAGCCCAACTATAATAGCCGTTATAATCCCCTCGCCGGATTCATCGGTATACATGATCGGGTTATTGTTGCAGTAAGCATAAAGGTTAAGCTGCCCCGGCGTCCGGCTTAACGTACCGAGCAATTCATATTGATCTGCCGAGATAAAACGGCATAAACTCGGGTCGTAATAACGGCTTTGCAGGTAATAAAATCCCGTTTCCTCATCCCAATAATACCCGCGGTAACGGATTTTTACCTTATCCGCCATACTTCCGCTTGCGCTGACGATATTGCCGTAAGAATCGTAACGGAATTCCGCAACCGCTATACCGGACGCGTTATACGCCCTTATCACGTCACCGAATATATTCTTTTCAAAATAGTAATACGAATCGTTACAGCGCATGCCGGCAATGCCACCCGCGTTATACAGATACTGTATGTAATTATCGCCCGTTTTTTCGCCGACAAGCACATCGTTATACCAATAATAATCGGTTTCCGTCCCGTTTACGGTTTTACTGTATCTTAAATTATCCGGATCGTATCGGTACACAAACGACTTATCGTCTTTCAGCTTTCCTTTTTCGAGCATATTGCCGCGCGTCCAGAACAGATTCTGACTTGCAGAAGTCGTTGCCCCTTTATATGCGATCATATTTCCCATTTCGTCATAACGGAAATATTTCGCAACGCCGTTTTCCGACACACTGTTCAATCTTGTTTCTTTTGCCGATTGATAACGGTATGTCGTTACTTTTCCGCCGGACTTCATGCTCGTTATATTGTTGATCCTGTCGTAAGTATAAGTAGCCGTACCGTCGGACAGCAATCTGCCTGTGGCGTCATACGTATACGTGAAATTATCGCCGTTCAGGCCATTGCGATAAGAACGGACATACCCTTTGCTATCGTAAGTATAGGTCTGATCGGTTCTCGTTGACGTGTTGGCTATTCTTCCGATCCTGTTTGTCTGATAATTTACGTTTCCGTCAGATACGGTTGCGTATTCGTACTGCACCGTAAAGCTGTTTGCCCGCCACAGTTGAATTTTCTGCGAAGACACCCTGTTCGACCCGTCGTAACCGTAGACTGTGCGGAATTCCCCGTCTCCGAAATCGAGCAGTTTCCCGTGACCGTCGAAAGTAAAATCCTCGGTTCTGCTATACCTGCCGTTTTCGAAATCGAAAACTCTGTCTACGGGCATTCCGGTTTCCTCATCGTAATGATAAAGATAACTTGCATTGATATCTCCGGAAACCGTTGTTTTACTTTGCGTTTCCGATTCCTCGAATAAATACGACAACCGCTTTACGCCGGCAACGCTCTGCGTCATGCCGGTAAGGTCGTTTCCGGTATAGTCGTAATCGATCGCCGTTACCGGACCCGCAGGGAAATCTCTCAGCTCAATCCCACGCAAAGTTTTATAATTATAGTTAAATCCGACTGTCGCTTTGTTGGCATACGTTACGGAATTCACATTTTCGTACTCATCGTATCCGAAGCTTAACATCTGCGTACCGTTGTGTTTTATTCCGGTTACCAAATAATATAAGGACGGATCGCGCGTCAACAGGTAAAAGTCCATTGCATAATCCGAATCGCCGATATAATAGTGACTTTCTTTTCCGTTTTCCCAATGATAGGAAATCGCCTGATCGATCCCCTCGCCGTTATCGACTTTTATTGCTGTGACATTTCCGTCATAGTTATACGAATATTCCGTAACGCTGTCGTCTGCGCTCACCCGGTACGGTCGGATATTTCCGCCGAGAACCGAATATTCGGTTTTCACGGTCACGCCGTTTTCCGTCTTTTTTTCATAATAATTCCCGAGTGCGCCGGATATCGCCGTTGTCGTTTTCGAAATCGGCTCATCTCCCTTCCGGACGATCGCAGTTGTAATTTTTTCTCCAGATACCTGGGAATAGGCGTACTCTACGGTATTCTCCCCGTCCGTTATCGACCTGATCCTCGTACAGTCCGGTTGCGACCTTCCGGTCTCATACGTATAAACATATTTCTTTGTCTCCGTCGGAGAGGCTGTGTAATCCTCCTGCGTTATCGTTTCCGGACGACCGAAACGGTCGAACGTCATAATCTGTTTTCCTTTGATCGCCGTTGTTTCGATCTCCGCAACATAGTTTTCCAAGGACGACGTAACGTTCTTCTTTACAGTCGTTTTCCTCGTATACCGGTTATACGAAACGTCTGACAACGCAACAGCATTATCCCCCGTGTTTTCTATTTTTATTACGGCGCTTCCCGAATAATACGGAACCGGGATCACATAATACGACTCGGTGGTTCCGTTTATCTTTATCGTTCCCCTTTTTATTCCTTCGACATAAAGATTCACATATGCGGAACCGAGGCTCTCAAGTTTGAAACTTAAACAGTATTCCCTGCCCTTTCCGGAAACGATGCCGTGATTCTGCAAAATATTGCCGTCAATCGAATTGCCGGGCGATACGAAAACAGAGTTATTTCCGCCGAAAGAGGTATTACGCTTTTCTTTTGTAACGAAGTCGGAGCGAGTATACGTCAGAAAGTCTTCGCCGTCATTTCTGGACATTCCGGCGGTCATCGCCGAAACGGAGATTTCCCCTTTATCATCGACGTACCATTCGCTCGAAGCCGTATCTCCGAAACAGCGATCGACGTTGCGTTCGCCGATTTTCTTTTCTTCCGCATCATAATACTCTGTTTTCGTAATTTTCGGATCATATGCCGAAAAAGCCGTATAACCGTTATAATTATAAAAACAACTGCCGCCTTCGCTTTTATCGCCGTACGTGCTGTGTACGCTCGACATATGCATGGGGCTGCTGTCCGACCAATGCGTCCGCCCGAACAGATACCCGTTTCCGTCAAAATCCGTTATCCCGGTCAGACGATCCCAGTCATACCCGAGAACGAATTTTTTATTACCTGAATTGTTGTTCCGGATCTCCGTCAGATGTCCGTCATCATCGTAAATGAAAACACATTCCGCAATATTCCGGAAAGAACCGCCGTCCACAGCCGTGGAAAGATACGCCGCGGCAGACGTAACAACACCGTCGCTGTAAGAAAAATCTATATAATGCGTTTTCTTGTTGTTTGTATACCCGTCGATCCCGGTAATCCGATTTCCGGAATATTTGATCTTATACATCGTCTTTTCGACAACAATATCGCTTGCATCACGATATTCCGTTACCCGATCATCGGAGAAATGCATTTTTGTGTTGCCGTTCACATACAAGGTAGCACCGGAAGGTAGAAAAGACAAATTTTTATCAACGGAACGATATGTACCGTTACTGCAGGAAAAAAACGTTTCCACCGATCCGTCTTCATCAATATATCTGGCGGATCCCGAATCGCACTTTATAACCTGCTGAAAGTTTATTTTGATATTTTTACCGAACATATTATACATTCCGTATTCGGACATAATATCGTCGTAACTATCGTTATAAACCAATTGCAACGAAAGCGGATTCTGAGCAACGTCGATCGACAGAACATCAAATGCGGACGTGAGCGCACCGTTGATAAGGTTTACGCTTGCAGTTCCGCCGTTATATTCAAACTGCTCGTAAGGAAGATCTTCTCTTATCCCGACCATCGATACATAATAGCTCAGCACACTCGGCAGATTACCGTCACGGATATCGACTTCCCCGTACTGGTTTTCGTTGGAAGCAACCGCTTCCCACAGAAAAACATAATCCGGACTATCCCCGAAACTTTCCGGGGAAAAATAGACTTCTTCCCATCGCCCGTCGTTTGTAACTTTTCCGGATAAAGATTTTCCTGCCGCAACCGATCCGTTCAAAAGTACGGGGCTGTCACCTTTTTCTATCGAATCAGGCCCGTCATTTTTTCGAGCGGAATGGTTGTTTTTATCGACCTGACGCGATAATCTGTCGTTACCGCTTCGCCAGAGCCAACGCTTCTGACGTAATACTTCAATTTACCGTATGCCAACTGATAACCGGACGAACAGAACCGATTGCTTTCGTTGAGAAAAGATATCAGACCTTCGTACATTCCCGAATCGGACTTTCCAAATCGAATTCTCGCACGATTGTACTCGGTTACGGTCTTGTCTCCGTAATAAAACGTTAAACTGTCCGCCGTCTGCTTTCCGACCGGATATACCGCGGGATCGATTTTTACCGGGAAAGATCTTTCGCTGTCGTTAAGCCAATCTTTCTCCGCCCTGACGCTTAAAACGTAACTGTCATCGTCTTCATGCGTCAGCTCATAGCAAACGCTCTCGCTGTAGTTACCGTCGGCATCGGTCATATTCGGTGCAGAAATCAGAAATATCGCCTCGCCGTCTTCGTTACAGGCGACGATCTCTCCGCTTTCGTTCGAAGTTAATATCAATCCGGTCGCCCTGATCGTGAAATCAAACACATATTCCGGCAAAGGGGCATAAACGAAAATATTTTCCTTTACTCCGAAAGAGCCGACGGAATAGTTAAAATCCACGTTTTTAAAAACGCTTTTATATGTCAGACAGGACTCTCCAACATTCGGCTGAGGCGGATCCTTTCTCTTTGACAGCAAATCGTTTACGACGTCCGTTCCAGGCGTTTTGTTTCTGCCTGCGGTTATGTTTGCCGCTTCCCTTTTTTCGTCCATCTCGGCTTTCGATGACAAAACCAACTCTCCTCTTTTATCGTTTACGAAAAAGAACAATCCGTAACCTTCTTTTTCCACCGACAGGGTTGCGGTATTTCCGGTAAACTCCGGAAGTCTGACGCGAAAATCGTTTGCCCTGTTTTCAAAATACGATTCTCCCGTTTCCGAAGTTTTCAGATCAAGGGTATTGTCGATCTCTTTAAACGTTTCGCCATCTTTATAATGAACAGGAACCGGAAACCGCTGTTGCACGATCGTTCCGTTTTCCAGCAAAAACAGTTTGGAATCCGCCGTACGTTTCTCCGTCAGTTCTTCCGAAATATAACTATCGGTATCATACCCGCTTTCGATAACAGTCTCGCCGACGTCATTTATTTGCTCTGTCTGACTGCTCAGATCGATATCGCGTATCCCGTCTGCCATGGCTTTCATTACCGATATCGGCATGAAAGTAATCAGCATAATGACAGACAAGATAAAAGCCGAAAATCTTATCTTTCTCATCTTCCCCTCTCCGTTCCTAAAAATCTGCCGTACTTAAAACCGTAAACGCCGTTAAAACACGAAATTAAGCCATGTCCGCGTTTACGTTTTGATTATAACACGGAACTCCCTGTTTGTCAATACCCGTTTTTATCCGGATTCACATTTTTATGCCGACATTTATGTGCAAATGTTATTTGTCTTTTCATACCGATCGGATCATCCGATCGCTTTTTCCCCGTTTCGGGGTTTCACGCGGATTTTTTCCCGTATAAACGACAGGTTGATACACTCATGACAGACCGGAGATTCCCTTTTACTTCGGTTTGTGTTATACTTATCTCGGATCCGGCATTTGCCGGACGAACCCGAAAAGCGGCAACCGGGCAAGCCCGATCGCCGCTTTTATGATTTTATCTCCCGCCGAAGCGTTTGACAAGAGGCTTGAAAACCCGGTTATCACCTGAAAGTTTTTCCGTCTTCCGAATAATACGTTTTCGTTTTCTCTCCCTTTTCGGAAACCTCTGCCGAATAATTGCCGCACCAGTCTTTTTCCAACAGGATACGAACGTTCCCGTCCGAAGAAGAGAGTTTAACGCTGTCTTTACCGAAAGCCAACGAGAAGAACCCGTAAACGACGAACCAGAGGGCCACAGAAGCGAGAGCCATCGATGCCAGAACGGCTACGGCGTAGGCGTAAAGATAAGACGCCGGCAACGAGATCAATAAAAGAAGGTAACTGAGAAATTTCGCAAAACGCACCTTCCCTTTAAATAACCGCCCGCCAAACGCCGCGATCGGAAGCATTCTCGCGCACTCCAAAAGGCATTTTGCGCAAACAAAGAATAAAACGGGCGAAACATAAAGAAGCAAAAGCGGAAGGACGGAAAGCGCCATCGAACCGATAAGCCCCGCATTTGTATCGTTCCCCGCAGACGTGTCCGGAATTCTGGCAGTCACAAGCTTCCAGATATAAAGAGCGTACATTACGATGAATAAACCCCATGAAAGCAGGTTGACGGTTTTGACCGTCTTCCTTTTGTCAATCAGGTTAAGCGGGTTGGAAATACACGCCATCGACAGAAACAGATCGATGAGAACGGGCGCCACGGCAAGCATCAGAAAAATATACACCGTAGTCAACGTTTCTTTATAATTCTGAGCGTTTGGGCTTCCGATTATTTTTGAAAAATAAGAAACGGCGTTGCCTTTGATTATATTTCCTTCCCCTCTGCCGTTCAGGCGGAAGAGCATGAACAGAGAAGCCAACCCGAACAACACGAGAACGAAAGTAACGATCGCTCCGCCCATATTTGCTTTTCCTTTCTGAGTCGCGTTGATTTTCGCCTCGCGGGACGTCCCTACCAGGATCAGGATCGCCGGGATCGGAGATATCAGAGAAACGATCCCGCAAACGATCAGCCCCGCGATCGCAAAACCGGATCTGCGCATCGCACAGAACAAAAGCGTCAGAACGGCTGCCGCAAGAACGATCGCGCCGAGGATTCCGATCGCTTTCGCGAAATACTCGTTGCTCATAACGTTCGTTTCACCGTAGGCATTAAACGAACCGCCCGTGCTTCCCGCCTCTTTTTTCAGGATAACGGATGCAAGCAACACCAGCACGCCGTAAATCAGATCGATTATGCCGCCGGCAATAATCATTCCTTTCCCCGACTTCAACTCTTTGGTTTGTTCCATAACAAACACCTCTTTTGTTGTTTTCTTTTTCAAGAATACCACCGCAAAATCACAAAGTCAAGCTTTTTCCTTAAAATTTTCACATTTTAAATATTATATTCTTTTCTTCAGCTCTCCGTACAGATCTCCGGCGCCGAGGACAAGGATAAGATCCCCGCATTTTGCCTTTCTCCTGAGAAGACACAAAAGCGAAGAAATATCCGTTACGTAAGCGGAAGAAGGAAGTTTCAGATGAAGATCGAAAGAACTTCCTCCTTCGATATACGTTTCCCGCGCGGCATAGGTGGGATAAAGGATCAGATCCCGCACAGATGACAATACTTCGACAAATTCCTTTTTCAGATAGACCGTGCGGGAATAAGTATGCGGCTGAAATACGACGATCAGTCTTTCAAAAGGAAGAGTCTTCGCCGTTTCAAGCGCGGCTGCAATCTCCCGCGGGTGATGCGCATAGTCGCAGATCACCGTTGCGGAATCGAGCTTTCCTATTTTTTCGAAGCGGCGTTTCACCCCTTTGAACCGTCTGATCCCGGAAGCGATCTTATCGGCGGAGATCCCGGCGGCGCGCGCCGCGGCGACGGCGGCAAGACAATTCGTAACGTTTTGTCTGCCGTATACGTTCAATTCGGCATGGAGAAGAAAACTCTTCTTTTCAAACACGTCGAAAGCGTATTTCCCGTTTTTCGGGACAAGATTTTCCGCGCGGTAATCGTTGTTCTCCCCGAAGCCGAAAGAAAAGACCCCCTCCCGCCCCGCAAAAGGCGCAAGCCGCGGATCGTCTCCGCAAACGATCTTTTTCTTTCCTTTTTCCAGAAAACGGTCATACGTCTGCAAAAGATCGTCGATATTTTTATAGCAATCCATATGGTCGGCATCCACATTCAGACATACGGCGATATCGGCACGGAAAAGATCGATGTTCTTTTTGAATTCGCACACCTCACTGAGAAAAAACCGGCTGCCGTCTGCCACAAAGTTGGAAAATTTCAGATCTTCTCCTCCGATATGGGCGGTAAATTCCGCTTTTGCACACCGGAAGATATGCGCAAGCAAACACACGGTCGTTGTTTTTCCGTGACAACCGGAAACGCCGATCGTCGTGCCGAAGTTTTCGGAAGCCATGGCGAGCAGTTGCCCGCGGGACATTACGAACAGTTTATTTTCTCTCGCATATTTCAGTTCCGGGTTATCGTCTCCGATCGCCTGCGTGTAGACGACCGCCTGCGCGCCCTCCGCATGGGAAGCGTCGTGCCCGATATAGATTTCCGCCCCGAGACGGGTCAGTTCTTCCGTCAGTCGATTCGGCGCGAGATCGCTCCCGGAAACGGAAAATCCCGCGTACAAAAGGTATTTGGCGAGCGAACTCATGCTTACCCCGCCGATCCCGATAAAATGCACTTTTAAAGGTTTCATTCTGTTTTTCATACCCTATTGATATGTCCCGAAAGAAAAAAACGTGCCGGAATACGAAAAATTTTTGAAAAAAAGGAAAAATTATCGATGAATCTATTGAAAAAAAAGGAAAAAAGTTGTATGATAGAAACAGAAAATCTTTCCGTACGGATAAAACGGAAACGAAAAAAGATAAGGCGGTAGAAAAATGAATATTTCAGACGTAAGAATACGTATCGTGCAAAAACCGGACACCAAACTGAAAGCTGTCGCTTCTATTACCATCGACGATTGTTTCGTTGTTCACGACATTAAGATCATCGACGGTACGGAGGGATATTTCGTGGCAATGCCGAGCAGGAAAACGCCCGAGGGCGAATTCAAGGATATCGCCCACCCCCTCAACAGCGAAACGCGCGCCATGATCATCGACGCCGTGATGGAAGCATTTAAAACGCAACTCGCCGGCGAAGAACAAACCGCCTGACGATCGGTCGCACCATGCAAAAACAAAACGAGCTTTGCCCGGCATGCCGGACAAGGCTCGTATTATTTTTGTCCGGCAGCGGAACGGAGATTTCATTGCCGAACCTGATTTCAGAAACATAAAAAGCCGCGGAGCAGAGATCACCGGATCCCTCTTCCGCGGCTCTTTTTGGTAACAAAAAATTCATTTACCGTCAGAATGTCGATTCATCGACATATAGAAGCACTTCTTCTCTTGTAGGGATCGACTGCTGCGCCCCTTTTCTCGTACATGCGATCGACGCCGCCTTGCTTCCGAAGGCACAGGCGTCCTCCGTCGTTCTGCCTTCCGCAAGCCCGACCGCAAGCCCGCCGCAAAGCGTATCCCCCGCGGCGGTCGTGTCGACGGCTTTCACCTTCGGGCAGGGATAACGGATACTCTTCGCGCCGTCCGATATCTCATACCCGCGGGAACCGAGCGTCGTAACGATCGTTCCGATCCCGGCATCGAACAACGCCCCTTTTCCTCCGAGAAGCGCAAGTTCCGTTTCGTTCGGCGTAACGATATCGACAAAGGAAAGCCACGGCTTGATCTCCGCATTTGCCGGTGCGGGATTCAGTATGGTTATAAGCCCTTTTTCCTTCGCCTTTTTAAGCCCGTAACCGATCACCGGGATCGGATTCTCGAGCTGAGTCATAAAAAGGTCGCCTTCTTTCGCGTCGGAAAGGAAACCGTCGATATCCCGCTCGGAAAGAAGAGCGTTCGCCCCCTTATCGAGAACGATCCTGTTATCTCCGTTGCAAAGCAGGATAACGGCAACGCCCGTAGGTACGTTCTTTGCCTTTCTCGAAAAGGATACGTCAACGCCGGCGGACGCCAATCCCTGAAGGAACCTCTCGCCGAATACGTCTTCTCCTACCACCCCGCAGAATTTCACCTTTCCGCCGAGTTTCGCCGCGGCGGTCGCCTGGTTTGCTCCCTTGCCGCCGCCATTGATCATGAATCCCGTCCCCGTGATCGTTTCGCCTGCCTCCGGCATATACGGACTTTCGATACAGAGATCGGCGTTCAGACTTCCCGCGATATAGATACTTTTCATCATCCCTCCTTCAGGAAACAACGAAGAATCCCGTAGTGTTTGACGGAAGGGCAAAACGGAACGTCGTCTTTCCGTTCGAGGACGAAGCGGAAATTTCCGTAATCTCTCCGCTTACCGCATTGTAGTAGCGCACCCGTTTTCCCTCCGCTTCGAGGGTAAATTCCGTTTCCTTTTCTTCGTTATAGGCGTTAACGACGGTAAACACGGAATAGTTCGCGTTTTGTCTTTTCGAAATATAAACGTCGGAAAGAAACGGATCCCCGAGCACGGCGTACGTTGCCCCGAGCTCTCTCAGTTTTTTACCCGCCGCAACGCCGGAAGCGACCGTCGGAACGGACGCGAGCACTTCTTCGTTAAAGGCTTTTTCTTCCGTCTCCTTTCCCCGTTCGCAGACGATCGACTCGTATCCGCCGATCGTTACGATATTCACGCCCGCACGTTTCGCCTCGACGAGTTTTTTCGCCGCTTCGGAACGGAGCGCGGTGGTATACGGAAGAACGATCGCCGCGTAACGTTCGCCGTTCGGAGCGACGAGCGCGCCGTTTTCCACGGCAAAAGAAGCGAGATTGCTGTGATCCGTAATGTCGTAATCCACCTGTTTCCCCGCAAGGCCGCGGCAGGCGTCGGCAAAACTTTCCGAAATCGCCGCCGCTTCTTCGGTCGGCGTCCACATATTTTTCGTCGGCAACGTTTCCGCCGCAACTCCTTCGTACGGATAGTAAACGAGAGCTTTCGCCCGGTGGTCGCTGCCCGTAACCATATATTTCATTCTGCCGAGCGCGGCTGAAAAGATCTTATCTTCTTCCTTTGTATGGTTATTGCCCTGATAGTAATAGGAAGAAAAGGTGTTCACGCCGAAAGCGACCTGCGTTCCTACGGCATTGATCTGATCGTAAACGTTGCCTGCCGTACCGTCAAACGCACCGGAGATTTCGGCAAACGTATCCGTTTTCCCGGTAAAATCTGCGGCGGAACCTGCGAATTTCGAAGTGATGCAGGCGTCCTGCGCCGCGCGGGAAGCGGTGGAATAAAGCAGATCCGTTCCGGGGATCCCCATCGTTCCGAGAAGACGGATCATGTTGCCCGCAAACCATACGTTCTGATAAAGGGTTTCTTCCAGCAGAAGATGTCCGGAGCTTTTCACCCCGTTTTTCTCGCACCAATCTGCGGTCTGCCCGAGGTAATTCGAGCGGAAAAGCTCTCCCGTAAGCATGTAAAAATCCATTCTGACCCGCCGCGCCGCGGAGGATCCGTCGTCACGGTAAAGGTAGCCGAGCTTTTCTTTGAGATCGTACCCGTACATACTGCGAAACGATTCGAAAAGCCCGTCCGAATAGTTGAGAGCCTCGATAACCGGCACGTTCGGATCCGGCACGTCGATCACCTGACGACTGCGGTCGGAAACATCGAAATAGTTCCCCTGCAAAGCGGGCTCGTCCGTAAAAAACGCCTGGATCCCTTTCCCGAAATACTCGCCGACGTGATCCTTGTATTTCTCGTGCGTAATACCGAGAAACTTCTTCGTAGGCTCCGGAGAAAGCATGTCGATATAGCGTTGCTGAACGTACCAGTTTTCCATCGCATGCGTATTTTCATACCAGCGTTTACTCATGTAAGCGATCAGCACTTTATCCGTTCGCGTACGGTTGGCATAAGTAACCGAATTCCGCGATCCGTCGATCAGCGAAGATACGTCCTCTCCGGAAGAAAGGTCGATATGCTCTTCGTCCGCACCGTCGTAAACGTAAGCGCAAACGATCGCCTTATGCCCGTAAACAAGATCGATCGTCCCTTTGTTTCCTGCTTTAATCGACTTATAGACGGCTATCAGTCCTTGCGCCTCGTATTCCGGATTCCCTTTCAGCGTCTGCCCGTATGCCGAACCGGACGGATATCCGTACTCGTCGTAAATCCACACGTGCATGCCTTTATCGATCGTATGCGAAACCACGTTCTGCAAAGCCGCCCACTCTCTTTCGTTATTCAGGTATGTTTTCGTCCAGGCGACGTTCATTACCACGCCGCCGTAACCGCGTTCGTAAACGTCGTCCACAAGTCCCGGCTGCGGGGCGTGCATCTGCACCATCGGTCTGTCCGCAAGCGAGGGGTTTGCAAACAGCGCGTCGTCTATCGTCTTCACGGTCGGATCGGGATCTTTCGGAACGTCGTTCGACGATTCGGACGCACTCTCCGTTCCGCCGCCCGTTCCGCCCCCGCAACCGACTGCGGAAAAGGCGATCGCCGCGGCGGAAACCGCACACAGAATTTTCTTTCCTCTCATAAACTTTTTCCCTTTTTCGCCGCAAGCGCAAGTCCCGCAAGCGCGAAAACCGCGGCAAACGCGTCGCCCGCAAGCGAAGAACCGCATCCCTGTTTCTTATCTTCCTTTCCCGAAGTCGTCGAAGGATTCGATTCTCCCGCCGTTCCCTCCGCGTAAGAAACGCCGTTCATCTCCTTGATAACGACCACCGTATTCTCGTTGGTTTCCTTTTTCTGGGTGTTCATCGCGATCTCGAGATAGATTTTTCCGTCCGGAAAAACCTTCGCCGCTTCGACCGCGGTAAGCTCGCCCGCGGTATTCATCTTGTTTCCGTTTACATAAAAATTATATTCGCCGTTTTCAAAGCGAAGAGCCACGCGCATATCCTTTCCTTCCTGCGACTGCGCGTTTTTCTTGCTCATCAGCGTCCAGGTATCCACGATCGAACCCGGATCGTCCGGATGCTCGAGATCTTTGATGAAATCTTTACAATACACGTCCGTGGTAAAAGCGAATTCTCCGGCAATATTGAAAAAGCGTGAAAACAAGCCCGGGCTGTCTTTCGCATATCCGCTCGCCTCGTTATTGCGCCAATTGATGAAAACGGGTTTTCCCATAAAACCGACGCCCGTCCAGACGTCGTTTGCAAGCTTTCCCGATTCCGCATACTCTTCCGAACGGATATTCAGAACGACCTCGAACCCGCTCGTTCCCTCGACGGCGGGCGAGATCGCGACGGCGTGACTGCTCGGCGTTCCCTGCACAAGCTGACGGATCACGATCCCCTCTTTTTCCTTTTTTACGGAAACCCTTCCTTCATACCCCGCAGGTACCGTCCATCCCTCGAGGATCTCCGTATTCGAACCTGCGGCATCTTCCGCCGCATATGCTTTCGGCGCCGTGCCGTACGCCGCGCAGGCAATCAGCGCAGCAGCCGTCGCAAGGGATAACTTCGATAAAATCTTCTTCATATTTTTCTCTCCCTAAGTTATTTTCAGAACGAGACATTTCGGGAGAAAGTCAGCCGATAAGCCGATTTTCTCCCGTTTTTACATTGCTTATCCGATCTTTTCTTCCCGATCAGACGCGTTTTTTCTTTAAAAGCGCAACGCCGGCTAAGGCAAACAGAGAAAGCGCAGCCGCCCCGCCGAACGAACCGAAACACCCGCCGGAAGAACTATCCTTCGCGCCTTCCGCCTTACTCTCGTTCGCGGAAACGGATCCTTCGGAAGTCGGCTCTCCGGAACTCTGTTCCGGCGTTTTCTCCCGGATAACGAATCCGGCGGTTTTGCTTTCGTTGCCCGCGTATTCGCCCATAAACTTCACGACGACGCTCGCGTTACCGATCGCCTTGTTGTCTTTATATTCAAGGTAGTAATCGACGTTGTTTGCAAGCGTTTTCTCTCCGATTTTCACCGTGACGGCAGGTTTGCAGGTCATCCCCTCTTCGAAAACATATTCCGTTTTCTCGAGCGTCACGCTTGCGGACGCCGCGTCTAGGGTGTAGACCTTAGCGGAGAACATCGCGACCCCTCTGTGTTCCCAGTGATTGCCGTCGCATCCGTTTGCTTCGTAGATCGCCGTGGAAAAGAAAGTCTGTCCCTTTTCGTTGATAAACAAGGATTCGTCGAGTTCAAGCCCACCGACCTCTTTGAGAAGGGTCCCGTCCTCCGTCTTTTTAAAGGAAAGCGTATATTTCCCTTCCGCCTTTTTAAGAGACAACGTTACGGGAACGTTCACCGCGTTATCGAGGAAGAAAGATCCCGCCGCGGGCGACGCTTCTCCGTTCACCATTTTAACGACCTGAATTTCCACGCAATTCGGAGCCGTCGTTCCGGAATAATTCGTAACGTGAAGGAAAATTCCGTCTTTCGCGCCGCCGTAATAAGGAAACGTTCTGTCGCTCGTTGCGTCGGCGGGCGTTGCGGAGAAGGAATAGGTCACCCATCCGTCGATCCCGTCTCCCCCTTCTTCCGCGGATTTCTTCGAATACAGTTTAAAGAGAGTATTCATTTCGATCGCCGCGCCTTCCATGGGAACGGTAAATCCGCCGTGCGCAAACGTGAAGACGCCTCCGCCGTCCTGTTCTTCGAGATTTCCTACACCGCCGTAATAATTCACGTAATCGGTAGCGTCGGGCACGTAAGTCTTTGCGGAATAACCGGTTTCATCCGCAGCGATCGCTTTCGGCGCGGATACGAGCGTTCCGAGCGCCAGGCATACGCTTGCAAGCAGGCAAGCTGACAATTTGAGTTTTTTCATCTTTTTCTCCTTTTCCTTTTTTTATTTCAACCCCTGCCCTTTGCGGGGCGGGATTTTTCCTGTTTTCCGGTTACGGCGATCCGTTGCCTTCCCGGTTTTCAAAGTTAGCCGCGACAGAGATACAGCGGTTTTTTACCCGTGCTCTCAGGCAACGTTTCGTCCCATCGCACGACGGTCGAAATATAGTTTTCCACAAACGCCTGCGCGCTTACTTTATCGGAAACGAGCATATCTTCCCTTCCCTCGTTTCTCCAGTTGAAGTCGGTAAGATCGGCGCATTTCCCGCGGGAATATTTTCCTTCCGTCTCCACGAAAAGATCGCCTTTCCGGAAACTGAGAAATTTCTCTCCTTCCGGCAGCGCGGAAACCAGTGCGAGAGGATCGTGCAGAAACATTTTTCCGTCCCACAGCCCGTACATTTCCGCAACCGTTTTCACCGCCGCGCTTTTACAAACTTTCAGCCGTTCTGCGTCCTTTTTTTTGACCCGACAGCGGAACGTGCAATCCAGCGTCACGATCCTTTTCGGGATCGAAGAGCGGAAAACGATCGAAGCCGCCTCGGGGTCGCACGTGAGATTAAATTCGTTCACGTTTGTTTTTTTTGCGCCGCCCATGATACAAAGCTCGTCGATATTTTTCACGACATGCGGATATAAGTCGATTAACTTTGCAATATTTGTCAGTGCTCCGAGCGTTACGATCTTCATTTTCTCCCCTCGGGACAATGCGGCGGCAAGCGCGTCGACCCCGTTCTCCTTTTCCACGGGGGCACCGGCGAAAAGTTCCGGCACGTAAGTTTTCGGCATGGCGGAAGGGTCGATCCTCAGTCTGTGCACCGTCGTTGCGGCATAGGGAACGCCGCATCCCGCATAAACGGGAACGTTTTCTTTCCCTCCCGCTATCAGAAGGGAAGACGCGATCTCCGCCCTTGCATACGTGTTTTCAAAAACAGTGCTCACCCCCGCGATCTCCGCATCGGGAGAACTCATGGCGTAAAGCAGGGCGAGCGCGTCGTCGATATCGCCGCCGATATCCGTATCGATCCAAAGTTTCATAAGCACCTTACATTTTGACGGCAGAGCCGACAAGTCCTTGAATATAGAATTTATTTCCGAACAAAAACACGATCAGAAGAGGAACGGACGCGATCAGATATCCCGAATAGGTTACGGGCATGTTCTGAGAGTACAGATCTCTGAATTCCACGATCAGCCCCGCGGAAACGGTCAGTTTTTCGTAATCGGTCGAGATAACGGTCATCGGCCAGATGTAATCGTTCCAAAGCCCGTTGATCTGCTGTATGGCTATCGTGATCAGGATCGCCATGCAAAGAGGCACGGCAACGGACACGTAAACCTGAAAGTCGTTCGCGCCGTCGATCTCCGCCGCGCTGAACAGATCTTTCGGCAACGCCTTAAAAAAGATGGTAAGCAGGAATACCGCTCCGACCGGCGCAGCCGTCAGTTGCGGAAGAAGAACGGCGATCAGTTTATTGTTCAGGTTCAGCCTTTTATAAAGCAGAAACTGCGGCACGAGCGTCAGAATACCGGGAACCATCATCAACCCGAGCACCGCCATAAAAAAGAACGATCTCCCGGGGAATTTCATCTTCGCAAACGCATAGGATGCAAGCGAAGCGATAAAAAGAGAACCCGTAACTCCGAATACCGCAACCGCCACGGTGTTATACATATAGTTTCCCACCTTCGAAAACGCCGTTACCAGGTTATCCGCCTTGAGGGGCAACGTAGGATAAAACTTGCTCACCTCGTAAGAATTCGTCGTTTTGAAAGCGCACCACACCGACATGGCGAGAGGATAGATCATACAGAACAAAAGGAACGCCATCGCGAGATGCAACAGCCCCTGCGACAGAATGCTTTTGCGGTGCGTTTTTATATAAGAGAAGATTTTCATTCCGTCAATCCTCCTTCACGCCCGCAAAGGGTCCGTAACGCATCAGTTTCATCGCCGCAAACGAGATCGCGAAGATCGCAAAGAACAGCGTTGCGCCGATCGCGGAAGCGTAACCGTATCTGCCCGACGTAAACGCCATCCGGTACATATACCAGCCCGGCACATACGTTTTATACCCCGGTCCGCCGTTCGTCAGAACGATCTGCAATCCGTAATCCTGCATCAATCCGATAAAGCCGAACACGAGGAAATATCGGATCTGCCCGACGAGCAGAGGGATATCGATCGAAAAGATCCTACGGAAAGTTCCGCAACCGTCCAGCCTCGCCGCTTCCAGAACCTCGCCGGAAACGGCGGTCAGCCCCGAAATGTAAATCAGGATATTCGTTCCGTTCACCCACGGAAATCCGAGAATGATAATACACGGGATCACCCAGTTTTCGTCGTTTAAAAAGTCGATCACGGCGTCTTTTCCGATAATACCGAACGCCCGCATCAATTCCGCAAACAAACCGCCTGTCGGTTCGAAAATATTCTGCCAGATCAGCATTCCGACCACGCCCGGGGCGATCATCGGCAACAGCACCGCAACGCGGTAAAAGGACTGCATCTTTTCGCTTTTCGTGTTAAAGATCAGTTCCGCGAACAAAAGCGGCATGCACACGCCGATAAAAAGCCTCGGCACAAGGAGAACGATCATCGTTCCCACCGAATCGAGAAAGATTTTATCGGCAAACAGTTCCCTGTAATTCCCGAGCCCCGTAAACCGCTTCAAACCCGTTCCGTCCCAATCGTAAAGAGAGGTCACGATGCCGCTGATCGCCGGATAATAACAGAACCCGAACACGCCGATCATCAGCGGCAGAATAAACAGATATGCCGTTTTATGTTTCAGTATTCTCCGCCAGAGGGGCATTTTCCCTTCGATCATTCTTCATCCTCCCCGTCGATCCGGATATTTTCCCAATCCTCCCATTTCGTTTCGTCCTGCGGTTTTTCGGCAGGCACCGTAAACGAAAATTTCGCCGGCACCGTTATGATCTTCGAATTGTCTTCGTCCGAAAAATAAAACGTAACGTCATCAATCGGGGTAAGCTTGTCGTTCAGATACAGAAAGGCGTACCACGTCACGACGATCTCCCCGTTATCGTCGGTCACGATGCGGGAACTTCTGAGCGTTCCGTTCGTCGCGACGACGGAGATCGTATGCCCCGACACCGGCTTTCCCTTTCTCGTCAGGCGCACGGTAAATTTCGTCGGAGAAACGCCGTCCGCCACGATGACCTCGTTGGTCTGAGAAACGAGCTCGTATTCATATTCTTTTGCACGGATCGCATCCGCAAAATACAACCCAAAACAGAGTGCGACCGCCGCCGCAACCGCGATCCATTTTTTCATGCGAGCTTCTCCTTTGCCGCCGGCTCCCAGGAAGAAACGTCAAGCCCCATTTTTCTCACGAAATCTTTCGCTCCTTCTTCGTTGCAGATATCCGCCCGACGGAAAAACTCCTCGTCGGAAATCCTGCCGTTGATCCACTCTTCCATTCTTCGGTTCATCACGTCGCCGTAGCGGTCGGTAAACCCGGACGGAAAGGACGCGTTCGTTTTAACGGGAAATTTCTGGCGAAGGAAGGCGTCGATAAGGGCGGAATGTCCCGTTCCCTTCGACGCGCCGATCACCCCGGCGTTCTCGATGCAGATCATCGAAACGTTTTCCGGTTTCGTAACGTATTTCAGAAAGCGGATCGCGGCGTCGAGCACTTCCGGTTTCCCCTCCACCGCCGACTTCATCACGTTCACCACAAGGTCTGGCGTCGGTTCGAAAGGTCCGTCCGAATAGACGATATCGTCAAGATAATCGCACGTTGCCGAAACCGTTTTTCCTCCGCCCGAAGAAGTGATCTCCCGTACGGAATAAGAAGAATCTTTCGTGACGTACGGCGCGACGAACACCCCGTAATCGAAATCCTTCGCAACGGAATCTTCGGACGGGATCGCCCAGATCCCCTCTTCGCGGATTCCCACGTTGCCGTCGAGCCAATCGCCGTAATATTCGATGGAAGACCATGCCTTTTCGAGCGTCTGCGTATAGTAAGCCTTCAGCAGATAAAAGGCGTCTCTCGCGTAGGCGTTGGACGTAGAAAAATATCCGTTCAGCGTTGCCCTTGCCTGCTCCGCGGAAGAGACCGTTCCGTCTCCGTCGTAATCGATGCCGAATCTGTTTTTCACATAGCCGCCGAACGACGGCGCGATCACGGAACCCCATACCCAGGCGTCGAATATGGTGTTCGACGTAAAAAAGCCCCACGGCGCAACGCCGATATATCCGTTTTCTTTCAGCTTTTCCGCCGCAGAGATCAGTTCGTTCCACGTTCTCGGCGTAGAAGAGATCCCGCTTCGCGAAAAAGCCGTTTTATTATAAAAGTACCCCGTCGCGGCGCCCGGATAGAGCGTGATCGGAATCCCGACGACCTCGCCGCGGGCATTCACCACCGCTTCGCTTTTCCAGAGATAATCGCGGAACACCTCTTTCCAGGTATCGAATTTTTCCTCGTAAGGATAATCCGTAACGAGATATTCGTCCAGCGGAAGATACCAGTCTCTGTCCTGATAACGGGTTCCCCAGCTGAAGGCGATCGCGGGGACCGTTCCGCCGGCGATCTGCGTGGTGAACCACTGCGCTACTTCCGCGTCCATTCCGCCGACCGGTTTCGTCCTCGCCCACACGACCTCCACGTCCGGGTTTTCCTCCATGAACGCTTCCGCTATGTAATAAGTAGAGTTGAACACGTCGGGGTCTTCCGCTGTGGCGATCCTGCTCGTGGACGGCGTGTACCCGTGAAAATCCACCACAAGACGTATTTTTCGCGACGATCCCTTCGCACCCGCGAAAGGGATCGCGGCAAACACGATCACGACGACGGCAAGCACGCCGCATAATATTTTCCGAACGATCGCTTTCATCTTCACGCGAATATCTCCCTTCTTTTCCCCCGATCCCTTCTTTGCGGAGTGTTTCCCGCAGGATCCGATTTACGAAAACATTTTAACATACTTTCTCCGCGAATGATATAACGATACGGCTAAAAAATATCACTTTTCGGCTGAAATAGAAAAAACGATTGACATTCCGGAAGGAATCGATTATGATAAAAAAGAAGAAAATAAAATGGTTTTTTTCGAAAATTCCGGAATAGAAAAGGCTTTACGGGGGAAATCATGAACGAAATCAACATAAATTTCTATTTCAGCCGTCAGGATGACGTAAATTATCTGATCCGTTATCATTCCCACAAGTGTTACGAACTTGTGTACTATTTCAACGGTTTCGGCTATTTCTACGTAAACGGCGTTAAATACGATTATGCGGACAACAGCTGCGCGCTGATCCCTCCGAACGCAACCCATAACGACGTTCACACTTCCGACTGCACGATCGTCTGCATCGGGTTCTCCCTCGGAGAGGAGATCCCGGCTCTTCCCGTCGTTCTTTCCGACGAAAACGGAAAGATCGGCAATTACGTAAGGCTGATTTCGGAGGAATTCGGCGAAAAAAAGAAGGACTATATCTCCGTGGTCGGCGCGCTTCTCCGCTGTATCCTGACGGAATTTGCAAGAAGCGTTGACGGCGGCACCGTAAAAAACGCGAAAAAAGATCTGATCACGCAGGCGATCGAATATATCGACGAATACTACCTGACAGACATCACTTCCGAACAGCTTTCCGCCGTTTCCCATTATTCTTACGAGCGTTTCCGCCACCTGTTTTCGAGCGTCACGGGGCTTCCGCCCAAACAATACATTCTCGCCAAGCGGATCGAACACGCGAAACAGCTGCTTTCTTCCACTTCTCTTTCGGTCACGGAAGTCGGTTCGCGCTGCGGTTTTTCTACCACGACGCAGTTTATCAAAAAATTTGCCGATTCGGTCGGAATCACACCGTACAAGTATTTCTTGCAGATGCGTTCGGAAACCGTTTATTCCCCGAATCAATGACCGTTTTTCCATTCAACCGGTATTTCCCGCCGACGGTTCCGAAAAAAAAAGAGTTGCCTGAGAAACGCACTTTCCCGAAGGCAACTCTTTTTTGGTTTTCTTCCGTCCGAAAACGATTTCGTCAGACCCGTTTCCGACGGCTTTTATCCGGTTACGACAAAAAAGCGATCAACGACCTACCCGCACCCGCAGCCCCTATCGTCGAACATATTGAAATAAATCCGATAACAAAACTTACGATCGCGCCGATCAACGCGCCCTTTCCTGCCGATCTCGCCCTCAATGGGCATGAATTTCTCCAGACAAGAAAAAGAATCAATCCAACGACCGGAATGAAAAAGCTCAGAATGGCAAAACCGATGCTCGGAGCGTCTTCCGGATCCGTTCTTTTCCCGTTGACGGGAACGCCGCATTTCGGGCAGACGACCGCTTTGTCGTCGATCTGCTCGCCGCAATTAGGAGAATACATAATAATTCCTCCCTAAATAATTGATTGAATTATAACCCGTTTCTTGCGGAAAGTCAAGAGGTTTGCCCGATTTTTCACAAAAACGACAAAATTCATAATTTTATTTTTTTACAAAATCATACCGGATCCCCGTCTTTCCTTTCTCCTTTCCGGCGGTAGGTTCTTCTGCGGGGTTTCACGATCTCGTCCACCCAGCCTTTAAATCGCGAGAAATCGACCACTTCCGCCTGAACGGTAAGTTCGTCTCCCGCGCGGAGCACGGTATCGGACGCGGCGACGACGCTCTCTTCTCCCCGACGAATGGAACGAACGAGCAGGTTTCCCGGCCAGAGCACGTCGCGAATGGATGCGTCCGCGGCGATAGAGCCTTTTTCGATCTTCGTCACGTAGGTGTATTTTTGTAATTTTACCTGCTGTTCTTCGAGAAAACTTTCGAGAAGCACTTCGTAGATCGGTTTCGTACCGAACGTTTCGCCGATCATATACCCGAGCGACACCCCGAGGATCACGGGAACGAGAAGAGTAAAATTCCACGTCAGTTCCACGGTCATGAGGATCGCCGTGATCGGCGCCTTTACGACGGAAGTAAAAAACGTTGCCATACAGATCATCACGAGCAGATCGGCATAAACGGGATCGAGCCCGATCATCACGCAAAGGCGGGCGAGCAGCGCGCCGAGCCCCGCTCCGATCGCAAGCATAGGGATAAATACCCCGCACGGCACGCCCGCGCCGAGGTTCAGCGCCGTGGCGATCACCCGCATGACGAGGATCAGACACAGCGATATTATCATCGGCAACGCAAACACGGGCGACACGGAAGGAGACGCCGTACCGCCGTGCGTTCCGAGCGATTCGATAAACCCGTGTCCTCCGCCGATAACGGACGAGCAAAGCAGTCCGAAGACCCCGGCGACGGCAAACGGTATCGCCATTTTACCGAGTTTCCGCGCGAATACGATTTTTGCGAATATCTTTTTCGCAAACAGACACAGCCGGTAAAAAGCAAAACCGAACACACCGCAGCAAAACGCGGCAAGAACCACGTATCCGTAAGAAGAGATCGGAAAAGGAAGAAAACGAAAGGATGTGAACTCCGACACGATCTCTTTTCCCATCGCCCCGAACAGAACGTTCCTTGTGACGATCGCCGACAAAACGGACGAGAACGCACAGATGAAAATTGCGGGCGTGAATCTCCGATGCGCCTCTTCGAAGGCAAACACGATCCCCGTGAGGGGCGCGTTGAACGCAACCGCAAGCCCCGCGCAGGCGCCGCCCGTCAGCTGATATCGTCTTTCCATATCGGTACAGCCGAGCAGCTTGCTCGTTCCTTCCCCGCAAGCCGAACCGATAAACATGCTCGGTCCCTCGCCGCCCGCGGTAAGCCCGGAAAACATGGATAGCAAGCATGCCGCCGCCATAGCGGGAAGGGAACGGTACCATTTCAGTTCGATCAGACCTCTCGCCGCCCCTTCCGTCTGCGGAATCCCGCTTCCTCTCGCCATCGGAACAAGCTCGGAAATTGTCGCGACCGCAAAGGAAATTGCGATCAGCGCGAGAAAAAACAGAGGGATCCACGCCGGGTTTTCCCGCACGAGCGCATAAACCGTCGTCGCCTTTTCCACGGCAAATTCCGCCGCAAGATTAAAAAACGAGACGATCACCCCGACAAAAAAACCGGTAAGAAGCCCCACCGCCAGGATCTGAATGCCTCGCATGTTGAATTTTCCCGTTTTCTTTCTCATCTCTTTCCTTCCCCCATGGCGATAAAATCGGTTTCCGTTCAACGGATGCCTGCCGAACGAAAAGCGGATCAAACGCTTCTTAAGAAAACCGATTTTTACGAATTATAGCGAAAAATCCGGCGATAATCGACTTATCGACTGGTTTTTTAAAAAAACTTGCAGGTAGATCACGTATCCGAAAATTCGAGCACAACGCGGAAGTTCACGCTTTCGCCCGCCTTCACGGTGCGGTAAGCAAAGTCCGGCTTATCGAGAAACGTGGTACAAGGTTCGATCCCGAGCGCATAGTCTCCGCTCGCGCCGCTTTTCCATTCCACAAGGCAAGGGAGAGTATCGGCGGAATATCCGATCGTAAGGCTTTTCCCGAGAACGGAGTTCGTAACCTTGACCCGAGGAGTTTTCAGACGAATAAAATAACAACGCTCCTCTTCGTTATCGACGGGCAACTGAAACTTTTTCACTTCGGAAAGCGCGGTTTCTGCCCATTCCGTACGGGGAACGATCGAAATTTCGTCATACCCGATCGTCGTCCGATCGCAAAGAAAAGGATACCCGCTGTTGATATGATACAGCAAACAATAGCGTTCGTCCCGGTAGCCCTCGTTTTTCAGAACGTCGGATATTTCGATCCTGCCGGAATCTGCGGGAATGAAGATCTTTCTCGTGAAGCACAGGTTCTGCCCGAACAATGCGGAATCCCGGATCTCCCCCTCGATCGTCGCGCCCCTTTCATCCGCTCGAGCGGAAACGACGGTTGCGGGAATGTTGTGCAGATTTCCGTGCAGGGCATGCCCCTCGATCGCGCCGATCGCATCCAGCCCGCAGGTATAAAGCATTCCGCCGGGAAAAGAACGATGAAACCCTTCTGCCTTCCTCGCCGTAATCCCGTTTTTGGAAATAAAACCCATACTTATCCCCTTGTAAAACACACGGGAAATATCGAGAGCGCGGTTTTCGAGAAACTCGACGTTCAGAACGCCGTTGGAAACGGTTATCGTTCTCAAGCCGGCGCGTTCCCCGTCCGTACAGACGGCGCGAACGACTTCGCATACCTGTGAAAGATGATTTACCTCTCTTCTCACGTCATTATTCTCCTTTCTTCTTCGCATCCTTTCGGCAGCGTTCGTAATTTTCGGCAAGCAGCACGGCAATGAAAGAGGCAAAGCCGTGATCGAGACTGCCGTATATGCGGTCATGCTCCCAAAGGGTACCCGTGAGCGTTGCCATTTTATATTTTAACCGAAACCTATCCGTTTGTAAATCGATTTTCTCCTGTTTTCCCTTTTTATTTTCTTAAGGCTGGTATTCCGCCCGGGCGCAGCGAAACCGGATGCCGCCGATTACGGAAAAAGAATCTTTTGTTCTATCGTAAAAACCCCTTGTCTCTTAAAAAGAAACAAGGGATCTCCATAGGCTTGGCATTCGCCGTTGCTGACTATTTTTACGGCGAAAAATCGGTTAGTGATGACGAATGCTAAGCCTACCGATTCCGATTTATCCGCGGTAAACGATCTTTCCGCCGACCATGGTCATAAGCACGTCGAAATTAGCGTTTAAAAGAGTTATATCCGCACGTTTTCCCACTTCAAGCGTGCCGCGCTCTTTCTCTTTACCGAGATTTTTCGCGGGGTTGTACGTGCATGCGTCGATCGCGTTTCCAAACGCGACCCCGACCTTTTCCACAAGGTTTTTCACTGCGACGTTCATTCTCAGAACGCTGCCGGCAAGGGTACCGTCTTCCAGTCTCGCTTCGCCGTTTTTCACGTACACTTTCTGTCCGCCGAGTTCGGAAACGCCGTCCGGCATGCCCTTGGCGCGCATGGCGTCCGTGATCAGAATGAATTTATCGCGCGGTTTGTTTTTCGTAAAAAGTCTGATCGCGGGTACGGACACGTGGATCGTATCGCAGATCATTTCCGTATTGAGCTCGTCCGTTAAAAGCGCGGCGCCGACAACGCCTGCCTCGCGGTGATGAAGACCCGTCTGAGCATTATAAGTGTGCGTTACGCTCGTCGCGCCCGCCTTCACGGCACGTTCCGCGTCCTTGAATTTTGCGTCCGTATGCCCGATCGAGGCAACCGTTCCGATCTCGTGCAGATGCGAGATCAGCTCTTCTCCGCCCGGTTCTTCCGGGGCAAGCGTTACGATACGGATATTGCCGCCGGACAGCTCGTTGAACTTATCAAATTCCTTTACGTCGGGATGAAGAATATATTCCGCCGGTTGTGCGCCCGCATGTTTCAGACTGATAAACGGACCCTCGAGGTGAACGCCGAGCACTTCCGCGCCGGCATATTTCCCTTTTTCCATCACGTTTTTAACGTTTTTCAGCGCTTTTCCGATATTTTCTCTGCTCTGCGTCATCGTGGTGGCAAGAAAGGCGGTCGTGCCTTCTTCGGCAAGTTTTGAAGAGATAATCCGCAGAGCTTCGGGGGTAGCGTCCATCGCGTCCGCGCCGCCCGCGCCGTGAATGTGTTCGTCGATAAACCCGGGAACAAGAATGCCTTCCGGCAGTTTTTCGATCTCTTCGATCGCGGGATTTTCTTTCCCGATATAGGCGATTTTTCCGTTTTCTATGCCGATGTCCGCCGTAATAATTCCTTGATCACGAACATATAGCCGCACATTTTTAAAACCTTTCATCATGAGGACCACCTTAGAGAAGGCTTGCCGCTTCTTCGTCCACGACAACCGTGCAATCGGGGTGAAGCTGCAGAACGCTTGCCGGAAGTTGCTCGGTAACGGGGCCTTTCACAAGCCCGTAAACGGCTTTCGCCTTATTTTTGCCGTTGGCAAGAATGACGATTTTTTTCGCATTCATGATATTTTTCAACCCCATCGTGAATGCCTGACGGGGAACGTCTTCGATACGGGAAAACAGGCGGGAATTATCCCTGATCGTGCTTTCGGTAAGATCGACGATATGCGTTTCGCTTCCGAAGGGTGTACCCGGTTCGTTGAAAGCGATATGCCCGTTCGACCCGATGCCGAGAACCTGAACGCTCTGTTGCATTTCGTGCAGAAGGGCGTTATATCTTTCGCATTCCTTCTCGCGATCCGCCGCTTTTCCGTTTTCGATATTGGTGTTTTTTCTATCGATATCGAGAGAATCGAAGAGATTTTTGCGCATGAAATACACATAGCTCTGATCGCTCGTTTCGTCAAGCCCGGCGTATTCGTCGAGATTGACGGTACGAAC
The DNA here is from genome assembly GCA_934271265.1 of uncultured Clostridia bacterium. Lineage (GTDB taxonomy): Bacteria > Bacillota > Clostridia > Christensenellales > Borkfalkiaceae > UBA10281. The sequence goes on along the minus strand of CAKQRE010000003.1, from coordinate 141,300 downwards.
GTTGCGATAACTCGTTCCGTTTTCTTCGTGGTCGCGGATCATTTCGCGATACATGCCGATAGGCGTAGAACCGGTGGCAAGCCCGAGCACCGCTTCCGGATCGGCTTTTACGACGCCGAGCACGATCTTTGCGGCTTCCCTGCTCATTTCCTCATAATTTTTCGTAACGATTATTTTCATATAGATTCAATCTCCTTTCGTGTCGGATAAGGGTAACCGGAACCTTTGTCCGTCATGCTTTTTTATTTTGTTTTTTTCGATTCCGCAAGAGACGCCGCCGCGATACTCTGCCCGACCCTGCGGTTGGTTTCGTCAGGCATTTCGAGACGGAAGGACAGTTCGGGGTACTCTGCCTTTAAAACTTCGTTCGCTTTTTCGAGAATGATCGTACCGCCTTCGCCGCTCGTTACTCTGCCGAGCAGAAGAACGTGCCTGATCTCATAGAACATGGCGTAGAACGGAAGAGTGTATCCGAGATAAATACCGATATCCTCGTAGATCTTGCGGGCGAACTCGCTCCCTTCCTTCATTTCCTTCTGGATCGCTTTCAGCTTTTCCGCGGGAGTAAGCCCCTGTTCGAACACGTAACCGCCGTTTTCGGCAAGTTTGATCACACTGTCCTGCGAGAAATACTTCACGCCGCAGCCGTAATCTCCGCTCCACTCGTCTACCATGGCGTCACGATCGTAGTCGACCGGAACGAACGCAAGTTCGGAAAGCCAGCCGTTCAATTTGCCTTCGGCGTTGATGTAACCGACCGCCTCGCTCGTCCCCATCGCAATGCCGAGAACGTCGTTATCGCCGAGATCGATCGCTCCGGCAAGGGCGGTCACGTCGCCGTCGTTCGCGACGACAAGGGGGATATCTCCCATTTCCTTCGCCACGTCGATATACATATTTTTTACTTTCTTTTCGAAATCCTCTTCGCCGACCTTAAGGAAAAGGGAAGCGACCATGATCTTATTATTGATGTATACGCCTGCGCTCGAAACGCCGATCGCGTCCACGCGGGGCATTTTCGAAGCCGCGGTTTTCATGGCTTTCAGAATTTCCGCCTTATGGTAATCGGGATTCGGCTCCGTTTTCGGATGCCACACGACCTCTTCGCTGTAAACGACTTTTCCGTCCACAACCGCGCTTACCTTTCTGTCGCTGCCGCCGGCATCGAATCCGATGCGGCATCCGTCCAGATGCCCGCCGACGGAGAGAGAGCATATTTTCTTTTCGGGGAAGGTCTTTTCGTCGCAGAAGATCACTTCGAAGGGTTTTTCATAAACTCTTTCCATAAATCCCTTATCGAAAGCACGGATCCCCTCCGGCGTATAAGCCTTTGCGATGAACTCGTAAATTTCCTTATCGCCGCAGATATAAACTTTATATCCGCCGACCACCCACAACACGGCTTTGATAAGGCGTTCCGCCATGCGTAAATTTTCTTCCCTGCCCTTTTCGGAAGCAAAAACCCGATAGGAAAAAATATAATTGTAACCGTCGTTTCTCTCCACGCATACGGAAAGTTTTTTCCCGCCTTCCTTGTTTACCTTTTCTTCATAGCTTTTATATTCCGCGTAAATCGGCTTGAACGCGGGGTCGAAATGAGGAACGAATTTCATTGTCTTTCTCCTTTGTTTGCTTTTGTCAGCCGCAGGCGAGCGCGTTTGCCCCGATGATCTGCGACTAACTATATTATAGTCCTTTTTCCGCAAAAGGGATAGTCATAATAATTCCGATAATTTATCCAATCTTTCACAAAACTATTCGGAAAATATATTGCAAAAAACAGAAAAAGGATGTATAATAAAACGGAGGCGATCAAAGTTACCGATCGAAAGGGAGAACGACGATGGAAAACAAAACATTTTACATGTATAAGATCTCTAACATGTTCAGCATTTCGAAAATCGTGACCATCCACTATCAGAAACTTTTAAAAAATTATATCTATCCCGGGGAAAGACACGATTTCTGGGAGTTGATCTACTGCGATAAAAATCAGCTTTACATTACGGTAGACAGCGTAAGGAAACTTCTGAAAAAAGGCGAGGTGATCTTTATCGCTCCGGACGTTCCCCATTCCGTGGAAGGAGACAACGAACACGACAGCAACATTTTTATCGTAAGTTTCGTATGCAAATCGAAAACGATGTCTTATTTCAGAGACAAACTTTTCGGCGTACCGGAAAATCTGCGGTTTCTTCTTTCATCCGTTATGACGGAAGCGAAACACACCTTCCGCATTCCCGATTTCAACCCCGATCTGCCCGGACTCGAACTGTTGCCCGATCCGAATCTCGGCGGCGCGCAGATCATCAGAAACGATCTCGAAAAATTCATGATCGCCCTCGTGCGGGAAGAAACTTCAAAGCCGACTTCTTCCGAGATTTTTATCTCGAAGGCGGAAGATTCCGACGCCTTGGAAGACGAGATCGTGAACGTTCTCGAACAGAACGTTTACGGAAAGATCTCTCTCGACGACCTTTCCCGCAAACTTCATTACGGCAAAACGACCATATGCAACACCTTCAAGAAAAAAACGGGCAAATCGGTGATCGCCTATTATCTCGAACTTAAGATCGACGAAGCGAAAAAACTGATCCGCGAAAACAAGAGTTTTTCCGAGGCGGCGTCTCTGCTCAACTTCGATTCGCTCCCTCATTTCACGAAAACGTTCAAAAGGGTCACGTCCATGACCCCGCGGGAATACAAAAACAGCATTTTAAACTGAACGGACGCCGGTTTTTAGATTGCGCCAGACAATAAAAACAAGCCGATAAACGACTTATCGGCTTGTTTTTTTGTTTTAGATCTTATAACCTATTCTCTTTTCCGCGCTCTGTCAACACGAGACGATAGGAGGCAAACATACCGCCGGCAAAGAGAACGATACCGAGCAACAGCTCCCAGATACGGAATCCGCCGTTTGCCCAGTTCCGATATACGGCATACATGTCCGGATTGAAAAACATCGTGACGGCAGATCCGAGCGAAAGACCGGCAACGGTGAAAAAAGTCGGCGCTCTGCGTTTGACGAGAAGTCCGGATAAAAATTTTGAAAACGTGAGAAGCCCCGTGAGAAAACCGACGATCAGACATGCGTACACCGCAAACACCTGCGGCGACGACTTCCAATAAGTAATGCCGACGGATGCCATCAGAGGGGCAAAATACCCAAACATCATCAGAAGCGCCGTTGCGGACAACCCGGGTACGACCTGCGTGATCGCAACCGCATATCCGAGCGCAAGAAAGAGGACGTAATGTCCAAGCGAAAGATTTTCGAGCGAGCGTTCTCCCGTAAGCAGGAATACGGAAAGCAGGGCAACCGCAACGGGAACGAGAAATCCCGCGATAAAAAGAGCCTTTCTCTGCGGCGTGGCACGCTCCCCTCCGAGTTGATCGGTCACGGCGGGAAAAGCCCCGATCATCAGCCCCGCGAACAGCGCGACTACGGCAAACGGCAATATTTTAAGAAGATATCTTACGCTGAAAAAACCGCACGCAACGCCGATCACCGCCCCGATCGCGATCGGGATAAGAAATCCGACGCATTTTTTAAACCGTTTCAGCAGATTACCGAACGCATACAACAGCTTTTCGTATAATCGGAATATGATGGCGACCGCAGACCCGCTCACCCCGGGCACGATGACTGCAAGCCCGATAAAAAAACCGAGCAGCCCGCCTTTCGCTACCTCTTTGCCGTCGCGGTAACGAAGATCGGTTTCTTCGTTTTCCGCGAACTCTCCGTTCTTTCCGCCCGTCCCGCGATCCGGATCGCTACCCCCGCAAGCCTCGCCTAAAGCGTTTTTACCCTCTTTTTTCCTTTCCGCCATTTCGATCTCTCCCGTCATAATAACGTAATAATAAACTTATAGCCCGACCTTTTCTCACAGAACAAGACAGATGCAAAAGGGAAGCTCTTTCCTGATCCGTTGGTTGATCTCTGAAATTACAATCGTTTACAACTAAAATGCCGCGAAGTACGTCCTCGTATTCCGCGGCATTTTTGCCTGTTTTATTCTTCCGTGGTTTCTTCGGATACGCCTTCGCCGCCGGCGCCTTCCACATTTTCGGAAACGCCATCCGACGCGCCGTCCGTCCCGTCGGACGATTCCTCGCCGTCTTCCGGAAGTTCTTCTTCCTCGTCCTCATGCGGGGCGATCGCAACGGACGCGATCTCCGATCCGTCAAGCCGCATGACTTTCACGCCCTGCGTATCTCTGCCGATCAGCGAGATCTCGTCGACCTGCATGCGGATCGCAACGCCGCCGGAAGAGATCATCATGAGATCCTCCCCTTCGTGAACGGGTTTGATCCCGACCAGCGAGCCGGTCTTTTCGTTAAAGGTGCCCGCCTTGATGCCCTTACCCGCTCTCGACTGCAAACGGTAATCGTCGATCAGGCTGCGCTTTCCGTAGCCGTTCGAGGATATGGTAACGATGGTATCGCCCGGCTGAATAACGGTCATATCGATCACGTAATCGCCCTCGGAAAGATCCATCGATCTGACGCCCTGCGTGTCTCTGCCCATCGGACGGACGCCGTGTTCGCTGAAGCGGATGCACTTGCCCTCGTGCGAACCGACGAGAACCTCGTCGTCGCCGCTCGTCAGCTCGACGGAGATGAGCTCGTCTCCGGGAAGAAGGCTGATCGCGATCTTACCGCCTTTGCGGATGGATTCGAATTCGGAAAGAGCGGTCTTTTTGATAAGCCCGAACTTCGTAGCCATCATGATATAGCCGTTCTCTTCTGCCGTAGTTTCTTCCGCCGTAGTTTCTTCCGTCGTCGTTTCGTCGACCGGCGTTTCTTCGATCGGCGTTTCTTCGATCGCGGAAGCCCCTGCGGTTTCCGTCGTTTCGTCGATCTCCTCCTCGGGAAGCGCAGAACCGCACGTGAGATCCTTTCTCGGAATAACCGTCGTAATACGCTCGCCGTTGTCGATCCGGATCAGGTTGACGATCGCTCTGCCCCTTGCCACTTTCTGCCCTTCCGGGACCTCGTAAGCCTTGATACGGTACACTTTCCCGAGCGAGCTGAAGAACAGCAGATCGTCGTGCGTGGAGCAGACGAACAAGCTCTTCACGAAATCTTCGTCCTTTGCCTTGTGCGCCGTGACCCCTCTGCCGCCGCGGCGTTGCGCCTTGCATTCTTTCGTCGCGATGCGCTTGATATACCCCAGGTTCGTAAGAGAGATGACAACGTCCTCTCTTTCGATGAGATCCGCTTCGCCGATATCGGCAAAGTCGGTGGAGATCTCCGTCTTTCTCGGAGTAGGATAGCGGTTTTTGATGTCGAGAAGGTCGTTTCTGACGATCGCGCGCACTCTTTCCGGTTTTGCGAGAATGTCTTCGTAATCGGCGATCAGAGCGTCCAGCTGACGAAGCTCCTCGTTCAGCTTTTCCACTTCCATGGAAGTAAGCCTCTGGAGACGCATGTCGAGGATCGCCTGCGCCTGTTTGTCGTCGAGAAGGAAGCTGTCTTCGAGTTGTCTCATCGCGTCGTCTTTGTCTTTACTGCGCTTGATGATGGCAATCACCTCGTCGATGTTCGCAAGGGCGATCACGAGACCTTTTACGATATGTTCTCTCTCCCTCGTTCTCGCCAGGTCGTATTTCGTCCTCCTCTCGATCACGTCGATCTGATGCGCAACGTAATGCGTGAGGATCTCTTTTAAGTTGAGGATCTTCGGATCGGTTCCGACGAGCGCGAGAAGAATGATACCGTCGGAAACCTGAAGATTCGTCTGTTTATACAACGTATTGAGAACGACCTGCGCGTTCGCGTCCTTCTTGATCTCGATAACGATGCGCATCCCGTGGCGGTCGGATTCGTCGTTAATGTTGGAAATGCCTTCCAGCTTCTTGTTCTTGACGTAATCGGCGATCGTTTCGATGAGTTTCTGTTTGTTGACCTGATAAGGAAGTTCGGTTACGATGATACGTTCTCTCGTGCCGTTGTTGAAATCTTCGATCTCGCATTTCGCGCGAAGAACGATATTCCCTCTCCCGGTACGATAGGCGTTGCGGATGCCGCTTCTGCCCATGATGATGCCGCCCGTCGGGAAATCGGGTGCGGGAATGTATCGGATCAGTTCGTCGACCGTGATGTCCGGATTGTCGATCAGAGCGATCGTACCGTCGATCACCTCGCCTAAGTTATGCGGCGGAATGTTCGTTGCCATGCCGACGGCGATACCGTCCGCACCGTTCACGAGAAGATTCGGATATCTTGCGGGCAGAACGACGGGCTGCATTCTCGTATCGTCGAAGTTAGGATAAAAGTCGACGGTCTCCTTATCGATCTCGCGAAGCATTTCGAGCGCCATTTTGCTCATTCTCGCCTCGGTATAACGATAAGCGGCGGCAGGATCGCCGTCGACGGAACCGAAGTTTCCGTGCCCGTCCACAAGAGGCATATTGATGGAGAAATCCTGCGCGAGACGAACGAGCGCGTCGTAGACGGAACTGTCGCCGTGCGGATGATATTTACCGAGCACGTCGCCGACGATGGTAGCGCACTTTTTATACGCTTTGTCCGGCGTGAGCCCGAGTTCGTTCATGGAATATAAAATTCTTCTGTGCACGGGCTTCAAGCCGTCGCGCACGTCGGGGATCGCCCTCGAACGGTTTACGCACATCGCGTAGTCGATAAAGCTCTGTTTCAGCTCTTTATCCACCTCGATGTCGATGATCTTTGTCATTTCGAGCGTTTTACGGAATTCGTCCGTAAGCGCCTGATCGAATTCTTTCTTAGCCATGCGTCCCTCCCTCAGGTATCGAGTTCTCTGTTGGCGAATTTCGCGTTGTCTTCAATGAATTTTCTGCGAAGTTCGGGTTCTTCGCCCATGAGAAGGGTGAAGTTGGCGTCCGCCTGAACGGCGTCCTCTATGGTGACTTTACGCAAGGTTCTCGTTGCAGGGTTCATCGTGGTGTCCCACAACTGCTGACGATCCATTTCGCCGAGACCTTTGTAACGCTGGATATCGCAGCGCGGATTCTCGAGACAGAATTTCTCCTTGTCCGCGTCGTTATAGAAATAATAATCCACTTTGTTCTTCGTCGCTTTGTACAAGGGCGGCTGCGCGATGTACACGTGCCCCTGTTCCACAAGGGGACGCATATAGCGGAAGAAAAACGTGAGCAGAAGAATTCTGATGTGCGATCCGTCGACATCGGCATCGGTCATGCAAATCACGCGGTCGTAACGGATCTTCGTCACGTCGAAATCGTCGAGCATGCCGCCGCCGAACGCCGTGATCATCGCCTTGATCTCCTCGTTTTCGAGCACGCGGTTCACACGCGTTTTCTCCACGTTCAGGATCTTGCCGCGAAGGGGCAGGATCGCCTGAAATCTTCTGTCTCTGCCCTGTTTCGCCGTGCCGCCTGCGGAATCCCCTTCCACGAGGTAAATTTCGCAAAGTTCGGGGTTCTTCTCCGAACAGTCGGCAAGTTTGCCGGGAAGCGCAGTCGATTCGAACGCCGTTTTTCTCGTGGCTTCTCTCGCCTTTCTCGCGGCTTCTCTCGCGCGCTTTGCGGTAAGGCACTTATTGAGAACCTCTTTCGTGAAAGACGGATTTTCCTCGATATAAGAACCGAGCCCTTCGTTGATCGCCTTTGTTACGAGCCCTCTGATCTCGCTGTTGCCGAGTTTCGTCTTGGTTTGTCCTTCGAACTGCGGCTCGGGCAGTTTGACCGATATCACGGCGGTCAGCCCTTCGCGCACGTCTTCCCCGGAAAGCTTGTCGTCATCCTTCACGAGGTTTAAACGCTTGCCCGCGTCGTTCACGAGTTTCGTCAGCGCGAAGCGGAAACCGTCGATATGGGTGCCGCCCTCTTTCGTATTTACGTTGTTCGCAAACGCGATCACGTTTTCGGTATAGCCGTCGTTATACTGCATCGCGATCTCGATGGTAACGGCGTCGTATTTTTCCTCAAAATACAAAATGTCGCTGATCGGCGTTTTGTTCACGTTCAGAAACTCCACGTATTCCTTGATACCGCCGTTGTACAGGAGCTCGTCTTTCTGTTCCTGTCCCGCTCTCTTGTCTTCGAGAACGATTTTAAGCCCTTTGTTCAGAAAGGCGAAATCGCGGAGAGTTCCCCGGATGGTATCGTAATTGAAAACGGTCGTCTCGAAAATTTCCGCGTCCGGCTTGAACGTGATGCACGTACCCGTTTCCGTCGTGTCTCCGACGATCTTCAGCGGAAATCTCGGCACGCCGCGATCGTATTCCTGACGGTAGTGTTTTCCGTTCTGATACACGTCCACCGACGCCGTTTCGGAAAGGGCGTTCACCGCTTTCAGACCGACCCCGTGCAGACCGGACGAAACCATATAACCGCCGCCGCCGAATTTGCCGCCCGCATTCGGTTTCGTCATGACGACTTCTACCGTGGAAACGCCTTCCTTTTCGTGGATCCCCGTGGGGATCCCTCTCCCGTTATCCCTGACCGAACACGAACCGTCCTCGTTGATCGTCACGGAGATCGTATCGCAATAGCCGGCAAGCGCTTCGTCAACCGAGTTGTCGACGATCTCCTTCACGAGGTGATGAAGACCCCGCGCGTCGGTCGACGCGATATACATTCCCGGTCTCTTTCTGATGTGTTCGAGCCCTTCGAGAACCTGTATCTGATCGGCACCGTAAGTTCCTTCGACCTTGTTTTCGCTATCCATAGTTCACTCCTTCGTCTTTGATACCCCCGATATCGTATAACCGACCCTCGGTTGACGGAAACGAGCGGAATCTCCAACCGTTTCTCTAATATATCTATTATATATCAAAACAAAAAATAAGTAAAGCGAATCGGGGCATTTTCCGGTTTTTGAGCAAAGGAAAAATGCAGCCGTAAAACGACCGGCGGGAACTTCTTTCCGAAAAGAAAACGCGGGAACGGAGGCATCCGTTCCCGCAGGAAAATTTTTCTTTCGGTAGGCTTAGCATTCGCCATCACTAACTATTTTTACGGCGAAAAAAAAGTATTGTTTTGAGCATTTGCATTGTCAAAACACGATTTTTCTCCCGTAAAAACGCCTTGCGCCTTAAAGAGCTTATTTTTCGATGATTTTTCCCGATTTCGAAATCGATAGTACCTGATCGTACATCAATAGAGAAATCGGGGAAAAGGGCGGAAAAGAAGCCTTTAAGGTAATCAGTGATGACGAATGCTAAGCCTAGCTTTATTTCAAAAGGGAAACGACCTCTGACAGACGGGACAACGCCACCGCGTACGCAGCCGTGCGGAGAGAACATCCGTAGGTCGCGGATGCGTTCCATACCGCCGAGGAAGAAGCAGCCATCTTTTCTTCGAGCTTTCCGTTCACCTCTTCTTCCGACCAGTAGAATCCGGCGAGATTCTGCACCCATTCGAAATAGGAAACGATCACGCCGCCGCCGTTCGCAAGGATATCCGGAATGACGACGATCCCCCGTTTTTCGAGAATCTCGTCCGCCTCGGCGGTCGTGGGGCCGTTCGCCCCTTCCGCAACGTAGCGGGCTTTGATCTTTGCGGCGTTCGCGCCGTCGATCTGGTTTTCGAGCGCGGCGGGCACGAGGATATCCGCTTCCGTTTCAAGCAGTTTTTCGTTCCCCTCTTTTCCGGCGACGAAAACCGTTCCGTCCGTAAGAGGATATTCCTTCAGAGATTTCTTTCGCAGCGAATACTCGCGGATCGTCTCCGCGGAGATCCCATTTTCGTTGAAGATCGCCCCGGAACCGTCGGACACGGCGATGAGTTTCGCTCCTTCTCTTTCCAGCAGAAGGGCGGAAACGCTGCCCACGTTCCCCTTTCCCTGCACGGCAAAGGTCTTTCCCTTCAGGCTCTCTCCCTTTTTCGCGAGGATCTCGCGAAGGGCGATCATAACGCCCCTGCCCGTCGCTTCCTCTCTGCCGAGGCTTCCGCCCAGCGCGAGAGGCTTTCCCGTTACCACAGCGGGCGTGAAAGCCCCCGCCGTTTTGGAATACTCGTCGCAGAACCACGCCATGATCTGTCCGTTTGTGTTCACGTCCGGTGCGGGAACGTCTTTCCGGGGTCCCACGTCGGGCGCGATCGCCGCGGCATAAGCGCGGGTCAATCTTTCAAGCTCTCCCCTCGAAAGGGTTTTCGGATCCACGCAGATACCGCCTTTTCCGCCGCCGTACGGGATATCCGCAACGGCGCATTTCATCGTCATCCAGGCGGAAAGAGCCTTTACCTCGTCGATATCGACGTTCTGATGATAGCGGATCCCCCCTTTGTAAGGACCTCTCAGCGAGCTGTGCTGCACACGGTATCCGCGGAAGGTGCGGAGCGTTCCGTCGTCCATGCGGACGGCAAGCGTCACGTCGATCTGCTTTTCCGGAGAGGAAAGGATCTTTAACGTCTCTTCGGAAAGACCGATCTTTTCCGCCGTTTTCTCAAGCACGGAAAGAAAATTTTCGTAAGGGTTATACTTTTTTGCGTTTTCCATTGCCGGCCACCTGTCCTTTTTCGTTTATAAGGAGTGCCGGCACGTATGCCGGGCAAGGTTCGTATTATTCTTGCCCGGCAATACGACCGGCACGTCCCGACGGAGCTTACGCTCTTTCTTTGTTTTCTTTCACAACTCTTTCCACGAACTCTTCAAGCCCGCAGGAAATCGTTTCGTTCGTATCGCGAAGACGAACGGAAACAACGCCGTCATCCTCTTCTTTTTGCCCGATAATCAACATATAGGGCACTCTTTCTTCCATTTGCGCACGGCGGATCTGATAGCCGATCTTCTCGTTGCAATCTCCCTTTTCCACGCGGATGCCCGCGGCTTTCAGCGCGTTGTAGACCCGATCGCCGTATGCCGTGAATTTATCCGACACGAGAAGGACCTTCACCTGGACGGGCGAGAGCCATACGGGGAATTTGCCTGCGAAATGTTCCGTTAAAACGCCGATGAAACGTTCGATCGACCCGAAGCACACGCGGTGCACCATGATCGGTCTCTGTTTCTCGCCCTTTTCGTCCACGTATTCGAGCCCGAAGTTTCTCGGCATCTGGAAGTCGAGCTGAATGGTACCGCACTGCCAGGTCCTTCCGATACTGTCTTCGAGGTGGAAGTCGATCTTCGGACCGTAAAACGCGCCGTCGCCTTCGTTCACCGTGTACGGAAGCCCGAGTTTTTCAAGCGCGGTGATAAGCCCGTTCGTCGCGGCTTCCCACTCCTCGTCGCTACCCATACTGTTTTCCGGACGGGTGGAAAGTTCCACCTGATAACGGAAGCCGAATTTTTCGTAAACGGAATTGATCAGGTGTACGACAGAGACGATCTCGTCCGTGATCTGATCTTTTCTCATGAAGATATGCGCGTCGTCCTGCGTGAAGCAACGCACGCGGAAAAGCCCGTGCAAAGCCCCTTTGAGTTCGTGGCGGTGCACGATGCCGAGTTCGCCCACGCGCATGGGAAGATCCCGGTAGCTGTGCGGCTTATTCTTGTATACCAGCACGCCGCCCGGGCAGTTCATCGGCTTGATGCAGTAGATCTCGTCGTCGATGATCGTGGAGTACATATTGTCTTTATAGTGATCCCAGTGTCCGCTCGTCTCCCAGAGCCGACGATTCATGATGAGCGGGGTGGAAACCTCCACGTAACCCGCGTTGCGGTGGATCTCTCTCCAGTAATCGATCAGGGCGTTTTTGATCACCATGCCGTTGGGAAGGAAGAACGGGAAGCCGGGAGCTTCGTCTCTCAGCATAAACAGCTCCATTTCCTTGCCGATCTTGCGGTGATCGCGTTTTTTCGCCTCTTCCTGCATTTTTTCGTATTCCGCAAGTTCTTCTTTCGTGCCGAACGCGATACCCTTGATACGGGTGAGCATTTTATTGTTGCTGTCGTTCTTCCAGTACGCCCCCGAGATCGCGTTCAGGCGAAACGCCTTCAGCGCCTTGGTCGAAGTAACGTGGGGACCGACGCACATATCCGTATAATCGCCCTGCTTGTAGAAGGAGATCACGGCGTCTTCGGGAAGATCCCCGATGTGCTCCACTTTATAGTCCTGCCCTTCGCTCTTCATCAGCGCGATCGCCTCTTCCCGGGAAAGGGTGAACGGGCGGATCGGCAGATTCTCTTTCGCGATCTTCTTCATTTCCGCTTCGATCGCGGGCAGGTCTTCTTCCGTCGGGGCGGTGTCGCCGAAATCGACGTCATAATAAAAGCCCTTTTCGTTTGCGGGGCCGTAGGCGAATTTCGCCTGCGGATAAAGGTGCTTGATCGCCTGCGCCATCAGATGGGCGCAGGAATGGCGCAACACGTGAAGCTCGTCTTCCGCGGCGCACTCGGTAACGGTTCCGTCAGATAAAATAATTTTCATATCGGCTAATGTCCTCCGTTTTTGTCTTTCATCGAAAGATATTTCAATATCTCTCGTCCGACCGTCCCGCCGGAAACAAAAAAGCCCCCGGCGAGACGGAAAAAAACCGTTTCGTCAAGGGCGCGGATTCTCGCGCGGTTCCACCTTGATTTCTCACTCCGGCTCCCGGAAGAAAACCTTTCTTCGGCAACCTTGTTCTCTGACGCGGATTCACGGCGACGCTTACGGGGGCGATCTCTCGTCCGCTCGGCGCGCGGCTCCGGAACGGTCTTCGCGTTTTTCCTCTGCCGGGATCTCTCAGCCTTGCCGCCGTGCGGCAGGATCCCTTCTCTGTGAGCGCTCCGAAAAACCTACTCTTTCCTTCTCAGCCTGTACTTTTATTTTACCACTTTCCTCTTTTTCCGTCAACCGTTTGATAAAAATTTCCGAAATTTTTCTTGCGGACGGAACGAGCCGCAGATCCGCACCCTCCGCGACTGCCGTTTTTCTTATATATTTTGCAGATCGACGATATTTTATTGACTTGAAACCGGTTTTGTGATAAAATATTTTCAATCGTTCCGGAAGATCCGGAAAAAACAACGAAGCCTTAACAGGCAAAAAGGGAGGAAATACACATGATCGTTTGTAACAACTGCCATACGGAAAACGAGGCGGACGCCGTTTTCTGTAAACAATGCGGAAAACGGCTCGACGGAAAGGTCGTATGCCCGGACTGCGGTAAACTCACACCGGAAGACGGTTGCTTCTGTCAGAACTGCGGTGCGGATCTCCGCAACCGGGAGACGACCGGCAAAAACACTTCCGACACCGAACCCTGCCCGAACTATGACGCAAATTCCGGTTACCGGCAGACAACGGATTCTTCAAAACAAACCGCAAACACCTCCGCAGATCCCGCGGTTAAAAAGGTGCGGTGCGAAAAAGCCAGAAGGTTCACGTTTACCCTTTCCGGCTACGTAGCGGCGGCGGGCGCGTTATTCGCTTTCGTTTTCGTTTTCCTGATCGGACTGAAATTCAAGGTCGTCGGAAACGAACGACAGTTCACCGGTCTTCTGGAAGAGCTCGGCGTTTCCGCCGAAAAAGAATCGATCTGGTACTTTTTCTACGAATCCTTCGAGGACGCGAAATCTCTCCTCGCTTCCCTTTCTTCCTATGACGGAGCTTATTCCGCGGCGGTATGGGTGCAAACCGTGCTTTCGGCGGTCGTTGCAGGCGTTACCCTGTTATCCGTCGTCGCGTTCGGCGCGATCACGGCGGTCAAAGTGGTAAAAAACCTGTTGTACGGAAGAGAAGATAATTTCTTCCCCTTCGCGCTTGCGACCGTTTTCTCCTTCCTTTTCGGAAGCGTCGCTCTCCTTCGCTTAAGCGGTCTGAATCTGAAAATACGCTCGGGATCGACTTTTGCGAGCGTGCAGACCTGTCTCACCGCGCCTGCCGTCGTCGGCATCGTCTTTTCGTCCGTTCTGACGGGGCTCGCCGTTCTCGGAAGACTTGCCTGCAACGTGAAAAAACACCCGTCCCATCATCTGATCGCAAGAAAGCTGTCCGCCGCGCTGTGCGTTGCGCTGACTCTCGTTACGGCGATTCTTGCGGGAAACGTTTTATTTACCGTAAAAATGTCCGACGGGAGTTCCGGCGCCGTAAAGATCTCCGCCTCGGAGACGGTCTGGTCGACCGTGTTTACGGCGGGCACGGCTACTACTTACGATATTCCGCAGGAACACGTATTCATTCTGATCGGCGCGACGGTTGCCGTAACGGCTTCTCTGATCGTCGTTGCGATCTCCGTGGCGAGACTCGTCGGTCTCCTGAAAGAAAGCCGGAAGAAATCTTCCGTTTTCTCTTCGGCGGTGATCTTCGCGTTGTCCGCATTCCTTCTTGCGGGATATATCCTTATCGTTCCAAACGCAAAAACGACGGAAATATTATCCTCGGCGGACTGTAAAATAAGCATTGCCGGAGCGATCGTACTCGTCGTATTCTCCCTGTTATCCCTTCTTGCCGCGATTCTTCATCATGCCGCGTTGCGGATCGAAACGGCGGCGGAAACCGACTGATAAAACTATTTTTTACTTAGAATAAAAGGACTTATTTATGACCCAGATCAAACAGACCGAAAACACGAAAAACGAAAAGAAGAAGATCTGCCCGGAGTGCGGCGAACCCGCCCCGGAAGAGGCGTTCTTCTGCGAAATCTGCGGAGCCCGTCTCGACGGAAAAAAGAGCTGCCTTGCCTGCGGCGTCACGTTCGAAGGCAAAGTCTGCCCCGCGTGCGGCGAGCCTGCGCCCGTAAGGAACCGGAATGAAAAAAAGGAACCGGTCGCTCCCGTCGCGTCGGCTTACGTGAGCGGACCGACCATTAAAGAAAAAGTCGTGAAGAGGAAGGGAAACGCCTTTTACATATCGGAGGTTTTCGCTTTTCTTGCGTCCGTCTGGTCGCTTTTCGGTTGGTTTATGATCAGCGCGTTCGGCGGCGGCGCGGGAGACAAATCGTTTTCCTGGAACCGCGCTCTGACCGTACCAGAAAATCTGAGTAAACTTTCCGCTTTTCTGCAAGAATTTTTCGCAAATACGAATGGCGTGTTCTATTTCTTCGGGCAGAATTTCGCAGACGTTACGAAAATGCTGTCCTTTCTGCCGGACAAATCGAGGCTCGGCGCGCTGAACCTTTACTCGCAGCAGATATTTATCACGATCGTTCTCTCTCTTTCTCTGATCTCGATCGTAATTTCCGTGATCGCGGCGGCAAAACGCATGTATCGCTGTCTCGCAAAAAAAGACGACGCTCCCGCGCTTGCCCCCTCTTCCTATGCGGTATTCTCTCTGCTTTGCGCGAACATGGTATTCTCCCGTCTGATTGTGAACTTCAACGATATCGGCGGAGATTCTTACTCCTTCGCTTCTCTTTCCGGATTTGCTTACGCCGGCATGTTGTTCCCCGCCGTTCTGTGGCTCGTCGCTTTTTTCACCTCTCTTAAAAACGGAAAAAAGGCGACGAAGAAAATGCGCGTACACAACGCCTGGACCCGTTGTTGCGGATTCCTCGCGCTCGTCGTCGTATTCCTTATCGGGTTTTCCCGGATCAACGTGTTTGTCGATAACGTGAAAAACGAAGCGATCCTTCTTTCCGGTCGTTCGTCTGCGGGCGAATTCGGTTACGCCCTTTCCTTTGCCAACGGATTCTGGGACGGAAGGCTTTCTTCCGGACAACGCCAGATCTTCTTCTACGTGTCCGTTCTTTCGGGAACGTTGCTCACGGCGGCGGTTGCCGCCCTTCCCGCCCTCGCGGCGTGCCTTTCTTCCGCAAAAAGAAATCACGGCGGAGACGAGATCGCGATCGCGGCGATCGCATTTGTTCTTTCGCTCGGTCTGCTCGCCGCCGATATCATCCTTTCCGTTACCTTTAAAAACGCATATAATCGTACCTTTGCGGAAGTTTCCGTTTCCTTCCCCATCGCGATCATAACGTGCGTCGTTTCCCTTCTTCTTCTCCTTTCGACGATCGCCCGCAAGTGCGCGGAACCGAGGATCACGCTGGAAGAAGACGAAGCACCCGTTCTTACCTCTCACCATTTCTGATCGAAACGCAATAAAAAGCACGCCGTAACGACGAGAAATTCGCGGTTACGGCGTTTATTTTACTCTTTTTTCGTCAATACTACGGAAAAAGGGCGAACTTTCCGTTTCCCGCCCGAAAGGATAGCTATGACGAAAATCGTGATCGTAGGCGGAGGCGTAAGCGGGCTTTCCGCCGGAATTTATGCAAGAAAAGAAGGATACGACGTGACCGTTCTCGAAAAGCACGCCGTTGCCGGCGGTAATCTTACGGGCTGGCAACGAAACGGCTTTACGATCGACAACTGTATTCATTGGCTTACGGGAACCAACCCCGCTTCTTCCCTTTACAGAACCTGGAAAGAGCTCGGGATCCTTCCCGAACGGGAAAAACTCGTTTATCGGGAAGAGCTTTTCACTTGTTTTTACCGCGGCGAAAGATTCGGGCTTCCGAGAGATCTCTCCGAATTTGCAAAAAGAATGCTCGCAAGGTCGCCGAGAGACGAAAAGGAGATCTTCCGCCTGATCTCGGCGATCGGGATCGTTCAGGGGCTTTCCGGGATCGCCGGGGAAGGCGGAAACGAGAAACTTTCCCCGAAAGACGTTTTACTTACTCCCCTGCTCCTTCGCTATTTCGCCATGACGACGGGTGATCTGTCCCGCAGGTTTCACGATCCTCTTCTGCAAAAATTTTTCTCGTCCGTTCTGACCGATTCGTTCGGCGCACTCGGACTGATCGCCGTTTTTGCTCATTTCTGCGGAAAAAACGCCGACGTTCCCGCCGGGGGCTCGCTATGCGCGGCGCGGCGTATGGCGGATCGGTTTATATCCCTCGGCGGAGAACTTCGCCTTTCCTCGGAAGTCGTGCGGATCGACGTGAAAGAAGAAAAAGCCCGCTCCCTGCTCCTTAAAAACGGAGAACGGATCTCCTTTGATTATCTTCTCGTTTCGACAGATCCCGCCGTTGCGTTTCCCATACTGATCGGCATGCCGCTGCCGAAAAAACTCGCCGCGCTGTATAGCGATCGCCGTATGCGCCGTTTTTCAAGCGTTCAGTGCGCCTTTGCCTGCAAAACGGAAAATCTCCCTTTCCGCGGAGAAGCCGTGCTTCCGTCGGACGGAACGGAAAACATGCCCCTGCTCGTGCGGGAATTTTCCTTTGAGAAAGATTTCGCCCCTCAGGGTTACACGGTCGTGCAGACCATGGTATTCTGTCTTGAAATGCAGGCGGAACGCTGGATCTCCCTTCGCAGATCTCCGGACGCCTACCGCGAGGAAAAAGAAAAACTGGTCCTTCGGACGACGGAAAGGATCGAAAAAAGCTTCCCTTCGCTGAAGGGAAGCCTGGAATTCCTCGATTGCTGGACGCCCGCCACCTATCGTCGGTACGTCGGATCGGAAATAGGTTCTTATATGGGATTCGCGTTTTCCTCCGGACGGATACCGAAAAAGTTAAGCCCGGAAATCAAAGGCATAAAAAATTGCTTTCTATGCGGACAATGGTTACAATCTCCCGGCGGCTTGCCGATCGCTGCGGAAAGCGGAAAACGCGCCGTAGCCGAGGTGAAGAAAAATCTTACGAAAAGAAGATCTCGTATTCCCGCCGCCCTGCGCGCTTTCCTTTTTAAACGCCGCGCCCGTCAGGAATGATCGGGCTTTTTTGTCATGCGTTCTTTTAAGTCGTACAGCAGGAAACACAAGACAACCGTATTGATCACGGCGGCAAGTTGCACGCAGCCCTCCCCGAGCGACGTTATGATATACCCGCCGAACAGAAAATGCGTGTAACAAAGCAAACTCGAAAACTGCATCATCGGGATCAGAAAATATCTCCTCCCGGAAATAATCGCATACAGGATCACGGTAACGTCGGCAAGAAAGAAATATCTTTCGTGCATGTGCGGCAAAACGTACGGCACGAGCACGGCGAAAAGCGCGGTTACGAGCATACAGTTCCCGGGAGAAGGCGAAAAGTCCTTCCGGAAAAGCACCGCGAGCACCGCCCCGATGACCGCCGCGGCAAACAGCACCGCCGCGCCGTTGTTCAGATAATCGTAAACGTTTTTAAACTGTAAAAAAGCGTACATGTTCGCCGCGCCGTAATTGGCGTTCGGATACTTTCCGAGTTGGGTGAAAAACATCGCGAAAGGCTCCGCAAACGGCGTACCGAAACAATATGCGGGCAAAAACGTGATCAGATAGCCTGCGGCTATCATCAACAGATTCCTTACTCTCATTTTTTTCGCAAGGAAAAGCCATGCGAGCACGGGCAGAAAAAACACGGCTTGCGGCTTGTTGGCAAAGGCAAGTCCGATCACGAATGCGGAAAGATTCCTGCGCCCGCGGATCGCAAAATACAGCGACCATACCGCCCCGCAGGCATAAAGCTGATCGCACTGCCCCCAGACGGCGGAATTCAGAATACCCGTCGGCATCAGGCAGACCGCGCACAGGGCGACGACCCCGCAACTTTTCTTTCCCGTGATCTCCTTTGCGAGGAAATAACCGCCGGCTGCCAGGAGATAATCGAAAAAGAAGGAGGACAACTTGATCGCCGTAACCTCGTCGCACGGGAGATAAGATAAAAGGGCGAGAAGTTCGATATAGGCAACCGGATAATCGCAGGCTTTCGGCGTGAAATGCGGATAATACTTCAACGCGAAAAATCCGCCGTTTTCCCGAAGAAATACCGTCCATGGTTGCAGAGCGTTTTTCATATCGCCCGAAACGTAACCGCGGAACGACCACCTGACAAACGCGGACAAAATAACCACGAGCACGGCGGCGATCCACACGATATTCTTTTTCATAAAGTCGAGAAAGCGGTCGGTCGCATCGTCCGCCTTCTTCGCGTAAACGCGGAAGCCTTCTTCCAATTTGTTTCCGGGTTTCATTTTTCTCCCCCTGATTTTCTTTTTCGTCCTGTCCGTCGTTTTTTCGGGACCGATCGCAGATTTTCCGAAGTTTTTACAGATCCTCTCCTTCAACGAACATGCGATAAACGCCAGCCGTCCATCCCATCATGGGCATGGTTTCATATTCCGCCGTCACCGCGATCTTACCGGTCAGAGCGTCGTATTTTTCCCAAAGCCTGCCCGTTTCGTCAAAGATGTTTCTTACCGCGCTTACGTATTTTTCCGCAATTCTTCTCGCGTCTTCGTCGAGACCGACGTTTTTCAGCCCCATATACGCAAAACATGTTGCGGCGGGCCACATACAGGGATAATCCCATTGAAAAAACACGTCGTCTTCGCGTTTTTCGCAGGTGGAAAGTCCGAACGGCAGTTCGAGGCGTTTCAGGACCTTCCGCGCGCCCGCCTTATCCCCCGAAACGCCGAACGCATAGGGGTATAAAGAAACGGCGGAAAGAATTTCGGAATGCGCGCCCGTTACCATATTGTAATCGAGATAGATCCCGTCTTCCGTGAGATAATACCGATCGATAAGTTTTTTTCTCTCTTCGGCGCGTTTTGAAAATTCATCCGCTTCGTCGCACCTGCTTAAAAGTTTCAGCATTTCCGACGTCCGCATTTCTACGTCGAACAGGATACAGTCGAGATCGAGATGCGAAAACTCGTGCGCGGCGATACGGCTTTCCTTCGTACGGAAACGGACGTTGAAATCGAGCCCGCTTTCGGCGATCGCCATAATGTCTTTACCGATGCGGAGTTTTTCCTCTTCCGTTTCACCCGTTTCCAGAACGCGGGAATGATGCCACCCGTAGTTGTTCAGAATATCGGTTTTCCCTCCGTTATTCCCGTACGAACTTAAACCGATCCTATTTTTCCTCTTCGTCTGCCAGAAGGTATATTCCTTCAGCACCGCCCCGATATAATCTTCGATAACCGACCGGTCGCCCGTATGAACGTAATAATCGTAAATCATGCGGGTGAATAAAGGCGGTTGCGACCTGTCCGAGATATAATTCACGTTCGGCATAAAACCGAGCGCGTCGATAAATCTGGAAATATTGTCTATGTTATTTCTCGCCTGTTCGGTAAACCCGTCGGCTAACAGCCCGATATTGATAAAATAAGTGTCCCAATAAAACAAGTCGGTGTAATGATCCGCCGTACACGGCGAAACATACGGATGATCTATTTTTATCTCCCCGGACAAATCCCCCGCGGGATGAAACGTTTTGCGCCAGTTCTCTTTTATATACAGCGAAACTTTATCCATAAGCAATATACCTGTGTATTTTTGTTTGATTATATCACTTTTCCTTCCGGAATGCAAGTAAAAAACGAAACTTTGCCCGGGCGACGATACCGCGTGCCGAAGTTCGTCGGAACGAAATAAAAATCGGGTCGCCCGATAACAAGCGACCCGATCGTTTTTAAGGTTTAAATCGATTTGCGGCTGCGTCAGCTACCGCAATTTCAGATAAGATCTCCCATCCGGTATTTCCCGTTTTCCATCAGGAATACCTTCAGATACTTCCCTTTTTCGATCGTCGGTTCTCCTTCCCCGGTCGTAACGGTTTTTACGTAATCCGCAACGACGACGGTTTCTTTCACGGCATTTGCGCCGGACCCGGAACTTGCGTAAATCACTTTGGAAAGATCGATCGTGTAAACCGTAACGGTGGTGACCGTCGTTTCTCCCTCGCTCGTTGCCGTTTCGGTAACGGTGACCGTAAGGATATTTCCTTCCGAAGTTGCCGTCGTCGTTTCGTCGGTATACACGTTGCCGACCGTCATCGAAACGATCTGTTTTTTCACGTTTTCTACCACGTTCGAGTAATCAACGGTCGAGATATAACCCGTTCCCAACATAAGGGTCGCATTCACGCTCGTCGACGACGCGGTAGTTTCGGTTTCCTCTTTCTCCGTATAACCCACCTTGAGGGACTGCAGATGTCCTTCCTTATCCGTCACGATCCTCACGTCGATCGCGTTTCTGATCCCGTCGATCACCGATTGGACGGACGCTTTGATCGAAGCCGCGGTGATCGTATCGTCTTGCTGAGAAGCGATCGACGCGATCAGCTGATAAACGTTCATTTTGCCGTATGTATCGAGATACATTTCAAGTTGCGCCGCCGTGGGAAGAGTAACGGTCGTCGTTCCGTCTCCCGCACTCGCAATGATCTCTGTGAGAACGGTCTTTACCGTTTTCGCAAGAAACTCTTTATCCGAGAGCAGCCCCGTGATATTCGACTGAACTTTGCCCTGCGTTGCCGCAAAGATCAATTCGTCGATATTTTTGAGCTCTCCGCCCGATACTGCGGCGATCTGCTGATTGAGAGCTTCGATCTCCGCCTGCAGATTGATGCCGTACGACTGCTCGAGCATAGCGAGCGCGTCGGCAACCGTCATACCGAGAACGGACTGATAGTTTTCGACGATCGCCGCCGTCAGATCCCCGTAAGGATTTTCGGAGGGCGTGTTTCCGCCGATCCCGTAAATAAGATTATAGATATCGGCAACGGACATCGTCGAAAGAGCCTCGTTCAAGGAGTCGAGGAGTCCGAAGTTCAACGCAAAGGAATAACCGTTCGCTTCCGTCGTGGGAAGGAACGCAGCTTTGATCACCTGACCGAGATTGCCGAGAACGGTCGTGATAATTTCGGTGATATCGGACGAACCGCCCGGTATTTCGGGGATCTTTTCGCCGAGAAGAGCCGCTTCTTTCTCCCATGCGAGAGATACGGCTTCTTCGCTGCCGTTACCGCCGGCGTTTCCTTCGATCATCGCCCTGATAAGGTCTTCGATGACCGCGGCGGGAACGCTGGCATAATTCGTTTCTCCTTCTGTTTCTCCGTTACCGGCAGCGGTGACCTCCGCATAGAGCGTTTCGTCCTTCAGAACGATCTTCGCGAGAGTCGACGTTGCGTTCTTTACGCCTCCGGAAACGTCACCGGTCGACGATTCGACCGCAAAAGAAACGTTCATCGTTAAATTCGTAACGGAAAACGATCCTTCCGAATCGGGAAGCAAGGTGTACCGGCAAACGATTTCGCCGTTTTTCACGCTGTTTGTTTTCGTGTACGTCCCGTCGTTGTTGGCGTGAGAATATTCATAGCCGAACGTGACGGAGAATCCGTTCATCCCACCCTGCATTGCGGAAAGGGCAAGGTTCCCCATAAAATCGTCGGTCAAAAGCTGCGCGCCGCATTTCGTGCAGGTGTAGCCGCCGTCAAAGGTGTGCGCCCCGGCAGATTTTTCGATCGTGTCCGCCTGCGTGATCTCGGTCGTCGCCTTTTCGTCCGCAAAATATTTATTGCACTTTTCGCACTGCCAGTAGGTTTTCGTTCCGTCCGCCAGGCAGGTCGCGGCAACGCTCTCGTGCTTCACGAGAACGTGATCGCATGACGCCGTGCCCTGGTTTTTCTCGCATGCGGTAAGCGCAAACGCCGTGATAAAGCAGCAGAACAAAGCGGTGAACACGGTAAGTAACTTTTTCATTTTCATATTTTCTCCTTTGCCGGAGGAAAGCTTTCGCACGTTTTCTCCGGCGGTTTCGAAAAACCGATGCCGCGCGATCGTTTTCCGGGCGCCCCCCCCTGAAACGAAACGACCGCAGACTCGTTTGTCTTTCATTATATATTTTATTATAATTCGCGGGATCTGTCAATCCTTTGAAGAAATATTTTTTATTTTCGCAAATGAGATTTTGATCAAAAGAAAATTAAAAGAAGAAAAAACTTCACGGCGCATGCAACAAAACGGATCCCGGGCGGGTCGATCATTCCGTTCCGAAAAAAAGAAAAAAGGAAAAAGTCGATCTTCCGATCGGCTTTTTCCCTGAAAATTAAAGAAACAATTAACGATACGTGTGATCCAATTATCATTCGCCGTCTTTCCCGACGCCGAACCAACCGGCGATCAGGTCGTTCAACGGATTGTGTTCGTAAACAAACCCTCCGAAAGGAGCAGCCGAAATGTTTTCGTGCACGGAAGTGACCGTTTTCTCGAGCGAGCGGTTTACCGGTGCGTAAAGCTTCTGATCTCCTTCGATAACGTTTTTGTATCTGTCTCCCTCGTTCAGTGCGTGAACCGCGCCGAAAGAGAAAAGAACCAACGCGCATACGAGACCGATATTCAGAACGAACCCGAGCACGTTATCGACGATCTTCCACGGTTTCCAATCGATCCTGCATTTCCCGAGAGTCACTTTATATAAAAGACCGACGAGAAAGAAAATAAAAACGTAAACGACGATCGCAACGATGACCCCGACGGGAATAAAACCGATGATCGCGCAGATTTTTTCGTAGGTAGCCTGATTCCACGTTTCACCGAAATTCACCCCGACGTTTCCGAAAAACGACGCAACGTTATCGCCCATCAGACCGAGCCAGCCGACTTTGTCGAAAAGAAAATAAAGCCCGACCGCCGCGCCGACGCCTGCCGCGATAGAGAGAACCGTTTTCACGATGCCGAACACGAAATGCCCGGTAAACCCTTTTTTTATGCTGAAAAGGATCGCCAAACCGAGCAGGACGAACAGCACGATATCGATTAAAAAGAACATAACGCTATCCCCGCTTTATAATGATCTGTATTTATTATAATACACTTTCACGCAATTGTCAATGTTTATTTCGAAAAAAACGTCTGTTTTTTCGGAAATGACCGTACATTTTTTACTTCTGCGGCTTATATCCGTCCTTTAAAGAGACGATTTCCGACAGTACGATCTTTCCGTTTTCCGTTTTCTTTCTGTAATAACCCTTTCTCATCAGCTGGAAGCTCTTGCCTTCTTCCGCTTCGCCGAGATAGGCTTCGCACTTTCCGCGGTACACGTGCACGCTGTCGTAATTCATGCGTTCCGAGAAATCCTGTCCGGGATATTCGGCGTCCTTCAGCAGATAATCGTACTTGCGGATCTCGGCGTCCGCGCAGTCCTCCGCGTTCACCCAGTGGATCACGCCCTTCACTTTGATGCCGCTCGTATCGTTACCGCTTCTCGATTCCGGAACGTAAGAGCAAAGCAATTTTTTAATACTGCCGTCTTCGCCGAGGATAACGTCTTCGCACTTGATGATATAAGCGTTTTTCAGGCGCACGTATCCGTCCTTTTTCAGACGGAAATACTTCGGCGGGGGGCAGAGAGAGAAATCTTCCGCGTCGATATAAATATGTTTCGAGATCGTTATCTTTCTCGTTCCCTTTTCGGGATCGCCCGGGTTGATCTCGAAATCTTCCGTTTCCGTCCCCTCGGGGAAGTTGACGATCTCGACTTCGATCGGCTCGAACACCGCCATCGCGCGCTCCGCATGCTCGTTCAGATAATCGCGGATGAAGTGCTCGAAATAGGAAACCTCGATCTCCGAGTTCGCTTTCGCGACGCCGATCGCCTCGCAGAAATTTTTCAACGCTTCCGCCGGAACGCCGCGGGCGCGAAGTCCCGTCAGCGTGGGCATTCTCGGATCGTCCCACCCGGTAACCGCGCCGTCCTCCACCAGTTTTTTAAGGTAACGTTTGCTCATTACCGTATTCGTGATGGCAAGCCTTGCGAATTCGATCTGACGGGGTTTGTGTTCCACCCCCGTATTTTCCACCACCCAGTTGTAAAGGGGGCGGTGATCTTCGAATTCGAGCGTGCACAGCGAAAAGGTGACCCCTTGCATGGAATCGCAGATGGGATGAGCGAAATCGTACATAGGATAAATGCACCACTTGT
This sequence comes from uncultured Clostridia bacterium, assembly GCA_934271265.1. Taxonomy (GTDB): domain Bacteria; phylum Bacillota; class Clostridia; order Christensenellales; family Borkfalkiaceae; genus UBA10281. The sequence goes on along the minus strand of CAKQRE010000003.1, from coordinate 116,792 downwards.
CTCCCGTTCTGTGATGGGTCGCGCGGAGAACGCGGTAGATCACGGGATCGCGCAGATTAATGTTGGGCGAAGCCATATCGATCTTCGCGCGAAGGACTTTTTCTCCGTCTTTGAATTTACCGTCGCGCATGGCGCGGAAAAGTTCGAGGTTTTCTTCGACGGAACGGTTTCTCCACGGGCTTTCCGTGCCCGGCTCCGTCAAAGTGCCGCGCGTTTTGCTGATCTCCTCCGCGGAAAGATCGCACACGAACGCTTTGCCGGCTTTCACGAGCTCTTCCGCCTTTTCGTAGATCACGTCGAAAAAGTCGGACGCATAATGGATCTCGTACCAGTGGAAGCCGAGCCACTCGATATCCGCTTTGATCGCCTCCACAAACTCCGTCTTTTCCTTGGAAGGATTCGTGTCGTCGAAAAACAGATTGCACTTTCCGTTATATTTTTTAGCCGTGCCGAAATTCAGGCAAAGAGATTTCGCGTGCCCGATGTGCAGATAGCCGTTCGGTTCCGGGGGAAAACGGGTATGGACTTCCGTGACCTTTCCCTCGGCAAGCTCTTCGTTTATAATGTCTTCGATAAAGTTGTTCGCTTCTTCCTTTTCCGTTTCCGCAGCCGTTATTTTTTCGGTTTCCATAATTTCTGCTCCGTCTCGAAAATTTATTTTCTCTATTTTAGCATAAACGAAACAAATTATCAATTATTCTTAAGCGATTTTTATCCGTTTGCTTGACTTTATTTCCGAAAAAGCATAGAATAGTTTTAATCTTGCCGGCAGAGAACGAGCGATCCGCCGTTCTTCGCCCGGCATCGACGCAAGAATCAAACGAGGTAAAAACGATCATGGAAGAAAACAGAGCCGTCACGATGGATAAACTCGTCAATCTCTGCAAAGCCCGCGGGATCATCTTCCCCGGCAGCGATATTTACGGCGGAATGGGCAACACCTGGGATTACGGTCCCGTAGGCGTGGAGATCAAAAACAACATCAAGCGCGCCTGGTGGAAAAAATTCGTTCAGGAAAGCGACAACTCCTTCGGGGTGGACGCCGCCATTTTAATGAACAGCAGAGTATGGGAGGCTTCCGGGCACACCACGAGTTTCTCCGACCCCAAGATGGACTGCAAGGAATGCAAAACCCGTCAGCGTGCGGACAATCTGATCGAAGCGCACTCCAAGGGCACGGTGGACGTCGACGCGATGACGCAGGAAGAAATGCAGGCTTATATCGACGAGCATCAGGTAAAATGCCCGATCTGCGGCAAATTCAACTGGACGCCCATCCGCAACTTCAATCTGATGTTCGAAACGTCGAGAGGGGTAACGGAAGCCAACCAGAATAAGATTTATCTCCGCCCGGAAACGGCGCAGGGCGAATTCGTGAATTTCCAGAACGTTCAGAGATCCACCCGCGCGAAAGTTCCCTTCGGCATCGCTCAGGTCGGCAAAGCCTTCCGCAACGAGATCACGCCGGGCAACTTTATTTTCCGCACCATCGAATTCGAGCAGATGGAACATCAGTGGTTCTGCAAGGAAGGAACCGACCTCGAATATTACGAATACTATAAAAAAGCGGCGTGGGATTTCCTTCTCTCCCTCGGCTTCGCGCCCGAACGCCTGCGCTATAAAGATCACGAAAAACTTGCCCACTACGCAAAATGCGCGTGCGACATTCAGTATCTTTTCCCCATGGGATGGTCGGAACTCAACGGCATTCACAACAGAACGAATTACGATCTTTCCCGCCATCAGGAATTTTCGGGCAAGAGCATGCTTTACGTCGACCCCGTTACCAACGAAAAATATATCCCGTACGACATCGAATATTCGATCGGCGCGGACAGACTTATGCTCGCCGTTCTCTCCGAAGCCTATGACGAGGAGGCGCTCGAAGGGGGCGACATGAGAGTCGTTATGCACTTCCACCCGGCGATCGCGGCGTACAAAGTCGCCGTTCTTCCCCTGCAGAAAAAGGAAATGGGAGACAAGGCAAAAGAAGTTTACAAAACCCTTTCGAAACACTTTATGTGCACGTACGACGAATCCGGTTCGATCGGCAAGAGATACCGCCGTCAGGACGAGATCGGAACGCCCTACTGCGTGACCGTCGATTTCGACACGTTAAACGACGATACCGTTACCGTACGCGACAGAGATTCCATGGAACAGATCCGTCTTCCTCTGAAAGATCTCGTTTCGTGGGTAGAAGAAAAAATCGCCTATTAACAAGCTTATTGCCTCACGTTTCAATATTGAATCAATCAAAAACGGCTTCCTTCCGGAATCGGAAGAAAGCCGTTTTTCTTATTGTTTGTATTCCCTGGAAAAAGCCGCCGGAACTCAGATGGGTTTCCTGTCGAGCAGCGCCCTGGAAATCGTCACCTCGTCGGCATACTCGATCTCGCTGCCGATCGGGATCCCGTGCGCAAGACGGGTAACTTTAACACCGAGGGGTTTTAAAAGCGTGGAGATATACATCGCCGTAGCTTCCCCTTCCACGTCCGGGTTGGTCGCCATGATCACCTCGTTCACTCCCCCTTCCGCCACGCGTGCAAGAAGTTCTTTGATACGGATATCGTTCGGCGTTATCCCGTCCATAGGGCTGATCACCCCGTGCAGAACGTGATAAACGCCTTTGAACTCGTGCGCCTTTTCCATGGCGATCACGTCCTTCGGCTCTTTTACCACGCAGATCACGGAATGATCGCGTTCGCGGCAGATATCGCACACCTCGCCGTCGGTAAAATTTCCGCAGACTTTGCAGTAATGCACTTCTTTCTTTGCGCGAAGGATCGCTTCGGCAAACGCCGAGGCTTCTTCCTGCGTCATATTGATCACGCGATACGCATAGCGTTGCGCCGTTTTGCTGCCGACCCCCGGCAATTTCGTAAATTCGTTGATCAGCCTGCCGATCGGCTCGATAAATACTTTCATGACCGATGTTACAGCAAGCCGCCCGCGCCACCGAACGCGCCCATTTTCTCCTCGTGCATTTTCTCGGCTTGTTCGTACGCGCTGTTCAGGGCGGCAACGATCAGATCTTCCAGCATTTCAACGTCGTCCGGATCGATCGCCTCGGGTGCGATGGTAAGGGATCTCACAACCTTTTTCCCGTTCACCACAACCTTCACGAGACCGCTTCCGCTTTCGCCGGTGATCTCTGCCTCTTCAAGCTCTTCCTGCGCTTTTGCCATCTGTTCCTGCATTTTCTGCGCCTGTTTCATGAGTTGCTGCATTTGCGCTCCGCCGCCGAATCCGCCGAAGCCTCCTCTGTATCCTGCCATTTTTATAATCTCCTTTTTTATCTGTTTTCGCCGCGATTTCCGCGGGATTGTTTCTTTGTCTGCAATTATCTGATTTTAACGGGTGCGCCGAAATCGTGTTCCAGCGTTTTCGCGACTTCCGCCGTGCGATCTTCCGACGTTCCGCCGCCTTCTTTTATGACTTCCACTTCGTAATCGCCGATCCCTTTCACCGTTTCGGAAAGAACGGCAAGATTGCTTTCCTTCGTGATCGCCTGATAGCCGCTGTCGTCCTGCGCGACGATGCGAAGGGTTCTTCCGCTTAAACTCGCTTTCATTTCCTGACATGCGACCCACAACATGATGTTTCCGCCCGCGCGAAGTTTACGGATCACCGTGCCCCAAAGCCGGGAAGCGCTCATTCCGCCCGCGGGCGGCTCGTTCGCTGCCGAAGAAGAAACCGCGGTTTTTTCCTGCCGGCTTGTAGCAGATGCGGATCCCGTCGATCCCGCGGATGACGGAGCCGGAGAAACCCGGGGATCCGGAACGGGTGAAACGGGTCTTTCCGTCGTGCGGGTCGACTCCGTGGGAGCCGCCCTGCGGGAACGTCCCGTCGGCGCGCTCGCGGCAAAACCGCCGTCGTAAAACTCTTCCGGAGGGATCCCGGGGTCTTCCGGCGGAGGCGCAAAACCGGGGTCGTCTCCGTAATCTCCGGAATCGTTCGCCGTCTTCTTCGCGGTCGGTGCCCGTCGTTCTTCCGCCTTTTCCTTCATCAAAGTCACGCGGTCGGTATAAGGTTTGTTTTCCGCCTGCGGTTTTTCCGTTTTCACAACGAAATTTCCGCTGTTCAGCCTTTCTTCCAATGCGGAAACACGGGAAAGAAGAGCGTCGATATTATAGTCCGCCGCAGGTTCGGCGGCTTTGATGCACGCAGCTTCCAGCACGACCCTCGGCGTCTGCGAATAGCGAAGCGTCGCTTCCGTTTCGCTGAAGATCTCCACCGTCCGGAGCAATCTGTGCTCGTCTACGGAATCGGCGAGTTGTTTCAGAGAAGAAAACACGTCTTCCGGCAATTCGAGGATCTCCTTCGCCGTTTTGCACGTTTTGCAGACGATCAGTTCCCGAAGCCGTGAGATCAGATCTCGGCAAAGCACGCCGATGCTCTTTCCCGAGTCGGCAAGGCTTTCCACGATCTCGAGCATTTCACCCGTTTCGGAGGCAAAAATATGCGCGAGCGTTTCGGTGATCTTCGAAGAATCGGTCGCGCCGAGGATCTCGAGCACGTCGCGATAGGTCAGCTTTCCGTCCCGGTAAGAAACACAGATATCGGCAATGGAAAGAGCGTCTCTCACGCTGCCCGCCCCCGCCTTCGCGATCGCGACAAGCGCTTCCTCTTCGTATTCTTTACCGATCTCACGATAAATTTTTCCGATCAGCGCGGCGATCTCTTTCGTGGGGATCAGACGGAAGTCGAACCGCATGCAACGGGACAGAATGGTGGAAGGCAGTTTGTGCACCTCCGTAGTGGCAAGGATGAACACCGCATGCTTCGGCGGCTCTTCCAGCGTTTTCAGAAGAGCGTTGAACGCTTCCGTCGTGAGCATGTGCACTTCGTCGATGATATAAACTTTGTACTTGCCGCTGACGGGCGGATACTGAATTTTATCGCGGATCTCGCGCACGTTTTCCACTTTGTTGTTGGAAGCCGCGTCCATTTCGAGAATATCGAGATTGGAAGGATCCGCCAGCGCGCGGCAGACTTCGCACTTACCGCAGGGAGAACCGTTTTCGGGGGAAAGACAGTTGATCGCCCGCGCGAAGATTTTCGCCGCGGAAGTCTTTCCCGTTCCTCTCGCCCCGCAGAAAAGGTATGCATGCCCGATCCTGCCGGTCTCGATCTGATTGGTCAGCGTGCGAACGACGTGATCCTGCCCGATCAGCCCGCGAAAGCCGCTCGGGCGAAATCTTCTGTATAATGCCAGATATGCCATAATTTTCCTGATATCGCAGCTTGCGGTTTCCTCCGCAAGCCGCTTTTATTGTAATTTTTTTCTGATCCTGAAAAGGGCGTTATCCACCGCTTTTTCGCTTACGCCGAGTTTTTCGGCGATCTCCCGATAGCAAAGCCCGGCGAGATACCCGCGAAGCACGCCGTATTCGAGAGAAGAAAGCGTCGCGGAGATCTTGCGGTCGAATTCCTCTTCGTCCTCTTTTCCGATCACCGTTTTTTCGGGGTCGATCTCCGAAACGAGTTTATCCCCTTCTTCGCTTAGATCGGACGACACGTTGAGCGGATAATTTCCCGCCGAAAGAGAACGTTTCACCGCCGTTTTCATTCCCGATTCGATACAGAGATGCGCGAAGGTGGAAAACGCCGTGCCCGCTTCCGGGTTATAGGTATTCACCGCCTTTAACAGACCGAGCATTCCTTCCTGCATCAGATCGTCGCGGTCGCCCCCGACGAGAAAATAGGAAGACGAAAGCCCCCGGATCATCTGCCGGTAACGGTCGAACAGGACGGGAAAAGCGTCGATATCCCCTTTTTTGTGCAGGTCGATCAATTCGCCGTCCGTCAGATCCTCAAACATTTTTTCTCTGGCGCATCGCCTCGAACACGCCGACGCCCGTCGCGACGGAAGCGTTCAGAGAATTGACCTTTCCGTACATGGGAATGGAGATCATGCCGTCGCATTTTTCTCTCGTCAGTTTGTTCACGCCCGTATCCTCGCCGCCGACCACGAAACAGATCCTTCCTTTCAGATCCGTTTTATAGATCGACTGCCCGCCGAGCTCGAGCGCATACGTCCAGATATTCTGCTTTTTGATCTGCTCGATCGCGGAATTCAGATTCACCACACGGGCGATCTTCAGGTGATTCGCGCTGCCTTCCGAGATCCGCATAACGGCGTCCGTAACGCTCGCGCTCCTGTGCTTTCCGATCACCAGCCCGTCAACCCCGGCGCACTCGCACACGCGGATAACGCTGCCGAGATTATGCGGATCTTCCACCCCGTCCAGAACGACGATAAACGCGTCCTCTTTCTCCTTGCACGCGTCTAAGATCGCGTCGAGTTCCTGATACCGATAATCGGACACGTAGGCAATAAACCCCTGATGCCGTCTGCTTTCGCTCTCTTTGTCAAGCACGGATTTGTCGCAGAATTGAATTTTTACGCCCGCCTGTTTCACGCGCGAAACGAGATCTCTCGCCTCGGCGTCTCTCATGCCGTTCATCACAACCACTTTATCGATCGTCTTTTTCGTTTTCAACAGTTCGCGTACCGCGTTTTTTCCTTCGATTTTCATATTTCGTCTCCGTTGACCGCCGCGTTTTCTTCCGTTGCGGCGGATCGTATTTCCGTTTTTTCGCTCGTTTTATCCTCCGGCGCCGAGCGCATGCCTTTATCTCCCGCGGAAAAATTTTCCGCCAGGGCGAACAATTCGCTCAGCCTGTCGTATTTTCCCGTAAGATACAGATAGCCGAATACCGCTTCGAGTGCGGTGGAAAGATTATATTCCGCAACGGCGGCATGCTTTGCCCGCGTGGGTTTCTTTGCGTTGCGCCCTCGACGGAAAACGCTTTGCTCTTCTTCCGTAAGAGAGGGATAGATTCCTTTCGCGACGACGGCTTGCGCCCTTGCGCATACGACTGCGGAAGACGCCTTATTCAGATCTCCCGTTTTATAGTCTCCTTCCGAAACCAGTTTTTCGCGCACGTAAAGAGAATAGACGGCGTCTCCCACAAACGCGAGCACGACGCCGCCGAGCAAATCCGCCTTTTCTTTTCCGAGTTTTTCGTTAAATTTCATATCCGCCTTCCGACACCGAAGCCTATATAACTAAAGTATAGCATAAAACGGTTTTTTTTTCAACGGTTTTCGCCTGAAAAATCGATAAAAAAGGGAACGGACGAAAAAAGAAAAAGCGACGCCCCGCAGGACGCCGCCGAATGTTTAATTTCCCGCGGGGCGTTTACTCCCCCTCGCTTTCTTCTCTTTCGGGCGCGGGGCGATTTTTACAGCCGCACTCCCCCGGCGCACCGACCTTCACGAGGATCGAATCGTCCCCGATCCTCTCGACGCACCCGAACCCGATGATGAGTTCGCTTCCGCCGAAAAAGCCTCCTTTCTTTCCCGGCACAACGATCCCCGTCACCCGTCCGTCCGGACAGGAGATCACGAGATCGCAGATTTTTCCGAGGTTTTTTCCGTCGGACAGATTGATCACGCTTTTCTTTTTCAGATCCGAATAACTATATTCCATATTTCCGCCTCGCTGTCATCATTCTATGCGCCGCAAAAACAAAATATACCATTGTATAAGCCGATAAACGTATATTTTTGCACAATGCGTTATTTTAGTTTGCCATTCTGCTCTTCACGCTTTTCAGCGCGCTTTTTTCTATTCTCGATACCTGCGCCTGCGACAACCCGATCTCCGCCGAAATTTCCGTCTGCGTTTTCCCTTCGTAATAGCGTTTATACAGAATGGAGCGCTCCCTCTCGCCGAGCCCGCCGATCGCCGATTCCAGCGCGACGTTCTCCGTCCACTTTTCGGCGGTGTTCCTTTCGTCGCCGATCTGATCCATCAGCTCGAGCGAGTCACCGGATTTATTGTATACGGGATCGAACAGGGAAACGGGATCGGAAATGGCGTCGAGCGCGTATACGACTTCTTTTCTGGCAAGGGAAACGCGCTCCGCGATCTCGTCGAGCGTAGCGGAATCGTTTTTTTCCGCCTCGATATCCGTGCGCGCCTGCAGGATACGATACGCGGTATCGCGGATACTTCTCGATACCCGCAGGCTGTTGCTCCCGCGGATCACGCGTTTGATCTCCCCCACGATCATCGGCACGGCATAAGTGGAAAATCTCACGCCGACAGAAAGATCGAAGTTGTCGATCGACTTCATAAGCCCGATCATTCCCGCCTGAAACAGATCGTCGGAAGAAACTTTCGACTGCGGAAAACGCCTGATCACGGACAGTACGAGACGTACGTTCGCGAGAGCGAACGTCTCCCTTGCGCCCTCGTCTCCCTCTTTTATTCTTGCAAGCAGTTCTTCGCTTTCGCGATACGTCAGTCTTTTCAGATCCGAAGTATCGACTCCGCAGATTTCAACTTTACTCACGCGGTAACTCTCCTCTCTTAACGGGGGGTGCCCGAAAGATATGTACCGCGTTTATTATCGCCCGTTTCCCGTTTTTTATTCTTCGCCCGTGATTGATAAAGGCAAAAGTTGCGTTTATCGGCTTATCTGCAAACTTTTACAAACGTAAGAACGCTTAGCCGAACTTCTTCATTTCCTTTCTCAGCCTCGTTACGATCTTCTTTTCAAGCCTGGATATGTAACTTTGCGAAATACCGAGAAGGTCTGCTACCTCTTTCTGCGTCATCTCTTCCGTACCGTTCAGCCCGAATCTGAGATCCATGATCTTTTTCTCGCGCGGGCTCAGTTTCGCGATGGCTTCTTTCAGCATTTCGTGTTCCGCACTCGTTTCGATATCTTTATACACCACGTCGTTATCGGTGCCGAGCACGTCCGAAAGCAAAAGCTCGTTGCCCTCCCAATCCACGTTCAACGGTTCGTCGAGAGAAACTTCCCCCTTCAGTTTGACAACGCGCCTTAAATACATGAGAATTTCGTTTTCGATACAACGGGACGCATAAGTGGCAAGCTTGATATTCTTATCCGTATTGAAAGTATTTACCGCTTTGATCAGTCCGATCGTTCCGACGGAGATCAGATCGTCGAGCTCCACGCCCGTGTTATCGAACTTACGGGCGATATATACCACAAGGCGAAGATTGTGTTCGATCAGGTCGTTCCGTATCGACTCTCCCTCCTCTTCGAGACGGGACAGGATCTCCTGTTCCTCGTCCGCCGTGTAAGGCTTCGGCAGAACTTCCGCTCCGGAAAGATAATGGATCGCATTCCCGTCGCTTTGCGCGAAAAATTTCCGCAACATTCCGGCTATCGTTTTCAACATGTTTTCTTCCTCCCCTCGTTCGGCGTCTGCCGGATCTACACGACTTTTCTCTCCTCCCGCGTCGCCGCGGGGTTCAACAAAAGATCGTATTCTCCCCCGTTGCAGAACGGTTTTTCCGAAAGACCTATCGCTACGTTGTATATTATATTCGTCTCTTCTTCGCAATATATCTTTAATTTTTCCAAAACGTAAACGGGAACGTGATCTTTTCCCGACACGGTAGAAAAATACATTTCTCTTGCCCTCTTCCCCGCCAGCGCGCCGCTCGTTCTCAGCCTGACGGAAAGCTCGGGAGACGCAAGGATCACGGGAAGCCCGCTTTTTCGGTCAAACAGCGTATTACCGCTATCGATGAAGCCTTTTACCGAAAAACTCATATCGCCGATCACGACCTCGCAATCTCTCAGAAAGGGGAAGATCGTCTTCTTCCGATAGAGCGACATAGCGACCTTCCCGATCGCACGCGATAACAAATATACAAACGCGAGCAGTCCGCCGAGACAAACTTCTCCTCCATACGCGCCGGAGAGAAGATCGAACGAAACCCCGAACGCATGGCAAACGGCATATACCGCGCCGCCGGACAGAAAGGTCAGAAGAAGAAGCAACAGATAATTCGATATGTATTGCCGCACGCTTTCGCACCGGCAGGAAAGCAAGCTCATAACGAAACCGCACAGCAGTTTCAGCGCGATCGCCGGTACAAACGAAAGAGAAAGCAGCGGAAAAACGCAGGCGGTCGCTGCGCCAAACAAGGAAGCGAGAAAGATCCTCGGCTTGTTTCGTTTTCGATGAAAACACTTTTGCACAAGGCTTAAAAGCAGACTGTCGATCACTACGTTATCTATGATCACGTATTCGATATAAACCACCATAGCGTTGTAATTATACCATACCTGCCGCCGTCGTTTTACTTCCCTTTTTATCCGAAAAAGGGTTTTCTTGTCGGGAAGAAAGGAGATATCGCGAGCCGCAGGGTTGTAACCGATACCGAAAACACATGAAAAGATCCCGCAGAAATCTTCCTGCGGGATCTTTTCGTTTCCTGTTTTTTATCGGGTCAACAGAAACCCGTTATTTGCTTTCGTCGTCTTTTATTTTTTGGCGGAATCCGCGTAACGTCTTTCACGACCTCGGAAATTCTTTTTAAAAATATCGTTTTATCGACTTATCGCGCGGTATTTGCGGAGAACGCACGTCAGACTTATTGCCTTGCGATCTTCTCGATCACGTCGTTCATTTCGTCCAGACGGGAAATCATGTCCTCGGCAAGTTTCAGCTGACAACGGCTTCTTACCAGGTTATGCTCGGGGTAGCAAACGCGGAAATACAGATCGCCGTCGAGATAATCCGTCAGAAAACGCATGCCGCATTCCACCGTCATGGTAACGGCGCCGAGCGCAAGCGTTTTTCTTTCGTTTTCCGAAAGGGACTTCCCCACTACGGAAACAAACCCTTTGCTGAACGCTCTGAACTTATCCATATCGAGAGAAACGAGGGAAAGATCGCTTTCGTCCTCGTCGACAGAGTTGGCGGTAAAGCGGATCGCATCGCCGAAATCGAACCCGATAAGTCCCGGCATCACCGTATCGAGATCGATCACGGAAAGATGAGAAAAATCGTCCTTATCGAAAAGAACGTTATTACATTTTGTATCGTTATGGGTCACCTTTAACGGCAATTCTCCCGCTCGCTGCATTTTATACATTTTCGTCGCGAGATCTTCTAAGGCGAGATATCCGTCGATTTCTTTTTGTACGGAAGCGCGCCTGCCCGCCTTGTCGGCTTCGATCGCCGCGCGGAAAAGGGCGTAACGGTTTACCGTGTTGTGGAAATGAGGGATCACGATATGTAACGATTCCACGGGATAATCGGTCAGATAATACTGAAACTCTCCGAATGCTTTTCCCGATTCCTCGATCACCTTCGGATTGTCCGTCATATTGAAGGTCACGGAGTCGTCTATAAACCGACAACAACGCCAGTATTCGCCGTCCTGATCGACAAAAAACGGCTTCCTCATTTTTGAAAGCAGATAATGGAGAACATACCTTCTTGCGCTGACTCCCGTCTGCGTTTTGATCTTATTGCGGATATACTCCGTAACGCTTATGATATTTTCCATCACGTTCTCGGGCGAGGCGAACACGTAGCGGTTGATTTTTTGTAAAATATAATCTTTCACTACGCCGTCTCTCAGAAAATAAACGCGGAACGTACTGTTGATGTGTCCGTTCGTCATTACTTCGAAGGAAAGATATTCCCCCGTGATCCCGAATTGCGCGCACATCCTTTTGATCGATCTGTTATTCATAAAATAATTCATTCCCCTTTATTTTTGAATCATTCTTAGCCTTTTACGACATATTCTGTCAAAGAAGACAAAAAACACTGATCACTACCATTATAGCACGACGGAGACTTTTTTGCAACCTTTTAACCGAAAACGATTTCTTGCATAAAATGAAAGAAGGTCATTTTTCGAACCGTTTTTCCGAAAAAAACATACGATATAGGGGGCGGATGACGGGGAAAAACGGCGAACGGAGTCAAACGAGACAAAGCCCGCCCCCTTCTTTCGCCGCAGAAAAGATCCCGAAAGGGAATTTTTCTTCCAATCAACCAAGGAGGGCTTATTATGTGTATTTTTGATCCCGACTGTCGTTGCGGAAACCGGAACGAACGGCAGGATTATCGTCCTTTCGGCTGCGGGAGATCGCCCGCACCGCTGCCGCCGCACACCGTCGTTACCGTACGCACCGTAACAACGATCGGCCCCACCGGCCCCGCAGGAGCAACCGGACCCACGGGAGCAACCGGCGCTACGGGAGCGGTCGGAGCAACAGGTCCCACCGGTCCCACGGGAGCAACCGGCGCTACGGGAGCGGTCGGAGCTACCGGTCCCACCGGACCCACGGGTGAAACCGGTGCAACGGGTGCGGTCGGAGCTACCGGTCCCACCGGACCCGCAGGCCCCACCGGACCCACGGGTGAAACCGGCGCAACGGGAGCGATCGGAGCTACCGGCCCCACCGGACCCACGGGTGAAACCGGCGCAACGGGTGCGGTCGGAGCAACGGGTCCCACCGGCCCCACCGGACCCACGGGTGAAACCGGCGCAACGGGAGCGGTCGGAGCAACGGGGCCTACCGGACCCACGGGTGAAACCGGCGCAACGGGTGCGGTCGGAGCCACCGGCCCCACCGGACCCGCAGGAACGGTTACGCCGGCAGCCAACGTAGCCGCCGCGACCGAAACCAACATCGTAACGCAGTTCAATCAGCTGCTTACCAATCTGATCGCCGCCGGACTTATGAATTCTTGATCTTACCCGATCGATAATCTGCGCAGCGCAGTCAGACAGAGGAAGCCGTCGCCTTCGCGGCGGCTTTTTCGGTCGGCGCGCCCGCACACGCCGCAAACGCATACGCCGCAAAACCACACGCCGCAAACGCACACGCCGCAAAACCACACGCCGCAAAATCGACGTTCCGCTATTTCAAAAGGGGTAAAATATGAAAATCTGTGTTTACGCAATCTGTAAAAACGAAGAAAAATTCGTAGATCGCTGGCTTTCCTCCATGCGGGAAGCCGACGGCATTTACGTGCTCGACACCGGCTCTTCCGACGCGACCGTAAAACTTCTGACCGAGGGAGGCGCACACGTTACCGTGCACGAGGTATCTCCCTGGCGGTTCGACCGCGCGCGAAATCTTTCCCTCTCTCTCGTTCCGCCCGACGCAGACGTCTGCGTATGCACCGATCTCGACGAATATTTTCACCCGGGCTGGCGGGAAAAACTGGAACAGGCATGGACGGAAGATTGTTTGCGCGCATACTATCGGTACACCTGGAATTTCAACGAAGACGGCTCGGAAGGATACGTGTTCCGTTATTCCAAAATTCACCGAAGATGGGGCGTGTACTGGCTTCACCCCGTGCATGAGATCCTTGCGTTTTCTTACGGCGTCACGGGGAAAAGTATTTTTGTGGACGGAATACAACTCGACCACAAAGCAGACCCCGCAAAATCGCGCGGGCAATATCTCCCTCTGCTCGAACTATCCGTTTCCGAAATGCCGTCGGACGACAGAAACACCCATTATCTCGGGCGGGAATATTATTTTTACGGAAGATGGGAAGATTCGATCAAAACGCTGAAACGCCATCTCTCTCTTCCTTCCGCTACCTGGAAAGACGAAAGAGCCGCTTCCATGCGATACATTTCGAAATGCTATTTTCGTCTCGGAAACCATGCGGAAGGGGAAGCGTGGATGCTCCGCGCGATCGCGGAAGCCCCGCACTTAAGAGAACCTCTGATCGACGCCGCGACCTATTATCTCGGCATAAAAAACTGGGAAGGAGTGATTTTCTTTACAAAAAAAGCCCTTTCGCTGAGCGAAAAGACTTCTACGTATATTACGGAAAAAAATGCCTACGGCGCGCTTCCGCACGACCTGCTTTCCGTTGCCCTTTTTTACGAGGGGAAGAAATGCGAAGCTCTTGCCGAAGCGGAAAAAGCGCACGCCCTCTCCCCGCACGACGAAAGGATCGGAAAGAACGTCGATCTGATCCGCGCGGCTTTATCGGCAGATCCGCAGGCACAACGCGATAGAGATCAAAGTATCACAAGCAACAGGATCACGACAAGCCCCAGCGCGATACGGTAAATACCGAACGGCATGAAATCGTGTTTACGAACGAAATTCATCAGGAATTTTATCGCAAACAACGATACGACAAAGGCAATCGCCATTCCGAGAAGAAGCGCCGAGATTTCCGTTCCGCCGAAAGAAAAACCGTATTTTATGAGCTTATAGGCAGACGCGCAGACCATGGTCGGCACGGCGAGAAAGAAGGTAAACTCCGCCGCGGTCGGTCTCGAGATCCCGATGATCAACGCGCCTACGATCGTCGCGCCCGAACGGGACGTCCCCGGGATCATCGCAAGAACCTGAAAACACCCGATCAGAAACGCCTTACCGAAAGAAAGTTCGCCGACCGAATTTACCGTCGGCGTTCTTTTTTTATTGACTTGTTCCACCACGATAAACGCAATGCCGTAAACGATCAGCATGATCGCGATCGTAAGCGGATTGTAAAAACGCTCGGTAAGAAAATCGTCGATCAGAAAACCGATCGCCGCGGGCACGCATGCCAGCGCGACTTTTAACCACATCACGATAACGTCTTTCCTGACGTGCGGCTCGTCCTTTTTGAAACGGAAGGGAAAAAGCTTGTTCCAAAACAACGCCACGACCGCAAGGATCGCCCCGAGCTGTATCACCACGAAAAACACGTTTTTGAAATCTTCGCTCACGGAAAGGGGGAAATACCGTTCGAAAAGGATCATGTGCCCCGTGCTGGAGATCGGTAACCATTCCGTGATCCCCTCGATAATGCCGAGAAGAACGATCTTAACAACTTCCGAAAAACCCATAAATACCCCGTTAATCAACCTATAGGCTGTTATTTTACTTAATAGAAACGAATCGTAACAGAAAAGAGCCGCTTTTTACACGGCGGCTCTTCGATCCGGAAAACCCGGACAATTATTCCTGTTCGATTTTTTCGAGAAGCTTCAGGTCGATGCCCTTTTCGCCGATCTTGATGATCTCTACCTTGACGGTATCGCCGATCGCAAGGACTTCGTCTACGGAATCGATCCTTCTGTCGCTCATCTTGGAAATGTGGATCATGCCGTCTTTGCCGGGTGCAAGTTCGCAGAACGCGCCCACTCTCGGAAGGATCCTCACAACGGTGGAAATGAACATATCTCCCACCTCGGGATCTCTCGCGATGGACATGACCATGGCTTTTGCCTTTTCCGCTTTGGACATATCTTCCCCGTAGGTCGCAATGAATACTTTTCCGTCTTCATTGATATCGATCTTAACGCCGGTTTCGTCGATGATCTTATTGATCGTCTTTCCGCCGCTACCGATAACGTCCTTGATCTTTTCGGTCGGGATCGTGAAGGAAATGATCTTCGGCGCATACTTCGAAAGTTCTTTGTTCGGCTCGGGAATGCATTCGAGCATTTTGCCGAGAATGAAATGACGACCTTCGTTTGCCTGATGAATGGCTTTTCTCAGGATCTCTTCGCTGATGCCTTTGATCTTGATATCCATCTGAATGGCAGTGATCCCGTTGACCGTACCCGCAACCTTGAAGTCCATATCGCCGAGGAAGTCTTCAAGCCCCTGGATATCGGAAAGGACGGAGATCTTACCGCTTTCGGTATCCTTGATAAGACCCATCGCGATACCGGCAACCGGTCTCTTAATGGGAACGCCGGCGTCCATCAGAGCCATCGTGGAACCGCAGACGGAAGCCTGCGAGGTCGAACCGTTGGAAGAAAGGACTTCGGAAACGAGACGGATCGCATACGGGAATTCCTCTTCGGAAGGAATTACGGGTTCGAGCGCTCTTTCCGCAAGCGCGCCGTGACCGATCTCTCTTCTGCCGGGGCTTCTGAGCGGCTTCGCTTCGCCGGAAGCATAACCGGGCATGTTGTAGTGATGAATGTATCTCTTGTATTCTTCGTTATCGAGACCTTCGAGTTTCTGCACTTCGGAAATCGTGCCGAGCGTGCAGGTCGTCATGACCTGCGTCATGCCTCTCGTAAATACCGCGCTGCCGTGAACCCTCGGTAAAATACCGTGTTCGCACCAGATCGGTCTGATCTCGGTAAGGCTTCTTCCGTCCGGTCTTACGCCCGTGTTCGTGATCTTCGCTCTGACTTTTTCCTTCGTGATATAGTAAAGAGAATCTTTCATTTCTCTTTCCATTCCGGGGAATTCTTCCGCAAAATGCGCGAGAACGTCCTTTTCCACCTCGTCCTGACGAGCCTGACGTTCGAATCTGTCGAACGTGTCGAGCGCGTAATCGAGTTTTTCGCCCGCATACGCTCTGACGGCGGCGTCGAGATCTTCGGGAACGTGATAAAGATCCATTTCAAGCTTGGTCTTGCCGCATTCCTTCACGATCTCTTCGATAAAGGCGCACTGCTTTTTGATTTCTTCGTGACCGAACAGAATGGCGCCGACCATCGCTTCGTCATCGATTTCCTTCGCGCCCGCTTCTACCATCATGATAGCGTCTTTCGTACCGGAAAGGTTCAGTGCGAGAGTGCTATGTTCTTTTTGTTTTACCGACGGGTTGATCACGTATTCCCCGTCGACGATGCCGACGACAACGGATCCCGTGGGGCCCGCCCAGGGAATATCCGAAATACTGAGAGCAACGGAGCTGCCGAACATGGCAAGCGGTTCCGGCGCGATGTCCTGATCGACCGAAAGAGCGGTCGCCACAACGGTAACGTCGTTAAACAAGCCCTTCGGGAAAAGAGGTCTGATCGGTCTGTCGATCAGGCGGGAAACGAGGATCGCTTTGTCGCTCGCTCTGCCCTCTCTCTTCTTGAAACCGCCGGGGATCTTGCCGACGGAGTACATTTTCTCTTCATAGTCTACCGAAAGGGGGAAGAAATCCATTCCTTCTCTCGGCACGGGCGCCATGGTAACGTTGACCATAACGACCGTTTCCCCGCAACGAACGATACACGAGCCGTTCGCCTGCTGAGCATACTTGCCCACGTCGACGGAAACTTCTCTGCCGCCGATCGTCGTTTTGAAAATTTTGTGATTTTCCAACATGCTGATTTGTTCTCCTTGTAACTCTGATTATATGCCGGGGAAAAACTCTCTTCCTCCGGCGGAAACGGAAGCAACCGCCGTCGCGGTGACGTCCGTGTCTTTCATCGTGATCCGTTTGCCTTTTCGCGAGGATATCTCCGCGTTTCCGGCAAGCAAACCTCTTTCAATAAAGAAAAAAGCCGCCGCAACGGCGAAGAAGAAGCGAAACTTGCTTCGGTAAGTTCGCTTTTCCGTACGCCTTTTTCATGCGACAGCCTCGTGACCGTTACTTTCTGAGACCGAGTTTTGCAACGATTTCTCTGTACTTTTCGATATCGATCGATTTGAGATAGTCAAGCAAGCCCTTTCTGCGGCCGACCATTTTCAGAAGCCCGCGACGGCTGTGCTTATCGTTGTTGTTGACTTTCAGGTGCTCGTTCAGGTGGTTGATCCTCTCCGTAAGAAGAGCGATCTGCACTTCGGTGGAACCGGTATCCCCGTCGTGTCTCTTGAAGTCGTTAATGATCTGCGATTTTCTTTCTTTTTCCATTTTTATTATCCTCCGTATGGAAAATTGTTTCAGACTTGAAAACGAAGCGGAACGGCGAGTACTCGTTGAACTTCGCAGTAAGCCTTTGCGGCCGCATTTTGCGACCATAACTATATTAACATATTTTACCGCGAAATGCAAACGTTTTTCAAAGCAAAACGAAAACTATTTCGCCTTTTCTCTCTTTATTTGTCCTTTCCGGCTTCTTTCGTTCCGAGGTTCAGCTTTTCGCCGCCCCTTTCCCGTTTTCCCCGAGAAAAAGAGCTTCCTTATCCGCGATAATGCGGTCGATCTTCGCAATGTAGGTCGCAATGTCTTTCGGGGCGCCGTAGCGTTCGATCCGGTCTTCTTCTCCGAACAGTTTTTTCGAAACGGCATTCGCGCCGCAAGCCACGTTGTCCGTGATCTCTTCCATCACGTCGATATTGTAAACGCAGCCTTTACCCGGTTTCGTATAACCGGTGTTCTCGAGATTGCCCGCCATATATTTCTGCCGATAGAGATAATACGGTTCGTATCCGGACGAGATCAGCCTGCGGGAAGAATATCCGATCATTTTCGAGATCTCCCCGTCCGGCAAACGTTCGACCGACTCCTTCAGCCGGCTTCCCTTTTTTAAAGAAAGCGTATGCACCGTCACGTTATCGGGCGAGAGATCGGCCGCTTTGTCGACGCTGTAACGAAAATCGTCAAACGTTTCTTCGGGAAGCCCCGCGATCAGATCCATATTGACGGAAAAACCGTATTTCAACGCAAGCTCGTACTTATCGAGGATTTCTTTCACCGTGTGCTTTCTGCCGAGAAGAACGAGCGTTTTGTCATGGAACGTCTGCGGATTCACGCAGATCCTCGTAACGCCTTTCGACCGGAGAAGCTCCAGCTTTTCTTCGTCGATGCAATCCGGGCGCCCCGCCTCCACCGTAAATTCCACACCGGGATCCTTCACGGTATCGAGGATCCTCTCCAACTCTTTTACCGGAAGGGAAACAGGGGTTCCCCCGCCGATATAAACGGAGCGAAGCCTCCCTATAAGCCGTTTAGCCGCGATTATTTCTTTCGTTAAACAATCAACGTATTCCGGAATCTGCCCGCATTTTCCGATCTCCTGCGACACGAACGAACAATAAGAACACCTCGTCGGACAAAAAGGGATGCCGATAAACAGATCGGCGTCCTTGGGAAAGGTTTCGTAATAAGGCGCTTGTTCCCGCCGGATGCGATCCACGATGTCGAGTTTTTCCTCTTCCACGCCCATTACGTCGCGCATGGTTTCCCGCCAGTTCTCCCCCTCGCGGTAAGAGAACTTGACCGGGCGTATCCCCGTAAGCGCGCCCCACGGCATGGTCTCTTTCAGAACGGAAGAAAGGGCGCGGTAAAACGCGAGTTTGGAAAAGCGTTTTTCATAGCGTTTTCTTTCGATCTCGCCCGAATACGAGCATGCGAAATCATACGTAAAGTCTCCGCGACCTTCGATGGCGATCTCCTCGCGGAAACCCTTTTCCGTCGCGAGCGAAGTATGCGTCACGTTCAGCTCGTCCGCGCCGTGAAAAAATTTGCTTTCCTCCAGAAGTTCGGGAAGAAGCCCCGTCACGTTTGTTTCGATCATAATTCCCTCCGGATCGGATTGTATAAGATCTCTTCCCCGATCGTCGTTTTCTCCCCGTGCCCGGGGAAAACGACCGTTGTTTCCGGAAGAGAAAACAGCCTTTTCGTGATCGATTCGCGCAGATCCTTCCCGTTTCCGTCCGCAAAGTCCGTTCTTCCGTAAGAACGGCAAAAGAGAGTATCTCCGCTGAAAAGCACCCCGCCGATCAGAAAACAGACCGATCCCGCGGAATGACCGGGCGTAGCGATCACCTTCACACGGAAGGGGCCGAAATCGAGCTCTTCCCCGTCCGAAAACCGGAAGTCTGCCGCAAACGGAGTATACGGATAGCCGAACTCCGCGGCAAGATTACCATCGCCGGACAGCATATGCTCGTCCTTTTTCGAAATTCCGACGGGAATGCCGCACGCTTTCGCGTCCGCTCCGCCCGAAACGTGGTCGAAATGTCCGTGCGTCAAAAGAAGGGCCTCCGCAGTCGAACCGCGGTCGTCAAGCCATTGTTTTATTTTATCAAAGTCCCCGCCGAGGTCGATTATCAGGCATTTTTTTGTTTCTTCGTCTTCCAGAAGATACGTGTTTGCCCCGATTGGACGGACGGGGATCGCGGTTATTTTCATCATGTCAGCGTTCTGAATACGTCAAGGATGTCGGGGCTTTGCCGCACCTTGGAAATAAGAAGATCGAGATCTTCTTTCTTGTTGAGTTTAATGGTAAAATCGACGATCGAATGGTGATTCTTTGCATCAATACGTCCGTTTACGCCGGTGATCGCAAACCCGCACGACGTACAGATATTGGAAACGGTAACGAGAATGGGAGCATCCTCTCCGCCGATCACTTTCAGCGAAACGGAATAACTCGATTGCTTTCCCGTCCACTCGGCTTCGAGCAGTCTTTCCGGCTCTTCGTTTCTCATATTCGGACAGTCCCGGCGATGCACGGTAATTCCGCGCCCCCTCGAAACGTAACCGACGATATCGTCGCCCGGAACGGGGTTACAGCATCCCGCAAAACGGACGAGCAGCCCTTCCATTCCCTTGATCTTTACGCCGCCCGCGTTCTCCGTCGGCTTTTGCGGTCGGTTGACGAATTTTTTTTCGGGGACGGGAACTTCCTTCCGATAAAAATCGATGAGCTTTAAAAGAACCTGATTGACGGAAACGGCGCCGCATCCGACGGCGGCGTACATTTCGTCCACCGTGGAAAAAGAGAGTTTCTGCCCCACCCGTTCGAAGGAAACGGGGTTTAAAAGCTCGCCGAAAACGTAGCCTCTGTTTTTTGCTTCGCTTTCGAGCATCGCCCTGCCGAGCTTCTGCTTGTCCTCCGCCATGCTCTTTTTGAAGAAGGCTTTGATCTTCGCTTTCGCTCCCGAAGATTTCGCGATCCTGAGCCAGTCCCAGCTCGGACCTTTCGAGAGTTTCGAGGTAATGATCTCTACGACGTCGCCCACGCAAAGAGTGGTGTTTAAGGGAACGATCTTTCCGTTCACCTTCGCGCCGACGCATTTATTGCCTACTTCCGTATGAATGCGATAGGCAAAATCGATAGGCGTGGCGTCCTTCACCAGGGCGATCACTTCCCCCTTCGGCGTAAAAACGAGCACCTCGCTGTTATAAACGTCTCCTTTTAAACTTTCGATAAACTCCGTGGAGTTGTTGAGCCCGCCCTGCCATTCCATCACCTCGCGGATCCAGGAAAGGCGTTTATCGAAACTATCCGCTCCTTCTTTGTTTTCCTTATACTTCCAGTGCGCCGCGATACCGAATTCCGCCGTGCGGTTCATCTCCTTGGTACGGATCTGGATTTCAAAGATCCTCCCGATGTCCGTTACGACGGTGGTATGAAGAGACTGATACATGTTCTCCTTCGGCATGGCGATGTAATCTTTGATCCTGCCGGGAATGGGTTTCCATTTTTTATGGATCTTGCCGAGGAGCTCGTAACACTCGTCCACCGTATCGACGATCACGCGGACGGCAGTAAGATCATAGATCTGATCGAGCGTTTTCCCCTGCCTTTTCATTTTTTTATAGATGGAATAAAAATGCTTCGGTCTGCCGAACACTTCCCCTTTGATGTTCGATTCCGCGAGGATCGCCTTCAGTTCGCCCACGGCGTATTCCACAAACTGCTGTCTTTCGGCAAGTTTGGAATGAATGTTGACGGACAGAAATTCGTATGCTTCCGGATCGGTGTATTTCAGACAAAGATCCTCGAGTTCGCACTTGATCTGCGAAATACCGAGCCTGCCCGCCAGCGGAGCGTAAATATCCAGCGTTTCGTGCGCGATCCTCTGTTGCCTTTCCGAAGAAAGGTAGTTGAGAGAGCGCATATTGTGAAGTCTGTCCGCAAGTTTTATGATGATCACGCGGATGTCCTTCGCCATGGAAACAAAGATCTTCTTGAAGTTTTCCGCCTGCGCTTCTTCCCTCGATTTGAATTCGATCTTATCGAGTTTCGTTACTCCTTCCACAAGCTCGAGGATCTCGCTTCCGAATTCCTTTTCGATATCCCCTTCCGAAACGGGGGTGTCCTCGATCACGTCGTGCAGAAACGACGCCGCCACGGACGTGTAATCCATACCGAGATCGATCAGGATCATCGCCACGGATACGGGATGGGTGAAATATTCTTCGCCCGAAGCTCGTTTCTGCCCCGTGTGCGCTTTCTTTGCGAATTCAAACGCCCTTCTTAATACGTCGATCTCGTCGGGCTGATAGGTCGCGTCGATTTTTTTCAGACAGCTTTCGTATAATTCGTCGGACGTCATGCCGTCACCTCCCCTGACAGAGCGCGGCGGAAACCGCGCGGTATAATTCCGATTTCGTAAGCTCTGCTTTTACGTCGGGATCGACAAAACGGATCCCGTTTTCGCAGCGGATGATTCCGAGCTCTTCCAATACCCCGCGAACAAATTCTCCTTCCGCCACCGGATAGCCAAGCCCGTAGCGCGCGAAAACGTCCGCCACCCGGGCGAATTTTCCGAATTTTTTCATCGCGAGAAAAATCTCGCCGAATACTTTACGGTCCACGGAAAAATCTTCGGTATAAAATCCCTCGCGGGACTCGTTCACAAAGATCTCCGTTCCCTCTTTTTCGAGAACCATCGGCGGTCTGTCGAGATAAACGACCCTTCCGAATCCTTCCGGTATTTCTTCGATCCCCCAGAGCACGCACGAGGCATTCCCCTTTCCGTTCGGCTTCAGAACGGAGAGATCGAAATTTCCGAGCTCCGGGAATCTGCGCAAGGTATCGAGCCTTCCGGCGACAAACAGCGTGCCGTAGATCTCCCGCCCGGCGTCGGCGATCATTTTTTTACACGCTTCGTCTCCGATCGGCGTGTAATTCTTTCCCCTTGCCCCTGTAAAAGAAGCAAATACGTTCGCGCGCGCGGCTTCGCCGTCCTCCGCGACCGTTTCCACTTTTCTCACGTACCCCTTTAAAGATTCTTTGCCGTTGTAGGAGGAAATATTCGGCTCGAAAACGATCGTTTTCTTGTAATCCGCGTTCAGCATTTCCGTCTGCCCGTAACCGCCGAAATACAAAAGATCGATATAAGGGGTACGGAAAGAGATATGGGGAGAACCGAACTTGATGGGCGAGGCGTCCGCCCTGCCACACAAAACGGCAAACAGGGGCTTCCTGTTTTCCACCCCCGTCGGCTCGAGCAATTCAAGCTCGCGCGCGAAGGAAAGATCGAAAGGACTGTCGATCAGCTCTTCCGCTTCCATCACCCGACGGAAATCGCCGGCGAGATAACGGGAAGAAAGATATTCGTTCATCTTTTCTTCAAACAGCGGAAGGTTTTCCTTCCGGATCGTTACGCCGGCAGCCTGCGCATGCCCGCCGAATTCTTCCGCCGTATCCTTCGCATAAGAAAGAGCGTCGAACACGTTGATCCCTTCGGGCGAGCGCGCGCTTCCGTGCAGAACGCCGTTACTTTCCGTAAATAAAACCGTCGGCTTATTATACTCTTCCACAAGTTTCGCCGCGACGATCCCGACGAGTCCGGATTTCCATTCGTCGTCGTATAAGGCGATGATTCGCGATTTAGGATCGACTTTCTTCAGTTTTTCCTTTGCCTGTTTATAAAGTTCGTCGCACGCCGTCTGCCGCGCCGCGTTGTAGCGGTTCAGCTTTTCGGCTAAAGCCCTGATCTCTTCATCGTCCTCGCTTAAAAACAATTCGAGTGCCGAGCCGGCGTCTCCCATTCTGCCGGCGGCATTCACCCGAGGAGCGACCGTAAAAGCGAGCGCGGTGGAAGAGATCTCCTTTGCCTGCGCCACGGAAAGGATCGCCTTGATCGCTTTGCATCCCTTGCCTTCGCGAATCTTTTTTATCCCTTCCCCCACGATGATCCTGTTGTCTCCCGTAAGGGGCATACTGTCCGCAACGGTGGCGACAGCCACTACGTCGAGAAGAGAATCCGCTTTTTCGCCGATCAGCGCGCGGGACAACTGATAGGCGACACCCGCGCCGCAAAGCCCGTCATAAGTCGATTGTCCCGGTAATTTGCAGTTGATCACCGCACAATCCGGCAGCTCGTCCGGGATCTCGTGGTGATCGGTCACGATAACGTCGATCCCGAGATCTTTCAATCTCTCCACCTGCGTTTTTGCGCTGATCCCGCAGTCAACCGTTACAACGAGGTCCGGAAAATATTCGTCGATCATGCGATCGAGCACTTCTTCGGTGAGCCCGTATCCGTTTTCCCGCTCGGGGATCACGTAACCCGCGTCTATCCCGAACATACGTAGGGTCTTCACCAAAGTCGTAACGGCGGAAATGCCGTCCGCGTCGTAATCGCCGTAAACGACGACCGTTTCGCCGTTCTCCTTTGCCTCATTCAACCTTTCGACGGCTTCTTTCATGCCGGCAAGAGAATAAGGGTCGGATAAATTCTTTTTCGACGGATGCAAAAAAGCAACGGCTTTTTCCCCGCTGTCGATCGAACGCGAAATCAGTATCTCGGCAAAATGTTCCGATACGCCTGTCGCTCTGACGATCTCGTCCGATAATTTCTGATTCCTTTCTTTTAAATTCCGCCGTATTTTTATCATAATCCAAACCAAAGTTTTTTAAGCCGCGGAAAAAGAATATCTCCCCCAATACGGGCAGATCGCTTTTCCGCAACTGCCGCCTGCGGCGACAGATAAAAGCAAAAGCGGACGGATACAAAGTCCGTCCGCAGCACCTTTTCAAGGTATAATTTAACGCAAATACCGTATCGCCGGAAGTTCGCATTTCTTTTCATGCGCCTCCGACTGCCCGCTTTCCGCAAGAAATATGCGGCGCAAAGCTCATCCGAAAACGTTAAGCGTTCGTCTGCGCTGTCTGCGCGGCAGCTTTTTTCTTGAGAGATTTCTTCTGCGAGCTTCTCTTATTCGACTGACGGAACAGTTTTCTGAGATAAACCCAGGTAGGAGCGGCAAGGAAGATCGAAGAATACGCACCCGCAATGAGACCGAAGATAATGGGATAAGCGAATTCTTTGATGGAGTTCGTGCCGAATACCGCAATGAGAACGATCACGACGAGGGTCGTAAGCGTGGTGAGAATGGTTCTCGAAAGAGTGTCTGCGATCGATTTGTTTGCGATCGTAGTGTCGCTTTCCGTTACCATGGAAGGCATCGCGTCGAGTTCGCGGACTCTGTCGAACACAACGATCGTCGCGTTGATGGAATAACCGATGATGGTGATGACCGCCGCGATGAACGTGGAGTTCACGGGGATGCTGAACAGCGTTGTGAGAGAAACCATCACAAGAACGTTGAACGCAAGCGTGAGCACCGCGGAAATACCTGCGACCCAGGTGAAACGGAAGCAGATATAAACGAGCATTGCCACGATAGCCACCGCAATGGCGATAATCGCCATACGGATGGTATAAAGCATAACGTCGTTATCGAGCGTATGCGCGTTGATCTCGAAATTTTCGGAAGTTTCCGTCACGTTCGCGCCCGGATACTTCTCCTGAAGATACGCAAGAACAGCCTTCCCGATATCCTTTTTCACTTCGTCGGCTTTCACCATAAGAAGGGTTCTGCCGTTATTGTCGCTCGTTTCGTCGTTGATCACTTCGGAAAGATCGACATCTTTACCGTCTTCCTTCATCTTCGTTCCGAAACGGAATTCGAACGTGGTAACGCCCGCCGTTCTCGAAGTCTGCGTGGTAGACGTGGTATACTGATCTTTGTATTCCTTCGACCCGTCGAAATTTCTGTCGCCCTGAAGCCAGCCTTCAAAATCTTTCTTGAAAGTGCCTTCGTCGAAGTTCTCGATGTTTTTCACGGAAACTTCCACCGTCGCGCCCGCGCTGAATTCGATACCGACGTTCATGCCTTTGATCGCCATGAACACAAAACCGACCGCGATCACGATGAGACCGATCGCAAGATAGAGGAAGAATTTTTCGGAGATCTTAAACTTTTTGTCTCTGAAGGAAAAATTAACCATTGGAAGCCTCCTTTCTCACGAGCCCGTAGAACTTTTCTTCGTTGCTCGTCAAAGGTTTCATCAATTTCATGATCCATCTCGTCACCACGACGGACGTAAACATGGATACGAGAACACCGAGGAAGAGCGTGATCGCGAAGCCCTGAATAGAGCCGGAACAGAAGATCCAAAGGACGATCGCCGCGATAACCGTGGTCACGTTAGAGTCAAACACGGTAACGAAAGCTCTCTTATAACCCGATTTGATCGCCGCCGCAGGCGTTTTGCCGAGGGCGTATTCCTCTTTGATACGGTCGAAGATGACGACGTTCGCGTCGACTGCCATACCGATGGAAAGGATCATACCCGCGATACCGGGGAACGTAAGCTGTACCCACGGGAAAAGCGCGAGAACTACGGTATACAGGATCACGTAGATCATCAGCGCGATCGAAGCCGCGATCCCCATTCCGCCGTAGAAAATGATCAGAATGGCAAAGATCACCAGCATACCGATCCCGGCGGCGATAAGCGCGTTGTTCACGACGCCTTCTCCGAGGGACGCGCTGATCTGTCTCGTTTCGCCGATCGTGAATTTCACGGAGAGAGCGCCGCTCGAAATGACCGCCGCGATGTTCTCCGCCTGTTCGACGGATTCCAACCCGGTGATGCTTGCCGTACGGCTGTTGATCTCTTCTTTACACTGCGGCTGAGAAACGATAGTGTCTCCCAGATAGATATATAAGATCTTTTCGCCCGAAGAAGAGGAAATGCTCTTCGTCGCGTTGGCAAATTTTTTCTGTCCGTTCGCGGTGAATTCGAGATTTACGCAGGGCTTGCCGTCCTGATCGTAACCCTTCGTCGCCTTCTCGACGTCGTCTCCCGTAAGCCATACGGTCTGGGAAGAATCGCGGAATTCGAGTTTGCCCTGCGATCCGAGGATCTCGAGAACTTCGTCCGCATTGTCGACGTTCGGGATCTCCACTCTGAGAGACGTAACGTCCTGCTTGGTGATGGTTGCTTCCGTGTAGCCCTTATCGTCAAGTCTCGTACGGATGGTCTGAATCACACTGTCCAGATCGAGCTTGTCCGCTTCTTCCTCGCTGACTTCCGGGGTCAGAACGGCATAGTATCCGCCTTCGAGGTCGATACCTTTGCTGATCTGACTGAAAATGGAATTGTAGTCATACGTGGTGTTCAGAATGGGAAAACTGGCAAAACTCGCCACGCCGAAAAAGGCGATGAGCACTGCCAGAATTGTAAGGATCACTATGGATTTGGTCTTACGCATTCTTGCCTCCTGCTGATTGTGCACTAAAACGTTTACTCCTGTCTGCCCGTCCCGGTTACAGAAAACCGCGGGTCGACATATACACTTTAATATTATATAACTTATTATCGATTTAGTCAATAAAAAAAGCAAAATATTTTATAAAACCCCTTTCTTTTTATCTGATTTTAACACAAAAAAGGGCGGAAGATCACTTTCCTTCCGCCTTTTGCCCGATATTTTTCCCGTTTTTCCCTCCGTTTGCTTTTTACGGGTATTTTCAGAGATCTTCTCTCGCGAAGGGAACGAAGTTCACGATAAGGATCCCGGACACCGCCCCGACGATCGCGGCGCAGAGCGCGTCGATCAGCATACCGCCGAAACCGCCTCCTTCTCCCCCGACGAAACCGAACAGCACCGCCGACAAAAGAGACGCCGCAACCCCGATGACGATCCCCTTCAGCCACCCCTTATCGCCGCGGATCGCCGCAAGGCACCCGCAGAAAACGGACAGCGTTTTGATCACCTGATCGACCGGCCGCACGATCTTGTCGTCCGCGCCGGAAAGATCGAGGATCAGCGCAAACAAAAGCACCGACGCCAGCGTGACGAGCACCGCCGTGATCGTCCCTTTTCCGATCTCGTAGATCGTCTTTCTCGTTCCGCCCCTTTCTTTCATGAAAAAACCTCCGCAAAGATAAAACGTTTTTGTCGTTCTATCTTATGCGAAGGCATGTTTCGTTATTCTGCTTTATTCCGTTTTATCCGCGGCGTCTCCGTTTTCTTCTCCGGTCGTTTCCGTTTCTTCCGGTTCGTTCTCCGAAGATCCCGTTTCTTCCGTTCCGTTATTTTCCTCTTCCGCGGTTTCTCCGTGATTGAACGGATCTTCCGTTCCCTCCGTCGCGGGTTCTTCCCCTGCGGGAGCCTTCGAGGTGTAGATCGCCTGTTTGTCGAACTTCATATAGCTGCAGTTTTCGCCGCTGCCCGTTTTCAGAACGAAGGAATTTTCTTCCTCGTCGACCTCGACCACTTCGCCGATCACGCCGCCGATCGTCGTTACCGTGTATCCGGGCTTGATCGCCGATTTCTTTTCCTGTTCTTCCGCAAGTTTTTGGTTTCTCTTACGGGAGAAGAAATAGTTTACGACAAAGAAGACGACAAGGACGCCGAGAATGATCCAGATCGTATAATTCGTGCCTGCTTTCGCCGCGGCGGATTCCTTAGCCGACTCTGACGCAGACGTTGCGACAGAAGACGCCGCGTCTCTTAAAACATGAAAGAACATTTCGTTTTATCTCCGTGATTTTTCTTTAATGATAGTTTTTTTCGGACGAAAAAGCAACCGTTTGAGAGAGAAATGCCGAAAATTTTGTCGGTTTCACTCAATTTTCATTCCGCCATGCAAAAACGCTGCCTTTTTTCTCCGGTAACGCTTATTCCCGCCCCTCGTATTTGCGGTAAAACTCCTTGCGGAAATCGAGAAAATATCCTCCGAGAATGGATTTCCGGATATCCCGCATCAGTTTCGTAAGGAAAGAAATGTTATGCAGGCTCAGAAGCATTCCGCCCATCATCTCGTTCACGTTTACCACGTGCCTCAAATACGCCTTGGTGTAATGGCGGCAGCAATAACAATCGCATTCCGGGTCGAGCGGGGTGAAGTCTTCCTTGTATTTTCCGTTTCTCACGACCACCTTCCCGCGGGACGTCATCGCCGTTCCGTTACGGGCGATCCTTGTAGCGAGCACGCAGTCGAACATATCGATACCGCGCATCACCCCTTCGATCAGACAGTCCGGGCTTCCGACCCCCATCAGATAGCGGGGGATCGAGGTCGGATAGTTTTCGAGCATGGAATCCATCACGTCGTACATGATCTCTTTCGGCTCGCCGACGGAAAGACCGCCGATGCCGATGCCGTATTTCGCATAAGGGATCGTTTCCTTTAAAGAAACGGCGCGAAGGTCTTTGAATACGTTGCCCTGCACGATCGGGAAAAGCGCCTGGTCTTCCCGCTTATGCGCGTTGTAACATCTGTCCAGCCATGCAAGCGTGCGTTTCATCGCCGCCGTGCTCGCCTTATAGTCGGCGCCGTATTCGCTGCACTGATCGAACGCCATGATGATATCCGCGCCGAGGTTGTTTTCGATCGCGATCGCCCTTTCCGGCGTGATGAAATGCT
The DNA here is from genome assembly GCA_934271265.1 of uncultured Clostridia bacterium. GTDB lineage: Bacteria > Bacillota > Clostridia > Christensenellales > Borkfalkiaceae > UBA10281. Next base: position 87,889 of record CAKQRE010000003.1, on the reverse strand, counting down.
TGCTTCCGTCCACGTTGGAACGGAAAGTCACGCCGTCGTCGCCGATGTCGTTCAGTTTCGCAAGAGAAAACACCTGAAATCCGCCGCTGTCCGTCAGAATGGGACCCTGCCAGTTCATAAACTCGTGCAGACCGCCCGCTTTTTTCACGATTTCGTCGCCGGGGCGCATAAAAAGGTGGTAGGTATTGGCAAGAACGATGCTCGCTCCCGCCTCTTTCAGATCTCTCGGGAGCACCCCTTTCACCGTTGCCTGCGTGCCGACCGGCATGTATACGGGGGTTTCCACGTCGCCGTGCGGGGTGTGAAAAATACCCGCGCGCGCACCCGTCGTCGGGTCCTGTTTTATCGTTTCGAAATAAAATTTTTCCATAATATCCGTTTTCCCCGCAAAGGGCGCGCCCCTGCGGATTTTTCCGTTCAGAAAATAAACATGGCGTCTCCGAAGGAGAAGAACCGGTATTTTTCTTTCACGGCGAGATTGTAAAGTTCCAGTATTTTTTCGCGCGAAGTGAACGCCGCCACCAGCATAACGAGCGTGCTTTCCGGCAGGTGAAAATTCGTGATCAGCGCGTCCACCACCTTAAACTTATACGGCGGGTAAATAAAGATGTCGGTATCGCCGTGTTTCGCTTCGACCGCGCCGTTTTCGTTCGCCGCGCTCTCCAGCGTACGGACGCTCGTCGTTCCGACGGCGATCACCCTTCTGCCTTCCCGTTTTGCGGCGTTGATCTTCTCCGCCGCCTCTTCCGTAACGGAATAATACTCCGTATGCATTTTGTGGGTCGTAACGTCTTCCACCTTGACGGGGCGGAAAGTACCGAGCCCGACGTTCAGCTGCACCTCCACGATCTCGACCCCCATTCCGCGGATCCTGTCCAGCAGTTCCGTCGTGAAATGCAGACCCGCCGTCGGCGCCGCCGCAGACCCCTCTTCCTTACAGTAAACCGTCTGGTAGCGGGACTGATCTTTCAGTTTTTCGTGAATATACGGAGGCAACGGCATCTCGCCCACACGGGAAAGAATGTCTTCGAATACCCCGTCGAACAAGAAGCGGACGATACGCCCGCCCTCTTCCGTGCGGGACAGGATTTCGACGGATAACTCGTCGTTCACCTTTAAAACCGTGCCTTCCCTGCACTTTTTCCCCGGTTTTACGAGGACTTCCCAGTCTGTCAGATTCTGTCTTTTCAAAAGAAGGATCTCGACCTTTCCGCCGTGTTCCGTCATCGCGTGGATACGCGCGGGATATACTTTCGTATTGTTTACGACGAGCACGTCGCCTTTTTTCAGATAGTCGGTCACATCTTTGAAAATGCGGTGCGAAACCTCGTCTTTTTGTCTGTCGTACACGAGAAGACGGGAACTGTCCCTCGGATATACGGGGGTCTGCGCGATCAGTTCTTCTGGCAGATCGTAATAAAAATCGCTTGTTTTCAGCATGTTTATCTCAGGTCTATTCGATATCGAACAGAGAAAGTTGTTCTTTTGCCCTTTTCGGCATTTCTTTGTGCAGATGTTCGTATGCCCGCTGCGTGGCAACTCTCCCGCGCGGCGTCCGCGCGACGAAGCCGAGTTGCAACAGATAAGGCTCGTAAACGTCTTCGATGGTATTGCTGTCTTCGTTGATGGTCGCCGCAAGGGTTTCCAACCCCACGGGACCCCCTTTAAACTTATCGATCAGCGAGGTGAGCAGCCGGTTATCGATGTTATCCAATCCGAGCTCGTCGATCTCGAGACGATCGAGCGCATGGGAAGCGTCCTCTATGGTAATGGATTCGTGCCCCATCACGGCGGAGAAATCGCGCACTCTCTTTAAAAGCCTGTTTACGATTCTCGGCGTGCCGCGGCTGCGCTTTGCCACCTCCGTCGCGGCGTCTTCGTCGATCTCCGCCCCGAGGGTCGCGGCGGAACGGCGGACGATCTCCGCAAGCTCTCCGACCGAATACATTTCGAGACGGCATATCACCCCGAACCGATCGCGCAGCGGCGAAGAGATCATGCCCGCTTTCGTCGTCGCGCCGATCAGGGTGAAACGCTTCAGCGGAATCTGCACCGATCGAGCCGAGGGCCCTTTCCCGATGATGAAATCGAGCGAATAGTCTTCCATGGCAGGATACAGGATCTCTTCCACGTTATGGTTCAGGCGATGGATCTCGTCGATAAAGAGCACGTCGCCTTCGTTCAGATTGGTGAGGATCGCCGCCAGGTCTCCCGATTTTTCGATCGACGGCCCCGACGTCACTTTGATCTGCACCCCCATTTCGCCCGCGATGATGTGCGCGAGCGTCGTTTTCCCGAGTCCGGGAGGTCCGTATAAAAGCACGTGATCGAGAGGCTCCCCGCGAAGCTTCGCCGCCTGCATGAAAACGGACAGGTTCGTTTTCACCTTTTCCTGTCCCACGTAGCCTTCCATTGACTTCGGGCGGAGCACGTTCTCCACTTCGTCGTATTCCGTTTTCGTGCTGACTATCAGGCTTTCTTCTTCGTCAAACATAATATCGTCCTTTTATCGCGGGCATTGTTCTTTCGTCCGCCTTCCGCCTTTTCCGACGGTTCCGTATTTCCCCGGGCGTTCAGCGGCTTAAACTTCTCAGCGCGAAAGCGATCACCTCTTCGATCGTCTTTGCGCCGAGTCCTTTTGCCGAAAGCACGGCGTTCCGTGCCTGCATGCCCGTAAACCCGAGCCCCATAAGCGCGATCACGGCGTCTTCGTCGTCCGTAGCAAAAGGCACCGCCGTTTCCTTGGCGGAAGTTTTGAGTTCCTCTTTGGAAACGCTTTCCCTCAGTTCGAGAATGATCCTTTCCGCCGTCTTTTTCCCGAGCCCCTTGATTTTCGAAAGAGTCTTCACGTCGGACGTGGCGATCGCCGTGGCAAGATCGGCAATGCGCATGCCGGCTAAAACCGTAACGCCCATTTTCGGACCGATCCCCGAAACGGAAATGAGTTTCAGGAACATCTGTTTTTCCTCTTTCGTGTCAAACCCGAAAAGGGAGATCCCGTCCTCTTTCACCTGAAGATAGGTATAAACAATGCCCTCTTTTTCTTCCGAAAGCCGCGCGACGGCAGCCGCCGTACAGATGATCTCGTAACCGATCCCTCCGTTTTCGAGAACGACCGTTCCTTCCGTGATCTCCGCGACTTTTCCCTTGATATATCCGAACATGATTCCTTACCCTTCCGCCGAAACGGCGATCCTTGTTTCCCTTCCGCGCCTTCTCTCCGTGCGAAAATAACTATCTGATGCTGAAGACCGAACGCATACGATTGCTCTGCCCGTGCGTCAGCGCGACGGCAAGCGCGTCGGCGGCGTCGTCCGGGCGGGGGATCTTCTCCAGCCGCAAAAGGGTTTTTACCATGTGCATCATCTGCACCTTGTCCGCTCTGCCGTATCCCGTAAGTGCCTGTTTGATCTGAAGAGGCGTGTATTCGAACAATCTGCCGCATGCCTTTACGCAGGTCAAAAGGATCACCCCTCTCGCCTGCGCCACGTTGATACCCGTGGTAACGTTGCTGTTGAAGAACAACTCTTCCAGCGCGACTTCGTCCGGATGAAACCGATCGAACAATTTATTTACCCCTTCCTCGAGCATGGCGAGACGTACGGGGATGGTCTCGTTTTTCGGCGTCAGCACGACGCCGTAATCCACGGCTTCCATTTTTCCGTTTTCCGACCGGAGAACGCCCCACCCCATAGTGGCAAGCCCCGGGTCGATACCCAATATCAGCATAACCCTCACAATGCCGGCAAGAGCACTAAAACCCTTGCAAGCAAGTTTTCTTGTTTATATTATAACATAAAAACGTGACAAATTTTTTATCGGCAACTGTCGTTGCCCTGCGCTTTGTCTTCGCCAAATCGCCGTTTCCGTTGAAATACTGCGCTCGAAAGCCCTTGCAAGCAAACTTTCTCGCTATAATTATAACTTAAAAACGGAACAAAATAAATTTTGTCGGCAACTGTCGTTGCCATGCGCTTTGCCTTCGTCAAATCGCCGTTTCCGTTGAAATACTGCGCTCGAAAACCCTTGCAAGCAAGTTTTCTCGCTTGTATTATAAAATAAATCGGAATAATAGTCAAGTAAAAAGCCCTTCTCTCGCGAAAACCGCCGTTTTTCCGTCTCTTTTTCGTCTTTTGCGAGATCCCGGAGTCATGCCGGACCATGGTTCGTATTACTCTTGCCGGGCATGAAAAAAACGGGAGATCCGCTCCCGTTTTTTTCGTTTTGTTTGGTTTTATGCCGCTTTGCCGTAAACGTACTGAGAAATACGGAAAGTCGCCGTACCTTTCTGATAGCTTCCGCCGTTCCACATACCGGAAGACTGATACCTCTGATAAACGACCGTCACTTCGTCGCCGATCGCGATGTTTTTCCCGTTCAGATAGGACTGCAATTCCGAGATCGTATTTTTATTCGGCGATTCCGCATTGAATTCCTCGTTGTTTCCGACTTTCACGGAAACGATCAGATCGCCCTCGCGGAGCCCGGCTCCGTAAAATCCGCCGTACTCGTCCAGATCGGAGATCATCACGTAGTAAGCGCGCGTGCTGGAACCCAAGGTAAACTTAACGCCGAAATCGTATTTTCCTTCGATATATCCGAGAGTTTCGCCGTAAGTGGACATAAGCTCCACGGCAATATTCTTCGCCGTGTTCGCGGGGATGGCAAAATTAAGCCCCTGCGCCGCATAAGACGCATATCCCGCGTTGACGATCCCGACCAACGCCCCGGTAGACGCGTCGAACAGACCGCCGCCGGAGTTACCGCCGTTGATCGCCGCGTCCGTCTGGATCAGGGTCATTTCCTTCCCTTCCACCGTGATATCGCGGTTGATCGCGCTTACGATCCCCTTCGTGACCGTTCCGCCGAGCGTTCCGAGAGGATTGCCGATCGCAACGACGTCCGTTCCCACGTTCAGCGCGTCGCTGTTCGAAAGCCAGGTCGCGTAAGTCAGCGCGGACAGATCGTTACCGTCATCTGCACGGAAGGAAATGACCCCGATATCCGAAGAAGGATCGGAGCCGATCAGCTGCGCGGAATATTCGCTTCCGTCATAAGTTTTCACGTCGATGGCAGACGCACCCTCGATCACGTGGTGACAGGTAACGATAAACGCGGTGTCGTCCTTATTGTCGTCGTCGGAATCGACGATATCGACGATCACGCCGCTGCCGCTGCTCGTTCCGTCCGTCACGGAGCAATAGATCTCCACAACGGAAGGTCTCGTCTGCTTAAGCATCGTCACGAGATCCGTCGGCGAAGAAACGGTAGGCGTTTCGTGGATCTCCACCGTGATCTTACTGCCGGAAGGAAGATAGGTTCCCGAAGACGAACTCTCCGACTCGGAAGTCTGGCTGTCGTCCTTTCCCGACAGATTCTTATTTTCCAGAAGCTGACAGGATACCGCCCCGAACACGATCGCGATAGTTGTCAGAAATAAAATAAAACGTTTCATAACAGGCATAATATACTACCGATACACCTCTCTTTACGCTCTGCGGAACCGGAACCACCGAAACGTATCATACCGTCCGCCAAACGATTCTGCCAATATTTTATCCTAAAAATATTATCCCGCAATGACGGACGAATAATAACTTCGTGAAAGCTATTTGATCGTTTTTGTGCTTTCCTCTCACTCCGTTTCCCTATTTTCGCAAGGCGTTTACGGCTCGTTTTTTAAAGTATTTTTTCTCAAAACACATGGTATCCGTTCGTTTGAGGGCGTATATGTCGATTAACAGGCTTTTTTTAATTCAGCCGCAAAAAAACCGCAAGCCGAAAACGACTTGCGGAAATTGCCCTGCCCGTATTCGCCGGCAGGGCTTGAACGCCGCGCCGTGTTCTTTTGTGTGACAAGCGGGAACGCCTGTTCCGGCGTTTCGCTGTCGTAACGGACAAAAGCTATATCGAAGCAACAAAGTTTTTCCGAGAAAGAAGCCCGATAATCACTTCCGCATCCGTCGCTCGTTCCGTCGTCTGCAAACGGCAAACGGCAAAACGCAACCTTCCGCAAAATTTCCGACTAAATACTTCGATCTCCTTTGTTGACGAAATCAGTTTGCCCGTATTTTCTCCCTTTATACGCGTTTGATCAGTTTTCCGTAAATATATCGTCTTTTACGTCGTCGTCCGGATCCCCGAACAACCTCTCCCCGCTCGTTGTGATGATATCTTCGGACGAGAACAGAATAATCTGTATCGACGCCTTTTCATACGGCAGACGTCCGCGCCCGCATTCTTTCGTTTCCCGATCTTTCCCGCAATTCATTTTCTTTCCTCCCCATAAGCCGGGCGATTATTCTTAATAACAGACGTTTTCTTCCCTCTCCCGACATTTCGCTATTTATTATATCACACGATTTTCCCGTTTTCAAGTTTTTTCGATCATTTCCTTTATAAAATCGAAAAAAACGTATTACGCCCTGTCGGTATTTTCCCCGAATAACCGCACGATACCGAAAATGCACCCCGAAAGTTTTCCTTTCCGTTAAACTTTCGGGGTGCATTTCTCTCGGCGGAAATGATCCGCTTATTCTTCTTCCTCTTCTTCGGGAAGATCAACGTTATGATAAACGTCCTGAACGTCGTCGTTATCCTCGAAAGCGTCAAGCATTTTCGAGAAGGTTTCGAGCTGATGTTCGTCTAAGGTGACCTTGTCGTTGGGGATCATCATAAGTTCCGCTTCGAGGAAACGGAATTCCTTTTCTTCGAGATATTTTCTCACGGCGGAAAAATCGCCCGGGGCGGTTCTGATCTCGAAGGAATCGTCGCTCGTGATCACGTCTTCCGCGCCGGCTTCCAGGGCGATCTCCATCATGGAATCCTCGTCCATATCCACCGTTCTTTCCACAACGATCACGCCGCTGTATTTGAACATATAGGAAACGGAGCCGGTGGAACCGAGATTGCCGCCGAATTTATCGAAAATGTGGCGGACGTCTCCGCCCGTTCTGTTCTTGTTGTCCGTAAGCGCAGTCACGATCACCGCGCTTCCGCCCACGCCGTATCCTTCGTAAGTAAGGTTTTCGTAGTTTACGCCGTTAAGCTCGCCCGCCGCCTTTGCGATGCTTCTTTTGATATTGTCGTTCGGCATGTTGGCGGCTTTCGCTTTTGCGATAACGTCGGCAAGTTTGCTGTTGGTATACGGATCGGGGTTACCCTTTGCGGCAACGGCAAGTTCACGCCCGATTTTGGTGAAAACTTTTCCTCTCACCGCATCCGTCTTCGCTTTCTTATTTTTGATATTCGCCCATTTGCTGTGTCCTGACATAGAAATCTTTTCTCCTTTTTGTTGTTTTCGTTCAACCGCCGCCTTATTCCGCCCCGCCAGTCAGAGGAAGCCCCTTCCCCGCCGTAAGCTCGTATAACATAACGGCAAGCGAGACGCCCGCATTCAGGCTTTCCGAATGTGCGGACATCGGGATCTTTACCGTATATGCCGCCGCGGCGCGCACTTCGTCGCTCACTCCGTTCGCCTCGTTTCCGATCACAAGACAGAATTTTTCGGGCGGACGGAAGGAGAAAACGTTCTCTCCTTTCATATCCGCAACGATCATCGGAATACCGGCGAGAAGTTTCAGCGTTTCTTCTTTCGTCTTTCTGCGAAGTTTCGCAAAGAAGATGCCGCTCATCGACGCCCTTACCGCCTTGGGGGAATAGGGATCGGCGCAATTTACGAGAAAAACGTCCTCCGCGCCGGCGGCAACGCATGTTCTTAAGATCGTGCCGACGTTCCCGGGATCGGAAACGCCGTCAAGCAGAACGCACGGTTTTTCCGGCAACTCTTCCGCGGCGTCATCCTCGCGGATCAGCGCAAGGATCCCCTGCGGCGTCGTTTCGTCCGAAACGTAAGCGAAAACGTCGTCCGATAAAATCACCGCATGCTCGTCCGTTTCCCGGATCCCGGCTTTTTTCGCGCCCTCTTCGGTCGCGGCGATCAGTTCGATCTTTTTCCCCGCAGCCTTTGCCTCCGCCACCATTTTGAACCCCTCCGCATAATAAAGCCCCGTTTCGTCGCGGTACTTTTTTTGCTTTAAAGAGGCGATCAGTTTTACCGTTTTGTTGGTTTTAGACGTTATCATTTTTGCGTTTAAACGAAAAAGAGCCGTAGCCCTTTCCGTATCGCGGCGGATCTGCCGTAATACCGAAAGCGTTACAGCTCATACGGTAATTCAGTTGAGTTGCGCTTTCGCGGTTTCGGTAAGAGCGGTAAACCCTGCGGCGTCGTTCACTGCCATATCGGCAAGAACTTTTCTGTTCAGGTTGATACCCGCAAGTTTCAGACCGTGCATAAACGTGCTGTAAGACATTCCGTTCAGTCTGCAAGCCGCGTTGATTCTCGCGATCCACAGTTTGCGGAAATCTCTCTTCTTCGCCTTTCTTCCTACGTACGCATAGGAAAGAGACTTCATTACGGCTTGTCTCGCAACTCTGTAAAGTTTGCTCTTCGAACCGAAATAACCTTTGGAAAGTTTTAAAATTTTTCTGCGCTTTTTAACAGCGTTGACTCCTCTTTTAATACGCATAGTCTCTTTTCTCCTTTATTACTTTTTGTAAGGAATAAGGGTCTTAACCGTCTTTTCCTGCGTTGCGGAAACATAAGTTCCCGTTCTCAATCTTCTCTTTCTCTTCGTCGATTTCTTGCTAAGGATATGGCTCTTGTTCTGGCTGTATCTCTTAACCTTACCGGTACCGGTCAGCTTAAAACGCTTTTTTGCACCGCTGTGCGATTTCATTTTGGGCATAATATTCTCCTCCGAATTTATTTATGTGTTCACGCATTGGATTTCGAGGGGGCAAGGATCATAAGAATGTTTCTGCCCTCCAGCAAAGGACGCTTTTCCATTACCGCAACGGGACCGACCGTTTCGAAGAAACGATTCATAACGTCTACCCCGAGCGACGAATGGGCGTTCTGTCTGCCTCTCATCTTGATTGAAACCTTGATTTTGTTACCGCTTGCAAGAAATTTCTGCGCCTGCTTTGCCTTGACGTTGAGGTCACCCACGTCGATGGTCATAGAAAGCCAGATCTCTTTCAGTTCCACGGTCTTCTGATTCTTTTTCGCTTCTTTCTGTTTTTTCAACGTTTCGAAACGATATTTGCCGTAATCCATGATCTTACAGACGGGCGGCGTCGCCTGCGAGGCGATCTTCACCAGGTCGAGGTTTGCTTCTTCCGCAAGCCTTTTCGCTTCCTGTCCGCTGACAATGCCGAGTTGCGCGCCGTCTGCGCCGATCAAACGTACTTCCCGATCTCTGATGTCTTCATTGATCTGAATCTGCTCTTTAATGGTCGTATACCTTCCCGATTTATAAATTAATTCTCTCCTGCCCTGCGTTTTTGCGAACGCTTTCCCGAGGCGGAACCGGGTTTTGTTTTTACGAACAAAAAAACGGGTTACCGCAAAAGTACCCGCCATAAATTTTCCGTTATAAAACAAACGGAAAAGGAATCAACGTTATCTGCCGCTTCGATCGTTCTTACGGCGAGAAGGGTAACTTCTGCTTCAGCTTACCTATTATAACACTTTCCTTTTCCGTTTGTCAAACGTTTTTCATAAGTTTTTCGCTTGCGTTTTTACAGATTCGTTACGATACCGAGAAAAAGGGGCAACCCCGTGGCGTTATCCACAATCCCGAACATAAACGGACGATCGAGAACGATTTTTATTTTTTCTACCGGCGCGGCGGATTCGCATTTGCCTCCGCCGATCGTGATCGCCGCCGCTTTCGTACCGTTGCGGTTCACTTCGATCTTCGTTTTCTGCAAAACGAAATCGAGATATAAATTACCGCCCGAACACTTTCCCATTGCACCGAATTCCGCTTCGGGCAGAAATGCCTTCCGCAAGCCCGCCGCCGTGAGCACGTCCTTCAATTGTCTGGAATCATCGAAAGAGAATTCGGGGATCCCCGCCGCTACCCGGCGTCCCGTGCGGTTTTTAAAAGCCGAAAGATATTTTTCGCCGTCGAGCGACCGCGCGAAATCGAGAACGTCCGTTCCTTCGCGGGGGAGAACGCCGAGGAAGGAATAAGCGTCGCCGAGATAACTTTTCAGAAAACCGTCCGCATTGCCGAAATCGAGATATGCGTTCTCTTCCGAATACATCATCTGCACGGTAGAAGAATTTCCGTTATAACCGTTGAAAGTTCTCGACGAAATATCGGACTTTTCGTACTTGTTTTTCCATTTCGCGTCGAACAGAAGAGCGTTGATCAGGTAGATAACGTGATCGCCGTCGATGCGATCGAGGGCATTGTCGATCATTCCGTCCGTCTTGTTTTTGCACCAGTTGTTGATATCTTTCAACGTTTTCGCGTCGAAAGCGGACTCGTATACCTCGGCATTATAGTATCCTTTCACCGTCTTCAGGAAGGGCTGCTCCGCCTCGACGGCTCCCTTTCTCAGCCAGACGGAATCGCCGATCTTCACTTCTTTTCCGCTTTCCGAAATCGTCTTCGCGATCGCGGCGTTCACGTCTTCCGTTTTCGCCCCGAGCAGGGCTTCAAACTCCGCTTTCGTCTGCCCCTCCGCGCCGTTTGCGATCATGCCGAGACATGCCGTCGCGGAAAGAGGAGATACCATCGTGTTTTTTGCGCCGCTCTCCTTCACCGCGCCGTTTAACAGGGTAAAACCGAGATCGCTCAACCCCTCGTAAACGCCGTCCGCTACGGACGCTTCCGAAGTTTCCTTCATAAAAGAGAAACCCTTCGTCAATTCCGTCGCTTTGATCTTCTTCGGCACGTAACATGCCGTAAGTCCTGCCGTAAACATTGCGCACGCCAGAGCCGTGCCCGCCGCTCTCAAAAATTTCCGATTCATATTTTGTCCTCCCGATATTTCAGAATTTTTCTTCCGTCCGCGATCAGGTTGCCGTGTTCCGCGTCGATATATCCCCTGAAAACAACGGCGATCTTATCGCCGACTTTCAGATCTCCCGCCGTAACGTACCGCGAGAAAGAAGAATTTCCGACCGACACCCTGAACGTGAGCGCCTCGTGACCGTAAACGCAGAAAGGTTCGTCGTTTATCACAAAGTATCCTTCGCCGATCTCCGTGATCTCGCCCCATGCCTTGAACTCGTAAGGCTCCGGCGGAACCGCGACGGAATGTCCGGCGGCATAGCCGATCGCCTCCGCCGCCTTGTCTTTCCCGATCTCATACGCGAACCGCGTTCCGAAAAGATCGACCGAAAGCGTGCCGTTTGCAGACACGACGATCTCGCGTTTGTAGATCCCGATCGTCTCGGACGAAACGATAAAAGATACGCCGTCCGCGGAAAGCCCGGTTTCCCGGCAAAGAGTCGCGTTTGCGAACTCTTTTAACAGAGCGACGCATTCCGCAACGTTCTGCAAAACCGCCTCGCGCGTTCCCGTCGCACTTGATTTCACCGCGATGCGGGAAAACGAAAGCGTGCTTTCGAAATCGTAAGCGTCCCACAGCGCCCCGAAGGTATCGGGCGCGACGGCGGGATCGTTCGCATACAGGTGAAACTCTCCTTCCGCCTTCACGGCGATCGCCCTGTCGGAAGAGATCCCCTTTACGGCATAAGCGGGAAATTCTCCGTCCGGTAAAATCACGATGCCGATTTCTTCGCCGATCGACCCTTCTTTTGCGTACTCTCCGCGCGCGGAATAGGTCGTTCCGTTCAGCGTGACCCTTCCGTACTTCTCGGAAAAGATCTTGATTTCGGGAACGATCTCCGCAAAAAAACCGTCCGCGACCCTCGCCGTATAATTCCGAAAGATCCCGCCCACGTTGCTCAAGGCTTTTGCTTCCCCGTAATTCGGTCCCGCATGCTGTCCTTTGGTTCCGCCGACGATCACTGCCGCCGCGACGGCATATCCTGCCGAAAAAGTTACCGCGACCGCCGCCGCAACGGCGGCAATCCTCGTAAAAACTTTCCTCTTTCTCCCGCGGGAGCTCTCCTTTCCGATTATTTTTTCTTTTTCCTTTGCGCCGACTGCGCCGGAGCGTAACGCCCCTTCGATCAGGTCATCGTCCAGACGCCCGATCGCATCGGCAATGCGACACGTTTTCATATCTCCGCACCCTCCCGGATCAAGTATTCTTTCAGCCTTTGTCTGGCATGATACAGCACGTTTTTCACTTTGCTTCCGGTAAACGAATACCTTTCCGCAATTTCACTCACGCTTTCGAAAAGGAAATATCTGCGGATAAAAATATTACGTACGTCTTCTTTCTGCAAACGAAGGAAATCGTTGATCTTCTCCGCGATCTCTCCGTCCGACGAAAATCTTTCCGACTCTTTATCCGAAAGAACGGTTTCGAGTTCGGATAAAGGGATCTCCGCCGCGCATCTCTTTTTCCGTGTCAGAAAAGCGACTTTTTTCAAAGCCGTATTCCGCGTGAGCCTGCACAGGAACGCCGCCAGGGAATCGGGTTTTGCCGGCGGGATCGCGTTCCACACGGCGCAGAGGGAATCGTTGTAACACTCTTCCGCGTCGCGCGGGTCCTTCAGAATATTCCGCGAGATCTTTTTCATAAGACCTCCGTATTTCCCGCCCGTTTCCTCGATCGCTTTTTCGTTCCGCATATAGAACAGACCGACGATTTCGTTATCTTCCGTGCCGATCACCTCCTCGCAGGTTTTTCGAAAACGTTTTCACTTCTATAGTACTCTTTTTCCCCCGGATGGTCGCAGATCCCGAAAAAATTTTTTTGTTTTTCGGGAAAAAAGAAAAACGCACCCCGGATCGGTCTTCTGCCGAAAAACTTTCCGTAAGTACGTTTTGTCTCTGTTGTTTCAAGGCTTATTCTTCGAACAGGTCTTTATAGATCTTCGGGAATTTCACCACGACGGAATCGTTCGTGCCGTCGATCTTGGCGCCGTCCGTCGTATATTTGTTGATAAAGCTCTGCGCGATGTCGCTGATATAGTTATCGGTAACGAGATCGACGTTCGCTTTCATGAATTCGTAAGCAACGCTGTTCTTATCCTCGAGATCAGCGGTGAACGCTTCGGCGTCGGCATAACAACCGTAATCGCCGCGCGCGGTGCAAAGAACGATGTGCAGACCGTATTCGGGAGAAACGAACACCTTATATGCGCCTACGCCGCCGTTCGTTTCGTCTGTCGCAACTTCGCCGCATGCTTTCGCAAACGCTTTCACGTAATTGGTAGAAGCCGTGATGGGAGAATAGAGATAGCCGAGATATTTGTTGAAGTTGCCTTCGTCCGTGCTGAACGCGAATTTGAGATCTTCGAAATTATTGAAATCTTCTTTCTTGATCTTCGATTCCGAACCGGTGTAACCGGCAAGTCTCGCGACGGGATCACCGACCGCGGGAACCGTAGCCATCTTGTCCGCGCCCATAACCTGACGAACGATCGTTTCGAACTCGCCCACGCTGTAATTCTTCGATTTTATGCCGGAATAAGCGAAGTGATTGACTTCGTTGCCGTCGTCGTCCGTAGTGGTGTAAGCGGAAACCTTATCGATCGTACCGTTGAATTTCGCAAGCGGACTTTCGGTGTTGTAAACGTAATCGCTCGAGAAAGTGAATTCGGCGCCGTCATATGTACCGTAACCGGACTGTACCCAGGAGCTTCTCAGATCTTTCACGACGATGTTGTTCGCAAATGCCTCGATCTCGGCATTGATCTCGTCGGCGGTTTTATCCGTCTGCGCCTGAATTTCGGAAACGACGGTCTTCTGCTCGTCGCTGAACTGAATGACGAGATGGGAAACGTAAGCGTAACCGTAGTTCGGGTTATATACGACAAAGGAGTTCGAGCCGACGTTGCCGAGGGCTGTTTCGAGGTCGGAATATTTTCCGGCATATTTATCCTGCTGTGCCTGACGAAGGGTCAGATACTGCGTCCAGAGATTCGCCGCGATCTTCTTCTTTTCCTCCGCGGCTTTCGTCGCGTCGTTTTTATAGATCTCGTCCACCTTCGTGTAGTCGATGTTCGCGTCGTTCTTCAAACCCTGTTCGTAAAGGGAAACAAGAGAGGATTCCACGCTCGAAACCAGATTAGATTTGAAATAGGTAAGATTGAGTACCGAAACCATATCGGTAGCCGTATAAGTCTCGCCGCTGTCGAGAACGCCGATCTTCACGAAATTCTGATACGCTTTCGCAAGGTACTGCGTCCTGCTGCCCGAAACGTCGATCTTGTTCGCTTTGTATTTCGCGATTTTTTCTTCTTTCTTTTCGTCCGTCTCTTCTTCGGTCTCTTTGTTCATCGTGGGAGTCGTGCGGGCGGAATAGGTGATCTTTTCGTAATCGTCCGCCTTGTCATCCTCGGAATCGGCAAAGGAATCGATCACGGAGTTTATGCTGTCAACGACGTCGGAGATCGCTTTCCAGACCTGTTCGCGGGTGGCGAAACGGAAAGCGGGATCGTTTTTGCCGACCGTCGTTTTCGCACCGTACGTGTCGATCATATACTGGTTAAGGCTGCTCTTCCCCGAAGAACGATAAGCCGCGACGTCCGCTTCGGTCGCGAAAAGCCCGAGAAGACCGGCTTCTTTCAGTTCGTTGAAAAGGGTCGTTCTCTCTTCTTCCGACGGAAGGAGAGAAGAATATTTGTCGATCAGTTCTTTTCTCGACTGCTGAACGATGACGCTGTTCTGGATCAGATTGTTGAAAACGAGTTTATACGCGTCCGCCACGGTGTACGAATACTGCTGAACGTAATAATACCCGTAAGAAATATATCCCGCGGTGATCTCCCTCTTATAGATATTTTCCGCGTCTACCGATTTGTCGATCTGCACGGTTGCCGCGGTACGCGCCATATCCCTGTCCTTATTGACGGTGAAAAGACCGCAGGACGAGAAAGCCGAAAGGGACAAAGCGGCGGCGCACGTCACGCCGGCAAGTTTAAAGAGCAACTTTTTCATAGATGTCTCCCGAAATGTTAGTTCGTGAATATAACTCGACATTATATTTCGCAATTGTAAATATTATACTAAATAAAAAGAAACATTGCAAGGCATTTCACGCCGTTTTTTGTGAAAAAGATTAAAAAATTACTTTTTCCGTCTTGTCCTGCCGTATTTTCGGCGAACCATCCGGCAAAAAAGAGTTTCCCCGCGGCGGAAAAGCCTGCCGCAGGTCATTTGCCCGCGGCGGGTTCCGAGGAAAGAAAAGCGGTCATCCTACCGATCGTTTCCTCCGGACTCACGCCGTCCGTACGGAATACCACGACGGGGTTTTCCGCAAACGTGAGCGTCGCGAACGCCTTGAATTTTTCCACGGCGTCGAGAATGCCGCTTCCCTGCAACGCGTCGATCCCGGCAAACGTGAGCGAAGCGTTTTTGCCGGAAACGACCGCCTTTATCACTTTCTTCTTTTTCGCCGCGGCTTTCAGTTTTGCGATCGCCACGAGATTTTCCACCTCGTGCGGGATCGGTCCGTAATTCTCCTCGACGGAGGAAAGGACCCTTCTCTCGTCCTTTTCGTCCGCGATCTCGGCGATCTGTTTGTAGCAGTCCATCCGCGAAGACGAATTGGAAATGTAAGCGTCCGGAATATAGGCGTCCGTCCGGATATCGAGTTCGGTGTCGAAATCTTTCGTCACCTCGCCGAGGCTCTCCTTCAGAAGTTTGGAATAGAGTTCGTAACCGATCTTATCCATGTGCCCGTGCTGCTCTCTTCCGAGAACGTTGCCCGCCCCGCGGATCTCGAGATCGCGCATCGCGATCTTGTAACCGCTGCCCATGTCGGTAAATTCCATCAGAGCGGAAAGCCGCTTATAAGCCGATTCGGCAAGCACTTTTTCCGCATTGAAGGTGAAATAGGCATGCGCCATCACGTTGCTTCTGCCCACCCTGCCTTTCAGCTGATACAGGGTGGAAAGCCCCAGCTTGTCGCTGTCGATCACGATAAGGGTGTTTGCCTTCGGCAGGTCGATGCCGTTTTCGATGATCGTCGTGGCGACGAGCACGTTATATTCTTCCCGATAGAAACTGAAAACGTTGTTTTCGAGTTCCTTTTTGTCCATCTGCCCGTGGCATACGATGAGTTTCGCTTCGGGAAGGATCGCCCTTACGTTTTCGGCAAATTTATATATGGTCTCCACGCGGTTATACAGGATAAGCACCTGCCCGCCCCGCGCGAGTTCGCGGGAAACGGCGTCGCGGATGAGGGCGTCGCTCTCCTCCGTCACGTAGGTCTGCACCGGGATCCTGACCTTGGGCGGCGTCGTGATGGTACTGATATCGCGGATCCCCGTAAGAGACATATGCAACGTTCTCGGAATAGGCGTTGCGGTCATGGTGAGAGTGTCCACGTTATCCTTCAGCAGTTTCAGTTTTTCTTTATGCTCCACGCCGAACCGCTGTTCTTCGTCCAGAACGAGCAGACCGAGATCTTTGAAACCGATATCCTTTCCGAACAGGCGATGGGTACCGATCACGAAGTCGATCTCTCCGTTTTTCAGCCCCTCCGCGATCTTTGCCTGTTCCGCCGGGGTTTTGAAACGGTTCAGCGCGGCAATGCGCACGCCGAACCCCTCGAACCGTTTCAACGCGCTCATGTAGTGCTGTTCGCACAAAATGGTGGTCGGACAGACGAGCGCCGCCTGTTTACCGTCCGAAACGGCTTTGAACACGGCGCGGAACGCGACTTCCGTCTTACCGAAACCGACGTCTCCGCACAAGAGGCGATCCATCACCTTTTCGCTTTCCATGTCGGCGCGGATCTCCGCGACGGACTGCAACTGATCTTCCGTCGGCTCGAATTCGAAACAGTTGTCGAATTCCTCCGTCAATTCGTTATCGGGAGAAAACACGAACCCTTTCTTCTCTTTTCTCGCCTTGTACAGTTCTTTCAGATTGATCGTCATTTCGGCGATGGAAGCGCGGGCGCGTTCCTTGATGCGCTCGAACTCCTTGCCGCCGATGCGGTTGAGCGTCGGCTTTTCCCCGCCGCCCACATATTTGGTCAACTTATCCAGCTGATCCACGCCGACGTACAGCACGTCGCCGCCGAGATACTGCACGGCGACGTAATCTTTCGTTCCCTCCTGGGTGGAAATTCTCTTCACGCCCGAAACGTAACCGATCCCGTGGACTTCGTGCACGGCGAAATCTCCGACTTCGGGCGCCTGGAACAGATCGTTCCTGCGCTTGCGGATCTTTTTGTCCGCGCGCCGTTCGAGGTAGATATCCCCCGTACCGATCACGACCGTTTTCGGTCCGTGCAGCACGATCCCCGTCGGCAGGAAATACGACGTTACGACCACCGAACCGGGATAAAGTTCCGCCGTATCGCTTCTCGTTACCGTGATCCCGCGGGATGCCATGTCCTCGCACAGCTTTTCCGCCCGGCGTTCGTTCCCGCAGGCGATCAGCACTTTATACGCCCCGAACTTCCAGTTGGATACGTCGGTAAACAGATCGTCCGGCTTTACGGAGTATCTCGCCACGGGCGAACAACGGATCGAAAAGGTTCTCAGAGGGTTGAAAAACCCGATCGCCGTTGTGATATTCTGAAAGGCGATCTGCCGTTTGGCGTTGAATTTCGCGATCAGTTTTTCCCCGTCGCTCTGTTGCAGAACGGTAAAATCGAACGCTTTGCCCGCCCGGCTTAAGGAAAGGCAGCGTTCGGTATGCTCTTTCACGACGGCGGAAAGATTATCTCTCAGCAGTTTGCATTCGTCGTAACACACGACGGCGTCTTCCGACAGATAGGAAAAAATATCCCCGCCGACAGAAGGAACGACCGGCATCAGAAATTGCAGAGAATCGTCGAAATTTCCCGCGTCGAGTTTTTCTTCGAGTTCCGCCGCGATCTTCTTCGCCTCGTCCCGCACGATCAGCGTTCTGAATTTTTTCAGCGAAGTTTCTATCCTTTCTTTCAGAAGCGGCACGTCTTCCCTGCGGATGAGAACGTCCGTCGCGGGGACGATCGTGACCGAAGAGACCGCCGTTTTCTCGCTCTTGTCCGCGGGGTCGTATTTCCGGATCGCTTCCGCTTCGTCACCGAAAAAATCGATGCGGTATACCTCGTCGGAATCGACCGGAAACACCTCGAAAATGTCCCCGCGCATGGCGAAGGTTCCTTTGCTTTCCGCAAACTCTTCCCTTTTATATCCAGCGGAGGAGAGAAATTCCGCCAGATCGTAGCTATCGTAATTCCCGCCCTTTTCCACCGTGACGGAAGGAAGATCCTTCGGGAAAAGCTGTAAAAGGCTTTCAAACGTCGCCACGACTTTTCTCGCCCCGCGTTTTATGCGGCAAAGGGCATCGATCCTGCGGTATAAAGAGGACTTGTCGAACGCGTTTTTATAGAGAAGAACGTCGTCCTTGGCAGGGAGAAACACCACGTCTTCCCCGCAGATCGCCTTCATTTCGTCCGCCGCCTTCATGCCGTAAAGGGGATCTTTCACGAGATAGAGAACGGGCGCGTCGAGCATCGCCGCGATCAGGCATTTTTCGGCAAACGTAACGCCGAAAACCGCAGAGGATTGCCCGCTGCGGATGCTTTGCCCGATCGACGAGAAATCGTCGCCCAAAGTTTCGAATTTAAAATAATCTCTGAACATAGGAATCGTTTTCCGCGTATGCAGAAATAAAAACGGCTTTTTATCCGTTATAAGCGCACATCAGCTTTTCCACCGATTCGCCCCGGATAAATCCTTCCGCCGCGAGAACGGCTTTCCCGATCGAGGTTTTAAACGCCGCTTCGTCTTCTTTGCGGATATCGGAGAGGACGTAATCGATCACGGGAAGATTCGTTGCGACGGGTTTCGTACCCACGCGGATACGGGGGAAATCGGTCGTGCCGAGTTCTTTCACGATATTACGCATGCCGTTGTGCGTACCGGAAGACCCGGACGGGCGGATCCTGAGCGAGCCGATCGGCAGATCGAGATCGTCGTAGATCACAAGCACGTTTTCCGTCGGGATCTTATAAAAATCCGTCGTTTCGCGGATGCTCTCGCCCGAAAGGTTCATATACGTCTGCGGTTTTAAAAACAACACTTTCTCCCCGCCGATCCTCTTTTCCGCGATCAGCCCTTTGAAAGCCTTTTTATTGAATTCCGCCCCGAATTTTTCCGCGAGCAGTTCCACCGCCATGAAGCCGATGTTGTGAAGGGTTTTCAGATATTCTTTCCCGGGGTTTCCGAGCCCCGCTATCAGATACATGTTTTTATCCTCCCGAAAAGGCAAAAACGGGCGGCATGGATTCTGCCGCCCGAACATGCCGCCGGTTCCGTTTTCCGCCGACGACGCCGTTTCGTTATCAGTTATCGTAAATATCGGACATCTTCTTATCCAGATAGATGTTCTCGATCGCCGTAGCGAAAAGTTTCGCAACCGAAAGAACTTTGATCTTCGGGATCTGCTTTTCTTCCGTCAGCGGAACGCTGTCGAGCACGACGAGTTCGTTGATGTGAGAATTCTGCAATCTCTCGATGGCGGGTCCGCTCAGAACCGCATGAGAGCAGCAGGCGTAAATTTCGCTTGCGCCGTGATTGTAAAGAGCCTCCGCACCCTGGCAGATCGTGCCGGCGGTATCGATCATATCGTCCACCATCAGGCACTTTTTACCCTTCACGTCGCCGATGATGTTCATGACTTCCAGCTGATTCGCCTTCGGTCTTCTCTTATCGATGATCGCCATGGGGCAATTGAGTTTAGTCGCAACCGCTCTCGCACGGGCGACGGAACCCACGTCGGGGGAAACGATCATGAAATCGTCGTCCACCTTGGATTTGAACGCTTTGTAAAGGATGGGTCCGCCGAGCAGATTATCCACGGGAATATCGAAAAAGCCCTGGATCTGCGCCGCGTGAAGATCCATCGTAAGAACCCTGTCCGCACCGGCGGAAGTAATGATATCTGCCACGAGTTTTGCCGTGATGGGATCGCGCGATCTTGCTTTTCTGTCCTGTCTCGCATAACCGAAATAGGGGATCACCGCCGTAATTCTGCCCGCGGACGCTCTGCGCGCCGCATCGATCATAATGAGAAGTTCCATCAGGTTCTCGTTCACGGGAGCGCAGGTGGACTGAATGATGAATACGTCTCTTCCTCTCACGGTTTCGCAGAGATGAACGCTCGTTTCACCGTCGCTGAAATGCCCGACTTCCACTTCGCTTAAAGGAATGTGGAGTTCATTGGCGATCGCTTCCGCAAGCTTTTTGTTGGAATTGCCCGCAAAAAGCTTAATTTCTGTGCTGTGTGTAATCATTGCTTCCTCCGAAGAATTTCACCCCGAACGGGAACGCTCTCCGCGTATGCTCGTGCGGCTTCCGTTATGTCCGCAACCGCCCGGACGAGACATATTTAGGCTCGGCATTTATCATCGCTGACGATTTTTACGGCGAAAAATCGGGATAAAGGGCAGAAAAGAAGCCCTTACGGTAATCAGCGACGGCAAATAACGAATCTACCTTTATATTATATAGCAACCTGCCGACGTTGGCAAGCGAATGAGCGCCCTTTTGCTTTTTTGTTGATTTTGTATAAAAAAAAGAGCAAACTGACGAATCCGACCCCCGATCACCCGGGAGTTCCGGAAGTTTTTTCCTCTCCGTTTTCCTTTTCCGCCGGCTTTTTTCTTCTGGCTTTGAAGAAATTCTTCAATATGGCGGAACACTCCTCTTCGAGAAGCCCTCCCTCCCATTTCGCCACGTGATTCAGTCCGCTTTCTTCGAGAATGGAAAATTTACTGCAAACGCCTCCCCCTTTCGGTTCGTACGCGCCGAAATAAACCTTCCCGATCCTCGCGTTGGCGATCGCCCCCGCGCACATCGCGCACGGTTCCAACGTAACGTACATCACCGCGTCCGGAAGCCGCCAGTCCTTCTTTTTGCGGCAGGCTTTTTCGATCGCGAGGATCTCCGCGTGCGCCGTCGCGATCCGTTTCGTCTGTCTGAGGTTGTGCGCCCGCGCGACGATCTTTCCGTTTTCCGCGATCACGCAGCCGATCGGGATCTCTTCCTTCCCTTCGGCTTTTTTTGCCTCTTTCAATGCGGCGCGCATCATTTTTTCGTTAAAGTCGATCATACAACACCTTCGGCTTCTCTTATTTTACGGAACCCCGACGCCGTTATTTGTGATATTCCGACCCCGCCAGAATAGAAAAGGCGCGGTAGATCTGCTCGCACGCGATCAATCTCATCAATGCGTGCGGAAAAGTCATGTCCGAAAAAGAGATCCTGTCCCGGCAACGTTTCTTCAGATCCTCGTCGATCCCGTAACTGCCGCCGATCAGAAAAGTAATCTCTCCTTCGCCGGAATCCGTCAGGTTCCCGATCGTGCGCGCAAGTTTTTCGGAAGAAAGCTTTCTGCCCTCCACGGCAAGGGCGATCGTATACCCCTTCGCCGCTTTCGAAAGTCTTTCCCCTTCCGTTTTCAGAATTTTTGCGATCGACGCGTCATCCGGACGGTCGTTAAAATTCTCCTCTTTTACTTCCGCGATCTCGAATTCGCAATAACGGGAAAGCCGTTTCGCGTATTCCGCGATCCCTTCGCGGAAATAACTTTCCTTTACTTTTCCCACGGCGGCAATTCTGATTTTTATCATACCGTCACCCCCGCGAAACGACGAGCTGGGCGATCCACATCACCACGCAGATCGCGATCCCGACAAACGCCCGCCAAAAAAACGCAAGTCTGCTCCCTTCCGTCCGCTCCCTTTCTCTCCGGGCGGAAAGAAACACGCCGAGAACGATCGCTCCGATCCCGAACACGGCGAGAACGATTTTTACGGGCAAAACGAAATCCAATGCGCCGGGCGCGAAAAACTCAAACGTTACGATGAAAAAATTATTGAGAAAATGCACTGCCGCGGAAGAAACCGGAGACCCGCTTTTCAGCGCGAGAAAGGTAAACAGCGCGCCCACGCACAACTGATAAGGGGTTTGCGCGGGATTCATGTGGAAAAGAGAAAACAAAACCCCGCCCGCAAGACAGGCTTCCCACGTCGGAAGAAAGGTCAGCCCTTTTGCGACGATACCGCGGAAAGCGATTTCTTCCGCGATCGCCGGAAGAAGACACACGCCGAGAACGGTCAATATATAATTTGCGGGCGTAAGAGAGGGAAACGCGATCTCCGTATAGCGATACCCCGTCGTTTTTCCGAGAAAGGAAATAAACAGAGAATTGAGAGAAGACAGTCCGAAGAACATGCCGAAAAAAATCAGCGCGGCGGAAAGCCACGATCTTTTGTCGGGCATTTTACAAAAAACGCGGACGTCGCAGGGTCCGACGAACTTCATAAACAAAAAACTTAAAAGAAGGATCGCCGTCGGGGTCACGAAAAAAGAAAAGATCCGATAACCGTCCGTTTGCGTCAGCTCGTTCATCCTGTCGCCGCCCCCGGTCATCCCCGCGATCACGGCGGAAACGAGTACGGTAACAAGGATCAGAAGAAGGGCGAGAAAGCTGAAATACATTCCGCCCGCTTTGTCATAACCATTGATATAAGTCGGTAAACGATCGTTTTTTCTCATATATCACTCGCTCCTCAGCGCCTTCACCGGATCGGCTTTCCCTGCCTTCAGAGAAGGAATCAGCCCGGCGACGATCGTAAGCAGCACGGAGGCTGCCAGCAGCCCCGCCGCCTGCGGAAATGAGATTCCGACGAAGTGTTTTACCCCTGTGATCGAATAAAACAGGGAATTTAACGGGAGAACGGCTATCGACGTGAAGATAAGCCCTAAAACCCCCGCGGCGAATCCGATAATGCCCGTTTCCGTCACGAAAAGCCTCGCGACGTCCTTTTTTCTCGCTCCGACCGAACGCAGGATCCCGATCTCTTTCGTCCGTTCGATCACGGAGACGTAAGTGATGATGCCGATCATGATCGCCGACACCGCAAGCGAAACGGACGTAAGAGCGATGAGGATCGCGCTCACGCCGCCGAGGATGGAACGGATGTGTTCGATCGCCACCCCCACGTTATCCACGTATTCTACCCTTTCTTCCTCCGATCTTCCTTCGTTATAGGCGTCAAGATAATCGAGAAGATAGTCCTTATCCGCGATCGTTTTCGGATAAAAGCGGATCACGGTGGGGATATCGGAATAGCCGAGATCGGCAAGGGCGTTCTGTTTTTCCTTTTCGGTCGAAAGCGTTCCGCCGCCCTCGAGCACGCTTTTCGTCATGTCGGCAAGTTGCGCCGCCACGATGGCAGACCTTTCGTACGTCGTTCCGCCGAACGTTCCGCCGTAGGAACGAGCCTTCACGAGATCCGTCAGATCCTGCGTATAACAGATCGGAGAGGAAGACAACATTCCGTATTGCGCGTCCTCCTTCAGACGGAAGATCCCTACGATCTTAAGCTCCGTTCCTTGTTTGCCGCCTGCGGCATTGCCGCCGTAACAATCGATCTTATCCGCATTGCCCTTGCCCAGGATCCCTTCGATCTCCTTCCGGATCTCATCTTTTTTCGTATCGTTCGGATTGAGGAAGATCTTGTTTGCGAGGTCGTCCACGATACCGACCGTGTTTTCGGAGAAAACTTCCTTCGTTTCGTCTTTCTTATAATAGTATTCGTCGTTCGTAAGCAGATAAAAGGAACCGAGCGCGCCGTTTAAGATCTCGTCGTAAGAATACCCCACTTTTGCGGAGGAATAAATATCGAGATAATAAGAAGTTAAAAGGGCGTCCGTAATGGAGGAGTTTTTCCCGACCGCCAACGCGAGTTCGTTATAGGCGGAAGGATATTTTCCGATCACGTCGTATTGCTCGTAAACCATGCTTTTATCGCCGGGAAGCGCCTGCCACAACCTTGCGTTATCGACCATCGCGTCGACCGTTTCCGATCTTCCGTTGCTGCCGAAAGAAACGTTAAACGACTTATAGACGCGCATGTTGAGGTTATATCCCAAATCGTAACTCACACGAGATCCGTCTGCCTTTGCCACGTAATCGAGATACTCCTGCGTGATATGATTCGTGATCGTCGTTTTTGTCGCATTTTTCAGCGTATGGTTGATCGATACGTCCGGCGTAGGCTCGTCCCCCCTTCCCGAGGAGGAGGAATTCGATTTTTTCGGCTTTACGTAGCCGAGCAGAGATTCGAAATAAGGCTCGTACGTCGTAGCTTTCGTCGCGACCGTAACGGGCGTCGCGCTCATGGTGTCCCGCTGAACTTTATCCACGAAAGAATTCAGCCCCGAGCTGCACGCAAGCACGAGGGAAATACCGATCACCGCCACGCTTGCCGCAACGGACGTAAGGATCGTTCTGACTTTTTTCCCCGCAAGGTTCTTCAGGCTGAGTTTCGCCGCGAGGGAATACGGCATAGAGGAATGTTTTTTCGGCGCGGGCGCGGAAGGCTTTGCCGGCGTAACAAATGGGTTGCTGTCCGAAACGACTTTTCCGTCCGCAATGCGGATGATGCGCGTGGCGTAAGCCTCGGCGAGCTCGTCGTTATGGGTCACCACGATCACGAGTCTGTTTTTCGAGATCGTGCGCAGAAGATCCATCACCGCCACGCTGTTTTTCGAATCGAGCGCGCCGGTCGGCTCGTCGGCAAGGATGATCTCCGGGTTATTCACGATCGCCCTTGCGATCGCAACCCTCTGCATTTCCCCGCCCGAAAGCTGTTTCGGTTTCTTGCGAAGATGATCGGCAAGCCCCACTTTTACAAGGGCGTCGATCGCCCGCTTTCTCCTTTCCTTCGCTCCCACGCCTCCGATCGTCAGCGCGGTTTCCACGTTTTCGATCGCCGTCTGGTGAGAGATCAGATTATAGCTTTGAAACACGAATCCCACTTTTTCGGAACGGAAACCGTCCCAGTCGGCGTCTTTGAATTCTTTCGTCGAACGCCCGTCGATCAGAAGATCTCCGCTCGTGTAGCGGTCAAGCCCGCCGAGCACGTTCAGAAGGGTCGTTTTTCCGCATCCGGAATGTCCGAGAATACAGACGAACTCGCTGTCCCGGAAGGCAAGCGAAACGTCGGAAAGCGCTTTCACCTTCTTTTCTTTCGTTTCGTATACTTTTTCGATATGGCGCAATGCGATCATGTTATCTTTCCTTATGTGCGGCGTCCGTTCGTTTCGTCCGCTTTCCGCGTTTTGTCCGCAGTCTTTTCTTACCCTCCGGCTTTTCCCCGGAGACCCCTTCGCCAGACCCCGGCATTTCCCCGGGCGTACCCGTATATTCCCGCCATGCGGCAAGGATCGTTTCCGCTTTTTCCGCCGCGCCGTAACCGTTCGCGTCCGTCACGAAATCGGCATATTTCAGATAAAGCGGTCTCCTTTTTTCGTAGAGCTCTTCGATCCCCTCTATCCCCCGCGCGGCGATCGGACGATCCGATCTCGCTATCCGTCCGGCAAGCGTCCGGACGGTCGCGTCGAGAAAAACGACGAACGCGTCCTTTTTCAGAAGACGCATGTTTTCTTCGCTTAAGATCACGCCGCCGCCCGTGGAGATCACCGCCCTTTTATGCAGAGCGGCTTCCCGTACGGCTTCCCTCTCGTACTCGCGGAATTTCTCTTCCCCTTCGGTAAGGAAAAGGGTCGGGATATCTCCGTATTTTTTCTTTATCAGCCTGTCCGTGTCGATAAACCGCCTGAACGTTTTTCTCGCGATCTCGAACCCGACGCGGCTTTTCCCCGCGCCCGGCATGCCGATCAGAACGATGTTCATAACAAAAAGGACAGCGCGGCAAGTTTATAAACGTCCGTACCGAAACCCGTTATCATTCCTTTGCACACGGGGGCGATCACGCTTGTTCTCCGAAACTCTTCCCGCGCGAAAATGTTGGAAATATGGACTTCCGCCACGGGAACGCTCGTCGCGGCGATCGCGTCCCGCAGGGCGATGCTGTAATGAGCGTACGCGCCCGCGTTCAGCACGATCGCGTCCGCGGTGCTTTCGCGGATCGCGCGGCAGAGCTCTCCTTCGACGTCCGAAGTAAAAAACTCGCACTCGCAATTCCTTTCTTTGAAATAACGGGAGAGTTCGCCGTTGATGCCGTCAAGCGTTTTCGTTCCGTAAACGGAAGGCTCGCGCGCGCCGAGCGACGCGAGATTCACACCGTTGACAAATAAGAATTTCATTCCGCCTTTTCCTCCCCCGCGTGTTTCGATAACGGCATTTTCTGCCGTACGGCTTTTCCCGTCGTGGCGATCTTACCGGCGATCTTCGCCGTAAACCCGCCCGATTTTTCTTCCGGCTTCCCCTCTTCGATCCCCATGTATTCCCGATACAGGGCAAAGGCTTCGTCTTCGGAAGGCTCTTTCCCGATGAAGATACAATCGGACAGATACGCCTGGAAAAAGAGCATCTCGAAACCGTTAATCGCCGTTTTTCCGAGCTCCCTCGCCGTTTTCAGGAACACCGTTTCGGAGGGATCGTAAACAACGTCCGCCGCGGCGCCGCACGCCGCAAGCGTTTCTTTCCGCACGGGAGATTCCTCCGGGTCGATGCGGGAGCCGACGCTCGTCGCGTTGACCACCACGTCGTAAGGGCACTCCGGGATCTCTCCCAACACGCTGATCGAAGGCAGTTTCTTGCGCAGTTCAATCGCCGTTTTCGAGGTGCGGTTGTATACGTCGACGTTTGCCTTTGCCGACACGAGAGCGGCGATCACGCTTCTGCCGGCGCCGCCCGCGCCGACGACGAGCACTTTTTTACCGGCAACGTCGATCCCGTGGTTTTTCAGCATCATCAGGAAACCGTCGCCGTCCGTAGTATAGCCGGAAAGCCTCTTCACGGTGTTCACGCTCTTTACCGTTTTCGCGTCGCCGTAGCTTTTCAGCACGTGTTTATACGCTTCGCCCTTATACGGAACGGTCACGTTATACCCTTCGTATTCGCGCAGTTCCGAATAGGCGCGCTTCAATCCGTCTTCTTCCGCATTGATATAAGAATATCCGAAGGTCGTCAGTCCGAATTTATCGAGAATGAAGGAGTGGATCTTATTGGACGGCGAAGAGGAAACGTTTTTCCCGAGCAATCCGAAATTATTCTTTTTCAGCACGTCGAAGAATCCCGGGAAGGATATGCTCACGCAGTCCTCGTTGTCGATTTCTCCGCCGTAGCGGGAACAGACGAGGGCGATCGCCCCGCTCATGGCGATGCGATGATCGCCGTATGTTTTCACGTCTCCCCCGTTGTAGCTTTCCACGCCGTTCACGACAAGTCCGCCGTCGATCTTGCGGCATTTGCCGCCCACGGCGTTGATCATACCGGCGATCGCGACCAACCTGTCGCATTCTTTATACTGCAATTCGCTCGCGCCGCTGATGATGCTTTCGCCTTTGGCAAGCCCCATGAGAACGGCAAGCACGGGGATATCGTCGATCATGCCGGTTATCTCGTCTTCGATAACGTGCGTTGCCGTAAGTTCGCTTTTATACGCCGTGATATCGGCGATCAGTTCGCCGCACAACATTCTCTTGTTCGTGATCTCGATCCTTGCGCCCATTCTGCGCAAAACCGGAACGATGCCGATACGGGTCGGATTCACCCCGACGTTTCTGCACGTGACCTTGCCGAGCAGAAGCCCCAGCGCAAGAAAATAGATCGCAGCGGAAAAATCGCCGCCGATATAAATTCTTTTCCCTTTCAGCTCGCTTTTTTTCAGGGTGATCGTCTTCGTTTTCTTATCCACCGAAATATCCGCGCCGAGATAGTCGAGCAGGATCTCCGTATGATCGCGCGACCCGCTTTTCTCGTGCACCACCGCTTCTACGCCGCCCGCAAGAGCGCAGAGAAGGATCGCCGATTTCACCTGCGCGCTGTCGCACGGCATCGTGTATTCGATCGGACGTACCTTTGCCCCTTCCACCAGGATCGGCGGAACGGAATAATTCGTCAGAGCGACGGTCGCGCCCATTCTCTCGAGAGGGATCTTCATCGTTTTCATCGGACGGGAGCAAAGAGATTTATCTCCCTGCAAAACGGCTTTCACCCCGCTTCCCGCGATCTCTCCGCATAAAAGACGCATCGTCGTTCCGCTGTTGCCGCAATCGAGTTTCAGCCCGTCGCGTAAGGGGCGCCCTCCCTTAATTTCGATGATACCGTCTTTCAGCGTTGCTTTCGCGCCGAGTTTTTTTACGCAGGAAATGGTCTCCTGCGTATCTTCGCATATCAGCGGGTGGATCACGTATGTTTTTCCTTTCGCCATACTTCCGAGAATGATGGCGCGATGGGTGATCGATTTGTCCGGCGGTACGGCAAACACGCCGTAAAGATCATGCCGAGGGTAAATTTTCATAAGTCAACCAATATATCTCCGAATCTTTTTTGCGTTAATACGATCTCTTTCGTTTTTCCTTCCCCCGCGATCGCGACGAAGGAAACGTTGTTTCCGTTATTCTTTTTATCCATAAAGGCGATCTCCGCTCCTTTTTCGAGATGCCCGTAAGTCGGCTTTCCGATCAGGGAAAGAATGAATTCCTCCGTCTCTTTCGCGACGGACGGATCGATCGCTCCGATTTTTTCCGCTATTTTATTTTCGTAATAAAGCCCTTCGAGAACGTATTCCCCGTGGCTTTTCTCCCGATAACGCATTTCCAGCATATGCCCGACCGTATGCCCCGCGTTCAGGATCTTTCTTCTGCCCGTCTTTTCCCTTTCGTCCTCGGAAACGATCTCTCCTTTAAACCGCACGCAGTCGGGCACGAGGGAAAGAAGAAATCCGCGGTCTTTCCGCAAGGCGAAATTTTCTTTCATTTTCTTTCCGATCGAAGGGCAAAGCAAAGCCGTTTTCGCGATCTCCCCCGCGCCGGAAAGCCACTCCCTTTCCGGAAGCGTCTTTAAAAAGGCAAAATCCGTCAGCACGAAAGTCGGCTGACAGAAAGTGCCGATCAGGTTTTTATATTCTCCGAAATCGACCGCCGTTTTACCGCCGATCGAACTGTCCGCCATGGCAAGAAGGGTCGTGGGAAGGATCCCGTGATCGATCCCGCGCATGTAAAGGGACGCGGCAAGTCCGCCGAGATCCCCCGCCACGCCGCCGCCGAAAGAGAGAAACAGATCGTTTCTATGCAACCCCGCTTCCGCCGCCGCGCCGATGATCTTTCCGAGCTCCCGGAACGTCTTGTTTTCTTCCCCGCCCCGATACGGATACCGGTAAGAAGAAAAGCCGAACGAAAATCCCGTTCTTTCCGCCGCAATTTCATCCGCCAGAACGAAAGTTTTTCTGCCCGCCGTCTTTTCGGCGAGGACTTCTTCCGCGATCCCTTCTCCGATCAGGACTTCCGTTTTCCTTTCTCCCGTTACAAGGGTAATTCGTTCCATCTCTTTCCGATCTCCGCCATTCTGTCTCCGCCGAGCCGCCGCGAGATCTCCTCCGTCAGCACGATCGCCGAAACGCATTCCGCGATCACGAGAAGAGAGGGCACCGCAGACACGTCCGACCGTATTTTTGCCGAAACCGTTTCCTCTTTCGTCACGCAGTCCGTCGTATGTACGCCGCGCGCCGTCGTAGGGATCGGCTTCATGGCAACGCGGATCGTAATGTCCTCTCCGTTCGTCATGCCGCCCTCGATCCCGCCCGCGCGATTGGTCTTTCTGTAATAGATCTCCTTTTCGCGGTCATAGAAGATTTCGTCCGCGCTGTCCGTTCCGTATTTGCCGGACAATGCGAATCCTTCCCCGAACTCCACTCCTTTCACCCCTTGCAGGCTCATGAGCGCCCCCGCGAGTTTCCCGTCGATCTTTCGGTCAAACTCCGTGAAAGAGCCGAATCCGCTCTTCATTCCGCGGATCGCGATTCTTGCCGTACCGCCGAGGGTATCCCCGCGTTCACGCGCCCGCTCTATCTCGTCAGAACCGCCGTTTATCAACATATACAGCGGTTTTTCTTTCGCAGTTAAAATTTCCTCGAACGTATGGGACCCGTCGTCTTTCAACCTGCCGATCGAATCGACGTAGCCGCCGACCGTCACGCCGAGTTCTTTCAGGTACGCCAGCGCGATCGCCCCCGCCGCCACGAGCACCGCCGTAGTTCTCGCCGAAGCCCGTTCGGCAACGAGTTCCGCGCTTTTCCACCCGAATTTTTGCATGCCGGCAAGATCCGCATGCCCCGGGCGAACAGCCGTAAGAGGGATATTCTCTCTGCCTTCGGTAAATGCGGCGCGGTAATCGTTGTTTTTCAATTCGATGCAGACCGGCGCGCCCGTCGTTACGCCCGCATGCACGCCGGAAAGGAAAGCGACCTCGTCTTTTTCGTATTTCTGCCGTTCGCTGCGCTCCTTTCCGCCCCGTCTCAGGCGAAGCAGATCCTCGACGCTCTCCCGATCGATCGCGATCCCTTCGGGCACGTTTTCGACGATCGCCGCCAACGCCGCCCCGTGGGATTCTCCTGCCGTAATCACTCTCATACCTTCTCCTTGTCTCCCGCGGGATCGTTCAGGATCTCCCCGATCGCGGGCATGGCTTTTTTCGCCGCAACGTATCCCCGCAGATACATTTCGTCGAACGCGGAAACAGACGCGGCGGAAAACCCGGAAAGATCCGGTTCCACCATAAACGCGCTTTCCCGATACCCGACGGCGATCCTGTTTTTCACCGGCACCCCGTTTCCGGGATACATGTCGTCAAGATATTTTTTCAGCTCCGTCGAAAGCGGTCTTTCCTTGCCGAGGCTCACGCCGATCACGAGATCCGCACCGAGTTTTTTACACGCGTCCGCAGGGATCGCATTGCAAAAAGCCCCGTCTATAAGCCGTTTATCTCCGTATTGCGTTGCATGAAACACAGGCGGTACCGAGGAGGAAGCCGCTAAGGCGGAAGAGAGATCGCCCGATGTAAGACAAACTTCTTCGCCGTTTTCGAGGTCGGTCGCGATCGCCGCGAAGGGCTTTTTCAGATCGGAGAAATGCGCCCCGCCCGTCACGCGGTATAAAAGTTCCGTCAGCCCGCCGCCGAACGCAAGAGAAAGCAGAGACTGTATTTCCGTAAAGTGCCACTCGTCGGTCAGGGCGAGCATATCGTCCGACCGAAGAGACTTCGCGTACAAAGCCCCTACCACGCTCCCGATGCTCGTGCCGGCAACTACGTCGAAGGAGATCCCCTCTTCTTCAAACGCCTTGATCGCGCCGATATGCGCTGCGCCTTTCGCTCCGCCGCTGCCGAGAGCAAGACCGATTTTACGACCGTAACGATCCAACTTATCTCTCCTTTGCGAGGGGAAGCCGGTTTCGGTTCCCGTCGCCTTTTCCGCTATGTAACGAACGCGATCCCGCTTCTTAGCAAAAATATCGCGCCGTTTCCTTTATCGCTCTTATGCCCGGGCAAAAGTAATACGAGCCATATCCGGCATAATTCGGAAAACCGACGAAAAATTATAAGACCGCGGAGACCTCGGTCACGATTTTCGCGCACTCCATGGCGGATTCGTTCACCATTTTCGTAAATTCTTCCGCGCCGCCTTTTCCGTCCGAAACGGCTTTCAGGATCAGACAGGGAACCCCCGCGTGAAGGCAGGTGAGCAAAACCCCCGCGCTTTCCATTTCGCAGATCTCCGCGCCGTATGTTTCGTTAAGGTGTCGTTTTTTTCCTTCGTCGGCAACGAATTTATCCGCCGAAGCGCAGACCACTTCTTTCAGACCGGGAATCACGGTCAGAGCCTTTTTCCTGAGCCCGTCGTCCGTCGGCAAAACCACGGAAGGAAATTCAGGGTATCTCCCGACTTCGCATCCGTCCAGCGCGGACGTATCGAAATCGTAATGAACCACGCCCTTCACGACGGCAAGACCTTTCACGGCAAGTTCGTCCGTCAGGCTTCCGCACACGCCGTAATTGATCACGATATCCACGCCGTATTTATCCAGAAGCATCTGCGTAGCCGCCGCCGCATAGATCTCGCCGACGCCCGATTTCACGCAGACGATTTTGTTCGCGCCGATATAAAAGGTATGCACGGAAAAACATCCTTCTTTCCCTCCGGCTCCTTCTTTCCCGGCGTTTTTTAAGAGAGGAAGAACTTCTTCCTCCATAGCGACGATCATCCCTATTGTTTTCATCTTCACTTTTTCCTTTTGAATCGAATATAATACACCAATGAAAAAACCGATCCTGATTTTAAGCGAAAAGCCGCCTATAAGCTACTTAAACGCCTTTTCTTTCTTTGGCGAACAGGCGGAATACGCATTTTACCCGCGCGATTTTTCCCGTTTTTCCGCCCTGTGTCTGATCGGCGGCGGAGACGTTTTCCCGCCATTTTATTCGGGGGATCCGGAAACCGCGCGATCGCCGGATCTTCTGCGCGACGCCGCGGAACTTGCCGCGATCGACCGTTCCATCGCCCTGGGGATCCCCGTTCTCGGCATATGCCGCGGGCTGCAGATCCTGAACGTATATTTCGGCGGAACTCTGAAAACACTTCCGCCCGGACGCGTCGCTTTCCATAAAACGGAAAGCGGAGAAGACGCTTTTCACCCCGTACGAAGTGAAAACGCTTTTCCGCCCTTAACCGATCTTATTTCGGTCAATTCCTGCCATCGGCAGGTCGTCGACCGCATTCCCGCAGGGGCGCGCGTTCTGTTGCGTTCGCCCGACGGGGTTGCCGAGGCCGTTTCTTATCCGCATTTCTCCGCGCTCGGCGTTCAGTTTCACCCGGAACGGATGAACGAGACAGCCTTACGCGCCGTTTACGGAACCTTTCTGAAATCGCGGCATTTTCCCCGTCATGGGTAAACCCTTTCCCGAACAGAGCGAACGTTTTTCGGAAACGCCCTCCTTTTCGCGCCGACCTCCTTTTTATCAGAGACCCTGTTTGTTCTGAAGATACGCCTTGTATTCCTCTTCGGAAAGAATCGAGGAGGCGGCGTCGTTTGTGCTCTTTTTTGCGTCGATGCCGTAAGGCACGATCAAGGAATCGAGATAAATTTTGTTTGTTGCCAGACAGGTGATCGTGCTTTCCACGACCTGATCGAACGACGCGTCCGACTGGCGGAATGCGGCAAGCAACGTAATGCTGCCCGCGCCTTCCAGTTTGCGCGCGGACGCGAAAAGATTGCGAAGAAGCTCGATACTCGCCTTTGTCGGCTGAACGTACGAAACGGTGTTGTCCGTCGTGATGTTTTCATGATGAGATTTTACGACTTCCGTTATATCGCCGATGCCGAGGATCACGTTCTTTCCCTGTTCCGCAAGCCGTTTTGCCCTGCCGAGCGCGAGATCGGTAAACAGGCATTTTCTTTCGGTGGGATCGTCGAACGTAGAGCAGAACACCTCGTAACCTTCCGCCTTGCGAAGAGCGGAAGCGGCTTCCGGAGTGCACCCGACCACAAGCCCGATGAAATAATCGTTCTCTTCGAGATTCAGAACGACGGAATCGAAGAATTTGTTTTTCGCTGCCGCGGTATTGTAGGAAACGAAACATCTTTGTCCGAGTCCGATCGGCGCCGTTTTCGCGAGATAGGCGTCGAAGTCTTTATCTTTAAGACGCAGTCTCTCCGTCGGATATGCGGCGTCGAACGATTCGAACGACTTTCTCGACATATCGAGGTGCACGGACTGCCCGTTAATCTTGAAAATTTCGGTAACGACGGGGATCTTCGGCCCCTGGATCACGGAAAGGGTCACCACGTCTCCGCAACGGAGACCGTACGTCGCAACCGTTGCCTTCGGCACGAAATACTCTCCCTTCGGGAAGAACTTTCCGTCGCTGTAAACGGTACCGAAACCGTCTTTACGATCCACAAAATAACCGCCGAGCACTTCTTCCGAAACGTTTCCGCTGTCGTTCATTTCGCAGATGCTCCATTCGTCGTCGGAAAGCAAGGTTTCGTCAGCCATGCCTCCGATCACGCTTTCCGGAAACTCCGGTTCCGGTTTATAGGGTTTTCTGCCCTTCGGATTTCTTACGGGAACGATCTTCGTTTCCTGGATCTCAAGAATTTTCTTGATCAGTTGTTCTTTCGGCATGGTTCCCGGCGTTCCGCCGAATTCTTCCCGCAGGATCACTCTGAGGGTGTGGATACCTTTTCCGGATAAAATTTCACGCGTGTAAATTCTTTGTTCCATAGTTTTACTCCGTTATAAAATAAAATTTGTTTTTCCGGCTTTTGCCGGATATTTCCGAAAACGATCCCCCCGCCCGGCAATAGTCGGTAACGACCAAACCGAGCCGGATAAAAGGATCTTTCCCGGGAAAGATCTGACCGTATCAGACCGGAATCTCTCCCGATTACCCCGAAATCCCCTGTGCGAAGCGGAAAGCTCACCCTCCGCATTCCTGTTTTTGCCTTTTATTCCGTTTTTCGGAAAACGAAAACTTATCTCTCCGTTTTCCGTCCGACGCGGAGGGAAAAACTATCCGCCCTCGTCGGCATCCATGATATAAACCGTTCTGTCCTCCGGCAAAGTTTCCTTTGTCAGAACGATTGTTCTGCCCGTTCTTTCCACGCCGCACGATTTTTTCGCAAAAGCGTCCACCGAAGCGATATCGATCGAAGAACGAGCCGTTTTGTAATGCATCGGGATCACGACCTTCGGGCGGATGCCTTCCGTGTAGCGCACGGCTTCCGTCGCGTCGATCGTATAATTCCCGCCGACGGGGATCATCAAAACGTCCACCTCGCCGAGTTCTTCCGCGAGATCGGACGAGAAATACTCCCCGATATCCCCGAGATGACAACAGCGGATCCCGTCTACCGTGAAAGAGAAAATGCGATTTTTCCCGCGCGCCCCGCCGAGACAGGGATCGTGAAAACTGTCCGTCACGACAAAGCCTTCGCCCGAAGCCGTAACCACCTTTTTCGCGTTGACGCCGCTCGTATTGTTATGATCGAAGTGTTCGTGCGAAACGAGACAGTAGTCGCAGTCAACCCGCTCCACGTCGTAACCGATATCGCGGAAAGGATCGGTAACGATCCTGCCCTTGTCTCCTTCGATCAGAAAAGAAGAATGTCCGAGATAAGTTATTTTCATAAGTTCTCCCCTGCGCAGATCATAATTTCGCAACGGGAACTCCCGCCGCCGAACGCCGCCGTATACCCGATACGGACGGAAACTCCTTTTTCCGTCCTCTTTACCGAGAGCAGATCCGTTTTCACCGCAACGACGATCTCACCGCACGGGGTAACGAGTTTCCCTTCCGTTTCCTTCTCCTTACGGAAAAGGTAAGTGCCGGTACTTTCCGCCCGACGGATCACTCTGACGGAATCCTCTTGCAGGAAAACCTCCGTTTCACCGCCGTTTTCCGAAAAACGGACAACGATCCCGCTTTCCGTTTCCCGAAGGCTACCCGCGTATTTTCCCGTCGTTCTCTCACCGTCGATCGTCGATCCGAAAAACACGGGACAGTTTCCGGTATGTTTCCTCATATTCATATTTTACTATAATATTCCCCTTTTGTAAATCAAATAAAGGCACTTTTATCTGTTTTTTGTTATTTTGTATAAAATATATTCGGCAAGAACGTCCGCAACGTCCGTTTTACAGGCTTCGGAAGCCCCGCGGAAAAAGGCGTTCGAGTTGACCTCGCAGACCGAAACGTTTCCGTTTTCGTCGGATAAAAGATCGACGCCGCAATAATCGAGACCGATCGTTTTTGCGCATTTTTCCGCAATTTTTCTCTCTTTTTCGGACAGTTCGTACGGAAAACCCTTTCCTCCGAGAGCGACGTTACTGCGAAAATCCCCCTCGTTTTTTCTCTTCATTGCGCAAAGGACGCGCCCGCCGATCACGATCACGCGGATATCTTCTCCCCTCTTTCCGAAAAATTTCTGATACATGTGCGGGATCGTTCCGAATTCGTCTGCGACCGCGCGCAGTTCCCTTTCGTTTTCCGCAAGCCGCACCTGTTTCCCCATCGATCCCGAACGGCACTTCGCCACGACGGGAAATCCGAGCTCCGCCGCGACCCGTTTCAGGAACCTATCCCCGTCCGTACCCAGGTACAACATCGGAGCGGGCAACGTTTCCGGAAAAGGGATCCCCGCGCCGGACAAGGCGCAATAGGTCAGACACTTGTCGTCGCACAAGCGGATCGACCGCGCGGAATCGAGGAGCAACGCCCCGTGTTTCTCGAGCATCGCCGCAAGAAGATGATCTTTGTTAAAAAATACGGTAAGATCCGCCTTTTCTTTTACAAAAGTTCCGCCTTCGCGGAATCCCCACAAAAAATCGTCCGAACAGAGGATCTTCGTCTCCGCGCCCCGCTTTTCGAGGCGGTCGGACAACACGGCGCACTGATTTTCGACTTCTCCCCGATAAAACGACGGGTTCACGATCATATGAACGATAACCATACTTTTATTCCTTCTCCCGCCTTTTATTCCTTCTCCCGCGCGGGCTGACCGGAAACGGCGCCATTCCCGCGGGAATTTTCCGCGCTCTTTCCGCCGAGGTTCTCCGCAACCGCCGTCGCGATACGGATCCCGTCCACCGCCGCGCTCATGATCCCGCCCGCGTAGCCGCATCCTTCCCCGCAAGGATAAAGCCCCTCCGTGTTCACGCTTTCTCCCCGCTCGTTCCGCAAAATGCGCACGGGGGAAGAAGATCTGCTTTCCACCCCGGTCAGAACGGCGTCCGCATCGTCGAACCCGAGAAGTTTTTTCCCGAGATCGGAGATACCTGTTTTCAGACAGTCGTCGATCGCTTTCGGAAACAAAGACGAAAGATCGCATCCCGTCACGCCGAGCGGATAGGTAGGCTTCACCCTGCCGAAACACTTTGTCTTGCGGGAAGCGAGATAATCTCCGACCCGCTGGGCGGGCGCCGAATAATCTCCCCCGCCGAGGCAGAACGCCGCCCGTTCGAGTTTCCGCTGCAACTCCACTCCGCCGAGAACTCCTTCGCAGAAATCTTCCGGCAGGATCTCGCACAGAAGGGCGCTGTTCGCATTCTCTCTGTCTCTCAGATAATTGCTCATGCCGTTCGTCGCGACCATTCCCTCTTCCGACGCGGCAGGCATCACGTAGCCGCCCGGACACATACAGAAGGTAAACACGCCCCGCTCCGCTTTATGCGTGGCAAGCCTGTAATCGGCGGGCGGCAGAAGGGGGGCGAATTTCCCGCCGTACTGCGAAACGGAAATTTCACGCTGCGGGTGTTCGATGCGGAAACCCATGGCAAAAGCCTTTCTCTCCATGGCAACTCCTTTTTCCTTCAGCAACGCGAACGTATCTCTCGCGCTGTGCCCCACGGCAAGAACGAAAGCGTCGCACGGGTATTCCGTTTTACCGGCGACCACCGCCGTTACCCGCCCGTTTGTAATGCGAACGTCTTCCACCTTCTCGCCGAAGCGGATCTCCCCGCCGAGCCGCAAGATCTCTTCCCTGAGATTTTTCACCACGGCGGGAAGCCGATCGCTCCCGACGTGGGGTTTTGCCAGATATAAAATGTCTTCCGGCGCGCCGTGAAGGACGAATTCGTTCAGCACGAACCGTATCAGCGGACCGGAAACGCCCGTATTCAACTTCCCGTCCGAAAACGTCCCCGCGCCGCCCTCTCCGAACTGCACGTTGCTTTCCGGATCCAATAATCGCTCGTTTATGAACTTATCGACGGACTTTTTTCTATCCTCAACCCGTTTTCCCCGTTCAAATACCGTAACGGAAAACCCCGCGCGCGCAAGTAACAGCGCGCAGAAGATCCCGGCAGGTCCGAACCCGGCGATCGCGACTTTCCTTTTCTCCCCGGGGGAAGGAAGCCTGACTTCCGGCACGCCCGCAATATTTGACACGGCATAAACGTAGCGCACGTCCGACTTATCGCGGGCGTCGATCGATTTTTTTACGATCCGTAAACCATCCGTCTCTTTGCCGCGGATCCTTGCTTTTTTCGCGGCGATCGCGATCGCTTCCCGGTCGTCCGCGCCGACGGGAAGACGGATGCCGTCTATCCTGATCTCTTTCATTTCTCCACGCTCCGCTTTCTTTCGCGCCGACCGCCCGCAACTGCCCGCGCAATGCCGTCCGCAGCGATCCTTGCGGACGTATAAGCCCATTGCAGGTTATAGCCGCCGCAATCGCCGTCCGCGTCGAGCACTTCGCCCGAAAAATAAAGTCCTTTCTTCTTTTTGCTTTCCAGCGTTTCCGCATTCACCTCGGCAAACGGAATACCGCCCCGGGTCACCTGCGCCTGATCGAACCCGGTCG
This sequence comes from uncultured Clostridia bacterium, assembly GCA_934271265.1. Taxonomy (GTDB): domain Bacteria; phylum Bacillota; class Clostridia; order Christensenellales; family Borkfalkiaceae; genus UBA10281. The sequence continues at coordinate 49,890 of CAKQRE010000003.1, read as the reverse complement.
TTCCGACAACGGGGATCCTGCATTTTTTTACCGCTCCCGCAAGCGGGGCGAAAGGTCTGCCGGCGTCTTTCGGGGAGAGGAAATTCACCGCGAGCATCCGGGCGATCTGCTTGTTTACCACCCCGCACAGAAGCTCTTCGTTTTTCGTTTCGGGAAATCTCTCCTTTTTCTCTTTTAAAAACGCCGCGATCTCAGCTTCGGAGAGTTCCGGCAGATAATCGACTTCGAGGCAGGGTTTTTTCGCGTCGATCAGATAAGACGACAGATAAAAAACCGTGTTGCCGCTCACGCCGTAATCGGTAAAGAGAAGATCTCCGTACAGCCCCGCAAGTTTTTTCTCCCCGTCTGTTGCCGAGACAAGCCCTTTCTGTCGGATGCCTTTTAACCCCTTACAGAAACGGCTTTCCGTTTTCAGTTGCACGATCGCGGGAGAAAGAGAGGTCACCCCGTGCCCGAATTTCGCGGCGAGATCGTAAGCCGTTCCGTCCGTTCCGTAAGAGGGCCCCGCTTTTCCGCCGACGGCAAGAAGAACGGTTTCCGCCTCAAACGTTTCTCCGTTTTCGCTCTTCAGCCGGAAACCGCCGTTTGCCGGGAAAAGCGAAACGACTTTCGTTCCCGTTTTTATCTCCGTATCCCGTCTGTACAATTCCGCACGAAGCGCGTCGAGTACGGAACCCGCCTGCAAACTTGCGGGATAAAACTTCCCGTCCTCCTCGGTCACAAGGATCCCGAGATCGCGAAAAAAGCCGATCATCGACTCATTGCCGTACTTTTCAAAATTCAACGCCTCGGTAACGCCCGCGACGGAATGATAGTGACAAAGGGAAAGGTCCCTGTTCGTAAGATTGCACCGCCCGTTTCCCGTAGCGAGGATCTTTTTCCCGACCCGTTCGTTTTTTTCGAGAAGAAGAACGTTCTTCCCTCCGTAGATTTCAGACAAGACCGCCGCCGCGACCAGTCCCGAGAACCCGCCGCCGACGATCGCGACCCGATATATTTCCGACATAACAGCTCCGCACGGACGAAAACACGAAAAGAATAAGGATCGGAAAACCGACCTTCCCCGCCGCAAAGGACGAATTCTGTCTTTCCGTTTTTCATTTTGCGGCATTCACCGCCTTCCGTACGTTTATTTTACCATATTTGCCAAAAAAAATAAATAATTTTGAGCCATATAAGTTGACTATTTTATTAAATTATTTTAAAATATATTATAGAGTATATATTGAGAAGTCCCGTGTTTACAAGAGGTGTTTTATGAATCAGGTTATCGATTATTTAAAAACCACTTTCACCACCGCGCAGCTCGTCGTTTTCGGCGTCATCGCCGTCGCGCTGATCGTTGCCGTCGTCCTTGCGATCGTATTCGGTTGCAGACAAAGCAGAAAGAACCGAGCGGCAAGAAAGGAAGAGATCCGGAAACAGGAAGAGCAGAAGATCAGACAATCTCAGCTTCTTGCTCAGGTAAATTCGGATATCAGACAGATCGAAACCGCGATGGACGAAACGGTTCGTTCCGCCGAGAAAAGAAAGAAAGAGCTGAACGATCAGGAAAAGATCATCGCCGACAGCGAAGACGTTCTGAACGCCGCCGACGAAGTGAAATTCCGCGATCTCGCCGATAAGGAAAACGCCCTTTCTTCTCTTTACAAAAAGCAGACGACCGGTCCTTTCAAGTCGATGAGGAAAAAGAAAGCCGCGATCACGCTCGACACGCTCGAAGACGTTCAGGCGGACAAAGGCAAACTTTCCGATTCTATCGACGCCCGCAACCGCGACAGAGCGTACCGGAAAGAGATACTGGAAAAAAATCTCGCGCTGATCGACACCGAAACGGAAGTAAGACTGTACAACCTGAAAGCGCAGAGAGCCGAGCTCGAACTCAAAAAACACGAGATAGAATCGGAATCCGAAAAAGCGATCGCGACGAAAAAGATGACGAAGAAAGAGGCGCAGAAATACGCCCTCGAACAGAACCGTCGCAAGAAAGCCGCGGAGGAAGAGGAAGAACGTAAGGCAAAGGAAGAAGTCCGTCTCGCAAAGGAAGCATACGAGAAAGAAAAACAGCGCAGGATCCAGACGGAAAAAGAAGTCGAGCTCGCACTGGCTACCCTTCGCGATTCCGAAAAGGAAAAGCGCCGCCGCGAGAACGAAGAGCGCAAACGCGCGAGAAAGGCGCAGTACGTGCACCCCGTCGCGATCTCTTCCGGCAACGAACTTCTCCTTCTCGAATATGAGGAAGAAAAAGTAAACACCATCATCGCCGACGCGGAAGACGAGACGGAAGTCGTTACCGCCACGGAAACGCCCGCCGCCGATGAAAATATCGTAACGCCCGCCGAAACCGAACAAACAGAAAGCGCAACAAAACCCGCAGAGGAAACGAAAGCGGAATGCGACGCCGACGAAATTCCGCACGAGGAAGTGACTACAATCTCCGTCGAAGAGGATCAGACCGAAGAATCCCCGGAAACCGAAACCCCGGAATCCTCGGCGGAAGAGACGGAACAGACCGATATGACGGAAGCCGCGGAAGAAACGACGGAAACAAACGCCCCGACCGAAGCAGAAGTTTCGGAGGAGGCGGAGCAGACCGCGGAAGAAGGCGGCTACGAAGCCCCCGTTGCGGAAGAGACGGAGCAGACCGAAGATGTTGCCGAAGCCGTCAAAGAAGAAACCGCGGAGCAAACCGAAGAACCTGCTCTTGAGGAAACAAAGGCGGAAGAAGCGGAAACGGCTGAAAATACCACGGAAAGCGAGACGGAAGAAAACGGCTACGAAGCCCCCGTTGCGGAAGAAACGGAGCAGACCGAAGAAGTTGCCGAAGCCGTCAAGGAAGAAACCGCGGAGCAAGCCGAGGAACCTGCCCCGGAGGAAACAAAGGCGGAAGAGGCTGAAAAGACAAACGAAGAAGAGAGCTCCCCCGCACATTCCGAAATACAGGAACAGGAAGATAAAGAAGATATCCGCGAAGAAGAAAACGCGATCGAAAACGCGGAAGAGGAGATCGACAACGCCGTTGAAACGGAAGAAGCCGTGATCGACGCCGCAACCGAAGAGGAAACGGTAGAAAACGCGGAAGAGGAGATCGACAACGCCGTCGAAACGGAGGAAGCCGTGATCGACGCCGCGACCGAAGAGGAAACGGTAGAGAATGCGGAAAATGAGATCGACAACGCCGTCGAGACGGAAGAAGCCGTGATCAAAGCCGCAACCGAAGAGGAAACGGCAGAGAACGCGGAAGAAGAGATCGCGGCAACCGTAGCAGCTCCCCTTCACGCCAAGGAAGAGGAAAAGCCCGTCAAGCTGTATCAACCGATCTACACGGACGGCATTCCCGCAACGCCCATCAACAAAAAGAACAAGTATCAGAAGCCTCTTACAAAAATCGTTGTAAAAGATCCTTCGAAACGCAGATACAGCGATCTTCCCGCGGCAAAACTTGCCGCAGCCCAGGCGGAAAAGAAAACGTCTGCGGCAGGCGAAACGCTGAAGAACAAACGCAACAAGGAGCTTGAACAGCAGGCTTTATACAACGGCAAATGGGTTCTCGAACAGAACGACATTTATTACGTTGCCACCCTTTTTGCCGCAAACGGCGAAAAGATGATGCAGACGGAGAAATACACGAGCCTCAGCGGCATCAAAAACGGCATCGCGACGATCCGCAAGAACATGGAAGCGGGCAACGTTACGATCGCCCGTGACAATGCCGGCAAATTCCGTTTCCGCGTCTATTCCTCCGGAAATCGTCAGCTCGGTACGAGCGAAAGCTATTCCACGGAGTATCAGTGCGAAAAAGCTTTGGAATCCGCAAAGAAATTCAGCGAAACGGCGGTAACGATCCGTTTGTAAGATCGAAAAAGATCAGATCGCCCCACGCCTGTTTTCATGACCGATGAAGGAAAAACGAAAGACTGCGCGTCCGTCCGGAAAGGACCGATACGCAGTCTTTTTGTTTTCTTTTTATCGGGGCAAAGCGCCTTGATAATACGTACTACACTAAGGTTTTCAGATTGTCGCGAAAGGACGAAATCACATCCCGGACGCAGTGTCGGAGCGGCGGATCACAACGCTTCCGCACATCACTTCCGAATAGGAAAAACTCGTCTTCCCCCGAAATTCGCCGTAGGGCGAAACGGTAAATAACGCAGGATAAACGTTCGTTATTTTTCCGCGATAGCAAACATACTTGTTTCTGCCGAGATTCACCTTTACGTTCACGTCGGAATTAAGGTTGGTTTCGATCGCCCGTTTTATCTTTCCGATGTTATTTACCGCTTTCATCATACCCCTATTATTTCCAATAAAAGGAAAAACATACGCCGATTTGAATGTTTTCTTGAGAGAACCGCCTGCTTTACGCACTTTTTTGCATACAAAAAGCCCGCTATCGGTCGATAAACGGGCTTTTGTTATAAGTAGCCTACGCGAAAGATATCAGAAATCGTCTTCTTCGTCTTCGCCGTCTTCCTCTTCGTCGTCTTCCTCGAAATCCTTCTCGTCGATCTCGGGGATATCGAAATCGTCGTCATCGTCGACTGGCGTTTCCTCTTCCTCGTCGTCAAGATAATCGTCTTCTTCGTCGTCGAAAAGTTCGCTCGCTTCCTGTTCGGCAAGTTGAGAGAGAGAAAGCATTTCTTCCTCGTCACCTTTGTTGCTGATCGCTTCTTTTTCGTCTTCGTCGAGGTAATTTCTCCACTCCTCATCCGTTTCGGGATCGACTTCCGCCACGGAATCGAGTTTGCTCTTCTCGCTTGCCTCGGCGCGACATTCCTCGCACATCTCCTCGCCCGGTTCCATGTAATTGCGCTTACAGATCGGGCATAAAACCTGCTCGTTATCCTCATCGTCCGCAAGTGCGGCAAAGCGAAGCTGCGGTCCGATTTTCAATTCGGCTTTGCAGACGTCGCAATAATCTTCCCCTTCCTTCATGTAGTTGAGGTCGCATCTGGGGCATTTTACATATTTCATTGTTCACTCCTTACGACACGCCGTGTACGTCCATTGCTATTATATTCCCTGCCTTTGCCGTATGCGATCGATAAGCCTTTTGCGTTCCTGATTTACGCCGAAAAAACCGCACAGCCGCCAAAAAGCGGAAATACTCCGTTCATGCGGAAATATTATAGACATATTATATGAATTTGTAAACTGTTTCAACCTGTTTTTTGTGAATTTAAAATAAAATTTTGATTTTACCCTTTCGTCCCTCGGGAAAAGGACGATTTCAGTCAGCCCCTGCGCCGATTTTATAAAAAATGCCCGGCGGAATTTCTCCGCAAGGCATACAGACAAAATGAATTTTTTCCTGCCTATATCCGCTATCGCCGCGTTTTTCGGCAGGTTCTTTTTTACGCTCCTTCCAGCAGCATCTTATCGGCGATCAGAGCAATAAACTCTCCGTTGGTCGGCTTTTCGCTCGTGAGGTAGGTCTGCACGCCGAACAGGTCGTTGATATTCCCGATCCTTCCCCTCGCCCAGGCAACTTCGATCGCGTGGCGGATCGCCCGTTCCACCTTGCTCGGCGTCGTGTCATACTTTTCGCCGATCATGGGGTAAAGCTTTTTGGTGATGTTATTGATGATATCAGGGTTATCAACCGCCATTTTGATCCCCTCGCGCAGGTATCCGTATCCTTTGATATGAGGCGGGATCCCCACGGAAATAAAGATCTTGCTTATTCTTTCGTCCAGTGCGGAAGGAACCGCTCTTTTCGGCTCATCCGTCTTCTTTTCCGAAAAGATCTCCGTAAGCCGCTTTACGAGGAGTTTCGGCTCGCACGGTTTCGTAAGATAGTAAGAAGCCCCTTTCGCGATCGCCGTTTCCACGATCTCTTCTCTCACGAGCGAACTGAACACGACGATTTTCGATTCGACGCCGTCTTCCCGCAGTCGATCCATCACGCCGAGCCCGTCGAGCCCCGGCAGAATGAGATCGAGGATACAGATATCCGCCGCGGTGATTTCCGTCGTCTTCACGGCGGACAAGCCGTCCGTCGCGATCCCTGCCACCTCAAACAGATCCGAATCGCCGAGAACTTCGGCGATCTGCTTTGCCTGCATTGCGTTTTCCTGCGCGATAACGATTGTTTTCTTTTTCATTTTCCCTCTCCTTAATCCGTCGGTTGCCGTTTAAAGACGTTTCCCGGGAGAAAACCGACTTATCGGAATTCCTGTTCCGACGCCCCGGGCAACAATTCCTTAAAATTCGCACCGTACGTTATTTTACCCTTCTATTGTAGCACGTTTCGACGAAAGAAGAAAGAATTCGCCACGAAAAATACTGTCGCTATAGCGGAATAATTGTCGAAATAATTCGAAAGCCGCATCGCACGACGCTTCGGGAGAAAGCGTAGCGCCCGGGCGAACGGACGGACGTAGTATTTTTTCAAAATTTCGGCAAATCTTTATCTTCGGATTACACGCCGTTAAACTGCTCATGCTATACTGTACCTATGATGTTTGATTATCTGTTACCTTTCGACTTATCCGTTGCAAGAGCCGCCGACCGATTAAGAGCTTTGTGCGGGTCGTTTTTAACGCCCGTTTTCAAAGGGATCACGCTGTGCGGGAATTTCGGTCTTATTTTTATTCTTTCCGCTTTTATTATGCTTTTCTTTCGCAAAACGAGAAAAAGCGGAACCGCCGCGCTGATCGCCCTGTCTTTCGGCGCGCTCTTCACCAATATAATTTTGAAGAATACCGTTGCGCGGGATCGCCCGTTTGCGGACCCCTCTTCCGAATTTTACCTTTTCTGGAAAGCAGCCGGATGCCTGACCGAGAAAGGCTATTCTTTCCCGTCCGGACACACGACGGCGGCTTCCGCGTTTTCGTTTACCCTTTTTTATCAATATAACAAACGATATTCCTGGGCGTTCCTGGCGATCCCCCTTCTTATGGGCTTTACCCGCGTCTACTTTTCCGTTCACTTCGCATCGGACGTGCTCGGCGGGATTATCGTCGGCTTTGCCGCGGCAACGATCGCGTATTTTATCGTCCGCGCGATATCAAAGACCCTACGCAAAAGAAACGACGCATGCAAAAAAGCGGAACCTCGTTAAACGGTTCCGCTTTCCTCTTTTATCGTTTTTACTTTTTGTCGAATTTATCCTGTTCGTCCACAAGATTGGAAGGATTGTGCGCGCTGTCGAATTCGGAAAAATTCGTTTCGTCCTTCACGCCGTACGTTTTGCCGTCCTTCACGTAGAAGAAATTTTTGACTCTTGAAACCGTAGCGGTCTGCTTGACCCCTTTGTTGTTGACGAACACCACCTCTTTCAGTTCCACGCCGCCTTTCGTTTCAAGCGACACGTAGCTGTTGGAAACGTTCCATCCGCTTTTGATCTTTACCCAGCCGTCCGTCGAGCCCTTTAATTCTTTTCTCGAAAGCTCGTAGGTAAACTCGTTTCTTCTCGTCGTGGCGGAAGAACTCGTCAGCGAACAAACGGTCAGAGTCACCGTGTCGGGCGTGATCGATCCGACGTTCACCCACATATCGCAGATGTCCTGACTGTTACGCGAAACGGAAAAGATCACCGCCTGCGACGCAACTTCCGTCTCGTCGCTTAATACCATATTTTCAACCGTCCATCCGGTTTCGAGCGAGGTTTTAACTTTAAGAGGTTTTCTCTCGCACGCGGCAAGAGCGAAACAAGTGCCCGCAGCCAATACCGCCGCGGCGATGCCTGCAAATATTCTTTTCATTTTACTTTTTCCTTTCTGTTATATTAAGTATTTCCCGGGCGATGCGCGCCCCGGAACGAAAGCCCGATCGGCATGCCGTCCGGTCAGTCCGCCTTTTTGCCCTGTAATTTTTTCAGCTCTTTCATAAAGGTCGAAATGTCTTTGAACTGTCTGTAAACGGATGCAAAACGTACGTATGCCACCTCGTCTATCTCCTTCAGACCCGTCATGACCATTTCGCCGATCTGCTTGGACGTGATCTCCTGATCAAGCGAGTTGTAAACTTTTTTCTGAATGTCTTCTACAAGCGCGTCGATCTTCCACATGGGAACGGGACGTTTTTCACAGGATTTAATGATCCCGTTTTTCACTTTGTTGGGATCGAAAACCTGACGGTTTCCGTCGTTTTTCACAACGAGCACGGGAGTTGTTTCGATCGTTTCGTAAGTCGTGAAACGTTTGCCGCACTTCGTACATTCTCTCCTGCGGCGAATGGCGGTTCCGTCTTCCGTCTGCCTCGAATCGATCACCTTGCTGTCCGTACACCCGCAAAACATACATCTCATGATTTTTCGGTCTCCTTGAGAATAACCGATTTCGGCAAAAACAAAACCGTCTGTTTCCTTTTGCAACGCCGTAAACCGATCACCGATATTATTGTAACCGATTTTCGGGAAAATGTAAATAAATTTCGCGCATGATTTCCCGATTTTACGAAAAAATCACCCCGTTTCCGGCAGGAAAAGAGAAATTCCTTTCCGCCGGTATGAAAACCTCGGGTTTACGCATATTACGAAAGGTATGATAGTCTTGATACGGATCATCGTCGCGACCTATTTCATCGCGATAAACGTATATTCTTTCCTTCTGATGCTCTCTCAGAAACGCGCAAACGAAGACGGAAAAAGCAACGCCGTCCGTGACGGAAGTATCATCACGGCAGCCATGCTCGGCGGCGCGCTCGGCGTTTACGTTTCCATGTTCGTATTCCGCTACCGCTTAAAAAGCCTTTATCTCATGGTTTTAATGCCCGTTCTCGTGGCAATCAATATTTACCTGCTCATAGCCGGGTTTCTGCACGATTTTCGTATGGTTTACGAAATGTAGGCTTATATCCCGTTCTCCCGCGACTACGGCGAGATCAGACGGAAAACCCGTAATAATCTTTGAGAAGAAGTTTCAGCACCTCGATCTGCGCGGCGAGCTCCGCCCCCTTGTCCGTCTCCTTTACGAGAATACGGCGATCATAGGTTTTCAGCGTGTGAACTTCGCTTTTTAAGTCTGCCGAACGCCTTACCACGTCGTCAATCGACGAAAAGGGAGAATGACATACGAGGTATAACCCCTGCGAGTTGTTGATCAACGTATATCCCGCGATACCCGTTTTGCCGTGATAGGCTTTGGAAAGCCCGCCGTCGATCACGATATGTCTTCCGTTTCCGCTTTCCGGACGCTCGCCGTCCTTCACCTTCACGGGCATATGCCCGTTCACGATCACCGAATATTTCCCGTCCGCGCCGAATTCGGCAAGCACTTTCAGACAATAACTTTCCGATTTTACATATTCGTAATACGGGTCCTTTTCCTCCCGTTCGATCTTGCCTTCAAAATACTTGGTATAAACGCACATCTTGTCGCGCCCGTATAAAGGCGATTTCCTGCCGCACCAGAGATACCACATGTAGTCCACGGAATAACGGTCTCCCTTTGCCGCCTGCCTCACGAGAGCGTCCAGCCGATCGTACAAAGCCTTTCCTTCATAAAACTTGTCGCCCACGACGACGGAAGAAAACGTTCCGTCTTTTTCGGTCGGCACGCACCCGTGCATCAACAGATTCCCGTTGAACACCCGATACATGCTTCCCTTTTTCAACAGCAGGTTCACATGGTCGTCAAGGCGTGCGTTGTTTTTAAATTCACCCACCAATAAGTCGATTAACGCCCTTTCTTTCGCCGTAAGCTCCGAGGAGGGATATAAGATCCTGTCATCCATGAAAAACTCCCGGTGACGGCGGATCAGAGCATTTTCGATCTTCAGCTGGATCACGGTGATCGCCTTCGTCATTTTGGCAAGAAGAGAATTTTTTTCGAAATCGCTCTCTCCGCCGAAAACGTCGGATATTGCGAAAGAGGAACAATCGTCGGTTGCGTATTCCTCTAAGGCAAACGTAACGAGGGGGCGCAGATTGATCCCGTAGCCGCGCTCGATCACGGAGAGGTTGCGATAGGCGCAGTTGATGCGGATGATATTGCACACGCATGCCTCGTTTCCGAAGTGTGCGCCCATCCACAACACGTCGTGATTGCCCCATTCGATATCGAAGGAATGATAGGCGGAAAGACTGTCCAGAATACGATCCGCACCGTTTCCGCGATCGAAAATATCGCCGACGATATGTAAATGATCGATCGCAAGCCGCTGGATCAGCCGACACATTTCGCAGATGAAGTTTTCCGCGTTGCCGAGCTCGATGATGCTGGAAATGATATGGTTGTAATAATCCTTTTTATCGATGGAGTGATGAGGCATGTTGATCAGCTCGTCGATGATATACTGGTAATCCTTCGGCAACGCCTTTCTCACCTTGCTTCGCGTGTATTTCGCCGCGACGAGTTTCGTGACCTCGATCAGACGGATCAGTATTCCCGCATATCTCTCCTTTTTATCCTCGGCGGTCTCGTATTTTTTCAACACCCGTTCGGGATAATAGATCAGCGCGGCGAGATCGTTTTTCTCCCCCTCGGAAAGGTCGCTCCCGAATGCCAGGTCTATTTTCGTGCGGATGACTCCGGAAGCGTTTCTCAATATATGCAAAAACGTTTCCGACTCTCCGTGCAGATCGCTCAGAAAATGCTCCGTTCCCTTCGGCAGGTTCAGGATCGCCTGCAGGTTAATGATCTCCGTAACGACTTCTTGCGGGGTTTTGAACTGCTTTGCGAGCAGCCCGAATACTTCTCTTTTTTCCATCGGATCCTCCTGAAATATGCTTTGTCCGTTCAGGCGCTCGGACACGCCCGAAATTATGATACCCGTTTATGCCGGACAAGAGTAATACGACCCTTGTCCGGCATACTCCGCCGAACGATTTCCCTCACGAACGAGAAAAACCCGCTGAAGAACGGGTTTTTGTTTTGCGCCGGACGGCGCGTTTTTTTCTTTCACCCGAGATCGACCCGTGCCCGGGCATTGAGCGAAAGATCGGAAAAATTCCGTTTTTTATATTGCAGATAGCCTTCCGCGCCGATCATCGCCGCATTGTCCGTACAGAGTATTTTCGGCGGTAATACAAGTTTAATCGACTTATCGGCGCACTTTTTTGCAAGAAGCTCTCTTAAATAGCCGTTTGCGGCAACGCCGCCGCCGACTGTTAAGATACGATAACCGGATTCCTCGCAGGCTTCCAATGCCTTTTCGGCAAGGATATCGAGAGCGGCGCTCTGGAAGGAAGCCGCTACGTCCGCTTTGGAATATTCCTCTCCCGCCTGCTCCTTTTTATGCACGTAATTGATCACGGCGGTTTTCAGACCAGAATAAGAAAACGAATACCCGCCGTTTCCTTTCAGCATCCTCGGCATGGGAACGACGTTTTTTCCCTCTCTCGCAAGCCTTTCAATATTCGGACCGCCCGGATATTCCAGACCGAGTACCCGCGCCACCTTATCGAACGATTCGCCCACGGCGTCGTCCATGGTTCCGCCGAGCACACGGAAAGAATAGTCCGGATCCACGAGGATCACCGCGGTATGTCCGCCGCTCGCGAGCAGGCTGACGAAAGGCGGTTCGAGCGTTTTATCGCACAGATACGCCGCCGCCAGATGTCCGCGGATATGAGATACGGGAACGAGAGGAATTTTAAGGGAATACGCAAGCGTTTTCGCATAGGAAACGCCGACGAGCAGCGCGCCGAGAAGCCCCGCGCCGTACGTCACGCACACGCCGTCGAGATCGGAAAGGGTAACGCCCGCTTTCCGGATCGCGTTTTCCGTCGCGATCGAAATGGCGGAAGTATGCGCCCGCGAAGCGATCTCCGGAACGACTCCGCCGAAGCGGATGTGCTCTTTGCAGGAAGACAATATTTCGGAAGAAAGGATCTCTCTCCCGCCCTTGATCACGGCGGCAGCCGTCTCATCGCACGAAGATTCGATCGCAAGAAGGACCGCGTCGTTTTTTACCCGAAAATTCGGTATCAGATCGGAATACATTCTCTTTGCCTTCCGTCAGCTCTTTTTCAGATAATCGATGATGAACGGATCGAGATTGCCGTCCATAACAGACTGGATATTACCCGTTTCGCAACCCGTTCTGTGATCTTTTACCATCGTGTACGGGCAGAAAACGTAGCTTCGGATCTGGCTGCCCCATTCGATTTTTTTGATCTCGCCCTTGATCTCGCTCGCCTCGGCAAGCCGTTCTTCTTCGCGGCGTTCCAGAAGTTTGCTCATCAGCATGCGCATCGCCTGTTCGCGGTTCTGCACCTGGCTTCGTTCGTTCTGACAGGACACGATGATCCCCGTGGGGATATGCGTGATGCGGATCGCAGACTCCGTTTTGTTGACGTGCTGTCCGCCGGCGCCGCTCGAACGATAGGTATCCACCTTCAGATCTTCCGGGCGGATCTCGATATCCCCTTCCTCTTCGATCTCCGGCATAACGTCTACCGAAGAGAAGGAGGTGTGACGGCGGGCGTTCGCGTCGAACGGGGAAATTCTCACCAGTCTGTGAATGCCCTTTTCCGATTTGAGGTAACCGTAAGCGTTTTCGCCTTCCACGCGGAAACAAACCGACTTGATCCCCGCGCCGTCCCCTTCGAGACGATCGAGTTCCGTCAGCTTATAGCCGTGCTTTTCGGCATAACAGATATACATACGGTAAAGCATCTCCGTCCAGTCGCACGCTTCGGTGCCGCCAGCCCCCGCATGCAGGGTCAAAATGGCGTTGCATCCGTCGTACTTTCCGCGAAGAAGGGTGCGAAGACGAATATCCTCGATATCCGCTTCCGCCTTTTCGAGTTCGGAATTTACCTCCTCCAGAAGGCTTTCGTCGTTTTCCTCGATAGCAAGGTTAACGATCTCTTCCGCGTCGGAAACGGCTTTTTTCGCGTTGTCGTAAACGCCGAGTTTATTGCGGATCGCCTGCGCCTCGCGGCTGATATGCGCGGACTTCTTCACGTCCGACCACACTTCCGGCTTTTCGAGTTCCGCTTCCAGTTCCTTTAATTTAACGCGCTGATTAGCGACGTCAAAGAGAGTACCCTGCCTCTTCCAGCGTTTTGTAAAGTCCTCTGATTTTTTCTTCGTAAACGTCCGTTCTGATCATGTTCGTTATCTCCTTTTTTTTAATTTTCCCGTTTCCGCGACCGATAGAGGCAATGTTCTATTCCTTAAATTTTTATTTCCGGAAACGGGGAAAAGCCGCAATGCTTTTTCGGCAACGCAGGCGTCTTTCTTATAATATACCAAATATTTAAATTCTTTTCAAGCAAAACGAACCGAATTCCCGTTTTTTTCATAAACCGACCGCTATTTTCCCGAAAAATATTCGTTTTTTGCCGAAAGAAGTTGAAAACGGACGGCAGGAGTGCTATAATGGCGGAAGAATTATCTTTGTGCCGGATGAAGCGATCGGTTCGTTTTCGTTTCCGGCACGGGAGGAACGAAAATGAAAATTCTGATCGCGACCGATTCCTTCAAAGGCTGCCTTTCCTCGGCGGAAGCGGGCGAATGTATCGCGCGCGGACTTGAAAAAAGCGACTTGTTTCGCCGAAACGCAAAAGGAAACCCCGTTTCTTACGAGATCGCGGAGATCGGCGACGGCGGCGAAGGAACGGGAAAAATTCTCACCAAAGCCCTCGGCGGAAGTTTCGTAAAGGCAACCGTACACTCCCCCGTTTTCGCCGAAAAGATCGAAGCGGAATACGGGATCTGCGGTAAAACGGCGATCGTGGAGGTCGCCGCGGCGATCGGCATCGCCCTTGTGGGAGAAGAATACCGCCGCCCGGGCGATCTGACAAGCTACGGCGCGGGAGAATTGATCCTCGACGGGCTCGATCGCGGATGCGATCGCTTTCTGATCTCCCTCGGCGGCAGCGCAACGAACGACTGCGGGCTCGGCGCCCTGCAAGCACTCGGCTTCCGCTTTCTCTCTTCCGATAAAAAAGACGTTCCCTTCGGCGCAAAAGTAATTAAAAATGTTGCGTTAATCGACTTATCGCGCGCCGATCCGAGACTTAGCCATTGTACGTTCACTTTGCTGTGCGACGTAAAAAATCCCCTTTGCGGAGAAAACGGGTGCAGTCGCACCTTCGGAAAACAGAAGGGCGCGACGGAAAACGAAATAACAGAAACCGATGAGGCGATGAGGAAATTTTCCGCTCTCGCCGCCGAAGTTCTCGGGCAGGACAGAACGAAAGAAGAAGGCTCCGGCGCGGCGGGCGGGCTCGGGTTCGCCTTTTCCGCCTTTCTTCATGCAGAAATACGCCGCGGGATCGACTTTGTTACGGATGCGATCGGACTTGAAGAAAAAATCGCGGAAAGCGATCTCGTAATCACGGGAGAAGGCAAGACGGACGGGCAGACGGCGATGGGGAAAGCCCCTGCGGGGATTGCAAAACTTGCTAAAAAATACGGAAAACCCGTCATCGCGCTGTGCGGAACGATCGGAGAGAACGCCAACCTTTGCCGCAGCGCCGGGATCGACGCGGTGTTTTCCTGCCTGCGCGAACCCGTTTCCCCCGAAAAAGCAATCGAAAAAGAATATGCGATAAAAAATCTGACTTCTCTTTCCGAACAGATTTTTAACGCTTTGAACCTTCTTTGATCCGGACAGAAACGGGAAAATGCACGAAGGACAGAAACCGACCGGAGTGACATTTATCGGATCAAGATTCCCTAATGCACGCATAAAATATATGTCTTCGTCATTCTGATCCTACCCCCTGCCCTGCCGATGAAGAATCTGAAGGCGTATATTTTTTGCCTGGTAATCGGAAAAGTAAGTGCCATTTCCGAATCCTTCGCAAGCCGGGCAAGGATAAAAAAAATGAACCGCCTTTCTCGTCATTCTGACCCGACCCGCCTGACGGACACGGGAAGAATCTGAGAAAGGCGAGGGGGAAAGAAATAAAAGCTTGCCATTCTCAGATCCTTCGCAAGCCGGGCAAGGATAAAAACAATCAACCGCCTTTCTCGTCATTCTGACCCGACCCGCCTGACGGACACGGGAAGAATCTGAGAAAGGCGAGGGGGAAAAAGAAATAAAAGCATGTTCTCGAGCCCCCTTTCGTCCGACTTCGTCAGCCGGGCAAGGATAAAAAAATGAACCGCCGCCGGATTTCCGGCGACGGTCCTGAGGGAAAATTTCAATGCGGATGACCCGCATTTCGGGGTAATGAGTAAACTGAATTTTTCGGGGATCACACCCCTTTCTTTCGGTTGCGGCAATTCGTTTTGCCGCAATTTTTTTGCTTAAGTTTTGTAGAAAACGTTCCTCGCAAGAAGATCGTCGATATTGTCAACGGTGTACCACTGACCGGCGATACCTACGTCCGCAACCGTTTCGCCCGCAAGTTTCTTCGCGGCAAGTTCTACGGCTTTGTAACCGATGCTGTAAGAATCCTGCGCGACGGAGCCGACGAGAAGAGCAAACGTTTTACCGTTGTCCTTGATCCAGTTATATTGGAAGGTACCGCAGTCGAATCCGCAGAAAAGGATATCTTTATACGTATTTTTTTCGTCGACGACAATGGGCTGAACTTCGTTTACTACGCCTTCGTTGGAC
Source organism: uncultured Clostridia bacterium (assembly GCA_934271265.1). GTDB lineage: Bacteria > Bacillota > Clostridia > Christensenellales > Borkfalkiaceae > UBA10281. The sequence continues at coordinate 34,428 of CAKQRE010000003.1, read as the reverse complement.
ATGAAGATGGACTGAGCGCCGTAATCTTTCAATGCGGTAAGAGCGGCAACGTATTCACCGGTGTTGTTTGTCTTCACCTGTCTGTTGATATCGAGCGTATAACCGTCTTTCTGAGCGAGTTCCTTGATCTTGTTGATGAAACCTTCCGCTCTGTCGATACCGGTAGAGGTGGAATCGTGCTGGATCACGCCGATCTTATACGCGGTTCCCTTCGTCATTTTGTTGTTATCGACAAGGTACTTATAGAAGTTTTCCGCAACGAGAGCTGCCGCCGCGCGGTTGTCGGTTGCAACTTTGCCCGCTCTGGGATCTTTATCCTTCGTTACGTCCGCGCCGTTGTTGTAAAGACCGCTGTCGAATTCCACAACGGGAATTTTGTTGTCGTAAGCCTGCGTCAGCTCATCGGCAAATCCGAGACCGATCGTCGCCATAACCAGGGCTTTCGTTTTCTTATTGTTGAGCGCGCTCTGAACCATTTCGCGCTGAGCGCTTACGTACTGTTCCGATTCCGCCGTAGGTCCGCGGAAGGTCACGTCGTACTTATATTCCTTGCCTGCCGCTTCCGCGCCGGCTTTTACCGCCTGCCAGAAAGCGTGCGTTTCGCCTTTCGCGATCACCGCGATCGTACCGTTTTCGGCTTTACCGCCGTTACCGCAAGCCGCCGTTCCGAATACCATTGCCGCAGACATTACGCCCGCAACCGCTACACCGAGTGCTCTTCTGAGAATTTTGTTCATCTCAATTTCCTCCAAAATATTTTTCAAAGCGCGACTTTTTTCGCGTCTTTTCCGAAATAATGATTTTTGTTTCTTCCGGTCGGTTTTCTCCGACCGGAAGCCCGTTTGTCAGTAGGTCTTTTTTATTTCCCGGCTTTCGCCTTTTTTCTCTCTTCCTTTTCGGCTATTTTCTGCGCGCGAAGATCGTTTTTCTGTTCTTCCCGATGCCTTCTTTCCTGAACGAGATCTCTGACGTCTTCTTCGCGAAGTCTCGGAAGTTCCGTCGCGAAGTTCGCTTTCAGCGCGGCGATCTCGTTATCGATCTCGCTCGCTCTATCCTTATTTTTTTGCGTAAGCGCAACGTCTTTTTCTTCTTTTAAACGTACGATCTGCTCTTTCATCTGCTTGGTCGCCTTCTGTACTCTCGTTTCTTTCTTTACGCGGACAGCGGCTTTCTTTTTGAAGATATCGAGAAGAACGGCTGCCACTACGATAACGCCGGTAACGGCATGGGTAATGAAAGTTGCGTTAAGAGAATTGTCAAGCGCACTGAGAGAAAGGTTCAGCCCCTGACGGATCACGACGAGGATGATGGCGCCGAAGATCGTGCCGACGATAGACGCGGTACCGCCCGTCGTGCTCGTGCCGCCGATGTAAACGCCGGCGATCGCGTCGAGCTCTATGCCGTTTCCTCCCGCAAGCGTGAGCGAAGGATTGGTTGCCGTGTAGAAAATCGCGGCGATCCCGGCGAACAAGCCGCCGATCACGTAAGCGATGATTTTATAACAATCTACGTTGATACCCGAAAGGCGAGCCGCCTCTTCGTTACTGCCGATGGCGAGAATGTATCTGCCTATTTTTGTTTTGAACATCACGATCATACAGATGATCGTTAACCCGAGCACCCACACGAGACCGATGGGGAACCCGTTCACGTTCGAGAAAACTTTCTGCAACCAGCTGATCGAGGGATAATTTATCGCAGAAGTCGATTTCGTGAAAATCTGCGCGATAACTGCGGAAAGTCCGCGGGATAACAGCATCGTGCCGAGCGTTGCGATAAACGGCGGAAGTTTGCATTTTGCGATCAATAATCCGTTAATAAGTCCGAAAAGCACGCCGACGATCAGCATGATCGGAATTGTACCCCAGAGACAACCGTCTTCTGCCGAGTTAGTCGTTCTGCAGATCGCGCCCGCGATTACGGGAGCCGCGATACAAACCGTACCGATGGAAAGATCGATACCGCCGGTGGCGATCACGAACGTTACGCCGAGCCCCAACATCGCATACGGCACGAGAGATTTCGTCATCGTAAGCAAGTTGCTCTTGCTTGAAAAGTTGCTGTTGATCAACGTGAACAGCAGATACAGCACGAGCGTCGCGCCGATGATGATCATATTCTGTTTTCCGTTGGTCAGAAGGTTATTCCACGTTCTTACGCCCCATCTGCGCGCTCTTCCGCGAAGATTCAGGGCAACTTCGTACTGATTTGCTTCCGTTTTCATATCATTGCTCCTCCCTCATAGTAGCAAGTTTCATAATATTTTCCTGGTTTGCTTCCGAAATATCGAGTTCGCCCGTTTTGCGTCCTTCGCACATCACGAGAACGCGGTCGCTCATACGGAGGATCTCCACGAGTTCGGAAGAGATCATGATGATCGATTTGCCCTGTTTTGCAAGTTCGTTCATCAGCGTATAAATTTCGCTCTTCGCCCCGACGTCGATTCCGCGGGTCGGTTCGTCGAAAATCAGAATATCGCTGTTGCGGATCAGCCATCTTGCGATAATGACCTTCTGCTGATTGCCGCCGGAAAGGTTCTTCAAAGCCTGTTCCATCGACGGCGTTTTCGTCTTCAGCTTTCTGTTGTAAATCTCCGCCTCTTTTTTCAGCTTTTTGTCGTTGATCAGTCCGCCCGTAATATAACGGTCGACCGACGCGAGCGCCGTGTTTTCCGCAACCGATTTGTCGAGCATCAGACCGTAGCGTTTACGGTCTTCGGAAAGATAGCCGATACCGTAATGCACCGCGTCTTTCGGAGAACGGATCCTCACCTGCTTTCCGTTCACGAAGATCGAACCGCCGTCGATCCGATCCGCGCCGAAGATCGCTCTCGCGACTTCCGTTCTGCCCGCGCCCATCAGTCCGGAGAAGCCTAAGATCTCTCCTTTTCTGAGTTTGAAACTGACGTTGCGGATCTCTTTGCCGCGGCACAGATCCTTGACTTCCAGTACGACGGGGGCGTCTTCCGGAACTTCGCTGTGCGTTTTCGGGTCTTCGTAGACCACGCGCCCGATCATCATGTTGATGATCTGATCTTTCGAGACTTCCGCGGTGTTCACCGTGTCCACATACTCGCCGTCACGCATTACGGTAATGCGGTCGGAGATCTTTTTGATCTCGTCCATACGGTGGGAAATGTAGATCATCCCGATCCCTTTCTGTTTCAGCTCGCCCATGATGCGGAAAAGATCGTCTATCTCCGTCTGCGTGAGCGCGGCTGTCGGCTCGTCCAGGATCAGAACGCGGCATTTGCGGGAAATCGCCTTCGCGATCTCAACCATCTGCTGTTTTCCGACCGTAAGATTGCCGAGCTTCATTTTCGGATCGATCCGGATACCGATGTGTCGGAACAATTGCTCCGATTCTTTGATCATCGCACCGTCGTCGATCCACCCTCCGCCGGACATCTTTTCTCTTCCGATAAAGATGTTCTGAGCGACGGTCAGGTCGTTCATCATGTTGAGTTCCTGGTGGATCATGCTGATACCGCGTTCCTGAGATTCGCCTATGTTTTTCACCGCATAGGGTTCACCGAGGTAACGGATCGTTCCGCCGTCCGGCTGATGGATCCCCGTAAGAACCTTCATGAGCGTCGACTTGCCCGCTCCGTTTTCTCCGACGAGAGCATGAACTTCTCCCTCCCGGAGATCAAAGCGGACGCCTTTCAGCGCGTGTACGCCGAGAAAGCGTTTGTCGATCCCTTCCATTTCAATCAACTGGTTCATAACTTTCCCTCTCAAATTCTTGTAATTTTATTGTAACGCATATTTTTCCGTTTTTCAATATCGTTTCTTGCTGAAATTCGTAAGCAAAAAACGACAGAATTTTCAAAAACGACTTGATTTTTCTTTTCATGTATATTATAATGTTTATAGCGGCTGTTTATAGCAGCAGACAGGTCGCCGCGGGAAAACCCGCAAACATGATCCGGGGAGAAAATTTTATGAGGGAAATTCATCGATCCGACTCGTCATGCCGGAGACATTACACGCCGGCAAAGGAAAACGCCCTGACGTTCAACGCCAGAATGCTCTATGCGGGACATCTCGAACGTTCCCGTCACTGGACGGAAAATCTACATTCGCACGATTTCTGCGAAGTGATCTTCATCGTATCGGGGGCGGGCGTCGCCGATATCGGGAACGAATCTTATAACGTTTCCGAAGGAGACATTCTGATCTATAACGCTGGCGTTTTACACAAAGAACGTTCGGAAGACGTTGCGCCGCTCGAAATGTTCTTTTTTGCCTGCACGGGGCTGAAACTCAATGATTTTCCGGACGATTGCCTGTTGCCGGAAAACGCAACGCCCGTCATTCATACTTCGGGAGACAGGAAGCGGCGGTTCGAAACCTGCTTTCATTCTCTGGTATCGGAAACGCAGACCGAAATGCCGTATTCCGAGATCATGGCGGAATACTGGACAAAGCTGATCCTGACGGGCATCTTACGGCAAACGAACGTAACCGAAAGAAAGCTCGTGAAAAACATGACTTTTTCCCGTATTTATTCCTATCTTACGGAAAACTTCGCGAAAATCTCTTCGATAGACGACGTATGCAAGGATCTTTACATCAATCAGTGTTATCTGACGCACGTGTTCAAAAAGTACATGGGCATCCCGCCCCAGCAATACGTGATCAAATGCAGAATGACTCTCGCCAAAAAACTGTTGGAAGAAACGGATATGTCCGTGGCGGCGATCTCGGAGCAATGCGGCTATTTCGATCAGAACCGATTTTTCAAAACCTTTAAAAAATCGGAGGGCGTAACTCCCCTTTCCTACCGCAAACACGGTTCTGCCGCCAAAAGAGAGAATATTGCGCAAATAAATCCGGAGATAACCGAACGAAATTCCGTTTTATCGGAGTGATCTCCCACGTCAAAAAACCCCGTCGCGCACGTTAAAACCATGCGCAACGGGGTTTCTATTTATTCGCAAATATGCCGTTAATCGACTTATCTGCCCTCTTCTGTTTTAATTTGCCTTGCGGGCATAGATCGTAAGCCCTTCGCCGTCGAAATCGACGATCGCGGTATCGCCCTGCCCGAATTCGTTCGCGATCATCTTCTTCGCAAGCATCGTTTCCACACTGTGCTGGAGATATCTCTTCAAAGGTCTCGCGCCGTAAACGGGGTCGTAGCCCTGCTCTGCAATATAATTCTTTGCCGATTCCGTCACTTCGAGACCGATACGTTTTTCCGCAAGTCTCTCTTTTAAAGAAGCAAGCAGAAGATCCACGATCCTGAAGATCTCTTCTTTCTTCAGCGGCTTATAGAACACGATCTCGTCGAGACGATTCAGAAATTCGGGACGGAAACTGCGCTTTAGCAGATCGTTCACTTCCGCTTTCGCCTTATCCGTGATCTCGCCGTCTTCCCCGATGCCGTCGAGAATGATCGGAGAACCGAGGTTGCTTGTTAAAATGATGACGGTATTTTTAAAATCGACCGTTCTGCCCTGCGAATCGGTGATCCTGCCGTCATCAAGCACCTGCAAAAGGATGTTGAATACGTCGGGATGGGCTTTTTCGATCTCATCGAAAAGAATGACGGAATAAGGTCTTCTTCTCACCGCTTCCGTAAGCTGACCGCCGTCTTCGAATCCGACGTATCCCGGAGGCGCGCCGATCAGACGGGAGACCGAGAATTTCTCCATATACTCGCTCATATCGATACGGATCATGTTCTTCTCGTCGTCGAAAAGCGCTTTCGCAAGGGTTTTCGCAAGTTGCGTTTTCCCGACGCCCGTAGGGCCTAAGAAAAGGAAGGAACCGATCGGACGATCGGGATCGGCAATGCCCGCGCGGGAACGCAGGATCGCTTCCGCAACGGAGCGCACCGCTTCGTCCTGTCCGACCACGCTTTCATGGAGAATATCTTCGAGGCGCAGGAGTTTTTCCCTTTCGCCTTCCATCAGTTTCGCCACGGGGATACCCGTCCAGCGGCACACGATCTTCGCGATGTCCTCTTCGGTCACCTTGTCGTGAAGAAGAGAATCCTTTTCGGACGCGACTTCTTTTTCCGCTTCTTCGAGTTTACCCTTTAAGGCGGGAAGTTTTCCGTATTTCAGTTCCGCGGCGCGGTTCAGATCGTATTCCCTTTCGGCTTTCTGGATCTGCGCGCCGACAGACTCGATCTCTTCGCGCAATTTCTGCACGTTCCCGATCCTCGCTTTTTCCGCCTGCCATGCGGCTTTCATTCCGTTGTATTTTTCTCTTAAATCGGCAAGTTCTTTGCGAAGATCTTCGAGCCTCTGTTTCGACAGCGTGTCCGTCTCCTTTTTCAAAGACGTTTCCTCGATCTCGTACTGCATGATCTTTCTCGAAACGTCTTCCATTTCGGAAGGCATGGAGTTCATTTCCGTTTTGATGGAAGCGCAGGCTTCATCCACAAGGTCGATGGCTTTATCGGGCAAAAACCTGTCCGTAATATAACGATCGGAAAGCGTTGCCGCGGCTATAAGCGCGTTATCCTGTATTTTGACGCCGTGAAAGACTTCGTATCTTTCCTTTAAACCTCTTAAAATAGACACCGTGTCTTCCACGGAAGGTTCGTTCACCGTAACGGGCTGGAACCTTCTCTCGAGCGCGGGGTCTTTTTCGATATACTTGCGGTATTCGTCCAGCGTCGTAGCGCCGATACAATGCAGCTCGCCGCGCGCAAGCATGGGTTTTAACAGATTGCCCGCGTCCATCGCGCCTTCCGTTTTACCCGCGCCCACGATCGTATGAAGTTCGTCGATGAAAAGAATGATCTTCCCTTCGCTCTTGCGCACTTCTTCGAGAACGGCTTTCAACCTTTCCTCGAATTCGCCGCGGAACTTCGCGCCCGCAACCAAAGCGCCCATATCGAGGGAGAAAAGCTTTCTGTCCTTCAGATTTTCGGGCACGTCTCCTTTCATGATACGAATGGCAAGCCCCTCCGCGATCGCCGTTTTACCGACGCCCGCTTCGCCGATCAGCACGGGGTTGTTTTTGGTTTTACGGGAGAGAATACGGATCACGTTTCTGATCTCGGCGTCTCTGCCGATCACGGGGTCGATCTTATTCTCTCTCGCCCGTTCCACGAGATCCGCGCCGTATTTATTCAACACGTCGTAAGTGTCTTCCGGACTGTCGCCCGTCACACGGACGTTCCCGCGAACCTCCATCAACGCCTTCATGAACGCGTCCTTCGTAACGCTCGCCTCCGCGAACAGTTTCGCGACCGTGTTGTCTCCCTTTTCGAGAAGCCCGTAAAACAGGTGTTCGACGGAAACGTATTCGTCCTTCATGTCGCGCGCCTGTTTCTCGGCGGCGTCCATAGCGGAGCGGAGGGCGTTCGATAAGTAGCTTTCGCTTCCGCCGCTCACTTTCGGCAATTTCGCGATCTCTTCTTCCGCGCGCCTTTTCAGCGTTTCGACGGAGATCCCCGCTTTTTTCAGCAGAACGGGAACGATCCCGTCCGACTGACCGAGAAGAGCCGCAAGCAGATGCACCTGCCCCACTTCCTGATTCCCGTTATCCTTTGCAAGGTTTACGGCGGTATTGAATCCTTCTATACTTTTTCTGGTCATGTTATCGCTGTTCATATGCTCACCTCACAATTCGAGCGAAGAAAGTTCGCCCGCATATTTTTTCTCTAATTTATCGTAAGCCGACGGAAGATCTTTCGCATTCGCAAAAAAATCTTTCATGATCGAATCGAGAAGCCCCACGAAAGAGGCGAGACTTTCTCCCGCCGTTTCCGTTGCGGACGACCCCGGTTTTTCGAGCAACCGCTCGTACCTGCCGTCTTCGAAGGAATAAACACGCTTTCCCGCATACTTGTTTTCAAGATAAGCGTAAAAACGATAAAATTCCCCCATCAGCCCGGTAAGCGCGGGGTTTTTTGCCCTGAGGGTCACCTTCAGTTTACCGAAATAGTCCCCCGACGGATATAATTCCACCGAGTAACGGACGGTCGGGTTATAACGATAACTCAGCGCGCTCTGGATAGACGCCATCGAAACAGACGGCTGATTGACGAATCTCATTCCCGCCGCCCCCGCGACGATCTCCTCGAGGCGGGACAGGATCCCGAGCATCTTCTGATCGGGCGTTTCCACGCGGAAGTAATCCGCAAGGATACGATCGAGCATAACCGAACGGGATACGCCCTTCTCGCAGGCAAGTTTATCGAGTTCGTCCACGAGTTTATCGTTCAGAAGTACGCTGTATACCGATTTGCCCATAACTTCTCTTTTGTCTCCTTTGTTCTTACGACGCACATATTATATCACGTTGTTATTAATTTGTCAACTGTTTTATTAATATTGTTTACATATTTTTTGATCCGATTTCCCGGAGAGTCGTTCGACGATCTTTTCCGCGATCAGCAGGGCGTTATACGCCGCTCCCCTTCTTAAATTATCGGCAACGCAATAAAAAAGGATCCCCTTTTTTTTCGCCTCGTCCCGACGGATCCGCCCGACGAACACTTCGTTTCTGCCCGAGGCGAGCATAGACACGGGATAGAGAGACCGGGCGGGGTCGTCGACGATCACGCAGCCTTTCTGCGCCGCGATCGCTTTGCGCGCTTCTTCCGCGGAACAAAAAAGTTCCGTTTCCGCACTCACGCAAACGGCATGCGCGTTTTTCACGGGCACGCGCACGCAGGTAGCCGATACGGGAAGGTCGGGAAGATGAAGGATCTTTCTCGTTTCGTCCCGCATTTTTCTTTCCTCTTCGCTGTTTCCCTCGGCGTCGAAGTCCCCGATCTGCGGAATGCAAGTCTTTTCGATCGCGTAAGGGTAAAAGGAAGGGGGTTCTCCCGCGCGCGTGCGCGACAAATCGTTTATTCCCCTCTGTCCGCTTCCGCTGACCGCCTGAAAGGTAACGTAAGAAACGCTTTTCAACCCGAATTTACGAGCGATTGCCGCAAGCGGCAATACCGCCTGAATGGTGGAGCAATTCGGATTCGCGATCTTTCTTTCCTCGCCCCGATAATCGGAAAAATTGATCTCCGGCACAATCAGCGGGACTTCCCGTTCCATTCGGAACCGGGAGGAATTGTCGATCGCGATCGCCCCGTTTTCCGCCGCAACGGGAACATATTCCGCCGAAACTTCTCTCCCCGCAAAAAAGAAAACAAAATCCGTATTCCGGAAACTCTCCCTGTCTGCCGTCCGGACGGGCAGATCTTCGCCGCGAAAACGGAGCGTCTTTCCCTCGCTCCGCGGCGAGGCGAAGAGTCTCAGCTCTCCGAAAGGAAAATCGCTCTTTTCCGCCAATTTGAGAAAGGTTCGTCCGACAAGCCCCGTCGCGCCGACCACTGCCACGTTATAATTTTTTCTGTTTTCCATAGATACCGGAATTCTCCCACACTATCATATGATTTTTCTCCTGCCGTGCGAACCACAGGGCACAAAAAAACGGGAGAGTTTAACTCCGTCCCGTTTTTTTCGATAGCGATAATCGGCTTATAGCCATGCTTTTCTCACTTTTCTGTTCCGATACACGTTAAAGGTGATCGTATATCCGTTCGTTTCGAGCGGATCGCTCGTTTCCGCAAGCACGAAATCGGGGTTCTCGTCAAGGTTATCGTAAAACACTTCGGCGCCGCCGTCCGCACGAACCTTGGTAACGAGAACTTCTTCGCAATAGGGCAACATGGTACGATAAAACATCGCGCCGCCGATCACGTAAACGTCTCCCTTTTCCTCGGCAAGAAGACGGAAAAGGCTTGCGGGATCATGCACGCAGATACAGTCGTCCCGTTCGACGTCTTCGGGGCATAAAACGATATTCCTTCTGTCCGGCAACGGTTTCCCGCCGGGAAAGGACAACAGAGTATTATACCCCATGCAGACGGTGTGTCCCGTCGTTTTCTCGCGGAAGAACTTCATGTCGGCGGGAAGCCTGAACAACAGATCGTTCTTTTTCCCTATTCCCCATTTTTCATCCACCGCGACGATGGCTCTTATCATATAGCGACCTCCAGTCTTTCTTTCAGCGGCGTGGCTTCGTAGCCCTCGAGCCTGAAGTCATCCACCGTAAAATCGTAGAAATTTTTCACGTCCGGATTCATTACGAATTTCGGCGCGGGATATTCGGGATTCAAAAGCATTTCTTTCACGGAAGGGATATGTCTGTCGTAAATGTGCGCGTCCGCGATCACGTGAACGAGCTCGCCTGCGATCAGACCGCTCACCTGCGCAAACATGTGCAGAAGAACGGCATATTGCATCACGTTCCAGTTATTCGCGACCGCCATGTCGTTCGAACGCTGATTTAAAATGCCGTTCAGTTTGTTTCCCGTCACGTTGAACGTCATCGAGTAGGCGCACGGATAAAGATTCATTTCGTGCAGATCCTCGAAATTATAAATATTCGTTAAAATTCTGCGGGAAGCGGGGTTGTGCTTCAGATCGTAAAGCACCCTGTCCACCTGGTCGAATTCCCCTTCGGGATAAACGTTCTTCACGCCGAGCTGGTAACCGTAAGCCTTGCCGATCGTCCCGTCTTCTCCCGCCCAACTGTCCCAGATATGGGAATGCAGATCGGCGATGCGGTTGGATTTTTTCTGCCAGATCCACAGGATCTCGTCCACCGCATTCTTAAAACCCTGTTTTCTTAAGGTCATCACGGGAAATTCCTTCGTCAGATCGTAACGATTGACGACGCAGAATTTTTTTATCGTATGCGCGGGGGTACCGTCTGCCCAGCGAGGGCGCACCTCTCTGTCCGTGTCCCAGACGCCGTTTTCAAGAATGTCCGTTATATTTTCGCGAAAAACTTTATCCGCGTAGCTCATTTTTCTTCTCCTTTTCCTTTTGATTTTTCGCGTAACGGCGCCCCGATCCGCACTTCGTTAAAATGCGTCCTTCTCCTTGCGCCGCCAATGATTTTTCATGATCGCGATCAGAAGCTTCGTCGGAAGGATCTTTTCCAGCGCATAATTCATTTTATTGAAAAACCCGGGCACGACGATCCTTTTGTTTTTACTCAGACCCTTTAACGCTTTCTTTACCACGAAGGCAGGACTTTTCGAAGAAAGTTTTCCCGAAAGACCCTGCTTTTCGATATCCGCGATCACGTCCGGACGAGTGGGAATACTGCCCGGAACAAGGATCGTGACGTGAGTTCCGCACAATTCCTTTCTGACAGCCGAATAAAAATCGATGAGAAAGGCTTTCGATGCGGAATAGATCGAAAAATACGGGATCGGAACCGTTCCGCACATACTGGAAACGATCAGCGTTTCGAAGATCCCGGTGGTTCTGTCAAGCGCTTTATAAAAGCAGAGAAGATTTCCTTCGATATTCACCCGAAGCTGGCGGATGATTTTTTCCTCACTGTATTTCCGAAAAGCTTTCTGCGTATCGATCCCGGCGATCGCGAAATATCCGGAAAAATTCATTCCGCGCTCGTCCGAATAACGGAACATATCTTCGATATCTTCCGGGTCGGCAAGATCGCATGCTTTGTATGCGATCTTCGCGTCGGGGCAAAACTCTTTCAATTCCGAGGCAAGCGCGGCGAGTTTTTCTTCGCTTCTGCCCGTCAGAAACAATTCTTTTCTTTCCCTTGCAAGCAGACCGCGGCAAAATTCTTTTCCTAAGACCCCCGTCGCTCCCGTTACGAGATAATACCCCATATCCTCACCTATAAGTTCTTAAAACAGCTATTTCAGACTGCCGGAAGGTCGCCGTATTCAGATCCTGTCACCCGACGTTTCCTCTGCCTTTCTCTCGCTGATGTTGTTCAGCCAGACGTTCTTCCTCAGCATGACAAAACCGACGACGCATTTAAAGATATCGAGCGAACAGACGAGCGGGTACACGTAATAGATCGAAAGGCTTGTTTTATGAACGAGCAACAATGCCGCAGGAACGGAAACCGCCCATACGAACACGCTGTCGAATAAGAAGGTGACAAGCGTTTTCCCGCCCGAACGAAGGGTAAAATACGCCGAATGAAGGAACGCCTGAAACGGGATATTGATCGCCATCACCGTCATGAGATAGGTGGCGATCGCTTTTGCGCCGCCGTTCACTTTGGAATACAGAGACGGAATAAACGGCGCGGAAATCGCCATCAAAACCCCGGTCACGATGCCCGTCATCACGGAAAACGCGATCAGTTTGTTGTCGTCGCTCTTCGCTTTTTCGAAATCGTTCGCACCCAAACTCTTTCCGACGATAATTCCGACGGAGGTTCCGAGCGCCATGAACACGATATTGAAAATATTCAGCACGGTGGAAGCCATATTGAATCCCGCGAAAACGGCAAGCCCGCGGACGGAATAGCAACGCGTGAGCATGGTCATACCGAGCGACCAAAGCGCTTCGTTCAGAAACAGAGGCAACCCTTTTTTACAGACGGACGCAAATACGTCCTTCGGCATTTTCATGCTTCTGTACGCCCCGCGGATAAAAGTAAACCTCTCTTTTTTCAGGTGCGTATAGATCACGATGACAAAACATTCCGCAAATCTTGCGATCACCGTGGCAATCGCCGCTCCCCTTACGCCGAGCACGGGACACCCGAGTTTTCCGAAAATCAGCACGTAATTAAAGACGAAATTCACCGCGACGGCGATCGCGCCAGCGATCATCGGGGTGAACGTATCCTCGAGCTGACGAAGCGTATCCCCGTATACCTGCGCGAGCGCGTAAGGAATAAGCCCGATAAACGCGATCGACATATATTCCTTGCCGAACGCCATTGTTTTTGCAAGATCCCCTTCTACGCCCGATTCATAAAGGAAAAAGGAGATCAACGGTTCCTGCACGAAAAGAAACAGCATGATCCCGACCGTTGTGATCGCGGCGCAGATCATCAGTTTGAAACGGAAGGTATATCTTACCCCGTCTACGTCTCCCTTTCCGAAATACTGCACCGTGAAGATCCCCGCGCCCGAGATCGCCCCGAAAATAAACAGGTTGAATACAAAAACGAGCTGATTGACGATCCCCACGGCAGACATCTCTTCCGTGCCGACGCTCCCGACCATGATATTGTCGAGAAAACTGACGAAATTCGTGATGCCGTTCTGTAACATAATGGGAAGGGCGATGAGGATAACGCCTTTGTAAAACGCCCTGTTCCCGATATACTTTCTAAAATTCATTTCCACACCGCGGTCTGACCGCCGGGCAACCCCTTCGGACAACCGTTTTGTTTTTTCTCTCAAAAGCCCCGCTTACCTGAGATCCACGTTGACGCGATGTTTCAGCGCGGAAAGGATCCGTTTCACGAATCCGTCGATATCTTCCTGCGTAAGCTGTTTTTCGTCGCTTCCGAAGCGAACGGTATACGCCATACTCTTCTTATCCGCACCGACCTGATCGCCCGTGAAAACGTCGAACAACTTCACCGATATCACGTTCTGTTTGCACGCGGAACGGATCACGTTTTCGATCTCCGCGGAGGTAAGCGAGCGGTCGGCAACAAGCGCGAGGTCTCTCTCGATCTCGTTGAATTTCGGCAGCGGCGCGAAACGGAAGGGAACGTTCATCTGTTCTTCGAGAGCGGTATAATCGATTTCGGCGACGTAAACCATGTTTTCCAGATCAAATTCCGCCGCCGTCTCGTAGGCGACGCGTCCGAACGAGCCGATCTCCTTTCCGCAAGAAAGGATCTTTGCCGAAACCCCCGGATGCAGATAGGTCTTCTCGGCGCGGTTGTTCAGATCGAAGGACAACCCGAACGTTTCCGCAAGCTCTTCGAGTGCGCCTTTCATCGTAAAGAAGCTCTCCTCCTTCCCGTATGCGGCAAGGCAAAGATGCTTTCTTTCCTCGGGAAAGTCTTTCACGGGAAGTTCTTTCGGGAGATACGTTTCCGCAAGTTCGAAGAATCTCCCTTCCGTATTTCCGCGTTTTATGTTGCGGGAAAGAACGGCGAGCAAGGAAGGAACAAGCGTTCTTCTCATCACCTCGTAATTATCGCTGATCGGGTTTTCGATCACGATCACGCGGTTTTCTTCATCCGTTTCGTTCAGGTGAAGAGCCGCGAGTTCTTTTTTGGAATAGAAGGAATAGGTCATCGCTTCGTGATATCCCTGAGAACACAAAGCCTCTTTCGCCTTCATTTCGTTTTTCTGACGGTCGGAAAGCCCGCCCGCCGTAATGGTCGCGTCTTTTAAAAGGGTCGGAACGATATGTTCGTAGCCGTACACGCGGATCACTTCTTCCGCAAGATCGGGATATCCTTCCACGTCCTCGCGATAAGGGGGAGCGATCGTTCTGATCTTGTCCCCGTCCGTCTCCACGCCGAAATTCAGGCTTTTTAAAATACGGACGATCTCATCTTTCGGCACCTCGATGCCGAGCACGCCGTTTATCTTCGCAAACGTGGTTTCTACAACGGCGTTTTCCTGCTTGTTTCCCGCCGAAGCGTCCGTTTCGACGGCGGTCACTCTGCCCGCGCCGAGTTCCTCGATCAGGTGCAGCGCGCGTTTCATCGCGCGTTCCGTCGTGTATTCGTCCACGCCCTTTTCGAAACGTTTGGAAGAATCGCTCGCCTTGCCGAGCATGCGGGAAGATCTTCTCACGTTGTCCCGCTTGAATTTTGCGCATTCAAAGAGTACGGCAGTCGTCGCGTTCTTGATCTCGCTGTCCGCTCCGCCCATGATGCCCGCTAAGGCAACGGGGGTCTTCCCGTCGCAGATAAGAAGATTGTCCGCGGTAAGCGTAACTTCCTTATCGTCGAGCGTGGTGATCTTTTCCCCGTTTTCCGCACGACGGACCACGATATGTTTTTCTTTCAGATCGTTCATATCGAACGCATGCATCGGCTGCCCCGTCTCGAGAAGAACGTAATTGGTGATATCCACGACGTTATTGATGGAATTAAGACCGCAAAGCGCAAGCCTTCTCGACATGTACAGCGGAGACCTTGCGATCTTCACGTCCTTTACGAGATGCGCGATATACCGCGGACAAAGCACTTTGTCTTCCACCGTCACGCGGACGGGCTCGTCCCCCGCTTCTTTTATCGCATGATAGGAAAGATCGGGCTCTTTGAACGGTTTGCCGAGGGCGCAGGCGATCTCGCGGGAAATACCGATGATACTCTGGCAATCCGGACGATTGGCAAGCACACTGATATCGAAAACGTAATCGCGGAGGGCAAGAAGTTCTCTCACCTCTTCCCCGAGAGGAAATTCGTCGTGAAAGATCAGAACGCTGTCTCCGGATGCGCCTTCGTACCAGGCGTCGTCGATCCCGATCTCCTCGCCGCCGCAGAACATACCGTTCGATTCTACCCCGCGGAGCTTTCCGTTGAAGATCCTGTCTCCCGTGGCAAGAGTCGCGCCGTCCACCGCAACGGGAACGATGTCTCCCTCTTTCACGTTGACGGCGTTGGTCACGATCTGCAAAACGCCGTATTTTCCCGCGTTTACCGAACAGACGCGCAGTCTCTCCGCATCCGGATGACGTTCGATTTTTATAATTTTACAAGTGACTACTTTATCGATTTTATCCCCGTAGGGAATGATCTGCTCGACCTCGAAACCGCAATCGAACAATTTTTTTTCAAGCTCTTCGGGCGTGCAGTCCACGTCCACGAAATCTTTGATCCAACTGAGCGGTGCTAACATGTCTGATCGCCCTCCTTAACCTTTGAACTGCGAGAGGGCGCGAACATCGTCCTCGTAAAGAATGTGAATATTATTGACCCCGTATTTCAGCATGGCGATACGGTCGAGCCCGAGCCCGAACGCAAAGCCCGTATACTTATCGGGATCGAGCCCGCAGTTTTCGATAACTTTACGGTTTACGATACCGCCGCCGAGGATCTCGATCCAACCCGTGCCTTTGCACAGTTTACAACCCTTTCCGCCGCATTCGAAGCAGCTTACGTCCACCTCGACCGAAGGTTCGGTGAAAGGGAAGAACGAGGGACGGAATCTCGTTTTCGCGTCTCCGGAGAACATTTTGCGGACCAGAACGTCGAGCATCCCCTGAAGATCGCACATCGTGATATTTTTATCGATCACAAGCCCTTCCATCTGATGGAACATCGGCGAATGGGTCGCATCGTCGTCGGCACGGTACACTCTGCCAGGAACCAACACTTTGAACGGCGGTTCGATCGTCGTCATCGCGCGGATCTGCCCGGGCGACGTATGCGTGCGAAGCATGAAATCGTCGCTGATATAAAACGTGTCCTGCTTATCGCGCGCGGGATGTTCCTTCGGCGTGTTAAGGGCGGTAAAATTATGGAAATCGTCTTCGATCTCGCGCGTGTCGAGCACGCGGAAACCCATTCCCGCAAAAATCTCGCAAAGATCCCTTTTTACGATCGTTACGGGATGAAGAGTGCCGCGCTCTTTTCTTTCGGAAGGCATCGTGATATCGATCGTCTCCTCCGCATAGCGGGCTTTCGCTTCCAGCCCCGCGATCACTTCCTCTTTTTTGCCGATGCTCATATTTGCCCATTCCTTCAGGGCGTTGATCACCACGCCGAGGCGGGGTCTTTCTTCTTTCGGCGCTTTCCCGAGTTCTTTCATCAGCGCGGGAATGATCCCCGTCTTTCCGAATGTGTATTTCGCCTTTAAATCAAGAAGCTCTTTGCTTGTGCGGACCTTCTGAAGAGACTCGCTGATCTCCCGCTTGATCTCTTCGATTCTGTTTTCCATCATATTCTGAATAACCTCTTCGGTTTTACCGATTTCCGTCGATCGCGAAGCCGACTTTATCTTCCGCGGCTCCGCGCTCTCGGGCTTAGCATTCATCGTCACCGATTCCCTTAAAGGCGTTTTTACGAATGAAAAATAGTTCGTGATAACGAATGCCGGACTTATACTTAAATATTATAACAAATAAGGGAAAGAATGTCAAAGGAAAGACGGAAGGATAAACAAAAAGTCCGCCTTCGGAAAAGGGCTTAAAACAAAAAGCTTTCGAAGGCGGATCCCTGCGGCAAGGCATTGTTCCGGTCTGACAGTTCGGAATAAAAAAAGGAACAGCCGTAAGACTGTCCTTCTATGGAGCGGGAAACGAGATTCGAACTCGCGACGTTCACCTTGGCAAGGTGACGCTCTACCACTGAGCCATTCCCGCATATTCTGTTGTTTTTTGCGCGAAATTCTTTCGCGGGAAACGAGATACGGACGTTTCCCGTAAACGGGAACCCTCGTCCGGATTTTCGCTTGCGCTCAAATGCGAACTCGCGACGTTCACCTTGGCAAGGTGACGCTCTACCACTGAGCCATTCCCGCAGATTTAATGGTGGGAACAACAGGGCTCGAACCTGTGACCCTCTGCTTGTAAGGCAGATGCTCTCCCAACTGAGCTATGCTCCCGTTCACCGCGCCTATATACTATAACAGATTCCCGACGGAAATGCAAGCATTTTTCAGGGGTTTTAAAAAAAATTTTATTCGGATCCGCCGTCCTTCTTCGCTAATTATCTTAAAGGCTTCTTTTCCGCCGGGACAAGATAAAAAATCTCCTCTCCCGGCAGAACAAATTTCCGTCTTAGCCTACGCAAAGATTATTTCGTCGCTCCGTCGCCGACCAGTTTCGCCGTTTTCAGAAAACGCCTCACGCTGTCGATCGCGCTCTGGCAAGCCATAAGCTGAGAATAGGTCTCGCCGACGCATAAGGTGGTTTTCTGCGCGTTCCTGAGCTTGAAGAAATATCTGCCTTTCTTGTCTTTATCGATGATAAAGTTTCCCGCAAGCCCGTTGGAGCGGATCACGGTGACGGCTGTTTTGGCAGAGTTTTCCAGCGTGTAAGATTCGCTGCAAAGAAGAAGTTCGCCGTTCGACGCGAAAAGCTTCGCCATATACATATTATCCACGCGATCGATCACCCATTTCCCGGCATAACCGCTTTTCGCTTTCGCATCTTCCGCCGTATCCGAAAGCTCGTATTTCAAAAAGGTGAGATCTTTCTCCACTTCTTCCTGAACGGGCGCGTCGGAAAATCTTTTCACCGATTCCACGGCGGAAAGGCAGGCGTTTTCCGTAGGATAAGTTTCACCCACGCAGAGGAAGCGATTTCCGGACGTTTTCAGTTTAAAATAATAATGTCCGTTTTTATCGCAGTAGATCTGGAAATTTTCGTTCGCGATATTCTTTTTGATCGTCTGCACCCCTTTTTTTGCGCCGTCGGCAGAAGAATAGATTTCGCTTGTTAAGATCACTTCGCCGTTATTCGCATAAAGGTAGGCAACGTATTCGTCCTCCCCCTTTTCCTTCACGATCCATTTACCGATCACCTTTTTAGGCTCTTTCGCATTTTCCGCCGGTTCCGTTTTCTTCACGGTTTTCGTCTCTTTCTCCTTCGGCTCTTCCTTCTTTTTTGCGGAAGTTTTCGTCTTCTCCGCCTTGGCGGTCTCTTTTGCTTTCACGGCTTTTTTTGCCGTTTTCTCTTCTTTTTCCTTTGTTTTTTCTTTCGCCATTTCCTTTATCTCCTTTTCGTTATCGAAAGCCCCGACGTTTTCCGCAGGATCTTCCGTTTCTTTTTCCGTTTCCTCTTTTAAGGGAAGCGGTTTCAGCCAACTCAGTTCCGAGGTTCCTTTTTCCCTCACGCGGGCGGGAGCGGAGAAATCCGCGTCTTCCTCGGCATCGGTAATGGGGATCTCCGCCGCCATAATGGCTCTTTCCTCCTTTCTCGCCTTGCTTTTTTTGACCACCCGCAGAATTAATATGACCAAGGCGACGAAAACGATCGCCGCAACGATACCCAGAACAACGATCGCGTTATCGCGAATCCAAGCAAACATCGATTACTACCTCACTTTTCCGATTGAAACACTTATATTATATCACTTATATTATATAATAAATCGAAAAAACTGTCAAGCGCGAAAAGCCGCGTCGGGCAGATCTTTTTCGACAAACTTCCGCAGCACGTACCTGTCGCCGATATCGGAACGGATGACGGTACGAATATTTTTATCATGCCGAAAAAAAAAAGAAAAGGGTGCGTTTAAACGGAGACAAAACGGGAATAATGAAACCGTGCCGGGGGACAACGGCACGCAAAACAAGCAAAAAAGGAGAATATTATCATGAACCCGTTTCTCGAAAAAGCGGCGGACGCCGAAGAATACCTCGAGCCCGTACAGAAACTTTACCCCAAGGCTTACGACAAAAACGAAGTCGACCCCTATACGAAAACAAGGATCATCCTTGCCTGCGGCGCCGAATTCGAAGCCAACTGGTTTTCCCACCAATTGCAGCGCACCACGGAAGACAACGATTTCCGCAGACAGCTCGCCTTTCTTCGCTTTCTCGAAAAGGAACAACAACAGAAGATCGCCAACTTAAAGCCGATCGACGAAACCTTTCTCGAGACCACCATTTCTTACGAACAGTTAGCCGTGGATCTCACGGCGGAGCTTGCGCAAAAGGAAAAGAACTTTTCGGTAAAAAAAGCCCTCGACTTTGCTTTGCTCGAGGACTTCGACCACCTTTACCGCTATTCCGATCTGCTTGAAAACGACGAAGGCATCCATGCGGAGACCCTTGTGGGGAACTATACGGAAATCATGCCGGCACGCCCGACCGTTTCCCATCACCGCCACCCGTACGACAACGTGAAAAAGCCCGTCGATTCGACAAAAGACGATACGCAGACCGTTCTCTGCACCATGATCATCACCGCGGCGGAACAGCAGACGATGAATTTTTATATGAACGGCTCCGCGACCTACCGAAACGACGCCGGCAGAAAGCTTTACGAGGAGATCGCCCTGGTGGAAGAGGAACACGTGACCCAATACGGAAGCCTGATCGACGCTTCCGCCGATCCTTTGGCGTGCCTGTTGTGGCACGAATTCACGGAATGCTATCTGTACTGGTCGAATTACAACACGGAAACGGACAAACGGATCAGAAAGCTTTGGGAGTTTTATTTCGAAACGGAACTTTCGCATCTTCACGCCGTGAGAAAAATCGTGAAGAAAAAGCTGAAAAAAGATTACGACGAGATCATAAAAGATCCCGTTTTCCCCGAGCCGCTTTCCCTGCACGAAAACATTGCCTACGTGCGGGATATTCTCTCTTCCACCGTACAGTTCACGGGCGATCTCGAGGATTATAAAAACGTTTCGGACGTCGGAGAAAAGGACAGATATTTTGCCTACCGCGGGGAATTCTGCGCCCCGATTTCCGGCATGCCCTCGCATAAAGTGATCAAGGATTATATCACCGCGAGAGGGAAAGACTATCGTTTCGAAACGGACGTACACCCGATCGGCGCACTGAAATCGCGCACGACGGACAACGTTAAAGTCGGGTTCGACCCGTCGGAAGCAAAAAGCACCCGTTTTAAAGCAAATTAAAACCGTTTTGCCATTCCGCCCCGCAGACTCCTTCACCCGTCAAAGAACCGTAGTAAATCGTCGGATAAACGACTTATAGAGCGACAAATTCAAAACCCCGCCGCATTTTCCGCGCGACGGGGTTTCTATGCCGGACAAGAATAACGGGGGTCGTGGTCTGACGGCGTATTACCCGACGTTACGTTTTTTACCCGCGATCACATGAAACGCGACATAAAGACCGACAAGCAGCAAAACGCTTCCCGCAAGAATGAGATACATCACGCCCGTTTCCACGCGGGTACCGAAAAAGTAAACGTTGCAATCCACACTGTCGCGGATCCCCTCCACGACTTCCGCCGGGAAACCCTGTTTTGCCATTTCTTCGAACGAGCCGCGAAGCATTGTTTTCCGAAGAAGGCTGGTGCCGTAAGTTCCGGGAAGAAAGGCAAGGGTATTCCTGAGCCCTTCGCCGAAATTCGAAATGGGCATATACGCGCCGCAGAGAAAGCCGTACCCCGCGCTGACGATCGTACCCACGGCGGAAGCCTGCCCGTCCGTCGAGAGGAAGAAATTCACGCAGGAAGACAACGCCGTTCCGAACGCCGTGAGAAGAAGAACGTTTAAAAGAAGAAGAAACACGTCCGCCGCGGTGAGATACCACCCGACCGCCGCCAGATAAACAAGTCCCGCCGCCGTCGCCGTGAAACCGATGATCAGCGTGGAAAAAAAGGAGGAAAGAAAATAACACAGTCCGAGCGTTCCCGCCTTTACGGGGGAAACGGTAAGATCGCGGATCGCCCCGCTCGTCTTGTCCTTGATCGTCAGCAGATTGGAACAGAACGCCACGGTAACGCAGCTTACCGCCAGAAGAGACGATACGAGCTGCCCGCCCACGCAACCGTTTATCACGGCGTCGCTCACCGCCGCGCCCGCTTCTTTCAGGGCGGAACGGAAGGAATCGTCGTATACCTTTTTCAGAAAGGTGGCATACAGCACGAGAAGGATCACCGGGGTGATCAGCGAGCTGAAAAACATCCCCTTATCCTTAAAATACATTTTTACGTTGCGCTTTATCAGCGCGGCAATCGTTTTCATTTTTCGTCCCCCGTAAGCTTTTTTCCCGTAACGGCAAGAAATACGTCGTCCATTCTCCCCTTCGTGATCTCGTAATCGGTAAATACGTCCGGGTGCGCAACGATCAATTCGGTTGCCGCTGCGGTATCCGGAACGGAAATCCGGCAGGCGTTACGCAAGGGTACGTAAGGAACGCCGAGCGTTTTCACCTTATCTTCCGATATGCCGTACAAGGTGATATAATCGCCCGTAAACCGGTTTTTCAATTCGACGGGCGTCCCTTCCGCCGCGATTTTACCGTGATCGAGAATGACCACGTAATCGGCGTCCGCGGCTTCTTCCATATAATGGGTGGTAAGAAAAACCGTCATGCCGTTTTCTCTTCTTAAATCGGCGACCACCTTCCACAAAAGACTTCTCGTCTGCGGATCAAGCCCCGTGGTCGGCTCGTCCAGAATGAGAAGTTTCGGACGATGCAGCAGCGCGCGGGCAATATCGATCCTCCTCTTCTGCCCGCCGGAAAGTTTCCCGAGCGTGCGGTTCAAAAGATCTTTAAAATCGAGCAGAACCGCAAGTTCGTCGAGACGGGTGCGAAATTCCTTCCCGTAGATCCCGTAAAGAGCGGCGCGGCTCTCGAGATTATCTTTCACGGTGAGATCTTTGTCGAGTCCGGAACCCTGAAACACAACGCCGAGTTGTCTCTTGATCCCGTCCGGATCTCTGTCGAGATCGGTCCCGCAGATCTCAACTTCCCCGCCGTCTTTTTTCAGCTGTCCGCAAATAATGTTGATCGTTGTGGATTTTCCCGCGCCGTTCACGCCGAGAAAAGCAAACAACTCCCCTTCTTTTACGCGAAAACTAAGATCGTTTACGGCGTGAACATCGCCGAAACTCTTGTTTAATCCGCTGATCTTTATCAGATCGTTCATTTTTTATTCTCCCGTTTTATACTTTTTCAAAACACCCGTCTCTCTTTCGGATAACGGCGCAAGAAAACGGGATCTGCCCGTCATGCAGTCGTATCGATCGTGGTTATCCGGGGGATACAGGCAATTCTTTTTTACACGCGAGCGGATCCTCGGTCACCGATTTCCGGCAACTCTGCGCGCTTATCCTTAGATATTATAACAAACAAAGAAATGAATGTCAAAGAAAAGGCGGAAGGATAAACAAAAGTCCGCACTCCGGAAGGATTTGTTTTCCGTCTTCCCGAGCCTGCCTCTTGCCCCTCCCCGCGATGGGTCCGTAAATTCCCGAAGAGCCGGAAAGCACCTCTTTTGCAGCATAAAAACAAAAACCGCAGGCGATCCCTGAATGAAGGAACCCCTGCGGTTATTTTTTTAAAGATTTTCAAAAACCGACCTTTTCGCGCCGAAAAAACGGTTCCGGAAGGGGCAGAATCAGAACAACCCGACGATCTTTCCGTCGTCCGTCACGTCGATCGATTCCGCGGCAGGCTTTTTCGGAAGCCCCGGCATCGTCATCACGTCTCCGGTCAAAACGACGACAAACCCCGCGCCGGCGGAGATCTTCACGTTTCTTACCGTAACGGTAAAACCTTCGGGCGCGCCGAGAAGGGTCGGATCGTCCGAAAAACTATACTGCGTTTTCGCCATGCACACGGGAAGTTTCCCGTAGCCGAGCGATTCGAACATATCGATCTGTTTCTGTGCGGCGGGAAGGATATTCACACCCGCTCCGCGGTAAACTTTTTTTACGATCGTTTCGATTTTCTCTCTGATCCCGAGCGTTTCGTCGTAAGCGTAACGGAAATCCGGCGTTTCCTCTTCGCAAAGGCGAACGACCTCTTTCGCAAGAGCCTCGCCCCCCTTGCCTCCTTCCGCCCAGACGTCGGAAAGAACGGTGTTCACGTGAAGGCGTGCGCATTCCTGCATAATAAAGGAGATCTCCGCGTCCGTATCGGTCGGGAAACGGTTGATCGCCACCACGCAAGGAAGCCCGTAAACCTCTCTGATATTCGAAACGTGCCTTAACAGGTTCGGCACCCCTTTTCCGAGCGCTTCGAGGTTTTCTTCTCCGAGCGATTTTTTATCGAGCCCGCCGTGCATTTTGAGGGCGCGCACCGTTGCCACCACAACGACCGCCGCGGGGGAAAAACCCGCTTTTCTGCACTTAATGTCAAGAAATTTTTCCGCGCCGAGGTCTGCGCCGAACCCCGCCTCGGTGATCGCGTAATCGGCAGAACGGAGCGCCATTTCCGTTGCGACGAGAGAATTACACCCGTGCGCGATGTTCGCAAAAGGACCGCCGTGCACGAATGCGGGCGTGCCCTCGAGGGTCTGCACGAGGTTGGGTTTCAAAGCGTCTTTCAGCAGAGCCGCCATCGCGCCCTGCGCTTTCAGATCACCCGCAGTGACCGGCTTATCGTCATACGTATAGCCGACGATGATTTCGGAAAGCCTTTCTTTTAGATCTGCGATCGAACGGGAGAGACAGAGGATCGCCATTACCTCGGAAGCGACGGTGATATCGAACCCGTCCTCTCTCGGCGTTCCGTTCACTTTTCCGCCGAGACCGTCCACGATAAAGCGGAGCTGGCGGTCGTTCATATCCACGCAACGTTTCCAGGTGATCTTTCTCACGTCGATCCCGAGGGCGTTTCCCTGCTGAATGTGGTTATCGAGCATGGCGGCAAGAAGGTTGTTTGCCGCGCCGATCGCATGAAAATCTCCCGTAAAATGGAGGTTGATATCTTCCATCGGGATCACCTGCGCATAACCGCCGCCCGCCGCGCCGCCTTTGATGCCGAACACGGGACCGAGAGAAGGCTCGCGGAGAGCCACCGCGACCGATTTTCCGATCCTTCTCATTCCGTCGGCAAGCCCGATGGTCGTCGTCGTTTTTCCTTCGCCCGCAGGCGTCGGCGTGATCGCCGTAACGAGGATCAGTTTTCCCCGTTCCTTTCCTTCTTCGTTCAAATAGGAAAGATCGATCTTTGCCTTATAGTTACCGTATTTTTCAACGTATTTTTCGCCGATCCCGATTTTTGCGGCAACGGCGGAAATATCTTCCGCTTTTTCGAAAGCAGCCTGCGCGATCTCGATGTCCGTCTTCATAAAAACCTCCGTAAATATGCGATAAACGGCTTATAGCCGTTTATTTTCATCTATGCCAGACATGGTTCGTATTATTCTTGCCTGGCATACCACGTTATACTTCCACCGCTTTCCCCGTTTCGAAATATTTCCACGGGATAATATCCTTCGGCGGTTCGATCTTAAAGCAAAGCCTTTGTCTGGAAACGGGGTGCGTAAAGGAAAGGCTCGTTGCCCACAGAGCAAGTTTCCCTTTGACCGCTTTTTCTCCGCCGTAACGCATATCTCCGAACACGGGAGTACCGATATTCGCCATCTGCACGCGGATCTGATGACTTCTGCCCGTATGCAGTTTGATCTCCGCAAGCGAAAGCCCGCCTTTTTCTTCCAGAATTTTATATTCGAGCTCGGCAAACTTCGCCCCTTCTACCGTCTGCCCGCAGACGTAAACCATGTTGTTGATGGGGTTTTTTTTCATGTAATTGGTAAGGGTCGCCGATTTCTCGCGCGGAGTTCCGACCAGAACGGTAAAATACTTCTTTTCGAAATCACCCGTTTTCATACTTTCGGAAAGTCTTGCCGCCGCCTTACTGCTCTTTGCGTAAACCATTACGCCGCCCGTCGGACGGTCGAGACGATGCACAAGCCCCACGTAAACGTTGCCCGGCTTGTTCTCCTTCTCTTTGATATAATCCTTGATGACCGACAGAAGGTCTTTGTCTTTCGATTCGTCCTCGCAACAAGGCACGTTCTGCGGTTTTAAAACAACGATGATATGGTTATCCTCATATAAAATAATGAGGTCTTCTTTCGTCATCTGATTTTCACTCATAAATAAACATTCCTCCCGCACCGCAGGGCAAGGCGATCCCCTCTTCCGTGGGAAGCCCTACTTCGTATGCGTCGATCGTACCTTTATACTTTGCAAAACAAAGTTTTAAAATATCGGCAAGAACGGTAGGCTGAAGCCCCGTCGTATAACTGTTGATCAGAAAGAACAGCGGATGATCCGAAAGCACCCCGGCACACGTTTCCACCAAAGGGTAAAGCTCGCTTTCGAGTTTCCACATTTCTCCGTTCGGTCCTCTGCCGTAGCTCGGCGGATCCATCAGAATCGCGTCGTACTTTCTGCCGCGGCGGATCTCCCGCTGAACAAACTTCTTGCAGTCGTCTATAATAAAGCGCACGTTTGCGTCGCCGAGCCCGGACAGGCGAAGATTCTCCCCCGCCCGTTCGACCATGCCTTTGCTTGCGTCCACATGGCAGACGCTCGCCCCCGCCGCCGCTAAAGCAACGGTCGCGCCGCCCGTGTAGGCGAAAAGGTTCAGAACGGAAATCGGTCTGCCGGCGTTTTTCACAAGTTCGGTCATTTTATCCCAGTTGACCGCCTGTTCGGGGAAAAGCCCCGTGTGCTTGAAACCCATCGGCTTTACGAGAAACTTAAGATCCCCGTAAGAAACCGTCCATTCCTGCGGCATGGGCTTTAAGCGTTTCCACTCTCCGCCGCCGCTTTCGCTCCGGATATATTTAGCGTTTAACGACTTATAGGAAGACATATCCATCCTGCTCGGCCAGATGACCTGCGGGTCGGGGCGAAGGAGAGTAACGTCTTTCCAACGCTCCAGCTTATATCCGTCTCCCGTGGCGATCACGGAATAGTCCTTCCACTTGTCGGCAAGTTTTATCATGCTTTTTCGACCTTTCTGACGGACAACGTGACCTGATCGTCTCCGATCTCAAAACTCTTCTCATAGCCGCCCGCAAACAGACCTTCGTTTACGGAAATGGCGAGAACGCTGTCTCCGATCTCCGCGGTCTTCCCCGCAAGGACCTTTCCCGCGAGCCCGTCCGCAAGATAAGAAAGTTCGATGCGGTCGGTCACTTCGAAGCCCGCTTCTTTTCTCATCGACTGAATACGGGAAACGAGTTCTCTCACCATTCCCTCGACGCGAAGTTCTTCCGTCACATGAGCGTCGAGCACGACGGTCAATCCGTCCGAGCTCTCGGAAACGTAGCCCTCTGCCGATTCGCTCGAGATCAGAAGATCGTCCAGCGTAAATTCGACTTCCGCTCCGCCGAGATCCGCCACATACGTTTTACCCGCCTTGACGGTCGAAACGACTTCTTCCGCATTGCAATTTTCGAGGAAGTTGCGGATCAGCCCGAGCTTTGCGCCGTATTTCGGTCCAAGGGTCTTGAGCTGCGGTTTGATTTTATAGGTAACGAAGCGGGAGGCATTGTCGAGGATCTCCACTTCTTTCACGTTGAGTTCGTCTCTGGCGATCTCGTAAAGCCCTTCGGAAAGTTTTACCTTCCTGTCCGCCGCCACGTAAAGTTTGCTCAGCGGCTGGCGGTTTTTGATATTGCTTCCGTTTCTCGCCGCACGTCCGAGCGCAACGATCTCGAGCACGTCTTCCATACCCGCTTCGAGCTCTTTGTCGATCATCGTTTCGTCCGCTTCGGGGAATTTGCAAAGATGTACGGAAACGGGAGCGTCTTTATAAAATTCGGGAACGAGATTGCGGTAGATCTCCTCCGCAATGAACGGGACGTACGGCGCGATGACTTTCGACAGAGTAACGAGAACGGTATACAAGGTCGTATAGGCGGCGATCTTGTCTTCCGTCATCTCCTTCCCCCAATAACGTTCTCTGCCGCGACGGACGTACCAGTTGGAAAGCTCGTCCACGAAATCGCCGATCGCGCGGGACGTTTCGAAAATTTTGTATTCCGCAAGACCTTTGTCCACGGTATCTACCAGGGTGTTCAGTTTCGAGATCACCCACCGATCCATCAGAGAAAGCCGGCAACCTTTCAGATCGTACTTCGAGGGATCGTAACCGTCGATATCGGCATAGAGCACGAAGAACGCGTACGTGTTCCACAGGGTGCCCATAAACTTCCTCTGCCCTTCCGAAACCGCTTCGGGATAGAAACGGGAGGGAAGCCACGGCGCGCTGCTCGTGTAGAAATACCAGCGGATGGCGTCCGCGCCCTGTTTGTCGAGTACCGACCACGGGTCGATCACGTTTCCGATGTGTTTGGACATCTTGATGCCGTTTTTATCGTTTACGTGGCCGAGAACGATACAATTACGGAAAGGAGCCTTTCCGAACAAAAGCGTGGAAATGGTGAGAAGAGTATAGAACCATCCTCTCGTCTGATCGACGGCTTCGGAAATAAAGTCCGCGGGGAAATGCTTTTCGAAAAGCTCTTTGTTTTCAAACGGATAGTGATACTGCGCGAAAGGCATGGAGCCGGAATCGAACCAGCAGTCGATCACCTCTTTCACCCTCTTCATCGTGCCGCCGCATTTTTCGCATTTGCAGGTCGGCTTATCGATATAGGGACGATGCAATTCGATATCCCCTTCGATGCCGCACTTTTCCTTCAGTTCCGCCTTGCTGCCCATCACGTGGATCTCGCCGCAATCTTCGCACACCCAGACCGGAAGAGGGGTACCCCAGTAACGTTCGCGGGAAAGCCCCCAGTCGATCACGTTCTCGAGGAAGTTACCCATTCTGCCCGTTCCGATCGTTTCGGGCATCCAGTTGACCGATTTATTCGAGGCGATCAGCTGATCTTTGATCGCCGTCGTGCGGATGAACCACGAACTTCTCGCATAGTACAGAAGCGGGGTATTGCAACGCCAGCAGAAAGGATAGCTGTGCTCGTAAAGCTCGTCTTTAAAGAGAATACCCGCCTCTTTCAAATCTTTGATAATAAACTTATCGGCATCTTTTACGAACATGCCTTTGTAGGGTTCGACCGCGTCGACGAATTTCCCTCGTTCGTCCACGAGTTTCACGAAAGGAAGGTTATATTTTTTCCCTACGTTCGAGTCGTCCTCACCGAACGCGGGCGCAATGTGAACGATGCCGGTTCCGTCGGACAGAGTAACGTAAGTGTCGTTTGTCACGTAATAAGCCTTTTCCTTAAACGTTCCGAGCGCATAGGGATACATGGGTTCGTATTCGCAGTATTCGTAATCTTTCCCCTTTTTGCGGGAAACGACCTCGTACTCGTCGAAAAGGGTCGGAACGAGAGCCTCGGCTAAAATGTAATTGCCGCTCTCCGTTCTGATTTCCGCATAGTCGTAATCGGGGTGCATGCAGAGAGCCACGTTGGAGGAAAGGGTCCAGGGGGTCGTCGTCCACACGAGGAAGTACGTATTCTCTTCCCCTTTCTTTTTGAATTTGACGAATACGGACTTTTCTTTTACGACCTTATATCCCTGCGCCACTTCGTGGGAAGAAAGCGCCGTTCCGCAGCGCGGGCAATAGGGAACGATCTTATATCCCTTATACAACAATCCCTTTTCGTGAATTGTTTTCAGTGCCCACCAGACCGATTCGATATAGTTGTCGTCATACGTGACGTAAGGATGATCCATGTCCACCCAATATCCGAGACGATCGCTCATCTTTTTCCATTCGTCGGTATATTTCCACACCGACTTCTTGCATTCGTTGATAAACGGCTCGATCCCGTATTTTTCGATATCCTGCTTACCGTCAAGCCCGAGTTTCTTTTCGATCTCGAGCTCCACCGGCAGCCCGTGCGTATCCCAGCCCGCCTTTCTGAGAACGTGCTTTCCCTTCATCGTCTGATAACGGGGAATGATATCTTTCATCACGCGCGTTAAAACGTGCCCGATGTGCGGCTTTCCGTTCGCCGTCGGCGGACCGTCGTAAAAAGTAAACTCCTCGTGTCCTTCGTTCTCTTCGATGCTCTCTTCGAAGATCCCGTTTTTATTCCAGAATTCGATAACTTCCTTTTCTCTGCCGTTAAAATCGAGAGAAGGATCTACTTTGCGATACATGACAACCTCCGATTGTAAGTATTTGCGAATCATTTTTTTCAGAGAACCGTAAGGGTTCCGTGATTGAAAAAGCCTTCCCGCCCCGAACCCGCAAAGGCGTATTACGCCGGGCGGACAAGGGAGACGGAAAGACCCGCGGTACCACTCCGATTGAGATCCCCCGATCGCGCCGTTCGCGTCGGTCCGACAGCCTGTCGCGGCTTTCGGTCGGATCACCTCTTATTACCCCTTGACGCGGGAAACGGAAAGACTTACGCCGGAGAAAAAATCCCCTTTCGGTCTTTCGGCTCGGGAAGGATACCGTTGCCGCCTTATGCGGCAGCGAAAGAACCGCCCTTTCGCAACGCGCGCGCCGTTATCGGTTTTCAGCCCGGGGCAGAACCCCTTTCCCGACTCTCTGTGAAACGCTTTCGCACGCCGACTTGTTTCCGTCATAGCCTTTCTATTCTCTTTTCCCCTATAGTTTAACAAAAAATTCCGTTTAAGTAAAGCGATTTGATAAAAATACCGCAAAATGAGTTGCATTTTTTTTGAAAATGGTATAGAATGTTATTACTGCGCTAAGCGGGGAGTCAGCGGTGCCCTGAACTTGCAATCCGCTATAGCAAGGCTGAATGCTCTCCGAGGCCCGCCGTATGGTCGGCTGCGTGAGGTAAGGCGTGATGATAACAAGGTCTTATGCAACAGACCGCCGTGAACCGTGTCAGGATAGGGATATAGCAGCACTAAGCGGTCAAGTCTGTGTGCCATAGGGGTGCTTTGCAGGAGCGACCTGCCGCATTTCCGCTTCGGTATGACGCGTCGAAGAGAGCTGCGCAGTTTTTTTGAAGAGTTCGGGACGGACGCATTTTCGCGCCTGTCCCCTTTTTCCCTTACGGAAAATCGATTTTTCCAAAGCGATTCCGGAAATTTTCAGCCGATATTCCAGAGGAGATCCGCCATGACGGAAGATTTAGAAAAAAATTTCAACGAGATCAAGGAGATCCTTTCCCGCGGAAACGACCGCGGCGAAAAAATAACCCTTCTCGCCGCCACGAAATTCGTGGACGTCGGAAGGATCAACGAAGCGATCGCCCTCGGCGTTACGGCGATCGGCGAAAACCGGGCGCAGGAATTCCGCGATAAATTTTCCCTTTACTCCCCTTGCGAAAAACACTTTATCGGAACGCTTCAGGAGAACAAGCTGAAATACGTCGTCGGAAAAGCGGACTGCATCGATTCCGTTTCTTCCCCCGAACTCGCCCGCGCGATCGGAAGTTTTGCGGGAAAACTCGGCGTCCGCCAATGCGTGATGCTCGAAATCAATTCCGGAGAGGAAACCTCGAAAACAGGCGCGGCATTTTCGGATGCGATCTCCCTTTATAAGTCGATTATCGGGCAAAAAGAATTAAAACTTACCGGCATAATGGCAATGCTTCCCGAAACGGAAGACGAAAGCCTGCTGTCCGCCTTAGCAGACAAAACGCGCGCGCTTTACGACAAACTGAAAGAAGATTGCGAAAGTCTGAATACCCTTTCCATGGGCATGACGGGCGATTATAAACTTGCGGTAAAACACGGAAGTAATATGGTTCGTATCGGCACGGGGCTGTTCGGAAAACGGACGGTTTCCGCTTGCATATAACCTGTATATCAATTAAAACGGAACTACGGCATTTCTTGCCGGCAAAATTCAGAACGGGGGTGATCTCATGAATTTTTTTGATTTTATTACCAAAGGAAACAACAAGGAAGACGGATCCGGAAAACCGGATGAACTTGCGGAAAAATCGAAACAGAAAGCGCCGCGCTCTTCCCGCCATGCGAAAACGCGGGAATCGCAGACGACGCAACAGGAAAACGATAACTCGAAAAATACGATCGATATGTATCACCCGAAGTCTTACGACGAAGTCGCCGACGTGATCGACGGTTTGCTTGCGGGCAAACCCGCGATCGTTTATCTGACCGAGTTATCGGAAAGTACCGCGCAACGGGTGATCGATCTTCTTTCCGGCGCGCTGTACGCGATCAACGGAAATATGGGCGTGATCGAAAAGGATATTTATATCATCACGCCGAGCGGCGTCCGCACAAACTGACCCGGCACACGGATAACAAACGACCCCGGCATATTGCTTTCACCGCCTGTTTTCGGCAACAAGCCCGAATCGGTGACGACAAACGCCGGGGTTTTATTAATTTCCCTTACCGAAAAAAACGGAAGAGACAGATCGCTCTGTCCCTTCCGTTTTCTTTTATCCGGATTTCTGCGGAATCGGAAAAATTACTTTCTTTCCGCAAGGATCTTCTTTTCGTAATTCTTAACGTCTTCGAGCCAGTCGAGTTCTACGCCGACGCCCTTCTTCGCGCAGTAGTAATCCCACACAAGCCCGACGGGAGCCGTTTTGAATTCCTGCGTGAACGCAAGACGAGACGTGTTGTCTCCTTCCGCTTCCATTTTCTTGAGCATGTCGACAGGGGTAAGAAGAGAAGCAAGCATCGCTTTTCTCGTATTGCGAAGACCGATCAGCCATGCCGCGATGCGGTTGATGGACGCGTCGAAATAGTCGGTAGCGATATAGGTATCGTTCAGTTTGCCAAGTCTCACAAGCTCGTCCATAATGGCTTTCAGCTCGTCGTCATAGCAGACCACGTGATCGCTGTCCCATCTGACGGGGCGGGAAACGTGAAGCAGGCAGTGATCGGCAAACGCATAGATCGCGCCGAGTTTCGCCGAAACGACTTCGGTGGGATGATAGTGACCGCAGTCAAGCGTAAGCATGATGTGGTCGCTGTTCTTCTTCATCACGTAACCCATGCAGAATTCGTGAGAGCCGACCGTGTAGCTTTCAAGACCGATGCCGAACACTTTCGATTCGATACCGTCCATAACGCCCTTCACGTTTTCGGTTGCCGCGAAGATCTGATCGTAAGAATCTTTCAGGCGAAGTCTCGGAGAAAGGGTATCCACGGGGAATTCCTTGTCACCGTCGGGCGTCCAGTGGTTGATCACGCAGGTCTTACCCGTTTTTTCGGCAAAATAACCGCCGATCTTACGGCAACGGATGCCGTGCTCGATCCAGAATTTTCTCACGTTTTCGTCGCCGGCGGAAAGAGTTCCGCGATCGGAAAGCGGATGAGAGAAATACGTGGGGTTGAAATCGATGCCGAGACCGTTTTTAACAGCCCAGTCCGCCCACTTTGCGAAGTGTTCGGGTTCGATCTCGTTTCTGTCTACAAATTTATCCGCTTCGAGATAGCTCGCGTGGATATTGATCTTCTTTTCGCCGGGAAGATGTTTCAGCACGACTTCGAGATCGGCGCGAAGTTCTTCGGGGGTTCTCGCCTTGCCGGGATAATTTCCGGTTGCCTGAATACCGCCGCTGAGCGCGCCTCCCTTCTTTTCGAATCCTCCTACGTCGTCACCCTGCCAGCAATGAATGGACAGAGGAACGGCGTCGCAAAGCTCGATCGCTTTGTCAACGTCTACGCCGTATTTTGCGTAATACTCTTTCGCTACCTCATAACCTTTGGTAATTTTATCCATAATTCTTCTCCGTGGGGTTTCGCCCCTTATTTATTGCGGGGATTTCCGCCGATGATCCGACAAAAGAAACGCCCGCTTGTTCGTTTTCATTATACACGATTATTTATCCGATTGCAACAACGGATCATATCTATTTTTACAACCGTTTTTTCTCCTGTATTCCTTAGGGGAACACCCGTAGCTCTCGCGGAACAACCGATAGAAAAAATTCGTATTTTCGTATCCGACGGAATAGATGATCTCCGTGACGGGAATATCGCTGTTGCGGATAAGTTTTTCCGCTTCACGCAGCCTTTTTTTCTGTAAAAGATCCTTAAACGTCTCTCCCGTGCTCTTTTTTATGAGCTTACTCAGCGCAACGACGGATAAATTACACTTAAGCGCCAGGTCGGAAAGTTTCGCTTCGGCATAAGAATTTTCGATATAACGCGCGGTTTTTAAAGAAATTTCGCTTTCGATATCTCCGGAAAGATCGCTTTTCACAAAGGTTTCCGAGGCGTCCGTCAATTCCGAAAACAAGAGCCCCATGGTGACGTTCTGTCTGAAACACGACGAATTTTTCTCATATAAAAACGACCAGATCAGGTTTTCCGCCAGATTCTGCACGGGAAGTACCCCCTGCACGTTAAACAGGAGAAACCCGCCCGCTCCCCCACGCGAAAGTTCGGAAAGAATGCTGCGATAAATGGCGTTGCCGTACCCGACGATCTCGAGGGTGGAATTGAAAAATTCCGGCTTGATGATAAAATTAACGGCAATATCCTCTCTGCCGGCTTTTGCGACTTCGTGTACGGCATTCAT
The DNA here is from genome assembly GCA_934271265.1 of uncultured Clostridia bacterium. GTDB lineage: Bacteria > Bacillota > Clostridia > Christensenellales > Borkfalkiaceae > UBA10281. The sequence goes on along the minus strand of CAKQRE010000003.1, from coordinate 900 downwards.
GCCGAGAAGGAGAAGCCCGCCCTCTTTCAGCACGACCGGATCTGAGCCGTTGATCCTGTGCGTCGTTTCCCCGTTGCACATGTAAATCATCTCGAAATAATTGTGCCTGTGTTTCGGAAAGTCGACAAAACGGGTGTGAAGTCTGATATCGATCAGTTTTTCCCCCGTAAGCATTTTGCTTGCCTGCACGGTAAAGCCCTTTTCGTCGGTATAGAGCGATTTGTCGATGGGCGCGCCGCTCAGTATTTTTTTCTCTTCCTCCGTAACGGGAGAAAGCATTTCGAGAAGTCGTTTATTCATTTCGGCATCCCTATTCCCTTTTTACCTCGTTTCCGGAATATTATACCCCATCCGAATCTTTTCGTCAAGAAAAAGAAGATCCGTAACAAAAGGTTGTAGGCTCGGCATTCGTTATCGCTGACTTTTTTGCGGCGAAAATCGTTTTTCGCCTTAAAAAATTTATTCCCCGATGGGGAAAGCCATATCGTTTTGTCATTCTGACCCGCCTTTCTTGTCATTCTGACCCAGCCTTTCTTGTCATTCTGACCCGACCCGCCTGACGGGCTCAGGAAGAATCTAAGAAAGGCTTTCATTATGTTTTGCCCTTCGGTGGCACCGCCGAGAGGTCTCAAGGCGTATTTTCTGCAAACGAAATTCATTCTTTCGGATAACCGCTTTTCTTTTCGAAGAGGAGACAACTGATTTCCGAGTCCGTTTTCTCCGCAAACATAATGCATTCTTTCGGGTAACCGCTTTTCTTTTTCGAAGAGGAGACAACTGCTTTCCGAGTCCGTTTTTCCTTCTGTAGCCGGGAAAAATTCGGATTGGTTAAGCCTTAGCCGTGCCTTTTCCGTATCTTCCGGCAAATACTCGCTTGCTGTACGAAGGAAGTACGGCTTC
>CAKQRE010000002.1 GCA_934271265.1 uncultured Clostridia bacterium | reverse complement strand
GCCCGCGTTTAACGCTTCCACGCACTGCTGTCCGTTTATAACCGTTCCCGCGCCTATATTCATATCCGGGAAAAGTTTCACGCCGAGCGAAATTGCTTCTGCGGCGCATGCCGTTCTGAACGTTATCTCGGCGCAGTTCACGCCGCCGGCTCTTAACGCGGACAACGCTTTTTCCGTTTCGTTTACGTCTTTAATCACCACTACGGGTATCAGTTTATCCATTTTATTTCACCTCGAAATACGCTATCGCATTGCGATAACAAATATCTTTTACAACTTCTCCGACGAGCGTTTCGTCGGTCGTCATCTCGCCGTTTTCCATAAGTTTGCCGAAGTAATTGCATAGAATTCTGCGAAAATAATGATGCCGCGGATAAGACAGGAACGAACGGCTGTCCGTCAGCATTCCGACGAACGCGCCTATATGCCCCGTCGCAGTCAGGTCGTCGAGATGTTTATTCATTCCGACCTTGTTATCCAAAAACCACCAGGCGGGACCGTACTGCATTTTTCCGCGCGCTTCACTTGACTGAAAGCACCCGATGAGCGTCATGATTTCACTGTTCATTTTGGGGTTTAAATTGAAGATAATCGACTTCGGCAGGGACTTTTCGCTGTTTAACTTATCAAACAACAGCGACATATTTTTGATTCCGTCCTCTTCGGAAATACTGTCGTAACCCGTATCGAGCCCGAGTTTATTCAGCATTTCCGTGTTGTTGTTTCTCATCGCGCCGACGTGAAGTTCGGTCGCGATGTTGTGCTTGGAATACAACTTCATAAGGAAATAAGTGAGGTAACCCTTGAACGCTTTTTCTTCCTGTTCGGTTACGTGTTCGTTCGCTCTGCGTTTTTCAAATACCTTTTCCGCTTCCGCTTTTTCCGCCACTGGATACACGCTTTCGAGCGCGATATCGCTCGCCCTGCACCCGACTTTTTTAAACGCGACAAGCCTTTCTTCGAGCGCGTTTTCGAGTTCGTCGAGCGTGGTAATTTTATGCGTTTCCGCCTCTAAAAGCGACACGAATTCGTTGTACTTTTCCGCCGCGATATTCATTATTTTATCCGCGCGGAAAGCGGGCATAACCTTAAAAGAATAGCCTTTCGCCGCGATTTTTTCAAACGTCGAGAGGTCGTCGAACACCTCGTTCGTGGTAAAAAGATATTTCACGTTCGATTTTTCGATCAGGCTGACCGGCGTGATATCGTTTTTCTCGATATATTCGTTACATTCCGTCCAGATTTTTTCGGCGTTTTTCTCGTTGATTTCAAGGTCACAGCCGAAAAATTCTTTCAGTTCGACCTGCGACCAGTGGTAAAGCGGATTTCCGAAAGCCGTGCCGAGCGTTTTGCAATATGCAACGAATTTATCGTGATTGCTCGCGCCGCCCGTTATCAATTCTTCCGGCACGCCGTAATTGCGCATCAGCCGCCATTTGTAGTGATCGCCGCCGAGCCACACTTCGGCAATATCGTTAAACCGTTTGTTTTCCAGAATCTGCTTTTCCGAAAGGTGGCAATGGTAGTCGAAAATAGGCATATCCTTTGCGTAAGTTTCGTAAAGTTTTACCGCCGTTTCGTTTTCAAGAAGAAAATCATCCTTTAAATAACTCATAACGTAACTCCTTTTTTATAAAACGCAATTTCTCTTATATCTTCGCTTTTACA
>CAKQRE010000001.1 GCA_934271265.1 uncultured Clostridia bacterium | reverse complement strand
TGTTAAACGCTCGGCAATATACGGGAGAGTATAATTTTGAGCGTTTGCCTTGTCAAAACACGATTTTTCATCCGTAAAAACGCTTTGCGCCTTAAAGAGCTTATTTTCCGATGATTTTTCCCGATTTCTCTATTGAATTGTCATCCTGAGCCGACCCCGTAGCCCTGCTTGTTTTGTCATCCTGAGCCTGCCATTTGCCCGTCTGATGAAGGATCTCAAGACATATTTTTGTTCTGTTAGTTGTTAGAAGAACTTATATCGTTTTGAGATTCTTCCTAAGCCTGTCAGGCAGATTGGGTCAGAATGACAAAACGATATAATATGTGTCCTGTCATCCCGAGCCTTGCCCTGCTTGTTTTGTCATCCTGAGCCTTTCCCCTTGCACGGCTTGCGAAGGATCTAAAATAATTAATAACTATCAGTAAACTGCTATAAACACAGACAAGCTTGCAATTATTTTCATTCTTTCGGGTAACCGCTTTTCTTTTTCGAAGAGGAGACAACTGCTTTCCGAGTCCGTTTTCTCCTCTGCAGCCGGGAAAAATTCGGATTGGTTAAGCCTTAGCCGTGCCTTTTCCGTATCTTCCGGCAAATACTCGCTTGCTGTACGAAGAAAGTACGGCTTCGCTCGTCTTTTCCGAAATCTATCGGAAAAATCACGGCTAAGGTGTTTCGCAGTTTTAAGCGTACGGAAAGCCTATAAGACAAGACAGCCGAACGCGATCGTACTTTAGCGTACTATAAGTGAGGATAACGCAGTATTATGGGTTTTCCGTGCGCTTAAAACCTTGACAAATCCGAGTTTTTCCCGGCTTCATCACCTTTTTCCGAGAACTCCGTTTATCCCATGCGGGTTTATCATAACAATTACTTATCGTACGCCCTTAGTCCTTAAGGGACGGAGCCTTTATCGGTATTGAAACTTTCAGATTATATTTGTTTGTGGCGTTTTCTTGTCTCTGTCAGCCCGTCAGGTAGGGCGAAAACTTGGGGTGTTTTTAGATCCTTCGCGGGTAGGGCTACGAAGCAAGGCTCAGGATGACGAAGGCGTTTTTTCCCCCATCCTTAGATTCTTCCCAAGCCCGTCAGGATGACCCCTCGGTGGCGCCGCCGAAGGGCAAAACATAATGAAAGCCTTTCTTAGATTCTTCCGAAGCCCGTCAGGCAGGCTGGGTCAGAATGACAAGAAAGGCAGGTCGGAATGACAAGAAAGGCAGGCTGGGTCGGAATGACAAGAAAGGCAGGTCAGAATGACAAAACGATATGGTTTTACGAGACACGATCGAAAAAGCAAATAATACGAAATACGATCAGCAAAAATGCCTTTCTTAGATTCTTCCGAAGCCCGTCAAGCAGGTCGGGTCAGAATGACAAGAAAGGCGGGTCAGAACGACAAGAAAGGCAGGCTGGGTCGGAATGACAAAATGACACGGTTATAACGTATTGCAATCAAAAGGAAAAACGCGTGACCGGACGACGAGAATGGTTTTCATGATTCGGCAGAGGCAAGGCGGATAAATTCCGTAAGCAAAGGGGTGGCGAATTTATTTCTGTGGCAAACGAGTTGTCCGTACATAACGATTTCCGGGCAATCGGCGTCAAGCACGGCAAGGGTGCCTTCTTTCACGAGCGGGGCGATGACGTATTCGGGTAAAAAGGAGATCCCTTTGCCCGCGGCAACGAATCGCGTGATGACGCCCGTATTGCTTATTTCCAGAAACGGGTGGATGGCAAGCCCCTGTTTTGCAAGGATCTGTTCCATCGCATAACGGTAATTTACCCCTTTTTCGGTCAGAAACCACGGCTCTTCCACAAGCCTTTTCAGCGGGATTTTTTTCTTTTTGGCAAGCGGATCGTTTGCCGCGGCGGTGAAGTGGATCCTGATCGGCTTTTCGAATGATTTCACCCATTCGGGAAGGTAGATCTTGCGGTCGAGAAAGTAAACGGCGTCCACCTCGTTTCGTTTCAGTTTTTCCAACAGTTCCGTAACGTCTCCCGTGGCAACCTCGATCTCCGCCTTCGGAAATCTTTCCTTTAAAGCGGCGAAAATGCGCGGCAAAACGCTGATCGCATACGATTCCCCCGTGCCGATCCTCAGTTTTCCCCCTTTATCGTCCGCGCGGTTTACCGCCTGCCTCGCGCTTTTTATCAGTTCCGTTGCCTCTATGGCGTAAGGCAAAAGCCGTTCGCCCGCTTCCGTCAGGCGGATCTTTCTGCCGATCCGCTCGAAAAGCGGCGCACCGAGTTCCTTTTCCAGCTGTTTGATCTGCATTGTGACGGCGGATTGCGTGTATCCGAGGGTTTCCGCCGTCCGCGTGAAGTTTCCGAGTTCTGCAATTTTCAAAAAAGTGGCGAGATTCCGCAGCTCCATATTTCACCTATCAAAATAATTGATTATATTCATTAAAATAATGAATTTTACAAATAGTTGGAAATATGTTATCATATAACGCGGAATTTGTCAAGGAGACGGAGCAGGGTGAATAATAAAACGAACGAGGAAATCGGAGAGCTTGCGCGCGATTTTGTGGCGCGCACGGTGGAATTTTATAACGAACTGGAAGACAGACCCTTTTTTATGCCCGTGGAAACGGCTTCCCGCGACGAGCTGAACGGGGAAACCGTGCCGAAAAAGGGCAGAAACGCGAAAGAGGTTTACGAAGAGATGCTTGCGGACGTGTATTCGCACGTGCTGTTTTCCCAGCACCCGCGCGCGTTTGCCTGCGTGCCTTCCACCGCCTCCCTTTTGTCCTGGATGGGAGACGTGATGACGAACGCTTTCAATCCGCACGCGGCATGCAAGGTGAATGCGCCCGCGGCGGATCTGATCGAGAAGAAACTCGTTCGGTGGATGGCGGATCGCGCCGGATATCCGGAAACGGCAGGCGGCATTTTCGTTTCGGGCGGGTCGGTTGCGAATCTTACCGCGCTGACCGCCGCAAGAGACGCGAAACTCACGAGGGAAACAAGGGAAAAAGCCGTTATCTACATTTCGGGGCAGACGCATGCTTCGGTCGCGAAAGGATTGCATATCATCGGTTTTTACGAAGAGCAGATCCGCAAGATCCCTTGCGATCCTCTTTTCCGCATGGATATCGACGCTTTGAAACGCATGGTCGAAAAGGACGCCGCCGAAGGGTTGGTTCCCTTTGCCGTCGTCGGGTCTGCGGGAACGACGAACACGGGCAGTGTGGATCCTTTGCGTAAGATCGCGGAGATCTGCAAACAATACGGCATGTGGATGCACGTGGACGGTGCGTACGGCGCGACGGCGCTTCTGTCGGAAACGGAAAAGAAAAAGCTGGACGGTATCGAGTTTTCGGACAGTTTAAGCTGGGACGCGCATAAATGGATGTTGCAGACTTACGGATGCAGCCTTGTTCTCGTGCGGGATAAAAACGATCTCGTTCACAGTTTTGCCGCTCACCCGGAATATCTGAAAGACGCCGAAAGTTCTCCCGACAGCGTGGAATTCTGGGATCTCGGTCCCGAACTGACAAGACCTTCGCGCAGTCTGAAACTGTGGTTTACGTTGCAGGTTCTCGGCAGCGAAGAAATGGGTCGCGTGGTCGACCACGGGTGCAGGCTGGCTTCGCTTGCGGAGAAAAAGATTTCTTCCTTCCGCGGGTGGGAGATCGTTTCGCCTGCCTGTCTCGGTATCGTGAATTTCCGTTTCGCTCCGGAAGAGATCGCGGACGAAACGCGGCGCGACGAGATGAATTGCCGCATTGCGAAAGAGATCACGGAAAGCGGCTTTGCGCAGATCTATACCACGGAACTGTCGGGGCGGAAAGTGCTGAGAATGTGCGCCATTCATCCCGAAACGACGGATCGGGACATCGAAGAAACGCTGAACCGCCTTGCGGAGTGCGCGTCCCGCCTTTTGAAATAACGTGAAATAATAAGCATGAAAAAACGACCTTTAAAGGTCGTTTTTTTTGATGCGTTCGATTTCGTTTTTTCGTAGGCTTAGCATTCGTTATCACTAACTATTTTTACGGCGAAAAATCGGTTTATGACTGTGTTAAACGCTCGGCAATATACGGAAGAGTATTATTTTGAGCGTTTGCCTTGTCAAAACACGATTTTTCATCCGTAAAAACGCTTCGCGCCTTAAAGAGCTTATTTTTCGATGATTTTTCCTGATTTCGAAATCGATAGTACTTTATTGTACATCAATAGAGAAATCGGGGAAAAGGGCGAAAAAGAAGCCTTTAAGGTGATTAGTGATAGCGAATGCTAAGCCTAACGGCGGTTATTCGTGCGCCGCGGAAATATACGACGGGAATTTTCATCTTTTCTTGCGGGAAGCGGAGATCAGAACGATGAACCGCAGAAGATATAAGATGGAAACGACAAGAGACGCAACGTAAGTGAGTGCGGCAGCCGTAAGAACCTTTTTCGCCCCGCGAAGCTCGTCTTTTTCGAGAACTTCGGACTGTTTCAGCATGGAAAGCGCTCTTCCGGAGGCGTTGATCTCCACGGGAAGCGTGAGCAAAGCGAAGATTGTGGAAAGAGAATAAAGAAGGATTCCGAACGTGAGGATATAGGAACCCGCGTTCTGCGTTCCGGCAAGCATCCATTCGAGGATCAGCCCGAGAATGGCGACGGGAACCGCGAGACGGGAACCGATATTGGTGATCGGAACGAGGATCGAACGCAGGCGGAGAAGGATCGATCCGGAATGTTTCTGACAGGCGTGTCCGCATTCATGCGCGGCTACGCCGAGCGCGGCGATACTCGATTTTCCGTAGACCGATTCGGAAAGACTGAGAACGTCCGTCGAGGGATTATAGTTATCCGTGAGATCGCCGGGAATACTCTGTACGATCACGCCGTTGCAGTCGTTTTTTTCGAGAAGCATCTCGCTCATTTCGTTTGCGAGCCAGCCCGATCTCGACTGTACGGAAGAATATTTCTTGAACGTTGTTTTAACTAAAATTTGCGCGATAAAGGCAAGTATGATGCCCGGGATCAGTAAAATGAAAGATCCGTAATAGAGAATGGTAAACAATGTATCACCTCGTTCGGTTGTAGTATAAGCGACCTGCTGCGGAAAATGCGGGTGGCGGGCGGCGCCGGTTGTGGTTCTCTACGGGCGCATGCCTGTTGTATTCGTTTACGGGCATCGCGTTCCGGTTCTCTCCGTTCCGATCCGGTTTCCGAAGAATGCGCCAAGTCCGTTTGCCCCTGTTTTTCCGTGCGGCGGAACCTTATCGGGTCTATTTTACCATGTATGATCCTGTTTGTCAATCAAAGTGACGTTATCGATCGCGCCTCCGCACATTTCCGCTTTCGCATAGTCGGCGCCGTTATTCCTTAACAGCAAAACGGAATCCTGCGGGGCGAAATGGGGCGGAGGAAGGACGGAAGTAAATTCGCCGAGAAAATCGGCAAGCTCGTCTGCCCGGGGACGAAGACGCAGGGTGAGATAATCGGAAACGTCTCCTCCGACCGGGAATTCTTCGAAAAAGGCAAAGGGGAGTATTTTTTCCGTCAGAGAATAAACGGGGCGCGTTCCGGCGACGGATACGGAAACGCTGACGGGGCGATCGCCGAATTCCCACACGGTGATCCTTTTATGCCCGACGATATCTTTAAAAATTTCCGTCGTTTCCAGACGGTTTCCGTGCAGTTTGTAATCGTCGCACAGCATCCGGAAGGCAACTTTCAGTCCTTCCGACGGGTCGAATGCGACGAGAAGGGTTTTTTCGGCTTCGATCGCGCAGAACAGATATTCCCTTTTCCCCGTTGCGATCCTTTCGAATTTCACGGCGTTCGGGAGAAAGGGCAGATTTTCGATCGCAAGCCCGTTGCCGCTTTCGGCGATGAGGCGGATGCCGTCTCCCCGGTAACAGGTAACGAGAACTTCGCCGCCGGAAAGGGGAATCTTCTGTTTTCCGAACAGGCAAAATCTTCCGCCCGTGTAAGACGGAAAGTCCGGAATGATAAGAAATCCGCCGTATAAGTCGATTATCCTTATATTATCGGGTGCTTTTAATGGCTTGGTGAGTTCGAACCGCAAAGGAAAACGGCGGGCGGAAAGAGGCAGCATTTCATAAAAGCCCTCCGCAAAGGGCATGATCGAGTAATTTTCCGTTACGAAACCGGTAAAGTTTCCGTTTAACTTCAAAGCGCACGGCACGGGAGATAAAAAGTAAAGAAACATGGCGGCAAAGTCCTTTTCGGCGTATTACAGTTAAAAATATATTCGAAAATTTTCGCCGTTATGTGTATAACCGCTTTTCTTTCGGTCGATAATGAAAGCGAAAAAACAAATCGGCGTTGCCGGAAAGGCTTGCCGACGGGGGAAGGAATGAGTAAATTTCGGGATGAAGACTATGTGAAACTGTTTGCGCTCGCCGAAGAGACGAAGAAAGAGGGCGGGAGCCTCGGCGGGGTTTTCGCCGAAGTGGCGGGCGCCACGGGGCTTGCCAAAGGGAGCGTAAGAAATCTTTATTACAAAAAACTGAGAGAGAAAAGAGACGGAACGGGAAAATCCGCATTCTTAAACGGCAGCGGACTTACCGCTTCCCGGGTACTCGCTTTTCCGAAAGAGGAAGCGCGCGATATGGCAAAAAAAATCCTGATCGGCGCGGGTAAGGGGAAATCGGTGCGGAGAACGATATCCGAACTTGCCTACGGAAACGAAAAAGTCGCGCTGCGCTATCAGAATAAATTTCGCAACATGGTGAAAAACGAAAAGCCGCTGATGCTTTCCTTGATCGGCGAAGTGCGCAGAGAACACGGATATTGTTTCGATCCGTACGACGCGAAACGGGGTGCCTCGGATCCGATCTCCCTTTTGAAAAGCGGGATCGATTCTCTTTGCAAAAGACTGACGGAGAACGCGGAAAAGGAGAACGAGTTTCTTAAGGCGACCGTGCAAAGACTTTCGCGGGAAAATGCCGATCTGAAACTTCAGCTTAAGGGGTTGGACGGAAAATCTTCTCCCGCAAGCGTCTACTTCGAAAACGTCGATTCGCTACGAAAAAAATAAGAGGAAACCGCCGCTTCGGCGAGTTCTGGTATCATTGGATATAATCTGCAAAACAAGCCGATAAGTCGATTATCGGCTTGTTTTGCTTTATTTTTATTTGCGGTCAGTGCGATGAGATGCGCTTTTCGCCGATAACCTCGATCTCCGTTTTGAAATCGGTGTAACGAAGAACGTCGTCTTCATAATCGCGATAGCGGGAATGATGAAATTTGTAAAGCCGTTCTTTCAGACGGAAAAGGTCGCAATCCGCTTCTTTCGTCTTCCGGAAAAGTTCTTTCAGAATTTCTTCCGATCCCGATTTCAGTTTCAGAAGGACGTCTTCCGGGATCTCCTGGACGGGAGAGAGATCGGAAATCGGTTGGGTTGCGTTCACGTCTTCGAACCGGCAGGAAAGTTTCATGCGGATCGTAAACGCGGGCTTTCCCGTCACGTCGAACGAAAAGCGGTTGAAGGAGTCGTTCAGGTGAAGCAGAACGTTCGTGTGCTTGCCGCCGACGACAACGTTTTCGAGGGGAAAGTACGTGTCCAGCGATTTTTTCTGCGCCATATTGAAAAAGAGAGTTTCTTTTTCGTTTAAAACGCATTTTTTGATCCCGCGGTGAAAAACGATCGTCGAGGTTGCGTCGAACACGTAATTTTCTTCCTTTCCCCCTTCGCTCGGGCTTTCGCCCGCCGCGGTGAGGGCGGATCCCTGATTGTTTCCTCCCGTTTTTTTCGCTTTTATTTTCCGGATCAGGGGCATGAAGGAACATTCCGAAAGGGAATAGTAGTTTTTTACAAACGTTTTGATGTTTGTGATCGCGATCCTTTCGGCGCGCGCAATGTCCTTCGTGATGATTTTCTGCAATGCGAACGAGGAGATGGAATCAAGCGGAGTAGAAGCGGAAAGGCAGTCTTTCGCCTGCCCTTCGCACGCGACGAGCAAGGCGGCGTCCTGCATTTTATCGGTTCGCACGAAATAGTCTACGGCATTCATCGGCGTGCCGTTTACAAGCGTTTCTCCGAGCACGACGAGGTTGCAGAAAGAAAGTTTCGGATACCAGCCGCTTCTCAGCCCGATCTCGTCGATCGCTTCGGCGATCGTTCTTCCCTTGCCGTCGATCAGAGAGTTTCCGTTGGTGGCGCTCTGGTCGGTAGCTTCGGGAATGGCGATCTGCGCCGTCACGTCGTACATTTCCGCTTCTTTGTCGTAGTCGACCGCGAGCGCGACGATGATCGCCGTCTTCTCGATATCGATCAGCCCGAAATCGTTGCTGAAAAAAAGAAGGGTCGCGAGCATCGCGACGATCAGCGCGAGCTTGTTTCTGAATCGTTTCATGACGAGATCCTCCCGAGCGCAGAAGACGGTTTTCCTTTTTCTTCCCTGATCCGGATCACGGTCTTTGCGACGAAGAAGAGAACGGGTCCCGACGCGGTCAAGCCGATCATCCAGGGGGCGAGATGGTATTGTATCACGCTCATCGTGTTATAGACGGAATTATCGGTGGCGAGCACTGCTACGAGCAGGCAGAACGAGGTCAGGAGCGACGGAATGAATTTGCGTTTAAAGCGGAAGATGCGGTCGAGACAGACAGAGGCGAACAGAACGGGCGTGCTCAGGGCGAAAATACAGGAGAGGGCGAAAGCGAACGCCGAAAAATAATCGACCCGCCCGATATTTGTCAGAGAGACGTTGAATTTGCCCATGCGTACGGGAGAGAAAAACTGCCTTTCGGCGATCGCGCCGAATTCTCCGTATAGAACGCACATGTAAACGAGTACGAGCAGGGCGGATACGCCGAAGCCGATCAGGATTTTCTTTTCCCCCGTCTTTTCCCGCCGTACGTTTCCCGCAAGAAAGAGAAGATAAGAGGAATCGAGATGCCACGGCGCCGTTCTGAAAGATCCCTCGAGGATATCTTCGGCGGGAACGCCCGTGAGGGGGAGAAGTTCGGTCGCGTCGAACGTGGCAAGGGAGAGGGCGATGAGAATAAAGAATGCCGCAAGGGTGATCGGCGTGCAGACGTCCGCACACCGCCCGATCCCTCGTAAGCCCTTGTATGAGATATAGGCGCACACGGCGAAAAAGGGAAGAAAGGTAAGAACGGTGGGTGCGGTTTCGTAAAGCGTCACTTCCACGTAATACTTTTGTTCGATCACCGGGATATAGGATTTTACAAGAAAAAACAAGCAGTAACATACGGATAGCGCGATCGCGACCGGTTTTCCGAACGCTTTTTCCGCGCATTCGAAAAAGGTATCGTCTTCGCCGGTCTTAGCGGTAAAAAGGATGGCGGCGATCAGAATACCGTCGAACAGAAAATCGATCGCGGCGGAGATCCACAGTCCCTCTCTCGCGTAGCGCGCCGTGACGGCAGGCAGATTGATAAATTTGACCGCGGCGGAAAAAGCGATAAAAAACAACGCGACCTGCCGCGGAACGAGTTTGCTTTCTTTTTCGGGGCGTCCGATTGTTGTTTCCCGATTCACGATTTGCGAAGCCTCCTTCTGTTGCCCGAGCCGATCGACGCGGGGCGGGTGATCATGTCCGTTACGTCGTCCATATAAAATCCGTCTTTCAGGTCGTTGCCGATCAGCGGGGAATACGGCGCGATGTAGGGCGCGCCGTAGTTGTCGAACGTGACGAGATAACAGATGAGAAACCCGATGAACAGGATGATCCCGTAACCGCCGATCGCTCCGGCAAGAAGAAGAAACACGAATCTTAAAACGGACATGGTTTCCACTTCCTCCGGCACGGTGTAAAGCCCGATGCCGGAAAGAGCCATGATGAGTATGGCGGGGGTGGAAACGATCCCCGCGTGGACCGCCGTTTCGCCGAGAACCAACGCCCCCACGACGGAAAGAGCCATACCCACGTATCTCGGCATCCGGACGGACGCTTCGTTCAGGATCTCGAAAATGAGCAGAGTGAAAAACATTTCGAAACTGGGGGACAAGGGGATCCCCTTGATGCTGTTCACGATCGTCAGCAGAAAATTCAGCGGGATCAGTTGCAGGTGAAAAAGCTGTGCCGAAACGAACAGGGCGGGCAGGAAAACGGAAAAGATCAGAGCGACGATCCGTAAGCCCCTCGTTATGTTTGCGCGGACGGGCGAACTGTAATAATCTTCCGCCGTCTGAAAATCCTCGATAAAAAGGAAGGGAAGAGTGAGAACGATGGGGGAACCGTCCACCACGATCGCGACCCTGCCCTCGAGGAGCTTTTCGATCAGAACGTCGGGGCGTTCCGTCGTTCCGACCTGTTTAAAAACGGAGTTTTTTCTCTCCATGATGAAATGGGTCAGGTAAGAGCTGTCCGGAATGCCGTCGATGTCGATCCGGGCAAGTTTTTCCTTTACTTTTTTTACGAGATCGGGTTTTGCGATCGTGGAAACGTAAATAAGCGCGTAGGACGTAGCGGTATATCGCCCGATCGTTTTCGTTTCGATCTTCACGTCTTCCGATTTCAGATATCTGCGGACAAGACTTAAATTGGTTTTGATCGATTCCGTGAATCCGCCGCGCGGTCCTTTTACCGCCATGCCGGTGGGCGGTTCGGAAATGGATCGTTCCGCAAACTTTTTCAGGTCGACGGAAAGCGCGGTCGTTTTCCCTTCGAAAAAGAGGAGCGTTCTTCCGTCTAAAATATCTTTCGTACATTCCGCGATCGTTCCGCACGTTCTCGCGCCGGCGGCGGTGATCGACTTCGCGAGCGTTTTCGTTCTTTCCGTTCCCTTTTGTTTCGACAGCGGCTCCAGTACTTCGAAGCCGAGCGACTGTTTATCCGTTAAAGAATCGATATACACGGCGACGGCGGGCGTTTTCCCGACGATAAAATCAAAAAAAACGACGTCGTCGCTACCGAGCACGGCTCTTACGGCGTTTACGGTATAATCGAGTTTTTTACTGACCTTCATATAAAAAGAGTATGAAAAAGAAAGGCGGTTTTTATTCCGTTTTTTTTGGGACGGGGATCGTCGCTTGCCGTCGTATATCGTCCGGAAGGGATCATTTCCCTGTTTTTTCCTTTTTTCGCCGGAAAGGTCAGGAGAGTGGGTTTATGCATATAAATTCAGTATTTTGCAAAAGAACAGGGGGTAAACGGTTGACAAAACAAGTTTTTTATGGTATGATAACCACCGTTATTCAAAATGGGTTGGTTTATAAAAACGGAAATAACCGACAAAGTTTTGATATAATCCACGCTAATAGCAGGTATAAGTTACGCTTTATACTTGTTTGCTATTTATTCAATCTCATGCATAAATATAAATCCGTGTGCATGGGTTACAGGAGGTCACATGAAAACAAAGAGTAAACTTCTGGTTACGCTGTTGTTTGTCGTTCTTGCGATTTCCGTCGCGCTGTTCGGGGTTTCCTGCAAGAAAAACCCGGGCGGGTCGGAATCGGAGAGTACCTCGTCCGAACAGACCGAAGAAAAAACCGCGGTCTATTATGCGGACGCGGGTGACGGCGAATACGTCGTTTCGCTGAAAGGAAACGAATACGTTCTCTCGATCGCGGGAGACTATAAATTCGGATCGTTCACGTTAAACGGCGGAAAACTGCGTCTGATCGCAGGCGACGGCTCGTACGAAGGGACGATCGAAGGCGATGAACTTTCTCTCGCCTACGGCGGAAAAACTTACGTGCTTCTCGAGAAGATCGCGCGTAAAGTAACGTTCGAGGGCGCGGAAGTCGCTGCGCAGACCGTTATGAACGGCATGACGGCAACCAAGCCGGCAGATCCTGCCGAAACGGGCGATAATGTATTTATAGGCTGGTATACCTCTTCGGATTATACCGAACTTTATAATTTTGCCACCCCGGTAAGAAGCGATATCGCGCTATATGCGCGCTTCGCGCTCGTACCTGCGGGACAGATCGAATATACGGCTACGCTGAAAAGCGGAAACGAAACGATCGCGACCGTGCAGACGGTCGGCGGGAAACTTTTCGACCTGCCCGCGCAGGAAGCGAAAGACGGCAAGGCGTTCGACGGCTGGTATCTCGGTTCTTCCGCGGATAAACTCTCTTCCGTTTACGGCGGGGAGACTTTAACGGAGGATACCACTCTTTACGCCGTGTGGAGAAACGGAACCGTTTACGGCGTTTCCGTATCCGAAACCGGGATATCCTGGAAGACGACGGCAACGGGCGCGGTAAGTTTCCGCGTGCGTATTTCCGCGCCGAACGGAAACAACGTCGATACGACGGTTTCGCAGACGGCTTACAATTATTCTTTCGCAAACGGCGAAGCGGGCGAATATACGGTCGAGATCACGGATAAAAACACGGACGACGCGGTGACGCTCACCGTGGTCAACAAAAAGTTGGCGAAAGTCGGCGGTTTCTCCGTTTCGGAATCGGGTATTCTTACCTATAATAAAGTAAAAAACGCGCAGAAATACCTTCTTACGGTGATCTGCGGAAACGAAAACCACAACCACGACCCTTACGATAACGGGACTTCCGTCTATTTCGATCTGTCTTCGTGCGATATGGTAAAGGGCGGGATCAAAGTGACCGTGACCGCGCAGGCGGACGGTTACGTTTCTTCCGTGTCCGATACGTTCGTGTATGACAAGACGCTCGGCGCGGTGACGAAACTCGTCGAGAAAGAGGGCGTTCTCGTGTGGAGCCCCGTGAAAAACGCGATGGGATACGTCGTCGTGATCGACGGCGAGAAGATCTCCGTCGGAAACGATACGGAATATTCTCTGAAGGAATACGACGCCGGTTCTTACACGGTGGGCGTATATGCCGTTGCCGCCGGATACAACGACGGGGAAAAGACGGAAATTTCTTATAACAAAACTTCGATCGCCGCTCCCTCCGGTTTAAAGATCGGTAAGGGCATCGTTTCCTGGAACGCCGTGAACGGCGCGACCGGGTATTCGGTGAACGTCAACGGTAAAACCGCGTCCGTCGACGGCACGCAGACGGAGTTCGCGATGACCGCCGGTTCCGGCACGACGGAGATCTCCGTTGCCGCAAAGGACGAAAAGGGCGTGGT
This sequence comes from uncultured Clostridia bacterium, assembly GCA_934271265.1. Classification (GTDB taxonomy): domain Bacteria; phylum Bacillota; class Clostridia; order Christensenellales; family Borkfalkiaceae; genus UBA10281. The sequence continues at coordinate 51,804 of CAKQRE010000001.1, read as the reverse complement.
CGGCGCGTATTCGGAAACGATCTCCGTCGATTTTGCGGAAGTGACGAATCTCCGTTACGAAGGGGGCGTTCTCTCGTGGAATCCCGTTTATAATGCCGTTTCCTATCTCGTTTCGGTAAACGGAGGCGACGCGCTCGAACTCGTTGCCGGGACGACGAAAACCCCCGTTACGCTGACGCAGGCGGGCAGAAACGCTCTTTCCGTGGCGTATAAGAACACGAGCGGAAACGTGGTAATGACGAAAACGATCGACGTTACCGCATACGAGATCAGATTCGAAACGCTGGGCGGCGAAAAAGTCAACAGCGTTTACGCGGCGAAGGGCGACACGGTCGTCGTTCCCGACGCCGTTTACGACGGTTACGAATTTGCCGGCTGGTACACGGTACCCGCAGGCGCAAAGAACAACGGCCGCAGATATTACGGCGGCGAATATACCGGTAACGGCGGCATGCAGGTGTTTGCCGACTGGACGGCGAAAAAATACGAGATCAACCTCGAGGTGACGGGCGGAACGATCGCGCAGACCACCGCTCAGGTTGCCTACGGCGAGGATTACCGCCTTCCCGTTGCCGTGAGCGACGACGAATCCAAGGTGTTCGGCGGCTGGTATTCCGCTCCGAACGGCGCCGGCGTGCAGTATACCGACGAAAAGGGTTACGGGCTTACGAAATGGACGGTCGTCGTGGACGAGGAAAGAGGAATGACCCTTTACGCCGGCTGGCTTTCCGTCGTTACGTACGAACTCGACGGTTCCGGCAACGCTTACCGCGCTTTTGCCGGCCCCGGTATTTCTTACGTTTCCTCGGTAAAAGTTTCGGAGACCTTCAACGGAAAACCGGTCACTACGATTGAGTCCTTTGCAGACGCGCGTATCGTGAGCATTCAGATCCCCGATACGGTCACCATCATTGCGGACGGCGCGAAAACGGGGCTTTACGCGAGCGGCGCTTTCCAGGGTTGCTCGGCTCTCCGCGAGATCGCGATCTACGAAACGGGACATGCCGTCACGCCGAAATATGCGTCCGACAGCGGCGCGCTGTATACCCTTACTTATACCGAAGACGGACAGGTCGCTACGAGAACGCTGACCGGCGTTCCTCATGCGAAAACGGGAGATTTTGCCGTTATGGACGGAACGAACGCCATCGGCGCGTATGCGGCGGCGTCTTCTACCGTCTTTAAGGTGACCGTTCCCGCAAGCGTTACCTCGATCGGAGACAATGCGTTCAACGCCTGCTCGAGACTGCAAGAAGTCGGGTTCACCGCGGCGAAAGAGGGGGAAACGGAAAAAGAACTGACCCTCGGCGCGTCGGTATTCAAGAGTTGTTCCTCCCTTGTTTCCGTAACTCTTCCCGGAAGAGTGAAAAACATCGATACGAATATCTTTGCTTCCTGCAATAAACTTTCGTATCTGAATATTTCGGGCGAAAATAAGGATTATTGTTCGGAAGACGGAATGCTTCTGAACGTAGCCGGCACGAAACTGATCTACTGCCCGAGAGGAAGAGAAGGAGAAATTACGATCCCGGACAGTGTGTCCGAAATTGCGGAAAGCGCGTTCGAGAGCTGTAAGAACATCGAAAAGATCACGATTCCCGCGGGCGTCGAAACGATCGGAAAGAATGCGTTCAAAAACTGCGGAGACGTTACGGAACTTGCCTTCCTCGGCACCGCGAGCGACAAGCCGCTTGCGATCGGCGAAAGCGCGTTTTACGGACTTAAGGGGTTAACGAGCCTCACGTTGCCCGAAAACCTCTACACGCTCGGGAAAAACGCTTTCGGCGGAACGGAACAGTTGTTTACCGTCAAAGTCGAATCGGGTATTTACGACAAAGCGCAGAACGCATACGTTCTGAACTTTGCCGACGCGGCGTTTGCGAGCTCCTCTTCGGTATATTACGTGAACGAGATCGTTCTCGGTAAAAACGTGCCTCCGTTCAACATCAGCGGCGTGTTCGGGTATAAGGTGGCAAAAGTCACGATCGATCCCGCGAACACGAACTATAAAGAACAGGACAGCGTTTTATACAGTGCGGACGGAAAGAAACTCGTATTCTATCCCGCCGCAAAAGCGGGTGCGTTCACCATTCCGGACGGGGTGGAGGAAATTGCCTCGAGCGCATTCAAATACAGCAGCGGGCTTACTTCCGTCACGATCCCCTCATCCGTAACGAAGATCGACGACAGCGCGTTTGCCAATTGCTCGAAGCTGAAATCGGTGATCTTCGCGGCGGAAAAAGAAGGCGGGCAGACGAATGAACTTACGATCGCTTCCAATGCGTTCAGCGGATCCGCGCTCGTTTCGATCGCTTTCCCCGATCGCCTTACTTCGCTTGCCGATTCGGTTCTGAGCGGTTGTAAATCCTTGACCTCGGTCACGTTCGGAACGGGGTTGAAAACGATCGGAAAATCGGCGTTTTCTTCCTGCACGTCTCTTCAGTCGATCGTGATTCCGGAAGGGGTTACGGAACTCGGCGATTCCGCCTTTTCGAGTTGTTCCAAACTCACTTCCGTCGTGCTTCCTTCCACCCTCGAGAAATTCGGGCAGTATAACGGAGAAACTCTTACCTCGTTCTCGGCATTCAGCAACTGCGATCTGCTCGGAAGCGTGACGTTTTCCGGCGAAAACGAAAACTTCTCCACGAAAGACGGCGTGCTTTATCTGAAAAAAGGCGATAAAGAAACCGATTTGTTCTTCTGCCCCGTCAGCAACGAAGGGCAGGGCGGCGTCATCGTGATCCCGTCCTCCGTTACCAAGATCTGGGACAGAGCGTTTAACAATACGGTCGGCGTGAAAGAGATCCGCTTCGAAAACGACAAGATTGCCGATGACGCAACTCTTTCGATCGGACAGAACGTGTTCTCCGGTTCGCACGTGGAAACTCTGATCCTTCCCGAAGGAATGCGGACGATCGAGAGATCCGCGATCTATTCCGCAAAATATCTGCAATCGGTCACGATCCCCTCTACGGTCACGCTGATCAAGTCCGCTGCGTTCCAGTACGACGGCGCGCTTCGCGAGGTGATCTTCAGAGACGGGGGAACGGAACCTCTCGAGATCCAGGACGCGAAATACAGCGATACAGCCACTTCCTTCTCGGCAGGTTATTCGGCTTTCAACGGTTGTACTTCGCTTGAAAGCATCTCCTTCCCGGAAAGAACGGTGAAGATCGGCGCATACGTTTTCCAGAACATAACGGGTTTGAAATCCGTTCATATTCCTTCCACGGTTACGACGATTGCCGGGTACGCGTTCTCCGGATGTACGTCGCTCGAAAGCGTTACCTTCGCGGCAAATTGCGCGCTGACGGAAATTCCGCTCTATGCGTTCAATAAATGCTCGTCGCTTAAAACGATCGATCTTCCCAAAGGAATTTCGGAAATCGGATGCAACGCGTTTTCAGGCAGCGGGCTCACTTCGATCACGATTCCGAAAAACGTAAAACGCCTCGGCGGAGCTTCCTACTTCGGTTCGTCTTCCGCTTCCGGTTATACGTTTGCGTCATGCTACGATCTCGCTTCCGTTACCTTCGAAGAGGGCAGCGTGCTCGAGTCGATCGAAAGTTACGCGTTCAACGAAGACCAGAACTTAACGGCGATCGAGCTTCCCGCGTCTCTGAAAAACCTCGGCGACTCGTTGTTTGCGAAAACGGGCATTAAAGAGATCGTTGTGCCGGCGAACGTGGAAACGCTTACCGGAACCACCTTCTTCCAGGCTTATTCTCTTTCCTCGGTCACGTTTGCCGAAGGAACGAAACTCTCTTCGATCGGCGGCAGAGCGTTTGCTTATACCGCGCTTACCTCGTTTGCTTTCCCCGAAACTACGGCGGATAAACTGACGCTCGGAAGCTCGTTGTTTGCGAACTGCACGGCGTTGAAAGAAGTTCATCTTTCCTCCAAGGTCGCATCGGTCGACGGGGTGTTCACCGATTGCTATTCGATCGAAAAAGTGACCGTTGCGAACGGAAACGAAAACCTTTCCGTTGCGGAAGGGGAACCGATCATTTATAACAAAGATCGCACGGCGGTCTGCTATGTTTACGGAGATCTTTCCGAAACGCTTACGATCGCCGAAGGAACGACCGAGATTTATGACTATGCGTTTGCAAATCGCCAGGGAATAAAAACCCTGATCCTTCCTTCTTCGCTCATCACGATCGGCAGTTACGCGTTCCGGAATTGTTACGATCTCGAAACCGTCACGTTTACGGACGGCGCAAAGAGCCTTACGAAATTCGGAAATTATGCCTTCCAGAATTGTTCGTCTTTAACGAAGATCGTTCTTCCCGAAAATCTGACCGAGATCGGTCAGAGTGCTTTCGACGGTTGTGCGTCTCTTTCGCTTGTCACGATGGGGAACGCCGTAAAGACGATCGGACGCTCCGCGTTCAGAAAAACGACTTCCTTAAAGAATATCGAGTTTTCCTCCGCTCTCACGACGATCGATACCGGTGCGTTCGAGGGCAGCGGACTTACTTCCGTTACCATTCCCGCAAGCGTTACCACGCTGAACGGAAAAGCGTTTGCCGATTGCGTCGGTCTGACTTCCGTTACGTTTGAGGAAGGGGCAAACAAAACCCTTACCGTCAACGCGAACGTGTTCAACGGATCGTCGGTTACCGAGCTTGCGATCCCGAACAGAGTAAAGGAACTGAAATCGCAGGCATTCATGGGAATGGCTTCGCTTACGAAAGTGACGTTCGGCGATAAAGTCGCGGCGAACCTTTCCGGTAAACTGATCAAAAACGCGTTTAAAGACTGTACGTCGCTCGAATCGATCGAAATTCCGGAGGGAATTACGGAGATTCAGGAGTGCGCTTTCCAGGGTTGCTCCAAACTGTCGTCCGTAAAACTCCCGAGCACGCTGAAAACGCTCGGAACCTCCACGACCTCCGCATCTTCGGTATGGACGGGTTGTGTATTCGATCAGTGCGTTTCTCTTACTTCGATCGATCTTCCCGACTCTCTTACCTATATCGGAACGTATACTTTCCGCGGTACGGGGCTTACCTCCGTTACGTTGCCTTCCGGTATCGTTCACCTTTCGGGGACGAATAACGATACTTACGCGATCAAGACCGGAACGAGTTACTTCCTTGAAAACTCGAGCGCGACGGGAAGCAAGACGGCAGGTCAGTTCATGGATTGCGCAAATCTCGAAACCGTCATTCTTCCCGCAGGGCTGAAAACGATCGGTATCGGCGCGTTCTATAACTGCCCGAAACTCACGAAAGTGGTTTACGACGGTTATCTCGGCGAGGGCAGCGCGCTTCCGTCTTCTATGTATGCGGTCGGATCGCTGGTTTTCGGCAAAACGGCGGTCAAAGATCTTTCGATCGAAGCCATGACCGTTATGGGACAGTACGCGTTTGCGGAAAGCAATCTCGAGAGCGTCGTGTTCGACGGCTCGTGCGCAGTGACGGCGATCCCGAGCTATGCGTTTGCCGATCTTGCCGCTTTGCGTACGGTCGTTCTTCCGAACGCATTAAAGAGCGTCGGAAGCTGGGCGTTCAGAAACTGTACTTCCTTAAGATCCGTCGATCTCGGCATGAATCTTACCTCTCTTTCCAATAACGTATTTACGGGAAGCGGTCTCGAAACGATCGATCTGTCTTACGTAACGTCGCTCGATTCGGGCGTGTTCAACGGATGCTCGGATCTGCATACGGTCGTTCTGTCCGAAGAACTTCTTCAGATCCCCGCAAGCGCGTTTACCGATTGTACCTCTCTCGAAAGCATCGCTTTCCCCGAAAAGTTGACGCAGATCGGTAAAAACGCCTTCTACGGAAGCGGACTGAGATCGGTCACCGTAACGGAGAACGTTCAGGTGATCGACGCCGACGCATTCGGCGGGTTGAAAAACCTTGCGGCGTTCGGCGTGTCGACGAAGAACAGCGCGTTCTATGCGGAAGACGGCTGCCTGTATACGGCGGAAAACGAATTGTTTGCTTATCCTCTCGCGAAGATCGCCAAAGAAGAATCGATCGTGATCCCGAACGGAAAGTCTCTCGGATCCTATGCGTTCGACGGTCTTGCCGCGATCACGGACGGAAACGGCGAAATTATCTCCGCCGTGAAGGAAGTGAAACTTCCCGATACGCTCGAAACGATCCCCGCCTATGCGTTCTATAATTTCCGTTCGCTGGAAAGGATCGAAATTCCGGAAGGCGTCACGCAGATCGGCGAATATGCCTTTGCGAATTGCGAAAACCTGTCTTACGTGAAAATTCCTTCCACGTTGCAATACGTGGGCGCGATCGGCGCGAACTATATCGTCGAGAATTACGGATATACTTTCCTGAATTGTACGTCTCTGAAAACCATCGATTTCTCCGCCGCGACCGGGCTTGTGCGTTTCGGCGTGCAGGCGTTTGCCGGCAGCGGGCTCGAATCGATCGCGATCCCGGAAGGGGTGGACGTGATTTCTACGGGAATGTTCTACGAATGCGAAAGCCTGAAATCCGTAACGTTGCCTTCCACGATCCTTGCGATCAATAAAAACGCGTTTTACGGTTGTACTTCGCTTGAAAGCGTCGTTATTCCGGAAAACGTGACGAGGATCTGCGATTATTATTCCGGAGCGCCCGGCATAAGCCAGAGCGGTTCTGCGTTCGAAGGCTGCACGAAACTTTCTTCCGTTATCTTCCTCGGCAATAAACTCGAGTGCTTCGGCACCAGGACGTTTGCGGGGTGCACGGCGCTGAAAGCGATCACGATTCCCGAATCCGTAGTTGCGATCGGTACCGAGTGCTTTAAGGCAAGCGGGATCCTTTCGATCGATATCCCCGAAAGCGTGACCGCGCTCGGCAACGATAAGACGGGCGGCACGTTTGAAAACTGCGTCGATCTCGAAACGGTCACGGGAGGCGAAGGGCTTACGGTGATCGGCGGAAAAACCTTCTTCGGTTGTGAGAAGATCAAAACGATCGTTCTCGGCGAAAAAGTTTCTACGATCGGCAACAGCGCGTTCGAAGCGAGCGGTCTCGTGGAAATTACGATCCGTTCGGTTGCGGTTTACGGCGACAGAGCGTTTGCGGAGTGCGCGAACCTCGCGAAGGTGACGATGCCCGACGAAACGAAGAAACTGAGCGGCACGTATATCTTCTATAACTGCAAATCGCTGAAAAACTTCACGATCCCCTCGAACGTCAACAGCTTAGGCGGACATAATTTCGAGGGCTCCGGGCTTACGAACATTCATATTCCGAGAAGCGTTATTGCGGTTTCGGCATATGCCTTTGCCGATTGCGCGGATCTCGAAACGGTCACGATCGAGAGCGGTATCACGTCCGTCGGTATGCGTACCTTTGCGAACTGCGTGAAAGTGAAAACGATTTATCTTCCCGCAAGCATAATTAACGTCGAAGACGATTCGTTCCTCGGCTGGACTGCCGCTCAGACGATCCGTACCCCGGCAAGCTACAGCCAGGCTGCGGCGATGTGGGATCTCGGATGGAGCGCAGGCGCGACGGTGGAATACAATTCCGCTCAGGCGTAATAAAAAAGGATCTTTCTCGACTATTGCGGTGAAAGATAAACTGTAATTTCGTCATCTTCCGGGAAAGAGACCCGGATCATAAAACCGCCTTGCGGATAATTCCGCAGGGCGGTTTTTATCGTTGAAAAGGAGTCTTTTTTCCGGAGGGGAAAGGCGACGGAAGACGGAAAACCCGTGAATGGTCGATGACAAGCGTTAAAAATCCGTTTCGAGCGGTGTGATATAAGCTGAAATTATACCTTGTATAAATTAGAATTATTATAGAATAAATATTCAAAAAAAATGAAAAAATCGGGAAGAACCTGCGCAAAAGCATTGACAAGAAAAGTGAAATGTGATAAACTGTTAAACCATAAAAATACGGGTCGAAATATTTCGGGTGGTTATGTGATATAATCTTTGCTTATACCTCATATAACCTGTGGTTTCGGCAAATAAGTCAACGTCGGGAATGGTGTGTATAAATAAACAAAATCATGCATATTTTCCCGTAAGGAGGTATTTATGAAAACAAGGAGCAAATGGTTGGCGACCGTTCTTTGCGTCGTTCTGATCGTGTCTCTCGCGCTTTTTGCGGTCTCCTGCAAAAAGGGCGGCGATTCGGTCACGGAGAGCGAAAGTACGTCTTCGCAGGAACCTGCCGGATCTGCGACGGGGCTTTATTACAGCGACTCCGCAGACGGGGAGTACACCCTTTCGCTGAACGGCAACTCTTACGTTTTGTCGTCCGGGACCGACTTTAAAACCGGATCCTTCACCACGGCGGACGGAAAAGAGCTTACGCTTTCGATCGACGGCGCCGCCGTTACGGCAAGCATCGCCGGAGACGAGCTTTCGATGACATGGCAGGGGAAACACTACGTTTTCCTTCAGAAAATCGAGCGTAAGGTCACTTTCAATATAGAGGGAAAGACGGAAGAAGTTGCCGTGATCAACGGAAAAACCGTCGGCAAGCCCGAAGATCCCGCTTCGACGGAAGCGAAGAAATTCATCGGGTGGTATACCTCCGAAAGTTATGACGAGGCGTATAATTTTGCCTCTCCCGTAAGAGAAGATGTTACCGTTTACGCGAGACTCGTCTCCGTTGACCGCAACGTGCAGGAATTCAAAGTCACGCTTGTAAGCGGCGACGAAAAAGTTGCCGTAAAAGAGACGGTCGGCGGCGTTTTATACGATCTTCCCGCGCTCGCGGCGAAAGACGGAAAGGAATTCGACGGCTGGTATACGAGCGATTATGCCGACGCCGGCAAACTCGGCGGTCTGTATAACGGGCAGGTTTTAAAAGAAAACACCTCTCTTTACGCCGTATGGAAAGGCGGCGTTTCCGGCGTGATCGTCGCGGAGGATAAAATTTCCTGGAACGCGATCGGAACGGGCGCGCAGAACTTTGCGGTAACGATCACCATGCCCGACGGTCAGAAATCCGCTTCCAACGTTTCGACGACGGAATGGAAATACGATTTCGCGAAGGCTGCCGAGGGCGAGTACGAGATCGCGATCGAAAACCGCAACGGCGACGAAAAGACGACCGTTTATAAAAAGAATAAGGCGCTTGCGAAAGTTTCCGATTTCAACGTGATCGAACCTGCCGGCATTCTTACTTACAACAAAGTGGAAAACGCCGAAAAATATTATATTACGGTGAAATGCGGCAACGAAGACCATAACCATACGGAATTCGACAACGGCGCTTCCTCTTATTACGATATTTCCGGCTGCGACATGACGGCAGGCGGCATTCTCGTGACCGTCCGCGCGACGGCGAAGGGATATATGGACTCCGTTTCCGAAACCTTCGCATACGACAGAACGCTCGGATCGGTAAAAGGCGTCGAGGTAAACGAAAACGGCGAACTCGTCTGGTACGGGGTTGCCGGGGCGATGTCTTATACGGTCGCTATAAACGGCGAAGAGATCGACGCTGGCAACGTGACGAAATATTCTTTGAACTACTACGGCGCCGGCGATTATGAGATCGGCGTGTACCCCGTGACGAAAGGGTATAACAGCCCTGCCGCTACGACGATTTCCTATCGTAAAACGACGCTTGCCGCGCCCGCCGGTCTGACGGTTGCGGGGGATACCGTCACCTGGAACGAAGTGGAAGGGGCGAAAGGATACGTCGTGAAAGTGAACGGCACGGTCTCGGAAGTGAGCGGTAATTCCTATCAGCTTACGACGGATCAGCTTGCCGCCGCCTCCGTATTCTCGATATCCGTTTGCGCAAAAGGGGAGACCGCTTCCGCAAATTCGGCGTATTCCGACGTTTGCACGCTCGGGAAATACACCCTCGATTATGTGGAATATCGCAACGGAAAAGTGTACTGGAACCCCGTGTGTTCGGCGAAGGGATACCGCGTTCAGATCAACGCCGAAGACGCGACGGATTATGCCGCCGGCGTTACGAGCGCAGACGTTTCCTTTACGCAGAAAGGGCTCAACACGATCACCGTTTATTTCCTCTTTGACGGCGGCGTTATCGGCGGACAGAAACAAACCGAAGCGAACGCGTATGCGATCGTTTACAATACGAGCGGAGGAACTAAGATCGAAAACGATTACGCGGCTGTGGGAGACTACGTTTCTCTGCCGGACGCGGAATATGCCGGTTACGAATTCATAGGTTGGTATAACGTGCCGAACGGCGCTGAGAACAACGGAAAGAAGATCTCTTCCGGAAAACTCACGAAAGCCGCGGATCTGTACCTGTATGCCTGCTTCGTGCCCAAACGTTACACGGTGACTTTCGATACCGCGAACGGCGGTACGACGGAAAACGAAAGCGCGACCGTTTCGTTCGGAATGGACTACGTATTGCCCGTCGCGACCTCTTCCGACGAATCGAAAGTATTCGGAGGATGGTATTCGGAACCGAACGGCGCCGGTATCAGATATTCCGACAGTGAAGGAAATGGCGTCGGAAAATGGACGGTCGTAGGCGACGTGACCGTATATGCTTACTGGGTAGATATCTTTACCTATGCTCTGAACGGCGCGGGAGACGGATATATCGTTACGTCCGGACCGGGTATTTCTTACGTTATCTCCGCGAAGATCCCCGCCACGTATAACGAAAAACCGATCACGAACATCGGGATCCTGACGGACGTTTCGAAACTGATATCCGTTTCTATCCCCGATACGGCGGCGATCGATATCGGACAGGAACAGGGCGTCAGCACGAGTTCCTTCCAGAAAGCGTCCAATCTTCAGTCGATCGAAGTATACGCTACGGGGAACGAGCCGACCCCGCGTTATAAGGGTGTGGACGGCGCGCTTTACTCCATGACCTACACGGAAGACGGCAAAGTTTCGAAAACGTCGTTATACCTGGTTCCCCTCGGGAAAAAGGGAGACCTTACCGTTGCGGAAGGTACGAACGAGATCGCCGGCTACGCGATGTATAAGGCGAAGGTCGAAAAAGTCGTTATTCCCGCAAGCGTGGGTGAGATCGGCACCGCGGCGATGTCGAGCTGTACTTATCTTACCGAAGTGGAATGTCTGCCGGACAGCGAAGGCGACGGATCTCCCGTTCTGACTCTTGCCGCAAGCGTATTCAAATCTTCGAGCAAGATCGAAAAACTGACCCTTCGCGCTTCTCTTGCCGCAAGTCAGTATACCGAAACGGACAGCAAGACCAAAGAGACGACAAAAACTCTTAATTTCGACTGCACGATCCTCGATTCCTGCAGCAATCTCGAAAATATCGAATTCGTGGGCGCGGCAAAGGGAACGTATACCGTTTATAACGGAATGCTCTGCAACGCGCAGGGAACGGAAGTGATCTATTGCCCGAGAGGAAAGAGCGGTAAAGTGATCCTCGGCGGTTCGCTTACCGGCGTTCAGGAAGAAGCGTTCAAGAGCTGCAAGAAGATCGAAGAACTCGTCGTTCCCGGCGAGATCCAGACGATCGGCAAGAGCGCGTTTGCTTCCTCGACCGGTCTTCAGAAGGTCACCTTCTCGGGAGAAGCGAGCGATCTTCCTCTGTCGATCGGGGAAAAGGCTTTCTACGGCTGTTCGGATCTTACTTCCGTAACGCTTCCCGAAAACCTTAAAACTCTCGGCAAATATGCCTTCGGCGGAAACAGCAAGCTGGTCACGGTCAACGTGCTGAGCTCCGGTTCGGGCAGCGGTATCGTGTTTGAAAACGCGGCATTCGGCTCCGCGCCGTCGTCCTCGTCTTCCGCGGCGTTCGTGTCCTCTTATTACGTCAAATACGTCACCCTCGGAAAAGACGTGCCCGAGATCGCGATCTCCGGCGTGTTCGGAAGCAAGATCGAGAGCGTGAAGGTCGATCCCGCAAACCAATACTATTATGCGGATGAAGCCGGCGTTCTTTACGATAAGAAGGTTGAAAACCTGATTTACTATCCGCTTACGAAAGCGGGCGCGTATACGATCCCGTCCACGGTCACCGCGATCGGCGAAGGGGTATTCCGCGATAACAAATCGCTTACGGCGGTAACGATCCCGGCGTCGGTGAAAACGATCGGCGACAATGCGTTCTACGGGTGCAGTAACCTTACGAGCGTAGTCTTCGAAGACGGAGAAACGGAACTTACGATCGGTGACGCCGCATTCAGAAGTTGCAGCAAGATCACGGAACTCATACTTCCTTCGAGACTCAGAAGCGCCGGAACGTATGCTTTCGCAAGCTGTTCTTCGATGACGAAGATCGAGATCAAAGAGGGGATCGAAACGCTCGGAGATTATGCCTTCAATGCAGACGGCAAGCTGACGGAAATCGTTCTGCCCGCGTCTTTGAAACAGATGGGCGAATACAATGCGGACGGTAATCTCGTCTCGATGAACGTATTCAACGGTTGTTCCTTGATCGAGCGTATCGTGATCGCGGAAGGAAACGAAAATTATGCCACGGTCAGCGGCGTTCTTTACCTGAAGACGGCAGGCGTTATAACCGATCTGTTCTATTGCCCCATATTGAACGGCGGCGACGGCGGTAAGATCGTGATCCCCGCAACGGTTACCAAGGTGTGGGATAAAGCGTTCTATAATAACAAAAATATTACGAGCGTTACGTTTGAAAAAGGCGAACCGCACGATATTACGATCGGAACCTACGTGTTCTATCAGACGGTAAATCTTACGGAAGTCGTTCTGCCGGAAGGTCTGGCAACGATTCCGAGAAACCTGTTCTACTATGCGACGGGGCTCAGGAAGATCGAGATCCCCGCAACGGTCACCACGATCGAAGCGCAGGCGTTCTATATGGCAAGCGCGCTCGAGACGGTCACGTTCGCGGCGGGCGGTACGGAACCCCTTACGATCGCGGACGCAAAGGCGGCTACGGGAACGACTACCGGAGCGGGCTATGCGGCGTTCTACGGCTGTAAGAAACTGACGGAGATCGTCCTTCCCGAAAGAACGACTTATATCGGTTCTTACGCGTTCGACGTCAGCGGTACCGAGAGCGAATATACCGGACAGACGAGCTATGCTTCCTCGATTACGCGCGTTGTCATTCCCGACAACGTGGAAACGATCGGCGAATACGCCTTCAAATACGCTGCCCGTCTTTCCGAAGTCGTGATCGGCGAAAACTCCAAACTCGCGGCTATCCCGGGCGGATTGTTCTACGGATGCTCGTCGCTTATGTCGTTTACGATCCCGGCGGGCGTAACGACGATCGGGTACAATGCTTTCTATAAAGCGGGTATCACCTCGATCGCATTGCCCGAGGGACTGACGGAGATCGGATACTATGCTTTCGGTTATACAAAGCTCACTTCGATCGTTATTCCCAAAAACGTTACGAGACTCGGAGGAAAATCTTCCCAGACTTCCTCTGCGATCTACGGTTCTTCGTTCTATGGTTGTACGGAGCTCGAAAGCGTGACCTTCGAAGAGGGCAGCGCGCTTACGTCCATTGAAAGTTCGGCTTTCAGCGGCTGTACGAAACTCGCGTCCATCGTTCTTCCGGATAAGCTCGAGAAGATCGGTACGGCTGTGTTCTCCAAAACGACGATCACTTCGATCACGATCCCCGCAAGCGTTACCACGATCGATACGAATGCGTTCGAGTATTGTTCGCAACTTTCCGAGGTCGTATTTGCGGAAGGTTCCGAACTGACGAAGATCGGCAATTACGCTTTCCGCGCAACGGCGATCGCGTCCTTTGCCTTCCCCGAGACTTCGGCTACGAAACTTACGGTCGGAACCGATCTGTTCTTCGGGTGCAAAGCGTTGAAGTCCGTTCACCTTTCTTCCGACGTTACTTCCGTCGACAACGTGTTCAGAGGTTGCGCCTCGATCGAGACCGTTACCGTATCGGAGGAAAACCAGAACTTCACGATCGAAGAAAACGATAATATCCTTTACAACAAAACAAAAACGGCTATCCGTTACATCGTAGGCGAAAGCAGCGGCGTGTTCGTGATTCCGGAAGGAACGACGGAGATCTCCGACCGCGCGTTCGTGGGGCAGGCGGGCATGACGAAAGTCGTGATCCCGAGCACCATTCGTTCGATCGGGAAATACGCTTTCCTGAACTGCTGGAACCTGCAGGAGGTCGTGTTCAACAACTGCGCGAGCCTGACGGAACTGCCCGATTATTTGTTCCAGAACTGTCTCGCTCTGACCGAGATCACGGTTCCCGCCAACGTGACGAAGATCGGTACCTATACTTTCGATAACTGTTCTTCGCTTACGAAAATCACCTTTGCGGACAACGCAAAAGTCGAAACGATCGGGAATTACGCTTTCCGTTATACCGATTCTCTGATCGGGGTCGAGCTGCCTTCCGGCGTAAAAACGCTGGGAACCAACGTGTTCCAATACAGCGGCGTGAAATCGGTCACGATTCCGGCAACGGTCACATCGATCGGTAACTACGCCTTTGCGGACAGTGAGATCGCTTCCGTGACGTTTGCGGAAGGCTCCAAACTCGCTACGTTCGGCACTTATCTGTTCAAAGGGTCCTCGATCAGCTCGATCACCATTCCCGCGTCCGTCACAAAACTCGGAAACTACATGTTCCGGGATTGCACGGAACTTACTTCGGTGTCGTTTGAAACGAAAAAACTCACCGAGATCGCGCAGTATGCGTTCGAGGGGTGTACTTCTCTTAAATCGATCACGATCCCGGACGGGGTCAAGACCATTCAGCGCAACGCGTTTGAAAACTGCACGAGCCTTTCCGAAGTGAATCTTCCTTCCTCGCTGACCATGATCGCCACGCCGAACTCGCCGACGAGCGCGAAGGGTTCCACGCCTTATTACGGTTACGCTTTTGCCGGATGTACTTCGCTCAGAAGCATCACGATCCCCGATTCCGTTACCTTCCTCGGAACGCACACCTTCTACGGTTCCGGACTTGTCAGCATCAAACTGCCGGCAAATCTGAAATATCTTTCCGTGAGAGAGATTCTTCCGAGCAAGGGGTACGCGTCCTTCGTGACCGGCGTTTCCAGTTCGACCGCGATCACGTACAAGAATGCTTCCGCTCAGTTCGCAAACTGCGAAGACCTGCAGCAGGTAATTCTTCCCGCCAAGCTCGAGGCGCTCGGATCGCTCGTGTTCTACAATTGTCCGAAACTCACGACTGTCGTTTACGACGGTTATGCCGGATCCGGCAACGCGTTGCCGAAGACGACGACCGAGCTTCTCTCCCGTGCGTTCGAGGGCAGCGGTGTTACGAATCTGTCGCTCGAAGGAGTTTCCAAGGTGGCGCCGTATGCGTTTTACGGTACGCAGTCGATCAAGTCCGTAACGTTTGCCGCGGATTCGAAACTCGAAACGATCGAGAAGTATACGTTTGCCAATGCGACGGCTCTCGAAACTCTCCTTCTTCCCGATTCGGTCAAATCGATCGGCGCAAACGCTTTTTCGCACTGCGAATCGCTTACGGCTCTCACGATGCCGGCAAACGTCGTCAGTATCGGCGACAATGCGTTCGAATACACCGGGTTGAAATATCTCGACGTTTCCAACGTGACGAGTTTCGGAAAATCCGTATTCCGCTACAGCGAAAATCTCGGAACGGTAACGCTGAACGCCAAGCTCAGCAAGATTGCGAGCGGCATGTTCTTCGGGTGCACCGGTCTGAATAAGCTGGATATCCCGTCTACCGTCGTCGTGTTTGAAAGCGACAGCTTTGTTTCCACCGCTCTCACGACTCTCGATATTCCCGCAAACGTCGTATCCATCGGCGTGAACGCATTCAGCGGCATGGACAGCCTGCAGTCGTTCAACGTAGATCCGTCTAATCCGGCTTACTATACGGAAGACGATTGTCTCTATACCGCGCAGAACGTTCTTCTCGGCGTTCCCGCAGGTAAGGTGTTTATAAACGACACGTTCGTCGTTCCGGAAGGAAAAACGATCGCCGCTTACGTGTTCAACGGTTGCAGCAACATCAAAGTCCTCGATCTGTCGAAGGTAGAGATGGACGTTCTTCCGAACTATGCGTTCACCCATTTCCACTCGGCGGAAAAGATCGTTCTTCCCGAGGTGCTTACGGAGATCGGATCCTATGCGTTCAGAAACTGCGGTTCGCTGAAAGAAGTTGCGATCCCGGACAGCGTCGTCAAGATCGGCAATTATGCCTTCCAGAATTGTACTTCGCTCGAAACGTTCACGATAAAATACGTCGAGGAAAGAGAACTCGGTTCCTATCTGTTCACCGGCAGCGGTCTCCGCTCCGCGACGATCGAAGAAGGGTATGATCTTCTTCCCACGTATATTTTCCAGAATTGCGAAAACCTCCAAACGGTCAGCCTGCCTTCTACGCTGACGATCATCGGACAGTACGCGTTCCAGAATTGCGTTTCCCTCGAAACGATCGATATCCCCGCGAACGTCACGAGAATGGGGTATTACAACGCTTCCAACTTCACGGCGTCCTCTTCGGGATACGTCTTTGACGGGTGCACGGCTCTGAAGACTGTCAACTTCCTCGGCGATAAGATCGAAGAGATCGGTATCTACACCTTTGCGAATACGCCGGCACTCAAGTCGGTCGCTCTTCCGGATTCCGTCAGGATCCTCGGCAACTATGCCTTCAAGAACAGCGGTATCGTTTCCTTCGATCTCAAAAAGGATTACGGCGGTACCTATCTGTTCAACGAGGCGACCTCTCTCGCAAACGTGACGATCGCCGAAGGCGTTACGACGATCACCGCGTCGATGTTCCGCGGATGTACCGCATTGAAGAGTATCGCGCTTCCTTCTTCCGTTGCCAATGTCGATAAATACGCGTTTGCGGAAGCGGGGATCGAAACGTTTACGGCGCAGGCGGACACGATCAAACTCGGAACTTACGTATTCGATAAATGTGCTTCGCTCTCTTCCGTCGTATTCAAGAAAGACGCCGAGGTCACGTTCGGTGCGAACGACTTCCAGTATTGTACCGCGCTGAAGAGCTTCGACATTCCGTCCGGCACTACGGTGATACCGAGCAATCTCTTCCTCGGCTCCGGCATTACGTCTCTTCATATCCCGGGTACGGTCGTCGAGCTGAATTCTTACATGGTGAAGGATTGCGCGGATCTCACGACCGTGATCCTCGAAGAAGGATTGCAGAAGATCTATGCCAACACCTTTAACGGCGCGAAGATCAAGTCCATCGTGATCCCGTCCACCGTAACGACCCTGATAGGCGGTTCGTTCGCGGGTTGGACTTCCGATCAGACCATCTACGTCAAGGGAAGACCGTTTGCCGTAGCGCAGCTCTGGAACGTCGATTGGGCAAAAGACTGCAACGCGAAGATCGTCTGGGACTATCAGGGTTGATCCTTTAACCGAAACAACGGAAACCTTCCGCGGGAGTTCCCGCGGAGGATTTCCCGCATAAAAACACGTATGATCTGCCAATTTCCGCCAAAGATGAATTTTTGGGGAAATCGGCAGATTATTTATAATTACCCATGTATAAACTATTTACTTTTCACAAAAAAAATGGTATAATCATAAATATTAGAACCTGAAATACGTATATTATAAACTGTATTTATAGGTGCTATAAGCTGACAAAATAACAGAAAGGAGAAAGACTATGGAAACCGTAAAATTATTTGAAAAGTACTACAAACGTCTGGCGCGCGAAGGCTTGACGAAATCCGTGTTATGCGGGCTTCTCGTCGGGTTTTCCGCAATGCTCGTTACTGCCTTCTGTTTCTGGATGGCAGGAACCGGATTGTTCTGGCTGGCGGTGATTCCTTTTATCCTCGGGACAGCCGTCTCCGCGCCTGTTTTTTATTATCGTAAATTCAAACCGACCTCGAGCGCGGTCGCGGCGAGGATCGACGAGCTCGGTCTCGAAGAGAGAATGATCACGATGAACGAGCTTAAAAACGACGATTCTTATATCGCGAGAAGACAGCGCGAAGACGCCGTGAAATCGCTCGGTCTCGTAAAGGCGGATCTGATCAGACTTGCCGTTTCGGTTCCTCTGATCGTAGCGGTAGCCGTTCTCGGCATCGCCGGTCTCGGCATGACAACGGTCAGCGCGCTTGCCGCAAACGAAGTCGTTTCGAGCGGGAAAGACATGATCGATGATATCTCGAAAAAACCCGCCGTTTACTTCGACGTGCAATACGAGATCGAAGGCGACGGAGAGATCGTCGGCAGCGAGATCCAGCGCGTCGAAAACGGAAAGGACGGAACGGAAGTGACCGCCGTTGCCAACGACGGTTATGCGTTTGTCGGCTGGTATATCGCTCTCGACGGAGAAAACGTTTATAACGGAGCGATGCTTGTGTCCGATAAACCCGTGCATACCGCTACCGAAGTCACGGAAAACCTGACCATCTTCGCAGTGTTCCAGGAAGTGGAAGAAGGCGAAGACGGAGACGAAGGCGACGGTGAAGGCGAAGGTGAAGGCGAAGACGGCGAACAGGGCGATCCCGGAGATCCCGGCGAACCCGGTCAGTCCGGCAATCAGAGCAGTAAGCCCGGCGATGGGACCGGAAACGGAGCCGGCGGCGATTACAACGGCAACGATTATATCATCGACGGTAAAACCGACTACGGCGATTATATCGGAGACGCGTCGCAAAACGCCACCGAAGGCGCGAAGGGCGATTCCAACCTGAGCGGTAAAGGACAGGACGCCATCGGCGGATACTTCGGCAATATCGGAAATTAACAGTTAACTTTAACTTCTGATTATACCTTTTTTTGATAAAAGATCCAATCGGTAAGCGCGGTCGTATCGACCGCGCCTTGCCATGAAATAATATTTTTAGACAGAGAGATACATTATGATTACAGAAAAGGACATCGAACAGTTCAGCGCACAGTGCAACGAGATCTTCAAACAGGTCGCCCGCGACGTCATCGGTCAGAGAGACGTCGTAGAAGGAACGATCGTCGCGATGATCGCAGGCGGTAACGTTCTTCTCGAAGGGGTTCCCGGCGTAGGAAAAACGAGACTCGTGAGATCGCTCGGAAGAGTTTTCGATCTTCCGTTCTCCCGTATCCAGTTCACGCCCGACCTGATGCCTGCGGACGTTACCGGTACCAACATCATCGTGAAAGACGAAGAAGGAAATTCTTCTTTCCGCTTCCAGCCCGGTCCGATCTTCTCGAACATTATTCTTGCCGACGAGATCAACCGTGCCACGCCGAAAACGCAGTCGGCTCTTCTCGAGGCGATGCAGGAACATACGGTCACCGTTATGGGCGTTTCGAGAAAACTTGCCGAACCGTTCTTCGTCCTTGCGACGCAGAACCCCATCGAGCAGGACGGTACTTATCCTCTTCCCGAGGCGCAGATGGACCGTTTCATGTTCAAGCTCATCGTTCCCAACCCGAGCCTCGAAGAATTGATGCAGATCGTCGATATGACGCAGAAGACGATGGCGGAAGTCGCAGAGCCGGCTTGTAACGGCGAACAGCTTCTTAAAATGAGAGAGACTGCGAACCAGATCCCCGTTGCGGAAGAAGTATTGAGATACGCCATGACGCTTACCTCGGCGACCCATCCGAACAGCGAAAACGCTTCGGAAGCGGCGAAGAAATACGTCAGGGTCGGCGCGAGCCCCCGTGCGGGTCAGGCGCTTATTTCCGCGGCGAAGGTCGTTGCTCTTATCAAGGGCAGATTCAACGTTTCCTATGCGGATATCAACGAACTTGCTTATCCCGTTCTCCGTCACCGTCTGAAGATGAACTTCGAGGCGATCGCGGAGCGCGTTTCCGCCGACGATACCATCAGAATGATCGTCGACGAAGTGAGCAAAAATTTTAAAGCGAAAAAGTAAGCGTCGGCTGTGACCGACCGGAGTATTCGGAATGAAGGTATCTTTTTTAAACGATCAGTTTTTCAGTCGGCTCGAAACGTTATCGTTAAACTTAAAATCTAATCTTATAGGGTATTTCGGCGGTAAACACCTCGTAAATTCTTACGGACAAACGGTTGAATTCGCGGATTTCCGCGAATATCAGCTGGGAGACGATATCCGTCGTATCGACTGGAATCTTTACAGCAGGTTCGAAAAGTACTTTCTGAAGCTTTTTACGGACGAAAGGCAGATGCAGATCCAGATTTTTCTGGACTGTTCCGCCTCGATGGGAAAGGACAACCCGTCGAAAGCCGCTTATGCGCTCGGCGCGGCGGCTGCGCTCGGGTTCCTCGCCGTGCAGAACATGGATAAAGTGACCTTCAATATCATGAGAGGAACGAAAACGGAAAATCCTTTCGGAACCATCATCGGGAAAACGGCGTTTTTCAGGGCGATCAGTCAACTGGAGAACGTCACTTTCGATGAAGAGGCGGATATTGAAAAGTGCGTCGCTTCCTGTCCCGACACGAGCTCGAACAACGGGCTTTCCGTGATCATTTCCGATTTTTTCACGGATAGCGACTGGAAAAAAGCGGTGGAGTATCTCCGCTATAAAAAAAGACAGGTGCTGCTCGTTCAGATCTTATCTCCCGACGAGATCGATCCGCTGTACGACGGCAGAGTGAACCTGATCGACTCGGAATCCGCGGACATGATGGATCCCAGAAACATGAAATTAAGAATCACACGTTCCATGCAGAAGGCATACGGAGAAGCATTCGAGGCTTACCGCTCGGAAATGAAATCATTCTGTTCCAAGCGTGACGTCGAGTATATTTCCGTCAGTACCGACCAGCCGATTGAAAAGGTTTTGTTCGGAGAGTTGTTAAAGGTTGGTGTAATGTCATGAGTTTTTTGACCCCTCTCGGTCTTTTGGGTTTGCTGGGTATTATAATATTGATTATTATATACATCATAAAGCCCAATTACCAGCAGAAAATAATTTCGAGTACTTTCGTCTGGAAGCTCAGTTTAAAATTCAGGAAGAAAAAACTGCCTACGAGCAGATTGCGGGATATTATCCTTATCATTTGTCAGATCCTTATCGTAACGGCATGCTCGCTCATTCTAGCGCACCCGGTGAAGATCCTGAAAGTCGTTTCGGATAAACCGGACGTCATCGCGATCATCGACGCGTCCGCCAGCATGAGAGCGAATTACGACGGCGTTACGAGATACCGGAGAGCGGTTGACGCAACGCGCGCTCTTGCCGAAAAAACGTTGGATTCGGACGGCAGAGTTTCGGTGATCGTTGCCGACGCCGATCCCTCTTTTCTTTTACAGAACTTCGGTTCCGACCGTCGGGAAGACGTGAAAAATTCTCTTGACGGGTTATTGTCGGATCCGGTCTGCGGCTACGGGATCTCCGATATCGAATCTTCGGTGAAAATGTGCGAAACCATTATCGACGAAAATCCGAACGCGCAGATCTATATTTATACGGATAAAGAATATTACGACGTGCCCGACGGGATCAACGTTTGTTATACGGACGTCCGTCGCGACGGCGAGTGGAACGCCGCGATTTTAGACGTGTACACCGAGAAAGCGGAAGGTTATTACAACCTGATCGTAAAAGTAGCTTGCTACGGAAAACAAGCCGAACTGGACCTGAACGTACAGGTGACGGGCGCGAATAAGTCTTATATCGCCGACGGCGAAACTTCCGAAGATATCACGCTTGCAGCCACTGCGGTATGCGAAGACAACCTCACGACCACGGTCGTATTTACATACGCCGGCGTCAGCGAAACGGAGGACGGCGAAAAAACGCAGGTCGTGAATCTCAGCGAAGACGAAAGGTTTTTCAACTATGAAAAGATCTCCGTCGATATCGTGGAAAGGTCCGGTAACGGCAACGGAGCGAAAAATAAGGACTCCTTCACGGAAGACGATCATTTCGAGGTCTACGGAGGAAGCAGAGCTCCTTTGAAAATACAATATTACAGCGTGCAGAACAATGCGTCTTCCTTAACGAGTTTCGTCAGCAGTATCCTGCTTGTTCTGCAGTCTTTGTACGAAGAAGATTGGGATATCACGATCGACGAGATCAAAAAGGGCGATCCCGTGATCGAAGGATACGATTACTATATTTTCGAGCACACGATGCCGAGCGAGTTGCCGAAGGACGGATTTGTGTTTCTGATAGATCCCGAGTCTGTTCCCGTCGGAGCCGATTTTACTCTCGGCAACGTTTACGAATGGAGAACGGACCAGTTTCTCGCACTCGGCGAGGACGGAGACGGCAGCCCGATCCTCGAGGGCGTTACCCCGGGAGATATTCTGATCCGTCGTTATACGAGGATCACGAATTACGGGGCGTATCAGTGCCTTCTTTCCACGGTCGACGGTTATCCCGCGCTTTTGTACAGAGAAACCGAAACGACGAAAACCGCGGTGCTTGCCTTCGATTACAGATATTCGTGGTTGCCCATTCTGAAGGATTTCCCGATCCTTATGAATAACATTTTCGATCATAATTTCCCCGCGGCGCTTTCCAAACACGTTTATTCGGTCGACGATACGGTAACGATGCGCGCGATGGGTAAAACCATCGAGTTCAAGGGCGTGGGATCGGACGTGAGAACGTTCACCGAATTCCCCGCAACGACGAAGGTGACTATCCCCGGGACTTATACCGTGTCGCAGAAAACGGTGTTCGGCAAGGAACTTACCGATAACTTTTACGTGAAGATCCCGTCGGCGGAAAGTAATATTTTCATGGTGGAAGATTCGATCGTGAATCCTTTCCAGACGTATAACAGAGATGATTTCTACCGCGATCTGCTGCTGTATGTGGCAGGGGCGCTCGTCGCGTTGCTCTTTGTCGAGTGGCTTCTTCAGATCAAGGATAATTTCTAAGGGGGGAGGAGACATATGAAACATATTTGGATTGCTTTTTCCAACCCCTGGTTTTTGCTGATATTGATCCCCGCATTGTTTGTCGTGCTTTTTCCCTATTTCAGACTGGCGAAAAAGTACAGAAGAACGAGGAACCGCGTGACGGCGGTCGTGCTGGAATTGATCGTATTCATTCTTTCCGTTTCTGTTTTCGCGGGCATGACGATCCACGCGAAATCGCCGAATAAAAGCAACGAAGTCATTCTTCTCGTCGACGTTTCCGATTCGGAAGAAACGGCGCAGAAACAGCGGGACGATTACGTGCAGCAGATCCTGCAGAGAGGTCGGTTCGATAAATTCAATATCGGTATCGTAACGTTCGGATACACGCAGAATTATGCCGTTCCTTTTACCGACGATATGACGAAAGCGTATCAGACTTATCTTTCGGCGGAAAAACCGGACACGAGCGCGACGAATATCGCGGCGGCTCTTACCTATGCTTCCGGTCTCTTTTCTTCCGGGGCGAACGGAAAGATCGTTCTGATCACGGACGGAAAAGAAACGGACGAAAACGCCCTTTCGGTGATCCGCGGGATCGCGGCGAAAGGGATCAAGATCGACGCTCTCAACGTTCCGTCGTCGTTCGAAGGGAACGACGTCAGCATCGTCGACGTTAAAATGCCCGATTACCACGTGAAGGCGGGCGAGGAGTGCACGATCGACGTTACGGTGTCCGGCGTAGGCGAAACGATGTGTTCGGTCTCTCTCGAAGACAACGGATCCGTCGATCCCGTTGCTCAGGAGGTTTCCGTAAAAGACGGAGAGAAGATCGTTTCCTTCAAACACACCTTCCAGGGCGATAAAGCCTTGCATAAAATAACGTTCAGTCTGAAACCTTCGGCGGATATGAAAGATTCCGTCGAGCAGAACAACACGTTCACGTCTTACTACCTGATCGAGGAGTTTGATAAAGTTCTCATTCTCGAAAGGGCGCAGGGCGAATCCGAAGAACTGAAGGCTCTTTTAACGGAAGGAAAGTACAACGTTACGGTAGCAAACGTTTACAATGCGGAGGAAAAGAACGTTCCGCAGTCCGTCAACGAACTCCGCGCATACGATCAGGTAATTCTCAACAATATTTCCAATGCGGATCTTGTGACGAACGGGCTGATGCCGGAAGGCTTCGTCGAAATGCTGTATTCCTACGTAAACGACTACGGCGGCGGTCTTTTCACGACCGGCGGTACGGACGAGACCGGAACGAAGGCAAATGCCTATAACCGCGTGGATATGAGCGGTACGCTTTATCAGACCATGTTGCCCGTACTCGCAGTCGATTATAAACCTCCCGTTGCGGTTATGGTTATCATCGACCGCTCCGGCTCTATGAGCGCGGGCGGAGGCGAGGGAAAATCGAACCTCGAATGGGCGAAAGACGGTGCAGGCGAATGTCTGAACGCTCTGGACGACCGCGATTACTTCGGTATCATGGCGCTCGACAGCGACTCGGAATATATCCTGAAACTTACGTCCGTCGCGCAGAGAAACGTAATCATCGACGCCATTCAGAACAAGATTGGCGAACCGAACGGCGGTACCGTTTACGTCGGTGCGATCCGCTCGGCGATAAGAGCGCTCAAGGCGCAGAAAAACGTAGATAAAAGACATATCATCATCGTTTCCGACGGTATGGTCGGGTCAAATCAGATCGAAGTTTGTAAAACGGATCTTGCCGCGGCTTACGAATCGGACAATATTACTCTTTCCATCGTGGGCATAGGTCTTAACAGCGAAAGCGATAAGGCAAACATGCAAAGCCTGATCGACGCCGCCGGACCGAAGGATTCTTCCGGGAATCCGATCACGACGAGAAAGCCGCTCACGTACGACAGTTCAAACATTCAGAATCTTCCCGGCGACATGCGTGAAGAATTGAACGTTCCCGAGATCAAAGAAGTAAACGACGAGCCCTTTTACGTTACGGTGAAGAATAAATTCAGCAACGTCGTATCCGGGCTTACCTATCGGAAAGATTCCAATGAACGGGAATCCGATCAGCTGGATACGGAAAAACTCGGCGGGTTTTACGGCGTGAAAGTGAGAGCTTCGGCAGATCTGATCCTGTCCGGCGATTACGACGTTCCGATCTATGCGCAGTGGAAGCTCGGTAACGGCATGGTCGGCAGTTTTATGTGCGATCTGCAGGCGTCCGAGTGGTCGGCGGCATTTATGGGGTCGCCCAATGCGAGACAGTTGATCCTGAACATCATAAGCAGCGTTATGCCGACGCAGAACATTCGTCCCAACGAGATGAATATCGAACTGACGGAGGATAACTACGGTAACAAACTCAGCATATTCACAAATCTGAAAAGCGGAGAAACGATCGAGGGTACTATCCGGGAGACGGATACCGCGGAAGACGCCGCGCTCTCGCTGAACGAGGTCGGCAAGGAAGGAGATCTTTACGTCAAGGTCGCTTTGTCGGCGGCAAACGGGTACACGAGATGTCAGTTCGTCGCAAAGAAGGCAGGCGTTTACGTGATCTCGATCCTGAGAAAGGACGTCGACGGAAACGTGACGGCTTCCTACACTCTTTATAAATCGTTCTCTTATTCGAAAGAATACGATCTTGCGTTACAGGACGCCTCGATCGATTATACGAAAGACTTTTTCAAACCGCTGACGGAGAGAGGTGACGGAATGCTGATCGAAGGCGAACAGGGAATAAGCGAGATCTTCGACGTTTTCGTCAAGACGATCGAGAAGGTGTTCGATCCGAGATATCTGTTCATCATAATTGCCGTCTTATTGTTCATCATCGAGATCGCCGTGAGAAAGTTCAAGTTCAGATGGCCTCACGAACTGATTAAGGAATATCGTACGAAAAGACAATGATCGCAAAAAGCGGAAGAAATTTCATCTTTTTGCAAACAAGCGGAACGACGCGGTATCTCCGTTCCGCTTTCTTCTATAGGAGACTAACAATGAACAAAGTCAGGAAGTTGGTCGTCGTGTGCCTGTCCGTTCTGTTTATGACGGCACTTATGGCATCCTGCGGAAAAACTCCTTTAACCGCGCCCGTCGACCTGACCATTAACGAAAACTACGTTCTTTCCTGGAAAGCCGTTCCGGACGCACGTTTTTACACGCTTTCCGTCGAAAAACTCGAAGAAGACGGAGTTGTGACCAACGAAAAAAGCAATCTGTCGAAATTCGATTTTTCAAAGTATGCGGAGGGAGATTATTCGGTAAAGGTCAAGGCGATCGCGGGATTTGAGGATATGGCGGATTCCGATTGGTCGGAAGCGTTTACTTTCCACAGGGATCGCGAAACCAACTGCACGTACACGCTGATCAATAACAATACGGCATATGAGGTCACGTCGTGCTCCAAACTGGTTACCGGAGATATGGTGCTTGAAGATACCTATCGCGGAAAGCCGGTTACGAGGATCGCGGACAATGCGTTCAAGGGAACGCGTCTCAGCAGCATTACGATAGGAAACAACGTTACCTATATCGGTGATTCCGCGTTTTACACGGGCACGCGCCTCACGAAGGTCGTGATACCGGACAGCGTCACCTATCTCGGAGAAAAAGCGTTTCAGGGGTGTCGTTCGCTCGAGGAGATACGCCTGTCCTCAAACATTACGGAAATAAAGGATAATACGTTTGCGTACTGCGAAGTGCTCGGATCGATCGCGATACCGGAAGGCGTCGTTTCGATCGGAGAAAGCGCGTTTACCGGGTGCAGGGCGCTGACGGAACTCAAGATCCCCGAATCGACGAAAACGATCGGCGCACGGGCGTTTTCCGAAGATACGGCGGTCGAAAAGGTAACGCTTGGAAGCAACATCGATTCGTTCGGCGAATTTGCGTTTTACAAATGTACGGCTCTGAAAGAGATCGTATTTTCCGAAAATTCGAAGACGAAGACCATCGGAAAATCCTGTTTTGCGGGTTGTACCGCTCTTACGGCGGTCACGATCCCGGACGGTGTGGAAACGATCGCGGATTACTGCTTTTCCGGAGACGATCTGCTTGCCGCGGTAACGTTGCCCGATTCGCTCAGAACGATGGGGCTGAGGGCGTTTGAAAACACGGCGATCGCCCAAGCCGCCAAAAAGGAAAAATCCCTCTTTGTCGTGGTGGACGGTTGGATCGCGGAAGGGATCGGTCTTACGGAGAAAGAAGATTTCACCGAGATAACCCCGGCAATGTTTCCGTCCGGCGTGATAGGGATCGCTTCGGAAGTGTTTCTCGGTTGCAAGGTACTGAAATCGGTGGAGTTTTCCGATTCTCTGAAATACGTCGGTTTCGGCGCGTTTTATAACTGCCAGGCGCTCAGAAAGGTGATCGCCCCCAGGATCGAAACGGTCGGCAGTTATGCTTTTGGGGGATGCGTGATCCTGAATAACGTTCAGTTCAGCGACAGGGTGACGGACGAAAGCAACCTGAAAACCATCGGCAGCTATGCGTTTTATAACTGTAAAACGCTGAATAACAATACGTACGGAGGAAATCTTGTTCCGGACACCGTGGAATCGATCGGCGTTTATGCATTCTACGGTACGGCGTTGTGGAACGAACCGGACAGCCAGGGGCTTGTCTATGCCGGGAACTGGCTCGTCGGATTCAACAATCTCACCAAAACGACCGTCACTCTCGATCAGGACAGAGAAGAAAAAACGGTCGGTATCGCCGACTATGCTTTCTATAAGTGCGCGACGCTTACCGGCGTCAACGGGCTTGCAAGCCTCAGCGTGAAAACGATCGGGCAGGGCGCGTTCTGGATGTGTTCGGAATTGAGAACGATCACGCTCGGCGCCAACCTGAAAGTGATCAAACCTTACACGTTCTATAAATGTTCCAATCTGTATTCGGTATCCTTCCCCGCGCGCATCACGGAGATCGGCGAGCGTGCGTTTTACGGGTGTTCCCTTCTGTCGAGGATCGATCTCGGCGATTGCGATAAATTAAAAACGATCGGCGAGCGCGCGTTTTACGGGTGTCAGAATCTTTCCGTTCTCGAGCTCGGTACGTCCGTAGAGACCATCGGAGATTATGCATTCTATAATAAGAACGACGACGCGACCGTCAATACCGGACTACAAACTCTCGTGATCCCGGCAAGCGTCCGTTCGATCGGGAAATATGCTTTCGCAAACTTCAAGGGGCTTACGACGCTTACGATCGCGGAAGGGTTGGAGAATATCGGACAGTACGCGTTCAGAAATTGCGTTGCGATGAAAACGATCGTTCTGCCCGACAGTCTGCTTACCGTATCCAGAAGCGCGTTCTACAAGGCGAATGCGATCGAAACGGTCACTTTCGGCAAAAACCTGCGGGAGATCGGGGATTACGCGTTTTACGGTATGACCGATATTTCGAAGCTTGTTCTTCCCGCAAGCGTTCGCTCGATCGGAAAATTTGCGTTCCGCGGGCTCGGCGTTACGTCGTTCGTACTCGGAAACAACATCGAAACGCTCGGCGCGCATGCCTTTTACGGTTGCGCAAAGGCAACGTTCTATGCGGAAGCGGAAGGGATCAGACCCCTCTGGGCGCAGACCTGGAATTCCTCGTTTATGCCCGTGGTATGGAACTGCGTTCTTTCGGAAGACAAGTCTTACGTCGTTTCTTTCACGATGAAAAAGGACGGGATCGAAAACGTAACGGAAAAGAATCCGCTCGGCGATCCCGAGCGCGAAGGGTATGCGTTTGTCGGCTGGGCAACCGAGGAAAACTCTAAAACGGTGGCCTATAAGTCGGAAAACGTGGCGGAAGCGCCGGAGGGAACGGTGCTTTACGCAATCTGGCAGCAAAAAACGCAACAGACCGAAGATCCCGCGTGATCGGAAGTTGCGGCGTTATATTTTATATCTTCAAACAGGAGAGTTTTTATGAACAAACTGAAGAGAATCTTGTTATTGGTCTTCTCTCTTTCGATCGCTTTGTCCCTCGCGCTCGTCGCGGGAGGCTGCAAAGGTAAAGACAAAACCGAAAAAGTTTCGATCACTTTCGAAACGAACGGCGGCGCCGAGATCGCAAAAGAGGAAGTCGAAAAAGGAAGCGAATATACTCTTCCCGCTCCGACCAAAGAGGACGGAGAGTTCGAAGGGTGGTATCTGAACGCCGATTTCAGCGGCGAAAAAGTCGAAAAGCTCAAGGCGGAGGCGGATACGACCGTCTATGCGAAATGGGCGCAGCTTTATCTTTTGACCCTTGATCTGAACGGCGGAACGCTTTCGGGCGGAAACACCGTTCGTTTAAAGAGCGGCGCGAACGTGTATAACGCCGTGAAAGACCTTCAGCCGACGAAAACGGACGCGCAGTTCGGCGCATGGACGCAGGGCGGATCGGAGATCTCTTCTTCTCTTGCGATGCCGGAATCCGCGCTTACCCTTACGGCGAAATACAAAACGAAATATACGGTTGAGATCTATAAGCAGAACGCCGAAGGTACCGCTTACGAAAAGGAAGAGCAGACCGTGACGGGTTATGCTTATGCCGGAACGAAGCCGACGGACGAATTTGTTCAGAAGGGTTATAAACTCAACGAAAAAGCGACGGGCTACGTCGGTATCTCCGTTATTAAGGAGAACGCCGCGGAAAACGTTTTCAAACTTTATTTCGACGTTGAAACTTACAGCGTGACTTTCCGCCCCAATTATCCGGACGGTTCGGTTGCCGATAACCTCGTTTATCATCTGAAATACGGCGCGAACGTAGAAGTTCCTCATGATTATAAGGCAGACGGCTACTATCTTGCCGGCTGGTCGACTTCCGCTCTGGGCGAAGTCGAATACGAAGCGGATTCCGTCACGGATCTCCTTTTCAACAAAAAGGAAGGCGAAACGGAGGGGACGAACGCCAAGGTTTCTCCCGACCGTGACCTCGTGTTGTACGGCGTCTGGGTAAAGGGAAATCTCGACATGTTCGGCGGAAGCGACGTATTGTACGTTCCCGTAGGGAAAAAGGACGTCGTTTATATCTGCCGCGCCGGTATTTTCTTCAAGGGAGAATATAAGGCTTCGAACGACAGCTTCACCTTCTTCGATCCCTCGGATTCCGTTATCCTTCAGGGCGTTCTGTTTGGCGACGGAACGTTTGCCTATGCGAACGATCTGAGAGCCGGTGCCTCTTATACGCTGTATGAAGTCGGCGCGGGAATGAAAGAAAACGTTCATATTTATCTCGACGCCTATAACGGGATCACGTATTCCGTAAAGAGCGAGCAGGGAACGACCATCGATTCCGTCGGTACCTACGTGGTCGAGGACGGTCTTTACGTCGCTACGTTCACTTCGGGCGAGATCAAGGATCAGACCCTTCATATTCTTCTCACGCAGATCAGGGTGAACGGTCAGACTACGGACGTGTTTGCCGTACGTAACGAAGAAGAATATAATCTCGGAACCATTTATCGCGCGTTTATCAACGAAGGATCGCTCGCATGGTATCAGCAGGCTTATACCATTAAACTGAACGGTTTCGGCGTCGCTTCTTTCTTCACGGGGTCGGCGTACAACTCTTATAATTACCTTTACAATAAAGAGACGGGGATCCTCACGCTGACCTCTTCGGGTTCAACGGCGGGAATCTTCCGGGTAATCGAACTTTCCGGGTCTTACGGATATATTATCTATAATTCCGCATACGATACGGAATATAAGGCTGCCGCGGGTTCGGCTACGCTGAAACTCGACGGCTCGCACAATGCGACGTATACGGACGGCACCACGACGTTTACGGGATATTATACCTCCTCTTCGTCTGCGCTCGGCGGCACGCTCTTCCGCGTGACGGGAAACGGCGTGACCAGGATCTTCCTCGTTACCGGTAAATCGGAGCAGATCGAGCAGGAAGACGGAAAGACGGAAACGATCACGACATACAGTTTCGTCGAAAGAGCGGAAACCTATGCGGAATATTACTTCATGAACACCGCAAGCGTATATTACGCGCCGTTGTTCGCGATCGACGATACCGCAAAGGGTAAAATGTCCGTTTACGGCTATACCGTTTCGAAAACATTCGAAAAAATTTCGGACGGATCGTACGTTCTGACGAACGGCAAATACGTTTACACTCCCGAGAATTTCTACACGGATAACATTGTGTCCGTCGAACCTTATTATGCCGACGATGCCGCGCAGAAAGCGGGCGTCGTTGCGGGATATCGCCACTACGTTGCGGGCGAGGGCGAAAACACCCTGTATATGGTTTTGCCCGTCAACATGAAAACGCTCGGCGCGATCACGTTCGGCGCCGGCACGGTCGCTTTGAATTCGAGCACGTACAACGTAAACTATTGGTATGAATCGAAAGACAGAGAAGGCAACGCGACCGGTTACGAAGAAGAATACACCGACACCGAGGGCAAGAGCACTCTTCGCCTTGTCGGAGGCATGGCGTTCTACGAGCGCGAAGGAAGCGCTTACACGGGCATCTACTCCGTGAAAGACGGCGTGATGACCATCAACGTTTACGTGAACGGTTCTACCGGCACGCTGTATCTCGAAGTGAACGAAGAGCAGAAAACGTATACGGCGATGCAGTCTCTTTCCTACACGATGTATTCGTACAGCGTCAACGGTTCGGTCGATCGTTCGATCACCCTTACCGCAGACGGAAAGGGCGGTGCCGCTTACTCGGTAACGACCGTCGATCAGGATAACAAGAAGCAGACGACTACCGTAAACGGAAAGATCGAGGATACGGGCAAGAAGACCGCTTTCGGCTCTGCGATCTATAAGTTCGTTGCGGAAAAAGAGGCAGACAGCTTCGAATACATCCGCCTTCAGACTTCGTCGGCAAATCTCTTCTCGAAACACGACGGGACCTATCTCGGCGAATACATTGCGGATGCGGGTATTCTGACCATTGACGGTTTCGGATTTGCCGCGAAATACGTTGCGTCGGACGGCACGTCGGCGGAAGGAACGTATATCGTTGCGGACGAAAACGTGATTCGTCTTACGGCAAACAACAGATATTATTATTTCGATATCGCCGGCGAATCGTTCACGAAACGCGGCGACGAATACGGCACTTATCTCTATCTGGATAACGGTTACTTCAAAGGCTATTACTTCTATTTCGACGGTTACGGCGTTCTGATCGTCCGCACCGTGAAAGAGGTCGACGGAGAAAACAAAACGGTAGACGTTGCGGAAGGAACTTATTCGATCGACGGCGAAACGGGAACTCTTTCGTATGCGATCGACAATAAGGATTACAAACTGACCGGTATGCTCGGCGCCGTCTCGATTTCCGGCACGACGTATCGTGCGTTTGTCGCCCTGCACGAAGAAGTGGTTTCCACTTACGTCAATCCGAAAGACTGGTCCGTTCTGATCCTCGATAACCACGGCAACGCGGTGAAATACGGTGCCGACGGCGTGAAGAACACGGGCACTTACAGACTGATCACCGAAAATCTTCTTTACTATTCCGACGCCGAAGGCGAGGACGCCTGCATTTATCTGTACGACAAAGAGAAAGGCACGGCAACGATGCAGAAGTTCAAGGAAAGAGGATATTACACGAGCGGATTCGAATCCCTGCTTTTCTCGAGCTCCGGATTCGCGATCTTCAATGGAACCACCCGTTATTATTACACGACGGAAGGTAACGACGTCGTGATCTATCACCAGCCCGCGGAGGGAGAAGATATCGGCGACCTTACCGTAAACGATTACGGCTTTGTGAAAGAGACGTTCGGAGCCTTCGACAACGTGAAGGAATTCGGCGGTAAAACTTATTACAGAAACAGCGGCATCGCCCTTACGTTCTATCGTAACGAGATCGAAGGAAAATACGACACGTCTTATAAACTTGTCTGGAGTCAGGACGCCGAGGGCAACAAGATCTACGCGACGCTCGAAACGCTTACGTTTACTCCGTCCGGCGCGGATACGTTCAGCTCCTCCTGCCAGATCGCGTTGAACGTTGCCGGCGAGATCAAGTCGCTTAGCGGTACGATCGTGAAAGAAAAGAAGGATGACGGATCTTACGAGACCTATCTTAAGATCGCTCTGAGGCTCGGATATTATCGTTTGGATCTGAATATGACCTACACGGGTGAAAACGACGAGGGAGATACCGATTCCTTCTACGAGGTCACCGCGATGAAGAGGATCATCTCCGTTCCTGCCAATTCCTACATCACGATGTACTACATCGCCTATGCTCTGTCCGGCATGACGAACTATCCCAATACGTACGGCGAGATCTCCCTCGTATACGAATACGACAAAGAAGGTCAGGAGACGACTTCCTATATGAACGGATCCTTCGGCTCGAAGAGCGGTCTGATCGACGTGAACGGAAAGCAGATCACGATGAGCAAAGCCACGTTCGGGCAAGATGAGAAGACCGGACTTTACGTCGCTACGTTCAAAGTGAATCCTTACGGCGAACCTGCGGAAGGAGAAGAGAAACTTGCGAACGACGAATACACCTACCGTATGTACTTCGCGATCGGGCAGAACTCTTATTTGAAATCCATGTACGGGTATACCGTTTACGCGCTGACCCGTTGCCAGACCCTTACGACCGAAAGCGGCTACGAAGTCGAAGTTGAGAGAATGATCCACACGGATAATCTCTCGCAAAACTATCCTGCGGGCTCGATCTTCAATATTTCTCTCAAGAAGGACGGCGAAGACGTTGCCTATAACGTCCGTTATTCGAAAGACGGCGTATGGAACCTCGTAGCGAGAGAATATGCGGAAGACGAAAAGACGATCGTGAAGACGACTTATTACAAAGTCACTCTTACCGAAAAGAGTTCGGGCACGGTCGGCGAAGAGACGAAGATCGTCGCTCCGTACGAATCCGCGACCGTTACCGTAGCGGCGATGAAGACCCTTTACACGGAAGACGGTTCCTCTTATATCGATCTGAACGAAGGGGAAACGGAAGCGGGCATCCTCGCTTACACGGAAAACGGCAAAACGACGCTTTACGTGGTTTCGGAAACGAAGAAGGAAGGAAACGTTCTTACGGTTTCCTTGTCCGACGGTACCGAATTTACCGTGACGATCGGCGAAAACGGCAAGATCACGGTGACGAAGGTCGAAAAGACCGAAGAAAAATAAAAATCGAAGATCTCCGCCCGCATGATACGGGCGGGATCGGCGCAAATTAAAATCGGGAGAAACCGATGCGATACGGGGGAGCGGGGAAATAATTTTCCCCTCCTTCGCGTTGCATCGGAATTCTTCGTTTTACGGATTTTTTTAATTTCCCGTCCGAAACGGTATGGAATATTTATACGCAAAACGGGGCGCGCATGAATAATTATTACTTATAGCAGGTATAAGTATAATGAATAACACACGCATATTTTCCGTCGGAAAGAGATATTTTCACCAAATAATTAGATACAGGGCGGTCAAATTATTTACATTTTCCTAAATTTAGTGTAGAATATAAAGAGATATTCTGTCGGGTATGCCCGCAATACACACTTTTAACCGAGGATTGCATGAAGAAAGTCAGAATGAAAAACAGGAGAATAACGGTCAGGGTTTTATCGCTTTTAACGGCGGTATGTCTTTGCGTGAGCTTTTTGGCAAGCGATAACCGCTCGACCGTAAAAACCGACACGACGGCGAAGGCGAACGATATCGACGCCATAACGAAGGTAGACACGGATATCGACAACGATCTCAGTTCTTATTTCGACGGAAACGTCACCTATAAGCTTCCGGACACCGTTTCGGACAATCAGGAGATCTCCGTTATCGTAACGATGAGCACCGATTCCGTGATGGACGCTTACGAAAAGAGCGATAAGAGCCTTTCCGTATCCGAGTATGCCTTGACGAAAGAGGCGAAGTCCGTCGCGGCGGCGGAAGCGACGGAACGCACGAAACTGATCAGAAAACTGAAACAGTCGGGCATTTCCTATGCGCTCGGAGAAAATTATAACGTGATCATGAGCGGTTTCGAAATCACCGTGAAAGCGAGAGATTTCGAAAAAGTGGGTCGCCTTCTCGAAGGGGACGCTTCCGTCATGATCGGCGACGTGTACGAAAGAGCGGTCACCGAAGTCGTTACGAACGACGTCGACGTGTACGACACGGGTATTTTCGACAGTTCCGCTCTCGAATATCAGGGCGACGGAGTCGTCGTGGCGGTGCTCGATACCGGTCTCGACTATACGCACACCGCGTTCAGCGTGGATAATTTCACTTCGGACAACAAGCGTTTCACCCTTTCTTCCGTTTCGGAAAAAGTCGGTAAAACGACGGCTTCCGGGTTTTCTTCCGGTCTTACCGGAGAGGACGTTTATCTGAACGAAAAAGTGCCTTATGCTTACGATTATGCCGATAAGGATCCGGACGTTCTTCCCATCAACTCCGAACACGGCACGCACGTAGCGGGCATCATCGCCGGAAAAGACGATACGATCACGGGCGTTGCTCCCAATGCGCAGCTCGCCATCATGAAGGTTTTCTCCGACAGTCAGGACGGCGCGAAAACGTCGTGGATCCTGGCAGCCGTGGAAGACTGCGTCGTTCTCGGGGTAGACGTGATCAACATGTCCCTCGGTACTTCCTGCGGGTTCACGAGAGAAGAAGACAAAGAAAACGTGGAAAAGATCTACGAGAGCGTCCGCGAGGCGGGCATCTCCCTTATCACGGCGGCGTCCAACAGCTACAACGCCACGATGGGATCCACGAAAAACGGTAACAACGGGCTTACTTCCAACCCCGATTCCGGTACGGTCGGTTCTCCGTCCACCTACGAATCGGCGCTCTCCGTCGCTTCGGTCGACGGCGTGAAGACCCCGTATCTCCTTTACGGAAAAGACATTATCTACTTCAACGAAGCGACGAACTCTTCGGCGAAGAAAAAGAATTTCGTGAACGAAGTTCTTAAAATGGTCGGCGATCCCGACAGTTACGAATTCGAATACGTCACGATCCCCGGCATCGGCAGATCGTCCGACTATACGCACGACACCTCTTACTATGCGGGCAAGATCGTTCTCGTCAAGCGCGGAACGACGACGTTCGAAGATAAGGTGAGAGTCGCGCTGAAAGAAAAAGGCGCCGCGGGCGTTATCATTTACAACAACGTATCCGGTACGATCTCCATGTCCGTCGGATCCGATATCGGTGCTGCGTGCTCCATTTCGCAGGACGAAGGCGAAAAGCTTGCCGCTCAGCCTTCCGGAAAGATCACGATCTCCAAATCTCAGCTCGCCGGTCCGTTCATGTCCGACTTCTCGTCGTGGGGACCGACTTCCGATCTGAGAATCAAACCCGAGATCACGGCGCACGGCGGCGAGATCCTTTCCGCGGTTCCCGGTCAGGCTTACGACAGACTTTCCGGTACGTCGATGGCTTCTCCCAACCTTGCGGGCGCAACGGCGCTTATCCGTCAGTACGTCAAGGCGGACGAAAACGCGCAGAGACTCGGTCTTTCCGGGCTTACGAAAGAAAGCACGGAATATAACGTAAAAGTCACGGCGCTCGTCAATCAGCTGATGATGTCGACCGCGGATATCGTTTACAACAAAAACGGTCTGCCTTACGCCGTGAGAAAACAGGGCGCGGGGCTTATCAATATTCTGAATTCCGTCACGACGGCTTCCTATCTCACCACGTACGACGAAGACGGCAACGCGATGGACAAATCGAAACTCGAACTCGGCGACGATAAGAACAGAGAGGGAATTTACACCATGACGTTCGACGTGAACAACGTCAGCGATAAGCAGGTTTCCTATAAACTCTCTTCCGTTATCCAGACCGAAGGGGTCAGCGAAACGTATACCGGTCACGGCGATACGGTCGTCACGCAGGAAGGGTATCTTCTTTCCGGTACGACGATGAGCGTCAAGAGCGTTCAGAACGGTTCCGTGAGCGGCGACCGCATATCGGTCGCGGCGTATTCCTCCGCGAAAGTCACGGTGGAGATCGTTCTTTCCGAAGAGGATAAAAAGTATATGGACGATTCCTTCGAATACGGCATGTACGTGGAAGGATTCATCCGCTTCAAAGCCGACGGCGGCACGGACGTCAACATGAATCTTCCTTTGCTCGCTTTCTACGGCGACTGGACGGAAGCTCCCATTTTCGACGAAGAGTATTACGACACGAATGCCGACGAGATCAACGCCGGTCTCGACGATAACGACAAGATGATGCCGGACGCTTACGCGACCCGTGTGATCGGCGGTCTGTATTCCGATTATATCACCACGCTCGGCGCGTACGGGTTCAAACAGAACCCCTCGTCCACGCAGATCGCGGCGGCAAAAGAAAAAATCGCCGTATCCTTGATCAACGAAGGAAATTCCAATTCCGTTTCGAAGATCCGTTCGATCTCCGCAGGGCTTCTCCGTAACGTGAAACAGGTGGATATCGAGATCAGGGAAAACTCTACGGGCAAAGTCGTTTATACCAAAACGAGCTACAATCAGAGAAAATCGTTCAGCTCGGGCAGCACGATCTACGCCTCCTCGATCGATCTCGATTTCAGCCCGCTCGCTTATAAATTAAAGAATAACACGCAGTATACCGTTTCGGTGTACACCTATATCGACTACGGCAAAAACGAGGATCAGAACAACGCGAGAAACGTGTTCGAATTCCCCATGTACGTAGACTTCGAAGCTCCCGTCGTAACGGACGTGACCTATCGCACCGAATATGACAGAACGACAAAGAAAACGAAACTCTTTGCCGACCTGAGCATTTACGATAACCACTACACGATGGCGATGCAGTTCGGACAGATCCTGCAGGGAACAAGCGGTTTCCGCATGGAAACGTTCGGCAAGTATATCACCCCCGTTTATTCGACCTTCTCTGCCGATTCCAAGGTGACGATCGAGCTGACCGATTATATCGAACAGCTGAAAAATTCCGCAGGGCTTCAGGTTGACAAGAACGGCAATTATTCGATCGAACGGAATAATAACAGCTTTATCGCGGTCGTTTACGACTACGCCATGAACTCCGCCGTGTATCAGATCCGTCTGCCGGACGAATTTACCGGTCTTGCGTTCACGGAAGATACGATCAGGCTCAGCCCCAACGAAACGAAATCCGTTTCCGACTATCTCAATATTTATCCTTCGGACAGCTGGACGGAAACGCTGAACTACGAAGTGGAAGACGAATCGATCGCGTCCGTCGTCAACGGCGTGGTCGTGGCAAAGCAAAGCGGAACGACAACGATCACCGCGATCGGCCGCGACGCGAACGGCAACACCGTGAAAGCGCAGGCGACGATCAAGGTCCTTCAGAAGGGAGAAGAAGGGTATAACGGCGGTTACTCTGTGCCCGAAGTCAACAAATTCACCCTGACGGGTTATGAAACGATCAAAGCGTATTACGACGTTTCTTCCGACGAAAGAGAGATCGGCGTTACGGGCGGAGAGTACGATTTCGGTTCTTCTTCGAGCCTTTCGATGTTCCCCTCCGAATCGGTAAAAGTGCAGTACGTTCTCGATTCTTATTTCGGAAACGACAGAACTTCCGTTAAATTCACGGTCGGCAATCCGTCGATCGCCACGGTGACGGAAGACGGAACGATCGTCGCGCAGGCGAAGGGTTCCACGGTCGTGATGGCGAACGTTTACTTCGACGGCAGGATCACCCTTTACTCGGGGCAGATCTCAATCACCGTAAAAGATCCGTTCACGACGAACAGTATTTACCTTATGAACTACAGAGGGCTCGGCGGAGTGGTCGAGATCCCTGCGGACAGAGGCGTTACCACGATCTATGCCTATGCGTTCTCTCACTACGAATACGTGGAGAAAGACACTTCCGCGGGAGACGTGATCGACGAGGAAGATCCTTACTACATCAAGCAGAGTTACCTCGGCGAAGATACGATCACCAAGATCGTGATCCCCGAAGGCGTTACGACGATCAACTCCTATGCGTTTGCCGGACTTACGGCTCTGAAAGAAGTCGTGTTGCCGTCCACGCTGACGAGAATCGGTACGTATGCGTTCTTCGGTTGTACGAACCTCACTTCGATCAACCTCGAACACGTTAAATTCATCAACGAAAGGGCGTTTGCTCAGTGCGGACTTTCTTACGTGAACCTCGCGTCCGTCAACGCGATCGGAAACTATTCCTTCGCGTTCAACAAACTCACGACGCTCACGCTTCCCGAAAGCTCGCAGTCTCTCGGCATCGGCGCCTTCTATAAGAACGAACATCTCGAATCGGTCACTTTCAATGCGGAGAAGATCAAGATCGGTTCTATGGCGTTTGCTCTCTGCAACAAATTGAAGAGCATCGACATCAACGCCTCCGTTATTTCTTCTTACGCCTTCCGCGATTGTTCCGCGCTGACTTCGGTTTCGCTCGGAAAAGACGTTTCCGTCATCGGCGAATATGCCTTTGCGGGTACGAACGTTGCGAAATTCAATCTTGCCGAAGGTTCCGCATTCACGGCGGAAAACAACGGCGGATATCTCGTAAAGGACGACGAACTCGTTCTCGTCGCACCCGCGTATGCTTCCAACACGGTGAGAACTTCGGCAAAGAAGATCGCCGCGGGCGCCTGCTCGGGTAACCTCAGGGTATACTTCGTGGTTGCGGAAAACGCGACGACGATCGGAGAATACGCTTTCGCCGGTTGCGAAAACCTGAGAAGTTTCACCGGCGGCAACCTGAAAGAGATCGGCGATTACGCCTTCCACAAAACGAACCTCGGCGCAACGCCCGACCTTTCCGGCGTGACCTCGGTCGGGGACTACGCTTTCGCCTTGACGAAGATTGCTTCGGCAACGATCGCGGACAACGCGACCGTCGGCAGCTATGCGTTCGCGTATAACGTTTCACTGAAGGAAGTTACGGTCGGCAACAACGTTACGCTCGGCGAGGCTGCGTTCTTCTGCCCGATCAATACGGACGGGCTTTACGAAAACTCGAAGAGCTTCTCGAACTATCAGACGTACGAATACATTGTGAAAGACGGCGACGGGAAGACGGTCGAAACGAACACCTATCTGAAATTCGATATTTTAAGCGGAACTTATTCCGCGCTCGAGAAAGTTACGATCGGCAACAACGTTACGATCGGCGCGTCGGCGTTCATGGGCAACGCGAAATTGTCCTCGCTTACTTTAGGCGAGGGGGCGGCGATCGGAAATTACGCCTTCTATAACGACGTTTCGCTTGCGAATGCCGATCTTTCCAAGGTCGTCTCCGTCGGGAACTATGCGTTCAGCGGTATGATGACCCCCGAATATCAGCGTGAAAACAATCAGTATTCCTATGCGGCTAACAAGATCGTTTCGGACGGAAAAGTCGTTCTGCTCGGCAGAAAACTTTCCTTGTTCGCTCCTTCGATCGAAACGGTCGCGCTCGATTCGGCAAACGAACTCGGCACGGCTGCGTTCATGGGCAACGAAGCGCTGAAAAACGTTTCCTTCGGCAGCGGCATCACGACCGTTCCCGATTACGCGTTCGCGTTCTGTACGGCTTTGACCGCTACGGGGCTTAACGCAGAAATGACGGCGGTCGGCAATTACGCTTACTTCGGTACGAAGATCGAAACGGTTGACCTTGCAAACGTGAAAACGATCGGCGAATACGCCTTCGCGACGAGCTATGCGACAAGCGCGCAGATCGCAGACGGCGCGACCGTTTCCGCAAGCGCGTTCGAAAATTGTTACAACCTTGCCCGCGTGGACGGGCTTGACGAACTGGCGGAGATCGGCGCGGCGGCGTTCCGCAATACCGCGATCTCTTCCGTCAACTTAAAGAATGCGGTTTCCGTCGGAGACTTCGCGTTCGAGAATACGAAACTCACTTCCGTTACCTTCGGCGAAAACCTGAAGGAACTCGGCGAAAACCCGTTCGCGGGCACTTCGATCGCAACCTACGGCAGAACGAAAGACCTGGTCTTCAACGGCAAGCCGATCGGGAAAACGGAAGAGAATACGTACGACATCGGCGAAAACATCCGCGTGATCGACGGCGTTCTCTACCAGAAGATCGAAACCGGGCTTCAGCTCGTTTCCTATCCCGCGCTCATGAGCGCTACCACCTACACGGTGGAAGAGGGAACGGTCAGAATTTCCGCGAAAGCGTTCGAAAACGTTTCGGTTGTGAACGCGGTTCTGCCTTCCACGTTGAAAGCGATCGGCGACAAAGCGTTCTTCGGTTGCACCGATCTTAAGATGGTCGTGTTCAAAGGGTATGACGCTCCTATCCTCGAAGAAGAATACGATTCTTCTTATTCTGCGGATTCCGCAAACGCGCCCTATAACAAAAGTTACGGCGGGCTCGGGATCACCGATTACTTCATGTGGCAGACGAGCGGTAATATCACCAACTATTATTACGGCGCGAACTTCGTGGGATACATCGGAAAACTTGAAAACAAGATCGTGATGGTGAAACCCGCAAACGGCAGAAATTACGACTCGTTCATCTTCGGTCAGTACTTCGGTACGGTCGTCAACGGCAGCAATGCCACGATGGACGCGACCCTCGCCGTGATCGAACTGATCTCTGCGATCCCTGCCGACATAACCCTGGACGACGAAGCGACCGTCGTTGCGGCGCGTACCGCTTACGACTCGCTGACCTCTCTCGATCAGAAAGCCCTCGTTACCAACTATTCCTATCTGGAAAACGCGGAAAACACGATCGAATATCTGAAGAAGAGAAACGAAAGCACGTCGGAAAGCGAATCGAATGATTCTTCGTCGGAAGAATCTTCGTCCGGCGGAAAAACGGACAGCTCCGCCGAAGAATCGACGGGAAAGAAGAACGGCTGCAAAAACGCGATCGACGGAATGAAGGGGCTGATCCCCGTTTCCGTGCTTGCGATCGCGGGCGTCGCATTCGTGCTCTCGAGAAAGAAAAATAACGTCTGATCCGGACAACGAGAAGGAAAGACCATGAAGAAAAGATTTTTAATTGTCGTTTTTTCCGTTCTGCTGGCTGTCGGCACACTGGGGCTTGCCTCGTGTGCCGGCGACGTGATCAAACAGAACGAAGCCGCGGGTTATACCGTGGTCGTGAACTTTGACACGGGCGGCGGAACGCTTGCCGGAAACGAAAAAGTTTCGCTTACGGATATGTACAAACCGTCCAACTACACGGCGGACGAAAACGGTTACGTTCACATTAAGATCGTCGATCCGGTAGACAGTAAAAGGCCGTTCATCGGATACGACGAACAGACGAATCCGTACCCGCTCACGAAACTCGGACATATGCTTCTCGGCTGGTATCGTACGAGAACGGAGATCACGGACGAGGCGGGAAACGTTACCTATTCCTATGCCGATAAGTGGGATTTTGCCAACGATACGATCGATTGCAAAGCCGACGATAAAAAGGTGGTTGAGATCAAACTTTACGCCGCCTGGATCGAGTTTTACCGTTTCGAGTATTATTACGAGAACGCCGACGGCGTGTGGGAACAGTATGATAAAACGGATATCGCGGCGATCCCTTCCGAGCTGAGAGGCACGGAAGGCGAGTGGGAAGCCCGCCTGTATCTGCCTTACTGGGATGACGGCGCGGTGGAATACACCACGAGCCTCGGCGGCGGCAGAAACTATACTTTCCCCAAGGTTGCCAACAAAACTTTCGAATCCGCTTATACCGACGAGGCATGTACGCAGAAGATCGAGCTTAACGAGGGCGAATATCTTTATCATAACGGTTCGCTCGACGAGAACGGCGTTGCGCAGAACAGCGTATACAAGATCTACGTAAAATTCCTCGAAGGAGACCTTTACAGGATCGAAAATGCGGATCAGTTCGTGAAATATGCCGCCGCAAACGGATATTACGAAATTTCCGCCGATCTCGACTTTACGGGAAAGAACTGGCCGGCGGCTTTCGTGAACGGCACTTTTACGGGAAAGATCTACGGCAAGGAAACGGGAAAGACCTATCGCTTTACCAACATTTCCGCTAAATTCAATTCCTCTTCGGCAACGAAGGGCGGGTTGTTCGGCGCGATCGCGAAGACTTCGCAGATCACGGATATCGCTTTTGAGAACGTGACTTTCGATTACGCAAGCTGCGGCGCGAGAAAGACCGATATTTCGTTCGGTTTGTTCTCCGGCGAGATCGAAGAGGGCGCGAACCTCAAAGTTTCTCTTACCTCTGCCGAAATGAGGATCGGCGGGTTGCAGGCGTTCAGCGGCGAGTATTCTTTCAATCTTCTCGCAAACGGCGATACGTCCGGCATCACGGCGGACGTCACGAAATTCGGCTTGGTCGTCTACGGCGAGAAAAACGAGTATCTCGACTTTATAACGTATAAAGTAAATCCCGAAACGACTAAGGTCGACGCAGAAGGTAAGATAACCATTCAGTTTACGAAGACCCTTGAGGAAGAACAGCGTTTTAAGCAAGAGTCTTATATCATACAAGAACGGAGGTAATTAACCATGAAAAAGAAATCATTGATCCGTATTCTCAGCAGTTCGCTTGCGGTGGCGATGGCGGTTTCCTGCTCGGCGTCGCTGATCGCTTGCTCCTGCAAGAAGAATCCCGGCAACGAATCGACGAACGAATCCGAATCGAATTCGGGCGGCGGCAACACCGGAACGAAGAAAGACGCCGTCGTTCTGATGACGGAAGAGCTGAACGGGCTGTATAACCCGTTTTATGCGACTGCCGGAACCGATCAGGACGTGATCGGTATGACGCAGATCGGCATGCTTTCGACCGATAACAACGGTAAGACCGTCGCGGGCGACGAATATGCGACCGTCGTGAAAGATTATAAAATCGAAAAGGAAAACGGAAATAACGTTTACACGTTCGTTTTAAAGAACGGGCTTAAGTTCTCCGACGGCGTTCCTCTTACGATCAACGACGTAATGTTCAACATGTACGAAT
Source organism: uncultured Clostridia bacterium (assembly GCA_934271265.1). Classification (GTDB taxonomy): domain Bacteria; phylum Bacillota; class Clostridia; order Christensenellales; family Borkfalkiaceae; genus UBA10281. Next base: position 8,302 of record CAKQRE010000001.1, on the reverse strand, counting down.
ACCTCGATCCCGTTTACTCCGGGTCTTCCACGATGTATTCCATCAAGATCAAAGGGCTTACGCAGTATAGAACGCAGACCAACTATTCGGGCGGCGGAGACGAAACGGAATCGAATATTTCGAGACAGGCTTCCGCTTATGCCACTATGAGACTGAACGAACTGAGAGCGCTTTACGAAACCGCGGGAAAAGTCGCGGGTTCTCAGAACTCTTACAGCCTCAGCGAAGAAGACATGAAGAGAGCCATTGCTTCGCACACCGTTTCCGCGGGGTATAAAATGGCTGTCGGCGCCGTCGAAAACGACGATTATAACGCCGTACTTCTTGCGGACTATCAGTTGACCCTGAAAACCTTCAAAGAAGAACTTCAGTCGGACTACAGAGCGGCAAAAGAATCTTACGATCTTACGACCGCGCCTTACAAGGATTGGGCGACCGAACTTTCGAACGACGTTTTCAAATTCTTCCTTCACGAAGGTTATATCACCCCCGTTTACAAGAAAGTGCAGGGAAAAGAAGATAAATCGGTGATCGAAAAATTCGAAGGGACCGAGATCGTTAAAAACTACGCCACGGAAGAAGCCGCGATCGAAAGAGTATACAAGGATAAGACCGTAAGCGAGCTCAACAACGTTCTTTCTTACTGGGGCACGGCGGGCACGCTGAAAACGGAATATGCCGCTAAGGCGAAATCCGTTATCCTTCACCAGAACGTCGGCGAATCCCTTGCATATCCGTATATCGAAGGGATCCGTTCTCTCGGTCACGTGAGACAGGGTTCGGAAGATCAGCTCGTGAGCGAAGTTACGATCGGCAGCACGACCTACAAAGTCGCAAGCAATTATAAGGATGACGGAACGGTCGCGAACGAGAACGAATACGCCGTTTTGCAGATCACCCTGGAAGGTACCGACCCGAAAGCCATTTATAACTTCGGCTTCACGGTCGCGCCCGCGCATTATTACACGGCGGACAGCGATCATCCCAACGGCAGAACGATCAATATTACCGAAAACAAATACGGCGTGGAATGGAGTGATTACGAATTCCAGAGCAAGACCATCCAGTCTTTGCAGCACGTCGAGATCCCCGTCGGCGCAGGTCCTTTCAAGGCGACGGACAGAAACGACAGCGATAACCCGAGCGGTTCCGGCTTTATCAACAGCAACATCGTTTACTTCAAAGCGAACCGGAACTTCATGTTCGACGTAAAGAGCGAAAAGCTTCGTATGGTCGTTACGAGCGCGTCCAACGCGATCGATAAACTTGAAAACGGAGAACTCGATTATATCGTTCCTCAGTTCACCAAGGCAAACGCCAACAGACTCGAAGGCATGAAATCCAAAGGGATCACGACTCTCGATTCCTGGCAGCTCGGTTACGGTTATATCGGTATCAACGCCGGTAAAGTGCCGAACATCAACGTGAGAAAAGCGATCATGGCGGCGATGGAAACCTCGCTTGCGCTGAGCTTCTATCAGTCCGGTACCTGCAAAACGATCGACTGGCCGATGTCCATGGAAAGCTGGGCTTACCCCAGAGATAAAGGCGGCGCGTCCCTTCCGAACGGTCACGACTATGCAACGTGGACGACCGAAAAGAAGGCAAGAGAAAAGATCCAGTCCTATATGAACGCAGCGGGCGTTACCTCCGGCAGCGGCGAACTGAAGATCAAGTTCACGATCGCAGGTTCCTCCATCACCGAACACCCGACTTACCCCGTGTTCAAACAGGCTGCGGAGATCCTGAACGATATGGGTTGGAACGTGGAAGTCGTTGCCGATACCTACGCGCTTACCAAACTTGCCACCGGTTCTCTCGAAGTGTGGGCTGCCGCATGGGGTTCGACGATCGATCCCGATATGTATCAGGTTTACCACAAGAATTCCTCGGCTACCTCCGTTTATGCGTGGGGTTACCGCGAGATCAAGGAAAGCCAGTCCACCTATCCGGAAGAAACTTCGATCATCAACAGACTCAGCGATCTGATCGACGACGCGAGAGCGATCGACGATCAGGCTCAGAGAACTGCGATCTATAAAGAAGCTATGGGTCTCGTGCTCGACCTTGCGGTAGAACTTCCCGTATATCAGCGTAAAAACCTGTATGCCTTCAACAGCAACACGGTGAAGGGCTTCGCCACGAGCGTGAACCCCTATACCTCTCCGCTCGAAAAGGTTTGGGAACTCGAACTTATCTGATCGAAACACAAATAAAACGAAAAACTTTATGCGGCGCAGATGATTTATTTGCGCCGCGTAAGGCTAACCAAGAGGATTTATGCTGAAATACATTTTGAAGCGGTTGGGAGTTTCCGTTCTGATTCTTCTGGGCGTTTCCGTTATACTCTACGTATTGCTGCGGTGTATGCCTGCAAACTATGTCGATCAGAGGATCGTAGCCCTGAACCAGGCGGGCAGTGGCGTTTCGGAAGAACTGATCGCACAGCTGAAACACGCTTACGGTCTCGATACCTCGATCATCCAGGGATATTTCAACTGGCTCGGTAACGTTTTCAAGCTCGACTTTGGTAAGAGTTTCCAGAATAACCGTCCGGTCATTCAGGAGATTTTCAATAAAGACAGGATCGGCACGTCCTTTATCGTGGCGGGTATTTCCACCGTGTTCGAATTTCTGATCGCCATTCCTCTCGGCATTACCGCCGCGACGCATCAGTATTCGATCCGCGATTACGTGGTTACCGTATTCGTTCTTATCGGCATTTCGCTTCCGTCCTTCTTCTTCGGACAGATCCTGAAAGACCTTTTCGCCAACAAGCTGAAATGGTTCCCCGTGTCCGGCATGCTCGATCCGAACAAGACCCTTCACGGATGGGCGCTTGTCATGGATTATCTTCACCATATGTTCCTTCCCGTTCTCACCGTCGTGATCTTAAGCATCGGTTCGAGAATGAGAATGACGAGAACGAACATGCTCGAAGTGCTGAATTCCGATTACATCAGAACGGCGAGAGCGAAAGGTCTCAGCGAGCGTAAAGTTATCTATAAGCACGCTTTCCGCAATACGCTGATCCCTCTCGTAACGAGCCTTGCGGGGTTGATCCCCTCTTTGTTCTCCGGCGCGATGATCACCGAATCGGTCTTCGACCTTACCGGTATCGGCAGTTACGCGTTAAAGGCGATGACCTCCGGCGATATCCCCGTTATCATGACGTATAACATGTTTCTGGCATTCCTGTCCGTTATCGGCGTATTGCTCGCCGATCTGATGTACGGGCTTGTCGATCCGCGTGTAAAACTTGCATAGGAGCTTTGAAATGGAAGACAAAAAAGAAGAATTACAGGAAGAGCTCATGAAAAAAGAAGTCGCGGACGCAGAGAACGCGGACGTTCTGGGAAATACCGAAGATACGGATAAGCCGCTCGATCAGAACGTGAAGCTTATGAGCCCGATGCGCATGGTATTAAGGAGATTTTTCCGCTCCAAACTTTCCATCGCGGGGCTTGTCATGCTCGCTTCGCTTTTTCTGTTCTGCTGGCTCGGACCTCTGATCTATCATCCTTATTCTCCCACGCATACCGATAAAGACGGAATGTCTTATACTTCATACGAAGTCACTATGGAAGACGGTACGGTGTTCACGCAGGTCGTGATCCAGAAAAAGGACATGAACGATCTTGCTTCGCCTTCGCTCAAACACCTTCTCGGAACGGACGAGCAGGGCATGGATATCTTCGTTCGTCTGATGTACGGCGGGAGGCTTTCGCTCGGCTTAAGTTTCCTTACCGTATTCCTGATCTCCGCACTCGGCATTATCATGGGCGGTCTTGCGGGATTTTACGGCGGCATCGTGGATAATATCATCATGCGTTTGTGCGATATTCTGATGTGTCTGCCGACGCTCCCGCTGATGTTGATCATCGGTACCGTTCTCCGCGCGAACGACGTTCCCGGAAAATACTATATTTACCTTCTCATGGGCTTGCTTTCCCTCTTCTCCTGGACGGGTATGGCACGTCTCGTCCGCGGGCAGATCCTTTATCTGCGCGAACAGGAATATATGGTTGCGGCGGAAGCAATGGGCTTTTCGGGCGCAAGAAAGATCTTCAAACACCTGATCCCCAATATCCTGCCGCAGATCATCGTCACCATGACGCTTTCTCTCGGAAGCATGATCCTTTACGAATCCACTCTTTCCTACCTCGGGCTCGGGGTTCAGCCCCCGAACGCTTCGTGGGGCACGATGATCGAGATCATTTCCAAGAGATCGGATATTCTGCAGAACAACCTTAACGTCTGGATGCCTTCCGGTATCTGTATCATCATCGCCGTGCTCGGTTTTAACTTCATCGGCGACGGCTTGCGTGACGCTTTGGATCCGAGACAGAGGAGATAATCATGGAAGAAAAAAAGAATAATCATTATCTCAGCGGAAAAGAAGTACGCGCGATCGCCAAGGCAAACGCCAAAGAGATGCGCCGTCTCGAGAAAGAAAAGAACCGCAAATGCCCGAAATCGGAATATACCACGGAACTGAAAAACCCGGAGAATATTCTCGAGGTGGAAGATCTCCATTCCTATTTCTTCACCGATCAGGGCGTCGTAAAAGCGGTAAACGGCGTATCTTTCGATATCCCCGTCAATTCCACCGTCGGCGTAGTAGGAGAGTCCGGGTGCGGGAAATCCGTCACCTCGATGTCGATCATGCGCCTTCTGCAGGGACCTACCGGGCAGATCGTTTCCGGTTCCATCCGTTTTAAAGCCAACGATTTCAAACGCGACGAAAAGGGAAATCTGATCCCCGTTTATGAAACGGACGAAAAGGGTAACGTCGTTTACGAAGACCTTCTCGATAAAAAAGGAAATCAGAAACTCGACAAAGACGGCAACCCCGTTCGCGTACCCAAACAGAAAAAACGGGAAAACGGCATCGGTATTTACGAGATGGAAGAAAGAGTTTTCGATATCGCGAAAATGCCCATCCGCGAGATGTACCAGCTTCGCGGAAGACAGATGTCGATGGTCTTTCAGGAGCCTATGACTTCGTTAAACCCCGTTTTTACCATCGGCGATCAGCTTGACGAAGTATCGTTTCTGCATATTCCCGGCGCGACGAAAGAGATCGCGAAAAACCGTTCGATCGAAATGCTGAATCTTGTCGGCATCGCGATGCCGGAGCGCGTTTATAAATCTTACCCGCACGAACTTTCCGGCGGTATGCGTCAGCGCGTGATGATCGCCATGGCGCTTGCCGGCGAACCGAGACTGATCATTGCGGACGAGCCGACCACCGCGCTCGACGTGACGATCCAGGCACAGATCCTCGATCTGTTCAACGATCTGAAGCGCAGGATCAACGGTTCTATTCTTCTGATCACCCACGACCTCGGCGTTATCGCCGAAATGGCGGATTACGTCGTCGTCATGTATGCGGGCAGGATCATCGAAAAGGGAACCGCTTCGGAAATTTTCCACAATCCTCTTCATCCGTATACGAAAGGGTTGCAGAAATCGAAACCCACGATGAAATCGAGCAGCGACACGCTGTTTAACATTCCGGGCAACGTTCCCAACCCCGTCAATATGCCCGATTACTGCTATTTTAAAGAAAGATGTTCCGAATGTATCGGGAAATGCTCGGGAGAGTATCCCGGCATGGTTCAGGTCAGCCCCACGCATTTCGTTGCCTGCCATCTGTACGAGGGAAAGGAGTAAAATATGAGCGATATCGAACTGAATAAAACTTCTTCCGCCGAAGATACGGCAAAAAGCGAATTTGAAGGATACGACGATCTCGCCGAAGCGCAGAAGGAACGGCATGAGCGTGAAGAGAAGAGCAAAGCTGATTTTCTTCTTCCGCCCGATCCGGAAGCGATCCTCGAAGTGCGCCATCTGAAAAAGCATTTCGTTCTGAAAAAGACGATCGCGGGAAAGCCTATTTCTACGCTGAAAGCGGTGGACGACGTATCGTTCACGATGAAAAAAGGGGAAACGCTCGGAATCGTAGGGGAATCCGGCTGCGGAAAAACCACGATGGGCAGAACGGTTCTCAAACTGTATCAGCCGACGGGCGGACAGGTGTTCTTCCACGGGCAAGACATCGCGAAGTATTCTTCCAGGCAGATGCGTTCTCTCCGTACGCAGATGCAGATCGTTTTCCAGGACCCCTATTCTTCCCTTCCGCCGAGAAGCACGGTAGGCGACATCCTTTCCGAACCGGTGAGGGTGCACGGGGTCGTTCCCAAGGCAGAGATCAAAGATTACGTCATGCAGCTCATGGAAAGCTGCGGTCTTCGCGATTATTATTACGAGAGATACCCGCACGAGTTTTCGGGCGGACAGAGACAGAGGATCTGTATCGCGCGCGCCCTTTCGGTCAATCCCGAATTTGTCGTCTGCGACGAGCCTGTTTCCGCGCTCGACGTTTCTATTCAGGCGCAGATCATCAATCTTCTGAAAAAGTTACAGCGGGAAAGACAGCTTACTTATCTTTTCATTTCGCACGATCTTTCCGTCGTGAAATACATTTCCGATAAAATCGGCGTTATGTATCTCGGCTCTATGGTGGAATTCGGCAGAAAGGAGGATATTTTCAATCATCCTCTTCATCCGTACACGAACGCTCTGTTCTCTGCGGTACCGAACCCGAATCCGGACGAGAAAACGCACAGGATCCTTCTTTCGGGCGACATTCCGTCCCCCGCAAATCCGCCGATGGGTTGCAAATTCCACACGCGCTGCCCGAACGCGAAAGAGATCTGCAAGCACATCGCGCCCGTTTATAAGGAATACGAACCGGGGCATTTCACGGCTTGTCACCTCTATCCGCAGGAGTAAGAATGGGTAAAAAAGAGAAGAATACAAAAAAGAAGAAGGAAAAAGTCGTTTATTACGACGACGGATCCGCTATTTCCGATATGTCGGGCGTAAAGCCCTCTAAAATCGCGAAAGCGGTAAAAACGAAGTCTTCTTCAACCATGAAAGAAAAATGGCGTACGTATTGGTCGGCGGTCAGAATGATGATCCTGCCGATGTGTGCCGTGCTCGGTATTCTTCTCGTTTTATATCTCCTGATTCTGCTGATGACGGGCGGTGGGTACTGAGCGGTTTATAAATCGCATCATGCCGCTTATTTAAAAGAATCAACATTCCGCTTTCCCCCTTCCGGGAAGGCGGTTTTTTTTGGCTCTTTGTCAAATGTTGGAATGTGGAATATCAGATTGTCTTAAAAAAGAAAGTGTATCGTGTATCACCGGAGAAATCGGGGGAAAGGCGAAAAAGAAGCTTAAAAAGCGATTGGGAACGACGAATGCTAAGCCTGAAACAAAAATATGCGTTAATCGATCTATACAGGCATTTTTCATGTTTAAAAGAATAAAAAGAGCGACGGCGGAAAAATGCCGCCGCCGACAAAATCGGCAAACTCAACCAACGGTTGAGTCTTTTTTTTGAAAAAGATTGAAAAATCGATTCGCACATGATACAATATAAGCGAGAAAACTTGCTTGCAAGGGTTTTCGGGCGCAGTGTTTCAAAGGACAAGGTAATCCGGTGGAAGAGAAAGATAAGGAAAAGAAAGGCGGGTTGTCATTTGTCGGCTAAGATATGCCCTGTCGTTCTGATCCAGCCATTTGCCCCGCATATGAAGGATTTGTTTTTTGTCATCCTGAGCCTTGCCCCGTAGTCCTACTTGCGAAGGATCTTAAGACATATTTGCATTCGGTATTATTGACAGCCGTATCATTTTGAGATTCTTCCTGAGCCCATCAGGCAGGTCGGGTCAGAATGACGAAGAAGGTTTCCCATTAGAAACACTTCCAAGTTTTCGCCTTACCCGACGGACTGACAGAGACAAGAAAACGCTACAAACAAATATAATCTGAAAGTTTCAATACCGATAAAGACTTCGTCCCTTAAGGACTAAGGGCGTACGATAGGTAATTGTTACGACAAGCCGTCATGGGATAAACGGAGTTCTCGGGAAAAGGAGATGCTCGAAGAGGAGAAAACGGACTCGGAAAGCAGTTGTCTCCTCTTCGAAAAATGAAAAGCGATTACACGAAAGGTGAAAAATGAAACAAGTTTCTTGTATTTCAGAAAAATTAAGGAGGATTGAAAATGAAGAAACAAATAACGGCAATTGTATTGTGCATCGTACTTGTGTTTGCAAGCATGCTGTGCGGGTGTATGCGTGAGACAGACGGGGAAAAGATCAGAAACGGTTATAAGATCGACGGCTGCCTGAAGTATTACTATCTGGAAGAAAAGGACCGGTATCTTATTGTGGGAGATATCGGGGAATATAATCCGGAAACCATGGTGATACCGGCTTATTACAAAG